>PLME01000014.1 GCA_003142375.1 Dehalococcoidia bacterium | reverse complement strand
TCCCAGTAGGTGCCCAGCGGCGGTACCGCAGCGAGCGGTGCAGCAACGTTGGGATTGATGGTGGTGCGCCATACTGAGTCGAACTCGTTACAACCGATGAACCCGGTTACGCCCCTGTTTCCGTTGACGGAAGCCAGGTAAATGGTGGTGCAGTCAGGAGCAACGGCTACATCGTTGAACCAGTCGATGGTNNAGTGAGAGCTGGTTCCAGGTCTCGCCGTTGTTGCGGCTGATTGCAAAGGCTGATTCGTCGTTAGGTACGACGAAGCCGAATACCAAGGGGACCCACCAGCCGCCTGAAGCCTCAACTACAAAGTTGACGACTGCACCGGAAGGTGCGCCGGCAGCGGTGAAGGAGTTAGCCTGGCCGCCTGCCAGCAGGGAAGCTGCGGTTGCAGGAGTTGCGGTGAGGGCATTGGTTGCGGCCAGTGAGCCGGTGGAGACCAGGCCCAAGGAGCCGTCAGCGTTCCAGCCAACCAGGGCTGCGCCAACGCCGGTGTTGTTGCCAACTACGCAGTTGGCTGCCAGGCCGGCTGCGCCGGTGGTGGCTTTAAGNNGAATCCGTGAACCAGGTGGGCACGGTCGCCGTGCAGGGGAATCCCATGCGCTCGCCTGCCAGCAGTTTGCCGGAGGCATAAGTGCCGAAGTATGCGATGCTGTACATGGACTTGTTGGGGTTCTGGGTGTTGTCCATCAGTACATAGACGGTGGTATCGTCAATACGATAGATACCATCCTGGTATGTGGGTTTGTTTCCATAAGCGTCAAGGCTGATGTAAGCCCTGCGCAGTGAGGACGACTGGCCTGAGAAGTCCGACGGGAGCTGCAGGCCCACATTGTTAAGTTGTGCAACGTGCGGAGAGTCGCCGGTCATGGCGGTATTCCGGACGTTGATTGAGGTGCCGAAAGCCCAGCCGATGGTGTAGTTCTGGCTGAGGTCGCGCTGTGCCACGTTGTAATAGGTGCCGCCCGTCATGGTGGCAAAAACGATGGCTACCGAGGAGTCGCCGTTATAGGTCGGCGAGAATTTCAGCGCGTAGTAGTCTTTGGCGCTTGCATCAACTGCGCCGGCGGTGGTCAGGCCGGNNAGCCGGACGGTATGGCGATCGACGGAAGGGCTGCCTGGTCGATCCAGTTGTTGAAGCCGCTGGAAGCCCTGACAAACCATCTGCCGGCGCCTGTGCCGGTAACGGTGACGAAGCCGATGTCGCGCTTGCCGCCGTAATCGATCGAGATATCGAGGTTGCGGATGTACTCGGTTGCGCCTAGTGCGATGCCGTCAAAGGCCTGGTCCCAGGTGTTGCCCGAGTCGGAGGATACGTAAATCCTCTTGGGGCCGCTGTTCACGCCGTTGCCGGCGCCGTGTAGTGCGGTGGTCATGCCGTTGGTGGTGCCGTCGCAGGTGACTGCGATGAACTTGGGATCGTCGGGTGCCATGACTACCTGGTAGCAGTTGCCGGGCACGCCGTTCAGCTTGGGATCAACCTGAGGGTCGCCGATGGTGGAGACCAGGATGAAGCCCGGAGCACGGATAAGGCCCAGCTCTTTGGTGCCCGGTGAAGCGATACCCGAGGTATTGCTCCAGTCGAGTACGTTTAGATAGCCGGGGGTGAAGGCTGTCAATGCATAGCCGTAGTCCCTGACTATCCATGCCAGGGTCATGCCGTCGTTGCCGACAGCCATGCTCTCGATTTCGCTGCCCCTTGCTTTGGCTCCTAAGCCTGGGCCGATATCGCCCGAGGGGGCGGGAATGGGAATAGCGTAGGATACTATCTGGTTGTTATCGATGTCGTTTTTCAGCGGCATCGAGTTCGGGGTAAGGACGGTGTCCCATCTCATAATGCCCGGGTCTGCACTGACCGCTGCGGGTGCAACGATGCTGGCCGGGATTACGAAGGAGGCCACCATGAATATAGCTGCGAAAACTCCAAGTATTCTTGGAAACCTAGTTTTCATTATTCCTCCTGAATTATTCAAACCCGAAAACCCTTTTCAGGATCCGTTTCCGGACCCGGATCTAATCTATCGGGAACCCCCGGCAAAAACGTTCGACCTCCTTGCACGGGAGTTTTTCTACGGATAACTTATCTACCGGTGGTAACGGGTGTTATCCTGCCCTGCTATTTAGAGCCCGCACGGCTTCGGCTGCCCCCCAGGTATAGACGGTATGCCCCGGGACCAGGGCTGTGAATAATTTGCCTTGGCAGTTCTTACAGACTGCCCTGGCATCGCTCATGCGCATCACCTCCTTGTATATTTATTCCCAATGCACAAGAGACAAGATATAAATGAGTATAACTTGCCTTGGATACAAGTATAACATACCCTGTCAAGAGCACAACCCGATCGTGTTTTTTTTACAAAAACACGATCGGGAAACTCTAAACTCTAAATACAAAATACTAAATAAAACCAACCCCCAAAATTTAAACATTTGAACTTGAAATTACCATGTCATTGCGAGCGAAGCGAAGCAATCCTTTAAACGAAGGTGATTGCCCCATCCCACGTCATTGCGAGCGAAGCGAAGCAATCCTTTGAACGAAGGTGATTGCCACGCCTAATTCCCTGAGATTGCTTCGTCACTTTGTTCCCCTTTTCCAGCGACGCGGGACATGTATTCTACACGGTAAGGCCGTCCGGGTAAGGGGCGTTGAAGAGGGGCTTTAGCCCCTTTTATAAATAGAATTCCCTCTCCCTCGAGGGAGAGGGCAGGGTGAGGATAACCCTCTGGAGAAAAATAGGCTTTGAATGGAGCCACCCCGTTATGAAAAAAGGAAGGCGTCGAAGAGGGAACCTGTTCCCCTTTTCCCAGCGACGCGGGTCATGCATTCTAAACGGCAAGGCTGTCCGGGTAAGGGCGGCAAAGAGGAGCCTATCGCCTCTACAGAAAAAGGAAGGCGTCGAAGAGGGAACCTGTTCCCCTGTTTCCAGCGACGCGGGATATGTATTCTAAACGGTAAGGCTGTCCGGGTAAGGGGCGTCGAAGAGGGGCTTTAGCCCCTCTAATAAATAGAATCCCCTCTCCCTCGAGGGAGAGGGCAGGGTGAGGGTGATCTATACCTTAGTAGTAGTATCCCCTGATGCGCTGTATGAAGGCCCTCAGCAGCAGTATGAAAATGACCAGCAGCACCATGCTCGCCCCAACTACCAGCCACATGTTGATGAGGCCCACTTGGAAGGCATAGGGTGAAAGTGCCCATTTGCTCTTATTGCCTGAAGGGTCCACGGCCTGTATGTGCCAGTAGTAGGTGCCCGGATCGAGGGTCATGGTAACCTGCGTGTCGTTGATATTGGTCCTGCGCATGCCTGGCATCAGCGGGAAGAAGTTCAGGTTGTCGGCTACTTCCAGGTTATAGCTGACCTGGCCGCCGCTCTCATCCTTGGCCGACATCCAGGTGAAGGTCACCGGCTGGCTGCCCATGACTCCGAATCGGTCGGAGGTGGGTGAGACGGGTGTGGGTGTGGTTGGCGGACTGCTCTCCACCGGAAGCTCCCAGGTGGCCACGTTGCCGGTGGCGTCGGTGGCCGTGACGGAGTGCTTGGCGGCGGAGGTTTCGGGTACGGAGAAATTGTAAATGAAGTGGCCGGCCTTGTCGCTGGTCGGGGAGTTGGCGACCACTTTATCGTCATATTTAATGGAGACGTCGCTAAGGGCGGCGAAGCCGTCGCCGGTTATGGTGGCTGTATCGCCGACCCTGGGCATGCTGGGCTCGATCTTAATGAAAGAGGCGATCTTAAAACGCACCGAGGCGTCCTGGTTAAACAGCTTTTTGGCCGTGGCCTTGATGACATGCGTGCCGGCCCCCAGAGTGGGTATGGGCAGGTTGATATCAAAGCTGCCTTCACTGCTGGTGGAGGCGGTAACGCTGCTGGCAACGCCGTCGATGTACAGGGTCACATCATCGGCGGATGAGAAGCCGGTGCCGGTCAGGCTGGCGCTGGAGCCGGAGCTGATGTGGTCGTTCTTCAGCATGAGAGCAGGGGTTACCGTAAAGGAGAAGTTGATCATCTGCTCGGCACGCCCGGCCTTGATGAAGTGGAAGTAGTTGGTGCCGTTGCTGCCCTCGGGGACGCTGAGATTGATGCTGACCGATTGCTGCAGCCTCTGGTTCCAGCCCTCGGCGCACTTCACGGCAGTGGGGTCGTCGGCCATGGTGGGCGATTTGCTGAACCAGACCTCGTACTTGCCGTCCAGCGGGTAGGCGCCGCTCTGGATGCTCAGGTTGACCTGGCTGCCGGTCGGGCCCGTGCTGGGCGAAAGGGTCGTCGTTATGCCGCATTTGCCGCCCGCACAGCCCTGGGCCTCAACGGGCACCGCAGGTACGAGCGCAGGAAGCGCAATAAAAAGCGCAAATATACCACACAGATATATACATATCCTCATAGCAAAATTTATATTCTTTTCGATTGCCTTTGTCAAGCTTCCAGATACGAAAACGACATAATATTATTGCTGCATTAGTACAAATGTACTAATATTATGCATCATGTCGGATGGGACGGTTTTGCTGCAGGAATATGTGAACTGGAAGGATGGGGGTTGCGACCTGCACCCGGCCTGTCTGGAATGTCCGCTGCAGAGGTGCATCGAGGAGGAGCCGCGCCGTCGGCAAAAGAGGCGGATCGCCGACCGCGCCGGCCAAATTAAAGGAATGCGTGCCCGCGGAATCACATGTCGGGAGATAGCGGCTGCCTTCGGAGTTAGCACTCGTACTGTCCAGAGGGCGCTGGAGCAGGGCGGCAGCGGCATGGAGATGCAAAAAGAATTATCCCGGCCACACATTTCGCTTAAATCCTAGCGGGTAATTGTTATTCAAATATTAGGGAGTATTAATAAGGTATAAGATGGCGGATTTCGATATATCTAAACTGTCACAGCTCGATAAGGACCGCCTCAGCGGCTATAAGTCCAACCTCGATTTTTACGGCGGCAGCCAGTGGCCCAAGACCAGCAAGAGCCGCCAGCTCGTCTTCAACTACTCCAAGATCGCCGTCGATAAGATTACCAGCTACCTGATGAACGGCCTTAATTATTCCTTCGAGCCGCTGAACACCCCCGTCATGGCCCCTGGCCCTGTCATTGCCAGAAGCGGAGCCCCGATGAAATCGGGAAAGCAATCTCCGGGCAATATAAAATCAAGCGATATGGCCATTCAGGCCGAAGCCCTGGTCTATCAGGTGCTGGACCAGAATAACTGCGTTGAGCTGGACTATGCCACCGAAATCGATGCCGCTATCCTGGGGGATGGTTGCTATAAGGTCACCTGGGACGCCGTTGAAAAGCGTATCCGCATCACAGCTCCCGACGTCAACGGCCTCTATGCATGGTGGACCGGTGACGACCTCACCCGGGTATACCAGGTGGCCTGCCGCTACCAGCTTTCCCAGGATGAGATTTTAATGCTCTATAAGAAGGCCATCTCCAAGAAGACGGCTTATCTAACGGAATTATGGACGGTCAAGGATTTCCTGCTTTACCTGGATAATGATGTTATCGACCGCAAGCCCAATCCCTACGGTTTCATACCCTTTGTCATCTTCCCCAACCTGCGCCAGCCCAAGCAGTTCTGGGGCATCTCCGATATCCCGCCGCTGCAGGAGCCGCAGAAGGAGCTTAACCGTGCCCTATCCCAACTCTCCCGCATCCTGGAAGTTTCCGGCAACCCGATTGCCGTCCTCGAAGGCGTGGAAAGTTCCGAGGATATTCAGGTCAGGCCCGGCGCTGTCTGGAACCTTCCCAACGATACCAAAGCCTATCTGCTGGACCTGCTGCAGGGCGGCGGCATCCGCCTGCACATCGACTATATCAACCTGGTCTATCAGACCATGCACGATTTATCCGAAGCTCCCAGGGCGGCTTTCGGTGGCATGCAGCATGAGCTGTCGGGCGTGGCCCTAGAGGTTGAGCTTCAATCCCTGCTGCAGAAGGTCAACCGCAAGCGCCTGGTCAGGAACAATGTTTATAAGCGGCGCAACGAGATGATCTTGCAGCTCTGGGCCAAGTTCATGCGTCAGGACTTAACGGCCGTGGCCCAGAAGGTTATCTGGGGCCCCGTGCTGCCGCAGGACCGTGCCAGGGAAGCCCAGAATGAGCAGCTACTTGTTCAGTCGGGCGTCCATTCTCGCCGCACTGCCATGGATAACCTGGGAGTGCGTGACCCCGAGCTGGAGTTCGAGAAATGGATGGAGGAGCGCCAGCGCATCTTAGTGCAGAACAATGAGTTTAAAGCACAGTCTGCACAGGGCGGTTCGAGAGTGAGAAATACCGCCGCTGATATGCAGGTTGTGGTTTGACGATAAGGAGGAACAATGGCAGAGGAAAAAACCGAATACAAGGCGGACGGAAAGCAAGTGCCTGATAACGCCGTCATTGCCAGCGAAGCGAAGCAATCTCATGGCAATGAACCAGGCGAAACGACGGGTCAATCTTCCGAGGCGCAAGAGCGCATCATAGCCCTTGAAGCTGCGGTCGTCGAGAAAGAGGCAGCCTTAAGCGAAGCGAAGAAAACGCTGGACGCCCGGGCGGCCGATTACTCAACGCTGAAAACCAGCTTTGACGAGGCGGTCAAGTCCTATCGCAAGCTGGCCGTTGGCTCCAACCCCCTCTTCACCGAGGAGCTGATAACCGGCGCTACCATCGCCGAGATTGACACCGCTTTGACCAGGGCAGCCGATTTTGTCGGCAAGGTCCGGTCGAAGATAGAGGAAGACTTGAAAAACCTGTCCATCCCCGCCGGCGCTCCCGAAAGGTCTGGTCCCGACGTGTCGGGATATTCCCCCAGGGAGAAAATAGCCGAAGGCATCAAAAAACAAAATAAATAAATGAAGGATCACTTCATCCCCAATCTTGTATGTACTTGAGAGGAGCCGATTTAAACACGTCATTGCGAGGAGCAGATTTAACCATGTCATTGCGAGGAGCCCGCAGGGCGACGTGGCAATCTCATAGCCTAGTACCTTCGATCAAAGGATTGCTTCGCCCCGATGCAATTGGGGCTCGCAATGACGTGCGGGGAAAATAAATCCCTCTTAGAAAAAATCATACCCTCTATGCAACAAGGGAAAAGGCGTTGAAGAGGGAACTTGTTCCCTCTTAGAGAAAACGTTTCCCCTTCCCTCGAGGGAAGGGGCCAGGGGATGGGTGATAAAGGAGAAAAAATGGGAACTACTTTAGCCGAAGCAGCCAAGCTTTCAAATGACGTCATGTACCAGGGCGTCATCGAGACCATTATCAAGGATTGCCCTCTCCTCCAGCTCATGCCCTGGGTGGAGATCGTGGGCAATGCGCTCACCTATAACCGTGAGCTTACCCTTCCGTCCGCCGAGTGGCATGCCGTCAATGACGACTGGACCACCAGCCCCGCCGTCACCTTCACGCAGAAGACGGCCACCCTCGCCATCCTGGGCCAGAATGCCGATGTGGACAACTACATCAGGCAGACCCGTTCCAACATCATGGACGTGGAAAGCGCCATCATCGAGCTGACCGCCAAGGCCATACGTCATGAGCTGGAAGATAAGCTCGTCTATGGCGACAATTCCGGCACCCCCAACCAGTTTGACGGCCTGGTCAAGCTCATCAATACTGCATCGGCCAGTGCCCAGCTCGTCGCCGCCGGCGCAACCGGTGCCACGCTGACCCTGACCATGCTTGACCAGCTCATCGATGCGGTTAAGGGCGGAAAGCCCGACCTGCTGCTGATGAGCCGCAGGTCCCGCCGCAAGGTCAACGCCCTGGCCAGGGCTGCCGGCAATAATCTCGAAGTCGGCAAAGGTCTGCTGGGCGAGTTCGTGCAGTTCTATAACGGTATCCCGATTTCCATCTCGGACTTCATCAAGGATACCCACACCCTCAGTGGCTCGGTCGAAACCGCTTACACCGGCTCGACCTGCAGCACCATCTACGGCGTGTCCTTCGGTGAAGACGGCCTTTGCGGCCTGACCGGCCCCGGCGGCCTTCAGATCGTTCCTATCGGTGATATGGAGACCAAGGACGCCAAGCGCACGCGCATCAAGATGTACTGCTCGCTGGCTTTGTTCAGCAATGTCAAGGCCGCGGCTCTCATCGGCGTGCAGGATTAACCAGCCTTAAAGGAGTAGTGCACCTTTAGGGACCTCCATGCTATAAGGGGCGGCGGCCGACTCCGCCGCCCCGACTAAAACAGGTCACATGTCATTGCGAGGCCACACAGTGGCCGTGGCAATCCCATTGCATCAAGTCGGGCCAGGCGCCTTCGCTCAAAGGATTGCTTCGCTGATGCTCGCAATGACGTGAAGAAAAAATCAAACCCTGCATGGGTAACAAGGGGAAAAGGTGTTGAAGAGGTGTAACAAACCACTCTTAGTAAAAAGTAACTACCCCCTGCATGGGTAACAAGGGGAAAAGGCGTTGAAGAGGTGTAACAAACCACTCTTAGTAAAAAGTAACTACCCCCTGCATGGGTAACAAGGGGAAAAGGCGTTGAAGAGGGAACCTGTTCCCTCTTAGAAAAAATAAACACCCCCTCGCCTTGAGGAGAGGGGGCGGGGGGTGAGGTGATAAATCAATGACAACGATAACCACAATCAGGACTCTGGTCCGCAGAGATCTCAAGGACGAGGACAGCGCCAACTACCGATGGGTTGACGCCGAGATTGACCGCGCTGTCGACAAGGCCGTGCTCGAATATTCCGAGTACTGCCCTCTGCAGGTCAGGTCCACCCTGGCCACGGTCGACAGCGACAATACCGTGGATATCTCCACCCTGACAGACCGCATCGATATCCTGCGTGTGGAGCATCCGGTAATCGGCCAGCCCTATCAGTCCCACCGCTTCTCTGTCTGGGCTGATGTTTTGACCTTCCTGGATGGCTATTACGGGGATGCCGGCAACTGCTACGTTTACTGGCTGAAGAAGCATAGCATCGGCGCATCCAGCTCCACGGTCCCCGCGGCTCACGAGCATATCATCGCCCTGGGAGCGGCGGCCTTTGCCATCAGCTCCCAGGCCGAGTATTCGGTCAATACCGCCAATACCGGAGGCCGGACGGTCAATAAGGATTATAGCTTCTGGGCCAAGGCCACCTTTACGCAGTTCTATGCGGCGCTGGACCGCATCAAGAGCTACAACCCCAAGAAATTGAAAACGGGCGGCTTAGTGCCCGAGGAGTAATTTATGCCGAGAACAAAATCAAAAGTGTCATTGCGAGGAGCCGATTTAAACACGTCATTGCGAGGAGCCAAAGTGGCCGTGGCAATCCCATTGTATCAAGTCGGGCCAGACGTCTTCGCTCAAAGGATTGCTTCGCTTCGCTCGCAATGACATTGTTAGTTTGTAGGAGAACCGTATGAAGAAAAAGCTAAACGATTCCGTCAAAACAGAAACGCCCCTGAAGGACGGCCTCCCCTGGCAGGGCTTTGCCATCGTTCCGGATAAGGAAGACCCGGCCGGCTGGCAGCTCCCCCATCACAATAAAGAAGTGAAACGGGCAGCCGCCGGCAAGGTTGGCTATGAGCATACGGTCGACTGGCCGCTGCTGGAAAAGGCCGTCTTGCTTTTGTCTCGTTATGGCGATGAGGGCAAGCGGGTCACCGCCGACCCCGAGCTGATCATGCAGGGCGCCCGTCACCTGGCCGGGCATTACCGCAAGGCCGGACGCTGTATACCGGATGCCCTTTGTGTCCTGATATGATCGTTTATTCATGTCATTGCGAGGGCCGATTTAACCATGTCATTGCGAGGAGCCCGCAGGGCGACGTGGCAATCTCATGGCCTCGTACCTTCGATCAAAGGATTGCTTCGTTTCGCTCGCAATGACACAAAAATAAAAAATTGTATCACCGCATCCCCGGGGGGTGAGGTGAATAAAATAGATGAAAGGAGAAAAAGTAATGGAAACAACCCCTTTGGATGGTTACAAGAAAATATCCGTCACGGTCCTGACTACCCTTTTGACCGTTATCCTGTTTTTCGTCAAGGACCCTGTGCATGCTTCTTCATTGGAGCAGTTTTGGAGCGGTGTACTTATCCCCATGGTGCCGGCCATGGTCGGCATGGTCTATACCGTGGTGCAGGGCGGCGTCGATAAGGAGAAGGCCAAATCCACAGGCACTGAAGCGGCATCAACTACGGCTGCCGCGGATGATTCCCCAAAAGCTGAAAGTGCTCCGGTTGAGCAGCCTGCCGTAGCACAACCCGTCCAGGCTGCAGAGGTTGAAACCTATGCGGCGGTTGACCTCGATAAATATGTAGCGGCCGCCGAGGAAGGCATTCGCAAGGACGGCCAGCAGGTCAATCCGCTCACCCGGGCTTTTTACTTCTGGCCGGCCATTACCCGCTTCGACTTGCGCCCTGTACCCCGCCAGCTCCGCATAAGCGAAGGGAAGCGCATCGTCGATAAGGGCATCGAGCTCTTCGTCGACGCTTTCAAGTTTTACACCAGGCTTGATAAGCCGCCCACACCTGCCCAGGCAGCCAGCATCCACAGCTATATGCTGGAGCTGCGCAAGGGATATGAGAAGGCCAACAACATGACCTGCAGCGACAAGACCTTCGAGGAGTTGCGCAACATGTTGACCTACTTCAACGACCTTTACACGGCAGCCGACGGCCTCTCCAAACTGGACGGAAAGACCATCGACTGGAGCATTTACGGCAACGGCTTCTTCGGCCCGACGCAGGTCGGCTGGGATTTCGCCAAGCTCCTGTAAGTTTTTTATCGTGGAGCCGCCAGTACCCTGGCGGCTCCCTTTAATATTTGTCATTGGAAGGAATGTACTTAAACATGTCATTGCGGGAAAAATAAATAAATGAAGGATCACCAGCCGCAATTTGTACGTCATTGCGAGGAGCCGCAGGCGACGTGGCAATCTTTTAGCATTGCTTCAGGCCTCGTGCCTTCGTTCAAAGGATTGCTTCGCTTCGCTCGCAATGACGTGGGTCTGTTTGGATTTTGGAATTTGGAGCTTGGAATTTTAGCGTATGCGTTCTATTAGTGATTCCCTCAAAGCCGAGCAGGTAAAGGCCACCCGCAAGCCGCTGGTCAAGTTGGAGGTTGCCACCTACGGCCACCCGGCCGCCGTGGCTGCCACTGAACTGCAGTGGCAGGATTTTGCCTGGGAGAGGTTGACGGCTCTCAATGATGCTATCGTCCCCACCTTTCACGGGCTGGCTGTGCCGGGTGATGGCTCGGTTTGCAGATGGCGTAATGATGCTGGCACTGGTTATTACCAGAGGGTAACTTCGCCATCGGGCAGCTCCGACTGGTCAACCTGGTCAAGCTTTGGCTCCATGGCTGTCGGGCCTTTTGCCGTTGCCGCCCAGGGTGCCAGTGTTGTGATTTTCAGTAGTAACAATGTTGAGCTCTACCGCAGGGAAAGCTCGGATTACGGGGCTACCTGGGGGTCTTGGGTTGAAATGTCCGCCCGCCCCTGTGAAAGGGGATGCGCTGCGGCCTTCAAGTCCAATGGCGACCTGGCTGTCGTCCATGCTACCGATCTCAACGACCCTACTTCTTTATATATCCAGATAAGGAAAAGCGGAACATGGAACACCGGTGGGGGCCAGATAGACGGCAATCATTTAGTGTCAGCATTGGCTATGTATCACGATGGCGATTGGAATATTCTCGCCTTGATGCTCGATGGCTCTTATATCCGGCTGGCCAGGGGCATCTATGGAGATGGTGATCAGTATGCTGCAGGGGTATGGTCCGGATGGCAATTTATCAATTCCAGCAAGGCGAAGGTCGATTTTTCGGCGCAGCTATCCATGAGGCAGTTCAGCACCGGCCGGGCCGGTAAATATATCCCCACCTATTACGAGCAGGTATCGGCCGTCAACCAGGCCAGGGCGGTTGATAACCTTGCTGTCGACGACCCTTTTGTCGGTTATCATGCTTCCCTGGGGGCGGTCTATTCCTTCACCAAAGACAATGCCCCGTGGTTCTACCGCCTGCGGCCGGGGACGGAGTTCAAGGATTCCGATTGGTATAAGGCCTATCCCCTCGACGTCATCGCCACCTATGGTTTGGCCCTCGCCAGTGATGGCGTCTATTTATATGCGGCAGCTCCCAATCAGGTTTGGCGTACCGCCCTGCCGGGGAGCTGGGCCCCGCCGTCTGCCGGCTCCGGTGCGGGCACAAATTATGCGGTCCCTGCAGCCGATATCCTCATGGTAAAGGAGAGGGTCAGCAATATTCTTCCAGGAGATGTAAATAAGCTGGCCGGTGAGCTGGTCTTTACGCTCAATAATAGCAGGGGTACTTATAATGCCCCGGGGACCGGCAGCTCTTCTCTTATTGCTTCTCTTAAGCGCGGCAGCCAGGTCACCTTATCCATCGGCTATCGGGCGAGCACCGATCTGCTGTCGGTTGCCGGCAAGTATTTTATAGAGGGCCTGGGGTATTCCAGGAAGCCCGGGGAAAGTTTGTTCATCGTCCGCTGTGTGGATGCCTGGGGCTTGCTTGAGAGGTATGCCTTCAACCGTCCGGTGGAGTGGAATTCCTATGCCTCGGATTTCACGGTCTACGATTTGATAGCTAAGGTCGTGGCGGCCGCGGGGGGGACCCTATCCTATAAGTCCCGCAGCTCCTATATTACTTCTGTCTACCCCCACCTGTCCGTCAATGCCGGGGAAAACGGCGCTGTGGTCCTGCGGCATCTTTTATCGCTGGTCCCCGACGTGATCTTCTTTGTCGGCCTCGACGGCTATATCGTTTACCCCCAGGCTACCGATTCTGCATCTTATTATTTGAGGTTCGCTTAAAGAGTTTTCTGAATATGATGAGGGGACTTACGAAAAAGGCAATGTATATAATCGCTGGAATCCACCAATATTCTTTAGCTGCAAAACAGCTTATGACTATTCCGGTTATTAATAGTAAAAATCCGACTGTAAAAGTTATCAAGGCAATGAATTTATTATTTCCTTCTTCAAACCACAGGAAACTTTCGAAAATAAAAATAAGTGAAAAACTCGCTATTTGTAGTCCCGGCGTCAGTTTAATCTCTGAGTTTATGGCAAAAAATACCAGGGCAATCACAATAATAAAGGTGCCATATAGCATAAGTGCTCTACTGGGTAGCGGTTTTGATTTCCACCATTTGAAGGATTGGAATAAAAAAATCACACCGATACCTATTGTGGGTAATGCCGGAGCAATAAGTGTTAGCCAGTCTAAAAATCCTGTCATTACTGTTACCTCTATATTTGAGACTAACCTAAATTAGTCCCTCATGTCCAGTTTTTCCCGTTTTGAATGTATTTAAGGGAGTAAAAATGAAAAAAGATTATTATCTTTGGTTTCTGGTGCTGTTTATCCTGGTGTGCGGTTGTGTCGTCAGCTATCGCACCGGCTTTGCCACTGGCAAGCTTGAAGGCTCCATCAGGTATGTTTATTGCCATGACAGGCAATGCCAGTTTGTCGATCCCGCTTGCGTCAGCCCCGATATCCGTAAGGAGTATGAAAAATGACCGCCTGGTTAAATGTAAAGAATAATGCCGAATCAACTCTCGCCTCGGGGATCACCGCCACGGCCACTTCGCTGACCGTGGCCAGTGGGGAGGGAGCGAAGTTTCCCAGCTCCAATTTTAACATCACCATCGATAACGAGATATTGCTTTGCACTACCCGGACGGGCGATGTACTTACCGTCACCAGGGCACAGGAAGGAACCGCAGCCGCCATCCATGCCGCCGCTGCAGCCATCAACCTCAACGTAACGGCTGGTATAGTTAGCCAAATACAAGGGGCAGTTGATGCGGCTCTCGCTTTAGGTGTAACTGGCGGCAATTCACATGATCATAACGGTGGTGATGGCGCACAGATCGATCATGGCAGCCTTGGAGGCTTGGGTGATGATGATCATACTCAATATATCAAACATTCTTTGGCAGGTGCTGAGAATGATATGCTTTTCGCTTCGGGAGCGGGTGCATTTGCCAAAAAAACATTGGCCGCGGCAAAAATGATTCTTGGAATGTCTATTAGCTGTGGGGTACATGATACGAATAATCAAGCTATTGCCGATGGGGTAGCAACTGCCTTATATTATGCAACTGAGGATTGGGACAATGATAGTATTCATGATAATGTCATAAATAATTCCCGCCTCACCTGTAAAACAGCAGGCTTATATATAATTGTTACCTCCGTACTCTGGGAGCCAAGCGTTGTAGGGCGGCGCACTATTTGTTTAAGACTCAACGGAATTACATATATAGGAAATGTTAATGGACCGACCTTATCTGATGTGGGTATTGGTCTTCGTCAGTTTTGCGTTGCTTTGTATAACATGGCTGCAAATGATTATGTGGAAACAATTGTTGCTCAGAGTGCCGGTTTATCTCTTAATATATTGGGGGCCACCGTACCGCCTTGTTTTAGTATGGCAAGGATTGCCTGATGTTCAACACCTTCGCTTTTAATAAGCTTGCCTTCAATAAGCGATTGGCCGCCGCTGTTGTGATTAGCGGTTTGCATATCATCTGGGAGGCGTCTTACGAAATTGATATTCCCCAGGTCAACCGATCTTTCGTTGTCGGCGAGGATCTGGCCGGGTCCCTGGTAATCGGCAATGCCATCATCCAGGCAGAAGTCGACCTGGTTGGCGAAAGGTTGGAGGTGCAGCATACCCCCGCTGCTATCACCGCCGCCGTGGCTGCCGGTGTGGCTGCCGCTGTATTGGGGAAGAACCGCCTGGATAGTAAGAAAGGGCATACCCTCATCCCGCCCCATTGTGGCCTCGAACTCTGGGATGTGGTAAACATCGTCGATACCATCGCCAACCAGTCGAGTAGTTATCGGGTGTCAGGTTATTCGCTGGAGTATGATGCGCGGGCTGGGCAATATCAGCAACATCTTGATTTATCGGCTCCCTGATTTCGTATCGTGGCAACTTTTATCATCATGGCTATTGCCGCCTATGCGGTATTGTGTATAATAGATCATGCCGTCGTTAGATGGCATTATGTTGTCCAGAGCCATAGCTATTTCCAGCTAAATCATGTCACAAGGTTCGTATGCATTGGCCTATCAGAGAGATTAAGGCGATTTCTTATCGAACGAAAGCACAATTGATCTGTGTTGCTAGTCCATTGATAAATAAAATATTCCGAAGACGTAGCATACGTAAGTATGTTTTTAACGTTGTTGGAGATAGCCATACAGACGTATTCCAATCAGAGGGAAATTTTAATATCTGCCATATAAAGCAACCAACTGCATACAATTTAGACCAGGAAAATAGCTTCAGCAGATCAAAGGAGCATTTAGCTGAATTCCTTAAAACTATCAATAAAAATGACATTCTCATGTTGGTTTTCGGGGAAATAGATGCACGGATTCATATTTACTATCAATATATAAAAAACAATAAACAGATCAGTATTGAAGAATTAATCTGTCGTACGATAGAAAGATACGCAAAAGTAATACTTAGATTAAAAGCTGAATATAAAGTTGTTGTCTACGGCATTCCGCCTGCAACTCCTATAATGGAGAATCAATACAATTATCCTTTTTACGGTTCACCTGAACAGAGAAGCGAAATAACGAAGGATTTCAACCAACAGTTGAAATCCTTTACACAATCTCAGGGGATTCCTTTCATTGATATATATTCAATTACTGCCGATAAAAAGGGGTTTACGAAAGAGGAATACAGACAGGATAAAATGCACCTGAATAAAAAAATCGTGCCCCATATTCGGAAGAAATTAATCGAATTTGCTAAACATTTGTGATCAATTATTCATTTCACCGTTCATAATGAGTTTAATAGCAAATTATATTGAATAAATTTATACTCATTATTAAGTATGGTTTTAGGCGAAGAGGAAGCTTTCAATGATGCAAAAGAAGGTGAGAAAAACGCTACCGTATAGAACAGGCAAGGTCGTAGGTATTACCGAGAAGGCAAAATATATAATTCAGAAAATTGCAAACAGTTTCGGATACGAGATACATAGGATATCTGGCATAGACACAACATTAATTCCTCCGTATCATATAAGATCCATAGTGGGGCCTGTTGCTAACCCCGATTACTATATATTTTTAGGGGAGCAATTTTTTTCCTACTTTAAATATCTATGCGGCCTGAAACCCAACGAAGATATATTGGATGTTGGTTGTGGCTATGGCCGAATGGCAGTCACACTAGCAAAATACTTGAATAAAAATGCTACCTACGAGGGATTTGACGTAATTCCTATATTGATTGACTGGTGTAGAACCAATATTTCCTCTAAATACCCAAGTTTTCACTTCCAGTTAGTTGATGTATTCAACGAGAGCTTCAATCCAAAGGGGCAGTTTCAAGCGTCTGAATACAGATTCCCCTATAAAGATGAATCCTTTGATTTTATATTTCTTCTTTCTGTCTTTACGCATATGCGGCCCCAAGACCTGGAAAACTATCTGTCCGAAATTAGTCGTGTTCTCAGAAAAGGGCAGAGATGCCTTATTACTTACTTCTTATTAAATACGCAATCGTTAGCATTTATTGATGCAAAATTAAGTACCCTGGATTTCAATTACATTTTTGGGAATTATCGCTCAGTAAGCCAAATTACTCCTGAAGATGCGGTTGCTTACGATGAAGACTATGTCCTTCATCTATATGAGAAATACGGTCTGAAAATAGTAAATCCCATTCATTATGGTTCATGGTGTGGGAGGATGGAGTACCTGAGTTACCAAGACATTATTATAGCTGTGAAAGATTAGAAGCTAACGGTTCCCCCGACAATTAACCACTTTCCAGAAATCTCCTGCCATTTTTTATTTTTTGGTGAATTTTATGGGCCCGGCCACAACAATCAGGATGTTCACCAGTGGTCCATGAGCTATAATGCAATTGGGCGAAGGGAAATTAATAGGATGTCGAACAGTTTTTATTGCAACAGGTGTGGCCGGGTAAATATCTACGGGCAGGGGCAGTGCATTAACTGCGGGCAGCCCTTTTACTATAATTGCCCGCAGTGCGGGGCATATGTAAACAATGCCTATGCCAGTTGCCCCAATTGCGGGATGGGGTTGTTGTGGCCGGGACAGGAAACAGCGCCGGCCCCCCAAACTGAGTACGAGGAGTATGAAAGTCCCAGAGGTATGAACCCGGTGCTGAAGGGCGCACTGATTCTTGCCGGTATCATAATTCTCTTTGCAGCCGCCCTCTTCACCATAAATGCACTAAGTAAACAATCGGCCCAGAATACCCAGAATGCGCAGCCTGCCCAGACCGCCCCTGCCGCCCAGTCATCGCAAAGTGCTCAAACTTCGCAGCCCGCGCAGTCCTCTCAAAATTCGCAAACCGCTCAGCAGGGTCAATCGTCCCAGGGCTCTCAGTCCGGCCAAACGAACTCATCCCAAAACACTCAATCTACACAAACGGGACCATCCCAATCAAATTCCAATTCATCCACCTACACTCCTCCGGATAATGAGTTTAATAGTGGTCACTGAGCGCTAGCTCAGTGAGATGATGCCGCGGCGGACGGCGGTGATGACGGCCTGTGTGCGGGCATTGGCATCCAGCTTGCGCAGGATGGATGTGACGTGGTTCTTGATGGTCTGCTCGCTGATATCCAGCATATTGGCAATCTGCTTGTTGAGATAGCCCTTAGCCATGTAATTCAGAATCTCGGTCTCACGCGGCGTCAGCGGCGAAACGAAGCTCTCCACCCCGCTGCCCCACGAGAAGTCCTGGAACTGCTCCAGCACCTGCGCCGCAACCTTGGGCTGAGACAGGAAATTGTCGTTAAGGGGGTATTCGCCTTTGGATGAGCGCCGGATGATGGATAGGAGCTCGTCCGCCGCGATATTACGGCTGACGTAGCCGGCGGCGCGGGCCTTGATGGCCATGAAAAGCCCTGCATCATTGGGCGATGGCGAGATGACGATTACAGCTACGCTGGGCACATGCTGCTTTACCACCTTGGCCAGCTCCATGCCGTCGCTGGCCAGGCTGATATCCAGCAGCACTACGTCCGGCGTATCTTTCACGACCGCGGTCACCAGGTCGGCTTCCGTGCTGGCCTCCGCACAGATATCGATATCGTCCGCCTGCTTGAGGAAGAACTCAATGCCCTTGCGGAAGAGCGGTTGCTGGTCCGCAATGATAACTTTTATTTTCCCTGCATCTGTCAATAGAACTCTCGTACCGGTACTTTAGTAACATCATACACCAGCCAATTATAGTGGGCAATAACCAATAGGTTAACAACTATGAGCCGCGGGGATGCAACATGGGGATATTCCAAAAGCCAAATAAATTCCAATTTAAAAATAAATAGAAAGGGCGTTGAAGAGGGAACCTGTTCCCTCTTATGCTATATTGATTCGGAAAAAAGGTTCATGCTTCATAGTCTGAGGGTTCATTATATGTTTCCCAATAACCAAGTGTTGAGCAAGGAGAATTTGCAACTCATAGGAAGCCCCCTGAAACTGGTTATGAAGTTCCGAAAGTGAATAAGCTTTGTCCGGATGGTCTTTAAGGAATTGCAGCAATGGTGAATTTGACATGCCTTTGTCGAAATCTTGACTTGATATTGGCATCTTTCTCCTCTCCCCCCATCAAAATGAACGAGTTGAGTCTATCATGTCTCACTCTCATATTCAACCAGGATATAGCAGAACCGAGAGGGGAAGGGGTGAGGGATATACAGTTTATATTTCGCTTCTGTCGTAGAGCAGCCTGTTGATGATTACGCTCCAGCGGAAGCCGTCGCGCAGGTCGTCCCTTAGCCCTGCCGTCACCCGGCGGATAAGGAGCAACAGCACCAGTGCCAGAAAGCCCAATGTCATCTCAATGGGCAAGCCGAATAACCATGCTGTAACCGGGCAGGAGGCAAAGCCTGCCATGACCAGCAGCGGAAGCACCATGCTCTGGCTCCCTTTGAACCTGAGGCGCTCGTTGAGCGTAGCGCCGCTGGCCCGCCACCTGGTAACCGTCCTGAGGATGATTCCCACAATGACAAAACAGATAGCGATGACCAGGGTGAGAATGCCGTTGAGCGCAAAGGTTAGCGTGATGATCATGCCTGCTCCCGTGGTATTGCCGCGCTCGCCGTCGAATTTACGGAAAACGGTCCACATCTGCCCGCAGACGGCAGCCAGCCCGGCCAGAACAGTAACTGCTAATGGGAACTGGAGCAGCAGGCCGGCCAGGATGGGTACCACACCTTTGAGGATATCCAGCAGGACTGCAAACAGTCCCCACCTCCTGCCCACCTTAAACCACATGGCCTGGTGCAGGTCGGGCTCGTGAGAGATATCCACTCCCCTGGCGCGGCTTATCAGTATCATAAAAGGAATCGCGCCCAGCAGGTAGGAAGCGACAATTAACAGAGTATATAGAACCAGTAGCATCATTTAAAATTCCAAACAAATTCCAATTTTGTAAATCCCCATTTGGAGCTTGGAATTTGGAGCTTGGAGCTTTCTCCTCCTATATACAAGGACAGGGCCGAAGCCCTGTCCCGATTTTAAACTACACATAGTGGTTACTTGGGTACGATGATCACCTTGTAGCCTTTTGATTCGATCTGTTTCATAAGGTCTTTGACGTCATCCGTATCGAGCTGCAACGAAAAGCCCATGGGGCTGTCCTCGGCCGGAGGCATGGTATGTGCCGCAATTACTTTAAGGCCGCTCTTTTCAACTATTTCCATGATTTCCCTGATATTCTTAGCCTGGCTGCAGTTGGCAATATTAAGGCGGATGCCATGCAGGCCGACCCCCAGCGACACATTCAGCACCTTGAGCATGAAATCGGTGGTTGTCACTACGCCGATGACCTTTCCTTTCTCGACCACGGGCATGATGCCGACCTTCATATTGAGGCCGTGAGAAAGGCCCTGCTCGATGGAGGCGTCGGGATCAATGGTAACAACATCTTTCTGCATGATCTCGCCGACCTTCATTTTGGCCAGCAGGTAGTTTATCTCCCATACGCTCAGGCTGGTTGCCTGTGACGGGCCGACGCCGATAATGCGGTCCAGCGTGACCAGGCCCACGAGCTTGCCCCTGTCCACCACCGGCACGCGCCTTATCTTATGGGTCTCCATAATTTTTCGTGCTTCCATGATAGGCATATCGCTGGTCACCGTAACCACATTCCACGTCATGATATCTTTGATTTTCATTTCCTGCCCCCCTTAAGTGAGTGAATATGCGCTATTATAACACAGCCACAAAGGTGTAAAAAGACCGTTTCTCAGAGGGCCAAATGGCGGGGTAAAAAGTACCGGCCGTCGCTGAATATTCAGCCCTCGCCGTGTTAGTTGCATACCAACGGCTATGAATAGGGCTGGTAATAATGTTAAAATATCGGCCTGATCGATGCTATGAACATAGAAGAGGAGTTAGCCGCATTTACACCTGCTCAGCCTACATTGCTGACGATAGGCGTATTCGATGGCGTGCACCTTGGCCACAAATACCTGCTGGACCACCTGGTGGCCAGGGCCAGGGAAAAAGGCTGCCTTGCGGGTGTAGTGACCTTTAAAACGCACCCTGAGAAGGTGTTGAAACGTCGGGATTTCTTGCCCTGGATATGCACCCTGGAGGAAAGGGTAAGGCTACTAAAGGAAGTTGGTATCGATGTGGTAGTGCCGGTGACATTCACCAGGAAGGTAGCCGGCCTCAGCCCCAGGGAATTCGTCCTGCTGCTTAAAAAATATCTGAAAATGTGCGACCTGGTGCTGGGCCCTGATTTTGCCCTTGGTAAACACCGCCAGGGTGACCCAGCCAACCTGCGTGAGATCGGAGAGGGGCTGGATTTCCGCGTGGAGGTGGTCAAACCGGCCAGGCTGGGCGATGAGGTCATCAGCAGCAGCGCCATCCGCAGGCTTTTGACAGAGGGCGATCTTTTAAAAGTGGAGAAAATGCTGGGCAGGCATTTCAGCCTGGAAGGCACGGTTGTGCAGGGAGATCGCCGGGGCCACACGCTCGGCTTCCCTACGGCCAACCTCGAGGTCCAGCCGGAGCAGGCCCTTCCCAAAGACGGCATCTATGTTACTGTTGCGCACTCGCAGGGAAGGCAGCTTCATTCCGTGACCAATATCGGGGTGCGGCCCACCTTCGACGGGCTGAAACGCCTCATTGAGACCTATATCCTGGACTTCGACGGTGACCTTTACGGACAGTATCTCAAGATCGATTTAATAGCAAGATTGAGGGACGAAATTAAATTCAATAGTGTAGAAGATCTGAAAAAGCAAATGCACATAGATGTAATGCAGGCCAGGGAAATGTTTAGAAATTAATAATTGAAAAGGTATTGCTATGAAGAAACTATCAGAAACCGATCTTAAGAAATTGTTGAAGCGGGGAGTAACCCAGATCATCAATGAGGAAGAGTTGATCAAGATGCTGGAATCGGGCAAGCCGCTGCGCTTGAAGCAGGGCTTCGATCCCAGCTTCACTGATATACACATGGGGCACGTAGTCGGCCTGCGCAAGCTGCGCCAGTTCCAGGAGTTGGGGCACCAGGTGGTTCTGATCGTGGGGGACTGGACTGCCAGGATCGGCGACCCCACCGGGCGCTCATTGACCCGTCCCATGCTGACCGCAGAGCAGGTGAAGTTCAATGCCCAGACCTACATGGAGCAGTTTTTCAGGATCGTCGATAAGGACAAGACCGAGGTGCGCTGGCAGAGCGAGTGGTTCGATAAGGGCAAGTTCGGGTTGGAGGACGTTATCAGGCTGACGGCCAAGTTCACGGTGGCCCAGTTCCTGGCCCGCGAGGACTTTGCCAAACGTTATGCCGAGGGCCATGCCATCGCAATTACCGAACTGATGTACCCGCTCATGCAGGGCTACGATTCGGTTATGATCGAAGCCGATGTCGAATTCGGCGGCACCGACCAGGTATTCAACTGCATGGTGGGCAGGCAGTTGCAGGAGATGGTCGGGCAGCGGCCCCAGCAGGTTTTCCTCATGCCGCTTTTGATCGGCACCGACGGCGCGCAAAAAATGAGCAAGAGCCTGGGCAACTATATCGGCGTAACCGACCCACCCAACGAAATGTACGGCAAGACCATGTCCATCAACGACGAGATGATCATTCCCTACATGGAGCTGTTGACTGATATGCCGGATAAAGAGATCGAGCATCACAGCGCCCGCATGTCCGAAGGCAAGATAAACCCCATGGAAATTAAGAAACTGCTGGCCAACGAGCTGGTCAAGGACTTCTGGGATGCTAAATCAGCGGGTGAGGCTGCCGCAGAGTTCGCCCGCACCGTTCAGCATAAAGAGCTGCCGGATGACATCCCTGTGCTCACCGTGCCTGCCGGTTCCGATGCTGCCCTGTCGGCCGAGATCTGCCGTGCGGGATTGGCTAAAAGCCGTTCGGAAGCCAGGCGGCTCATGCAGCAGAGCGCCGTGGAGATAAACGGCAAGGCTGTAACCGAGGATATAGAGATTCAGAAAGTGGATGACGGTAGTATCATCAAAGTGGGCAAAAGACGCTTTTTGAAGATAAAGAGAACAAAATAGCCCCTGTGCAATAGGGGAAAAAGGCGTTGAAGAGGGCCAGGGGTGAGGGCAGAAATTAGCACGTCATTGCGAGCGAAGCGAAGCAATCCTTTGATCGAAGGAGATTGCCAGTCCTAATTACATGAGATTGCTTCGTCACTTCGTTCCTCGCAATGACAGGTTCTCTTTTGATTTTTAATTTAGCCTCCCACCCTTTTTTCCACCCACTGGATTCCCGCCTTCGCGGGAGTGACAATTTTATTGAACGGGACGGATTCTTCACGCTTGCCGTTTTTACCCCTCACCCTTAATCCCTCTCCCACAAGGGGAGAGGGAAACTTAAAAAACAACTAATGGTCGGCTCAGAATTACATTAAGTTTTATTTTATTTCTCCACCCTTTTTTCCACCCGGTTGACCAGGAAAGTTATCCAGCGGCTTAACTCAAATTTCCGGCCGAAATCCAAATCAGAGTAAGCCGGTTCGTTATCATCAGCAGTGTATTTCCCGCCGGAGGCCTTGGCGCGGACGAAATCCAGCATACTTTGAAATGACTTACTCTCAATAGCGTGCGGGTACAGTGAGAGGACATCCAGAACGCGCAGGATGCCGTATTTCACAGCAGGATATTGCAGGTTCCGAAACCGCCTGCCGACGCCAAAGCCATATAGATGAGAGCCTTCTTGCCAGTGTTCCAGAAGATGATCTATAGCGCCGTACAGCGTGGGATTATTTATGTGCGCTTCATACTGGCCGAGCAGCATGAGGATATTCATATCATCCATAGGGCAGGACTCCAGGACACCCATAGTTTCGCCGTAGCAGTCCCAGCCGCCGCCGGGCATCTGGGAACTTAAAGCGGCGCGGATATATTTCGCCACGCGCGGGTCGTCCCGGTAGCCCATTTTGGCGAGAGAGGAGATAAGGATGGCCGACATGCAGAAATAGTTATCTTTTACGTTAGGGGGCATGGTGAAAGAGCCGTCAGCGGCCTGAAAGCGGAAAACGGTTTCGGCCTCGCTTTCCAGACCGACATCGCGTAGAGTCAGCCCGATATCCGCCAGGAAAAAGAGGTCCCAGTAGGCCTTACCGGCTTCCGTGTAATGGACTTTGCCAGTTTTTATAGCGGGGAGACCGGCATCGCTGCTTTTTAAGCGAGTAATGATTTTTTTAATACCGGCATCCTGCAGTACCGGCCTGACATCCGGTTTTGTATCCAGCAATTGAAGCTCAACGGCATACCTGAGCCAGGCGGGGCCTTCCAGTAACCAGTCGAGGACTTTTTTATCCAAGATTTGTGCCTGCTAATCCAAGATTTTTCGGCATTTCAGTGAGGAGGTTCTGACACTTCTATTTTAGCGTTTTTCAGCGCCCAGGTAAAGGGGCTGTGTTCCATCTGTCATTGCGAGGGAGCGTTAGCGACTGCGTAAGAGTTTCACCCTCACCCTTGGTCCCTNNTCACTTCGTTCCTCGCAATGACATTGTTAATAGAGTCCAATGAAGAGGGAACCTGTTCCCTCTTAGAAAAAATGAAATCCCCTCTCCCGGGAGAGGGGAAGGGGTGAGGGATAAATCTCCTAGAGCTGATAAATATACGCGCATATTTAAATTCCAATCGCCTGCTAAATCATATATAATTTACGGACTAATTTTTTTGGAGGCTGAACCATGCAATTGAGAATTCCCGGCCCAACTCCTTGCCCGGATGAGGTACTGAAGGCCATCGGCCGCCAGATGATCAACCATCGCGGCAAAGCATTTGTCGAGATGTCTACCAGGATCATCCCCAGGCTGCAGGAGTGCTTTCAGACCAAAAACGATGTGCTGATACTGACAACATCCGGTACGGGCGGCCTCGAATCCGCAGTTGTGAATACGCTTTCACCGGGCGATAAGGTGCTCGGTATATCGATAGGTGTCTTCGGCGATCGCTTCGCGGAATGCGCTAAGGTTTACGGCGCCGAGGTCATACCTCTTAAATACGAGTTAGGCAAGGCTGCCAACCCCGATGATATCAGGAAGGCCCTGAAAGACAACCCTGACATTAAGGCCGTGATGGTCACGCACAACGAGACCTCCACCGGCACCACCAACCCGCTTAAGGAGATTGCTAAAGCAATTAAAGAGTTCGATAAACTGACATTGGTGGATGCGGTCAGCAGTATGAGTTCAATCGACCTGCCGGTCGATGCCTGGGGCCTTGATGTGGTAGTCTCCGGCTCACAGAAAGGCTGGATGGTCCCGCCCGGGCTGGCCTTTGTCAGCGTGAGCGAGAGGGGCTGGAAGGCCCACGCCGAATCCAAGATGCCCAAATTCTATTTTGACTACGCGCGCGCCAAGAAGTTTGCCGCCGATGGCCAGACACCCTGGACCCCGGCTGTATCCGTTTACTTCGGCCTGGACGTGGCCCTCGACATGATGCTCAAAGAAGGGCTGCAGAATATCTTCGCCCGGCATAAGAGGGTGGCGGATAAAGCACGCGCCTGGGTAAAAGCCAGGGGCCTCAGGCTGGTTCCCGAGGAGAAGTACGCATCAAATACGGTCACGGCGGTGCATGTACCCGACGATATCGACGAGTCCAAGTTCCGTACCACGCTGCGGACCGAGTATAAGGTGGAGATCGCCGGAGGCCAGAGCACTATGAAAGGCAAGGTCTTCCGCATCGGGCATCTCGGTTTTATCAACGATAAGGATATGGACGAGATAACCGCAGCCATGGACCAGGCGTTGCTCAAAGCCAAGAAGTAATTGGAGGCTTATATATGAAAGTACTTGTAGCTGATCCTCTGGCTCCGGAAGGCATGGAAAGCCTGAAGGCCAAGACCGATGTAGACGTTAAGCTCGGCCTGAAACCCGATGAGCTGAAAGCGATAATAGGCAATTATGACGCGCTGATTGTACGTAGCGAAACCCAGGTAACAGCCGACGTGATCAAATGCGGCACCAGGCTGCAGATCATCGCCCGAGCCGGTGTCGGCCTGGACAACGTGGACGTCAATGCTGCCACACAGCAGGGCATCATGGTGGTCAATGCGCCTACCGGTAATACGGTGGCAGCCGCCGAACATACTATTGCACTGATGATGTCCCTGGCCAGGAATATACCTCAGGCCTGCGCCCAGCTCAAAGCGGGCAAATGGAACCGCAAGGAATACGTGGGTGTGGAACTGCGCAATAAGACGCTGGGCATCATCGGCCTGGGCAATGTGGGTTCCACCGTGGCGGCCCGCGCCAAGGGCTTTGAGATGAGGCTGATCGGCTTCGACCCCTTTGCTTCAGAGGACTATGCCGCATCCCTGGGCATCACTTTAATGCCCATCGAGCAGTTATATAAAGAGTCCGATTTCATAACTCTACACCTGCCGCTGACGCCCGAGACCAAGGGTATGATCGGGGTCAAGGAACTGGCCATGATGAAAAAAGGCGTTCGCATCGTCAACTGCGCACGCGGCGGCCTGATCGATGATGAAGCCCTGGTCAAAGCTATCGAGGAAGGTAGGGTGGCGGGAGCGGCCATCGACGTATTTGCCGTGGAGCCGACCACCGAGAGCATACTTTTTAAAAACGACAAGATTATCGTGACACCTCACCTGGGTGCTTCCACCAAGGAAGCCCAGACCAACGTCTGCATCGACGTGGTCGATCAGATACTGGATGTGCTGAACGGCAAGCCCGCCCGTTTTGCAGTGAACGTACCCCAGATTTCATCGGAGGTACTGGAAGTGCTGCGTCCCTACATGGATGTGGCCAATACCGTGGGCAGGATGGCCGGGCAGTTAATGCAGGGTCAGATAAAGAGCCTGAAGATCAAGTATTTCGGCGAGATCGCACAGTACGATACTGCCGCTTTGAAAGCAAGCATTCTGAGCGGCCTGCTGGAGAAGGTAAGCGAGGAAAGGGTCAACCTGGTTAACGCCGGGCTGATCGCACAGCAGCGCGGCCTGAAGATAGCAGAACAGAAGGAAACCGATGTCAGCAACTATGCCAGCTTAATTTCGCTGGAAGTAGCAGCCTCCGACGGTGCAGTGGATGTAGCGGGCACTGTGCTGCGCAACGAGCTCCATATTGTGAGGATCAACCAGTTCTGGCTGGATATAGTGCCGGCAGGCGGCTACTTCATGCTGTGTTACCATACGGATAAACCGGGCCTGATCGGCGCCGTTGGCTCCATTACCGGCAAGGCCAACATCAATATCAGTGCCATGCAGGTGGCCAGGCTGGAGAAACGTGGCGAAGCTCTCATGATCCTGACTTTGGATGAGCCGGCTGGCGAGGAGCAGGTCAAACAGATACTGAAAGTACCCGGTATCACTGCCGTTAAAGTAGTCAAACTGTAATATCACTCTCACTGGAAAAGTTAAGGGCCGCAGCCCAGATATTATCGGGGCTGCGGCCCTTTCTGTTTAGTTTATTCGACTAATCATCATTGCGAGCGATAGCGAAGCAATCCTTTGATCGAGGGCGTGAAGCCTGACCCAATGCGATGAGATTGCCACGGCCCTGACGGGCCTCGCAATGACAGGTTATCGTGCCTGTTGTTTTCTACTCGTCATATATATCAATCCAATCACGAGTGCCAGGAGCAGCAGTGCGCCGCTGATGTAGAGGATGATGTTGGGGTCGGCGAAATGGTCGACCTCGAAGGTGCCGGCCGGTATGCTGCCTACGTAGACGGAGTAGGTGCCGGGCTCATCGCGGCTGACTGTGAACTTGACGGGTGTCCTACTGCCGCTGGAGAGCATGACGCCCTGATTGGCCTCTTCCTGGCCGTTGACGTAGAGCTTGATCTGGGCTGTGCCGTCGGCCGTGCCCTGGTTGGACACGTCGGCGGTAACGGTAACGGGAGCGCCCGGGGCCACTTTGGCAGTGGAGAGCGAGGCGCTCTGGACTGCGATATTGGCTATGGCCGTGGGACCCTGGTCCATAATGGGAACCTGTGGCGACGACCGGTGATTGTTACTGGTGTCGAGGAAGGCCGGCCCGCAGGGGTCGACGATGGTGCCGTTGGCCAGCCCGTCGGCATCGCCCTGTCCGCCGTCCTTAAGTGTCAGGATGAAGGTGTAGGGGTCGGTCTGCTGCACGTACTGGCTGAAATCGGTCAGGCTGCCGTTCTGGCATTTAAATACTTTCGATCCCATGGGTACAGCGACGGGGGTGTGGATGGTTACGGTGGCAGTGGCACCCGGGGTCAGGTAGGTGATGCTATATGAGAACATGCCGTAGGGGAAGATGAAGCCGCCTGCCGAGCAGGTTATACTGGCGGGTGGCAGGTTTACCAGGCCTGAAATAAAGCCTGTGTTGATCGCAAAGTTGACCGGGCCAAGGCCGGTGTTGACCGAGGCTGAGGTCTGTACCGGTGCAGCCGCAACGGTTACTGTTACGATGTAGTCCTGGAATGAAGAATCCCCCGCAGTGGCGCGGTAAGTTTGTGGGGCGGTGAAATTGTGCGCTACGCCGCTGGGCGGGCTAACCCATGTGCCGCTCGAAAGTGTAATTGTCGGCACCAGGCTGGTGACATCGGTACCGAAGGGAACGGTCAGGGCAACAGTATGAGCACTCTCATTAACTACTCCAATGACCGCAGGACTCAAGGCGTTGAAATTGAAGGAGGTAATGGATTTGCACGAATCACATGTAGCGTACACATT
Organism: Dehalococcoidia bacterium; assembly: GCA_003142375.1. GTDB lineage: Bacteria > Chloroflexota > Dehalococcoidia > GIF9 > UBA5629 > UBA1162. The sequence continues at coordinate 100,649 of PLME01000014.1, read as the reverse complement.
CCCCGCTGGTACGGCCAAAAATGTGGTGCAGAATAATAGTGAAATAAGGGTCTTGACCAGCCTGCCGTTTTTCATAGTCGCTTCTGCCATTTAATTTGTATTGCGCTGTCAGGCATATTAATTTATTTAGAATTTACTAATAGGCCTTGGCGGATTTTCTCATAGATATACATAGTTGTCAACGGGCAGTGCCCTTATTTTATGCCGTCGGCTGACAGCTTTTGCTGATTCGAGTACAATTACCTGCTGTATTCGAGGTATTTGAAATTGAATAAAAGCAGTATCGAGATGCTGGAGTTTCCCCGTGTGAGGGAAAGGCTGGCCAACTACACATCCTTTTCGGTAGGACGTGAGCTGGCGCTGTTGCTGGAGCCGGTCTCCGACGCGGAATGGGTGCGGCTTTTGCTTAAGCAGTCCGCCGAGGCGCGCCGCCTGCTTTCCGTCAGGCCTGATTTCCATATCAGCGAGGCCTTTGATGTGCGGGAGGATGTAACCAGGGCGGAGAAGGGTGTTTCACTGGATGCCCAGACCCTGATCAAGATAATGAAAACAGTAGTCGCATCGAGGCTGGCGCGCAATGGTCTGAATAAACTGGCCGGCGACCTGCCGGCCCTATGGGGCGTCGTGCAGGAAATAGCCGTGCTTGCGGGGCTGGAAGGGGAGATTAGCAACTGCCTGTCGCCAACCGGCGATGTGCTCGACTCGGCCTCGCCGCACCTGGCAGATGTGCGCTGGAAGCTGAAGGATACCCGCAGACACCTGCAGGACCGCCTGGCCTCCATTATGAAATCGAAAAAAGGTCAGGCCATGCTGCAGGAGCAGATCGTCACCGAGCGCAACGGACGCTACGTGCTGCCGGTAAAAATAGAATCTAAGCGCGAACTTAAGGGGATTGTGCATGACGTCTCCAATACCGGGGTCACGGTCTTCATCGAGCCCATGGAGACCATTGAGGCCGGCAACGAGCTGCGGCAGCTCGAGGTCGAGGAAAGACAGGAGATCGAAAGGATATTGGCTGCCCTGTCCGCAGCGGTAGGCGCAGCAGCACAGGACATCATCCTCAATATTGAGATACTCGCCAGGCTGGACCTGGCGCTGGCCAAGGCGCTGTTCGCCGAGAAAGCCAGGGCCGTGGAGCCGGAGATCTATTCGGGCGATGACAAAGGCCGCTCCCTCAACCTGGTCAATGCCAGGCATCCGTTGCTGAGGGGAGAAGCTGTGCCCCTGAACGTGGAGATCGGCCGGGACTTCTCCATCCTGCTCATCAGCGGGCCCAACGCCGGCGGCAAAACGGTGGCCCTCAAGACCATCGGCCTGCTGGTGCTGATGGCTCAGGCCGGGTTGCCCATCCCCTGCTCAGACGGCACGCTGATACCGGTCTACGATGAGGTGTTTGCCGATATCGGCGACGAGCAGAGCATCGAGCAGACGCTTTCCACCTTCGGCGCACATATCAGCAATATCGCACGCATAGTTAAGAATTCAACCCCGCACAGCCTGGCACTGCTGGACGAGCTGGGCATAAGCACCGACCCGGGTGAAGGCTCAGCCCTGGCGCAGGCCGTCTTAGCGCATTTCGTGGGCAAGGGCACCAATGTCGTGGTGACCACCCATTACAGCGAGCTCAAGGCTTTCGCTCATCTCAATAAGGGGCTGCGTAATGCTTCGCTGGACTTCGATCCCATCACCCTCTCTCCCACCTATCACCTGAGCGTGGGCATTCCGGGCGGGAGCAACGCCCTTAACATCGCCACCCGCTACGGCCTGCCGGACGATATAGTCAGCAATGCCCGTACGATCATGTCCAGAGGCTCGCAGGAAGTGGAGGCCATGCTGGTCGACCTGGCAGCCGATAGGAAAAGGCTCGAAGAGCTGCGCGGGTTACTGGAAAAGGAGAAATCCTCCGCTGTGGACTTAAACGATAAGCTGGAAGATGAGCTAAAGCGGATAAAGGCCAGCGAGAGGGAAATGGTGCGCCAGATCCAGGATAGCCTCAACAGTGAGGTAGCCGGACTCTACCGTGCCATCAGGGAAGCCGAAAACGAGCTTAAGAAGCAAAGGTCGAGGGAAAGGATAAATCGGGCGAAGCAGCAGTTGGAAAGCATCGGAAAGGACGCCGACCGGCAAAGCATGGAGCTGGCCGACAGGCTGTCGGCGCTCAACGAACAGGAGCCCGCGGACTTCAAATTGTGTGTGGGAGATAGCATACGGTTGAGGAATATGGATACCGTGGCCAGGGTGGTTGCAATTGATGAAGAACAGGGGCGGCTGGAGGCGCAGGTCGGGGACGTCAGGCTGACACTGCGTATCGACGCTGTAGAAAAAATGGAATCGCCCGGGCCGGACGCCGATATTGAAAAAACGGTGGTGAGGCCCAGGACCATCAGGCCGGCGGCACTTGAACTGGACCTGCGAGGTCACCGTGCCGACATAGCCGAGGCCGAGCTGGACACATATTTAAATGATGCCTTCATGTCGCAGCTGGGCGAAGTACGCATTATCCACGGCTACGGCACCGGCGCCGTACGCAGTGTGGTGCGTGAGGCGCTGGCCACCCATCAGCTGGTCAAATCGTTCCGACCCGGAAGGCAGGGCGAGGGTGGAGACGGCGTTACCATAGTAACGTTAACAGAATAGGTCAAATTCCAAATTCAAGAAAAGGGTTTTGAGCTTTGAGATTGTCATTGCGAGCGAAGCATGGCAATCCCTAGATCGAAGGCAAAAGGCTAGTCTTAACGCCATGAGATTGCTTCGTCACTTTGTTCCTCGCAATGACATGGTTAGCGAATACGGCTTGGGGGCTTTGGGTTTTAAGCTTATCGAAGAGCTTAGTTTTTAGCATTTAGGGTTTCCTTTGACATCAGGTATCTGATTATAATATAGAAACCAGCAATGAGTAATCAGTTTACAATGTCCCGTTCCAAGGCTATTGCCTGGCTAAAGGAATTAAATGGTGAGGCTCCCGCCTGCACGATTTATATAGCCCCATCCACCGGTAAGGCGGAGATTGAGAAGATGCTGGGAGCCCTGCTGGACCGCGGCGCTCTTCTAGACGATCTGGTAGAAAATGCCTCGAAATCGCCCACGGGCGCGGTCGTCTTCTATGTTTCCGGCAAGGCATACGTAGTGTGGCCGCCTTTTCCCCTTGGCACCAATGCCAGTGCCCGCTGCTATGACCCCTCGCATTTGACTGCCCAGTTGAAGCATGATTGGCGGCTGGGACTGGTGCTGGTCAGGCTGGGACACTACTCTGTCGGCCTGTTCAAAGGGGAGCAACTGGTCGACGGCAAGGCCGGGACAGGTCTGGTTCATGCCCGCCACCACAAGGGCGGCTCGTCGTCGCAGCGTTTTGCCCGGCACCGCGAGAAGCAAATGGAAACTTTTTTCACCCGTATCGAGGGGCATGCCCGGGAATTGATAGAGCCGCATCTAAAAGAGATTGACTATATCTTATACGGGGGGACGCGTGATACGCTGCTGACGATGTGGAGGCAATGCGCCTTCTTCCGCTCGCTGGAGGGTAGAACAGTTAACAGGCTGCTTACCGTGCGTGAACCAAAACGTTCTTCTTTTGAAGAAGCCGTTAAACAGGCCTATTCAAGCACGGTATACGAGTTTAAAGAGAATTAGACTTCTCCGTCCAGCCTGTGCATGACCAGACCTGAGGGCAGCTTGGGGTAGAAGAAGGTGGACTTGCGCGGCATGCGGTCATTGGCATCGGCTATGGCCTTAATCGTGGTGGCCTGGATGGGGTTCAATAAAATGGCGAACTGGTATTGCCCATTGTCGACCAGATTGCAGGCTGATTCCCCGCTGGGAGTATGGGCCAGTTTATCCGTATCGCCGGCCGGCAGCCCCAGCAGTTTTTCACAGATAATGTGCTGCACCACGCTGACATCCAACTTGCCGTATTCCTGTGAGCGCTTATGCTCCAGGAAATCGTTGACTTTGATTTTAGGCTGGAGGGTCAGGCTCATGACCCTGCCCTTGTCCAGGCCGTAAATCCGGATGTTTCCCGGCCTGCTGTCATAGAGAGACCCGCTATCAGACTCATTGATTTCGAAATATTCCGCCAGCCCCTTCTTGAATTTGTCTAAAACGGGGGCGGAAATGCCGTGTACCAGCCGGTGGATGGGCAGGATGACGATGCCAGGGTCGGAGAAGGAGACCAGCGCCATCATGACGTAGTTATAGGCGGCGGCTTCGCTGCCGTGCGGGTCCATCTGGCGCCGGTAATCCCTGTAGGCCAGCGCCGTCTCGTAGCGGTGGTGTCCATCGGCGATATAGATCGACTTGGTTATGAGAAAGTGGCCGACGCGCTGGACGAACTCCGGCTCGTTTACCGCCCAGAACTTATGGCTGTCGCTGTACTCGAAACTATAGGTGGGGGTGGATTTCACCCGGGTGACCACGAGCTGGTTTATCTTGCTGCCCCGGTCCTCATAGAGGCCGAAAATAGGGCTGAAATTGGCGGCGCAGGCTTTCATCAGGCTCAGGCGGTCGTCCTTGGCCTTCTGTATGGTGAACTCATGCGGAAATACCACTTTGCGCTCCCAGGGTTCCAGCCGCACGCAGGCATAGAGCTCCAGCCGCCTTTTCTTGGTCTGGCCGATCTCGAAGATATGCTCGTGGACGTAGTAGGTGGGCACCGAGTCCTGCAGCAGGATATTGTCTTTAAGCCACTGGTTCATGGTGTCACGTGCGCGGACGTATTTGTTGGTGCGCTCGTTATCACCCTTCATATCCAGGCCGTATTCCAGCCGCACCATGTTATATTCGTTTTTATTGTAGAGTGCCTGCTGCTCCGACGGCGAAATAACGTCGTAAGGCGGGCAGATGATTTCTGCCATGCGGCGGATTTTTTCGGGGTTATAGCGTACTCCCCTGAATTCAGATACTTCAGCCAATTTAGTTTTCTCCGGAATTTATTTAAGACGGTGTCTAAAGGCCGTTCCACCAGGCCTGGTGAAGCTCGCTGACGGGCAAATCTATGTGGCCCTTAATATTGAATTGCGTGCCACCGACAGTGCCCAAACGGGCTATTGGCACATTAAACCTGAAGGCCAGGCTTTCCAGCCGACGGGCTGCGCCCGGGCTGGCTGAAACGACGATCCTCGATTGTGATTCTCCGAATAAAGCCGTATCCAGCCGGCCTTTTATATCAAGCTTGCCGTTGAACCCCAGGCCGCCCTGTATGCAGCTCTCGGCGAGCGCCACGGCCAGGCCGCCGTCCGAACAATCGTGGGCGGAGTTCAACAGGCCGCGCTCGATGGCCTTGATCACGCAGTCCTGTAGGCGTTTTTCTGTCTCAAGGTCTATCTGCTGGCTGCCCTCAACCTTGCCGTGTATGAGCTCCAGGTATTCACTGCTGCCCAGCCCGGCGTCATCGCCCGGGTTGCCCAGCAGGAAAACGATATCGCCGCTGTGTTTAAAAGCGGACGTGCAGTGGTGCTTAACATTTTTGATCAGCCCCACCATGCCCACCACTGGGGTGGGGAAAATGGCTACTCCCCGGGTCTCGTTATAAAGGCTGACATTTCCGCTGATTACGGGGGTCTTCAGCTTCTTGCAGGCCTGCGACATCCCCTTGATGCATTCCTGAAGCTGATAGTAGACGTCGTTCTTGTCAGGGTTGCCGAAGTTGAGGCAGTTGGTGATAGCCATAGGTTTGGCGCCGCTGCAGGCCGTATTGCGGGCTGCCTCCGCTACCGCGATCACCCCGCCCAGGAATGGGTTTACATAACAATAACGGCCGTTGCCGTCGCATACCATGGATATAGCCTTGGGCGTCTGCTGGATGCGCAGCACGGCGGCGTCGCTGCCGGGCAGCACCACGGTGTTATCCCCAACCTGGTGATCGTATTGACGGTAAACCTTGTGTTTGCTGCAAATATTGGGCGTCGCCAGCAATTTCAGCAGGATTTTGCCCGCCTGCCCGGAGGGGACATCCTTGATTTTGCTTAAATTCAAATTCTGCAGGCCGTCCAGCCAGGCCGGCCTCTTGGGACGGAAGCGGTAAACAGGCGGTGTGTTGAGTATCTCCACCGGTGCATGGGCTACCACCTGCCCGCCGTCCCGGATGGTCACCATGCGGTCCGACGTGACCGTGCCGATAATATCGGAATGCAATTCCCAGCGGTCGAAAAGCGCCCTGACTTTGGACTCGTATCCTTTCTTGACTATGACGATCATCCTCTCCTGCGATTCGGAGAGCATGACCTCGTAGGCCGTCATGCCTTTTTCCCGCCTGGGGACTTTTTGAACATCTATATCCAGGCCTGAGCCGCCCTTATCGGCCGCTTCTACCGTAGCGCTGGTCAACCCGGCAGCGCCGCAGTCCTGCATGCCCACGATCCAATCGGTCTTGGCCAGTTCCAGGCAGGCTTCTATCAGCAATTTCTCCATGAAGGGGTTGCCGACCTGAACTGCTGAGCGCAGTTCACGTACTTCCTCGAACGTGCGCGAGGCCAGTCCTGAGGCCCCGAGCAGTCCGTCGCGTCCTGTATCGGCTCCCACCAGCATAATAAAGTTGCCCTCACCCGAAGCCCGGCCTTTGACCAGCTCCCCGGCCTTGCCTGTGCCCAGGCAAAAGGCGTTGACCAGCGGGTTGCCTGTATAACAATCATCGAAATAGATCTCGCCGCCCACATCGGCAATGCCCAGACAGTTGCCATAGCCGCCGATACCGCCCACCACACCGCCGAAGAGGTAGCGGTTGTGAGGCTGGGAGAGCGGACCGAAGCGCAGCGAGTTCATGAGAGCGATGGGCCGCAGTCCCATGGTGAAGATATCGCGAACAATGCCGCCCACGCCGGTGGCCGCCCCCTGGTAGGGTTCGATATAGGATGGGTGATTGTGTGATTCCATCTTGAAGCCGACTATCTGGCCGTCGCCGATATCGATTACGCCGGCATTCTCCTCGCCCGGCTTGACCAGCACATATTTGCCCTTGTTGGGGAAGAGCTTGAGCAGTGCTTTGGAATGCTTGTAGCCGCAGTGCTCGCTCCAAAGTGAGCCGAATAGGCCGAGCTCAACCTCGGTCGGCTCGCGTCCCAGCTTCTGCACGATCAGGTTGTATTCCTTGCGGCTGAGGGCTATTTCTTCAAGCTGTTCTCTAGATACTGGCAATGATCGACTCCCAGATTAAATTGCCGTCGGTGCTGCCCAGGATGTCCTCGCAGGAGCGCTCCGGATGCGGCATCATGCCCAGCACGTTGCCCTGCTTATTAACGATGCCGGCTATATTGTTCAGGGCGCCGTTGGGGTTGGCCTCGCCGGTCACCTGCCCCGCGGGGGTGGCGTAGCGGAAGACGACGCGAGAGGTGTCTTCCAGCTCCTTGAGCGTATCGTCATCCGCATAGTAGCGGCCTTCGTAGTGTGATATTGGTATTTTCAGGACCTGGTCCTGCTTGCATTTAGATGAAAAAATAGTGGACGTGTTAATGGTTTTCAGATAGGTCCACTGGCAGCGGTACTGCAGATGGTCGTTCTGGCGCAATACGCCGGGCAGTAGATGGGCCTCGCATAGAACCTGAAAGCCGTTGCAGATGCCTATGACCGGCCTTCCTTTTTGCGAGTAATCGGCCACCGCCTCCATTACGGGTGAGAAGCGGGCGATGGCGCCGGTGCGCAGGTAGTCGCCGTATGAGAAGCCGCCCGGGAGCACAATGCAATCGAAGCCGGAAAGGTCGGTATCCTTATGCCAGATGTAGGCGGCCTTTTGCCCCAGTATATTGCTGATGGAATAATAGCAGTCGCGGTCGCTCCATGTGCCGGGGAAGACTACTATGCCGAATTTCACTTGAACTCTCTTAAGATATACATTACGGCGCTGGGCCGCGGTGCAGAATATTTTCAATTATCCCGTGTAGCGGGATGGGACGGTAACCTGAACGGGGTCATAATTTGCCAAGCAACTCGGTAACGATGTTGTTGACCTCGCCGCCATCGGCTTTGCCTTTGACCTGCGGCATGAGCTTTTGCATGACCTTGCCCTTATCGCCGGCGCCTTTGGCGCCCACTTCTTCAATTACCTTCTGGACAAGGGCCGTAATCTCATCGCGGCCCATCTGGGCCGGCATATATTCCTGCAGTACGGCCATCTCAGCCTTCTCCTGGTTGACAAGGTCGGGCCGGTTGCCTTTCTCATAGGCCTCGATACTCTCGCGGCGTTGCTTGATCTCTTTTGAGATGACTTCGATGATGCCGCCGTCATCCAGCTTCTTCTGTTTGGCGATCTCGGCATAATTCATGGCCGAGAGCAGGGAACGCAGAACCAGCATGCGCACCTCATCCCTGGCCCGCATGGCCGTCTTGAGGTCGGTATTAAGCTTTTCTTGAAGTGACATTACGATGTTTTATTGCTTTTGCGGCGCTTGGTTGCCTCTTTGCGCTTACGCTTTATGCTGGGTTTTTCAAAAAAGCCCCTGCGGCGCACCTCGCTGATGATACCTTCCTGTTGAACTTTTCTGGTGAAACGCCTCAAGAGGCTTTCAAAACTTTCCCCTTCTCCTATTCTTACTTCGGGCACAAAAAATCAACTCCTTTTTTTTATTCTAACTGGCAGCCCGTCTGGGGTACAGAGAGGCAACTGTCGATTGAAAATTCTAAACTCTTTACCTTGCCCTGTCAAACAATGCAGGTTTGACCTCCGGCCGAAGGCATCTCGTCCTGATATTTGCCTTATTTCCCTTTGAATTGGGGTGTCCGTTTTTCAAGAAAGGCGTTCATACCTTCCCGGACGTCATCGGTATGGCGGGCTACTTCCTGCATATAGTCCTCGATGCTCATCTGCATCACAACTGAGTCCGATCTAAGGGATGTGTAGGCCATGCGCTTGGTCATCTCTATCGCCAGCGAAGGCCCCTTGGCAAGATTAAGGGCAAACTGCCTGGCGGTTTCCACCAGTTCCTCATGTGGTACCACGCTGTTCACCAGGCCGATGCGCTCCGCTTCACGAGCGTCGATCAGGTTGCCCGTCCACATCAGTTCCAGCGCCTTGCTGACGCCCACCAGCCTGGGAAGATAGTATGAGGCTCCGGCGTCAGGGACCAGCCCGCGCTTGATGAAGATGGCGGAGAATACTGCTTTTTCCGAGGCTATCCTGATATCGGCCGCCATGGCGTAGGAAAGTCCGGCTCCTACCGCCGGGCCGTTTACGGCGGCGATAATGGGTTTGGTGAACCTGGCCATCTGCTGGATGCCCCAGCCCAGGCTGACGAAGGGTCCTGTTTTTTCCGCCCTGCTCAGCCCCGGCTGGTTTTTATCCGTGGCCTTGACCTCTTCCGAAAGGTCGGCCCCGGTGCAAAAGCCGCGACCGGCGCCGGTCAAGATTAACGCCTTAACCCCATCATCTTCATTCAGCTCTTTGAGGGCGTTGGCCATGTCACGCAGGATCTGCGGGTTGAGGGCATTTAGCTTTTGCGGCCTGTTCAAAGTCAGGGTGGCAATCTCATCTGAAATTTCAATTTTAATGAGCTCGTATGACATGGCTGGCCTCCATAATAATAAGTAAGGCCATAATCATAGCATTAAACGGGGATTTGACGGTATAGTGGGTAATAAAGGGGGCGCTGCTTTTAAAGCAGCGCCCCCTTTTAGATTTACTCAGTGTCGGCGTTTAAAACGCCGGCCTATTATTGGGTTCTAGCGTCGCCTGTTGGCCATGAAGATCACGCCGCCAATCATTGCGAAGAGCAGCAGTGCACCGCTGATGTAGAGGATGATGTTGGGGTCGGCGAACCGGTCGACCTCGAAGGTGCCGGCCGGTATGCTGCCTACGTAGACGGAGTAGGTGCCGGGCTCATCGCGGCTGACGGTGAACTTTACGGGTGTCCTGCTGCCGCTGGAGAGCGTGACACCCTGATTGGCCTCTTCCTGTCCGTTGACGTAGAGCTTGATCTGGGTTGAACCGTTGGCCGTGCCCTTGTTGGCCACGTTGGCTGTGATGGTAACGGGAGCGCCCGGGGCCACTTTGGCAGTGGAGAGCGAAGCGCTCTGGACTGCGATATTGGCTATGGCCGCCGGACCCTCGACTACAGTGGGAACCTGTGGCGACGACCGGTGATTGTTACTGGTGTCGAGGAAGGCCGGCCCGCAGGGGTCGACGATGGTGCCGTTGGCCAGCCCGTCGGCATCGCCCTGTCCGCCGTCTTTAAGGGTCAGGATGAATGTGAAGGGGTCAGGCTGCTGGACATACTGGGTGAAGTCGACCAGGTTGCCGTTCTGGCACTTGAAGAACTTGGCGCCCATGGGCACTGCGGTGGTGACCCTGATGGTGACGTAGGAGGTGGCGCCGGGCGTAAGGCCTACGATGCTATAGGAGAACATGCCGAAGGGGAAGATGTAGCCGCCTGCGGAGCAGGGCAGGCTGGAAGCCGGTATGTTGGCCAGGCCGGTAATGCCTCCGCCGTTGATGCTGAAGCTGACGGAGCCGTTGGCCGTGACGACCGAGGCGCTGGGTGCGCCCTGGTTGCAGTCGGGGAAGGCCGGCTTGTTAGCCTTGATGGCGGCTTGCTCCCATGTGCTAAACCATTTAGCAGTAGTTAGAGTGTCAGTTTCCGTGTTGAACTTGGTATTGTAATCGGCAGCGCCCGTGTAAAGGATGCCAATGCGTGCACACAAAGAGCTCATCTTGCCGTACAGAGGGCAGAAAAACGCAAATGCAGAGCACACAAGGCCGCAGGTGGGGCAGGCGGTCATGGCCGGATAATAAGTTTTAACCGGGAAGTCGACCCAGGGTGTCCTGACTCCTCCAAGTGCGTTGCCGTTAAGGTCCCTCTGTATAACATGGAGGGTCAGAGGGATGAAGCCCCCGTTCGCTGGTGACAAAGATATCTCGCTGGGAGGGGCAGCGCCGCCCAGCATCCAGGTCTTAAGATTGGCGTAAGCCGCATCGAAGACATATCCCTGGGGGAAATCGCTGAGGGTTGACTGGTCTTCGACGCAGCACCAGGCCAAGCTAGTGCCCAGTGCCTGAGCTATTTGGTCCAAAGGCGGGTAATTGGCAAAGCCCTGCGCATTGATGTGGCAGCCGCCCGGTATATCGTAATGGCGAAATTTATCAGTGCTGGTATTGGCATCGGGCCGCCTGGTAATTACAGGGCTGAGGAATGACCCAACGGCATCCATATTAACCTCAGACTCGGTATTTATGTGTATAACGGGCTTGCTGCAGGGCTGTATGATCCTGCGCGCATCTGTGGTGGGGTTGCCATCGAAATCCATGCCCAGGTCTGTGGCGATATCATCGTCGTTCATCCAGACGGGACCGCCTGCTGCCATGGGGTTGTAGGCGTCATATAGATCAGCGATGAAATAAGGATCGAAGAAGTTTATCCAGGTGATCATATAGCCGCCGGTCTGCGAGTAGCCGTGGCCTATGAGGTGGTTAATAGAATGTGATGCGGTAAATCCGGAAAGCGCCGCCGGCAGATTGTGACTGTGTTTAAGCGCATAGCCGAGTTGGGCATACATATCCCAGGCCAGCTCGCGCTCATGTCCGCTGAAGTTCAGAGCTGCATAGCGCACGGGATCGAATTTCTGAAGCCCCGTGTGGTAGGGGAGGCCGCTGTCCACGACGACATACCTGCAGGTCAGGCCGACCCAGATATCGTTGTCATGAATAATCTGCGGCCAGAAGCAATCCCAGGCGGTGGCCAGGTCAAAGGTGCCGCTGGGATTGATGAACTCAACGACTACATTGCCGCTGAAATTGGCCACGTTGCTCGGGTAGCGTATCAGGACGCGGGTGGTATAGGGAATACCCGTCTGATGGGCCCTGGTTTGAATGCCAAATCCTGTGTTGCTGATGTTTTCATAAACATTGGCCGTGCCGCTCATTAAATACTCGGCCTGGCTATATCCCATCGTAGCCCATGGGGTTCCACCTGACGGGTCGAAGGGCTGGCCGAGGCCAGCGAGCGGGACTGCCCAGGTTACTGCACCGGGAGTAACACGATCGTCGGCCTGGGCTTTCTCGGGAGCCGCCACAATAAAATAGCTGATACAAAGCATCAGCGCCATGAGAACCTGTGTGATTGTTACCAGTGTCCTTTTAGAATGCACCGTTACCTCCCTATTATTGAAATATTATTTGAAATATTGTTGATAGGCAGTTCCATGGTCGGATGCCCGTATTTATATTAAGTTTTACCTCCTGCCGCAGTAGAGTATTTAAAACAGTTTATGCACGTTTTAAGTAATCAGGCCTCATCCCGGATACATATTTACGATTGCCCAAAATTTCGATTGACCAGTCGATTGATCGCTCGATTTACAATTATACGGTGACAATTTATCATTATTTGATATATCCTGTCAATATCACATGTGTGCATTCCTGCGGCCAGAGTGTTATTGATGGTATTTAAATAAGGAGGGGCGCTGCTTTTAAAGCAGCACCCCTCAGCGATGTCGTCAATGCCGGCTAAAACACCGGCCTGTTATTGAGTTCTAGCGTCTCCTGATGGCCACTCAGCCAAAAGTCTTGCCCGGATGATTGCGCACGGGGTATACTATGACCCGTATGCCAGCGTAGCTCAGTGGTAGAGCAGCGGTTTCGTAAACCGCCGGTCGTCAGTTCGACTCTGACCGCTGGCTCCATTCGAACCCTCATCCTTTGCTAATATTTTGCTAATATCCTGTTCTGCCTCAACTCTGCGTTCAGCAGGTCATCAAGCTTGCGCACGGCTGATTTCTGCAGCCCGCCTATCACATGGCTGTATGTGTCTAGGGTTAGTGCCACGCTGGAATGGCCTCAGCATCTCGCTAACTATTTTTGGGTGTACGCCGCAAAAGGTTCTATTATCATCGTCCCACATTGCGGTTAGAATTATGGGATGTAATCAACATTGTTGACAGTGGCTGTAACAGGTCCGCCGATTATCGAGTCACCGGCTACATCTTTGATATGACGTAAAGCAGTCTCTCTACTGGCACCGCATTGAATTGACAGTACGTTAATCTATCTTTTCTGTCGTCGATTATCTCGAAATTTGCAGGAGGTGATCAGAATAAGGCAATTGACAATATGATCTCATTGTGATATCGTTCCTGAATATTGTGTTGGTTATCGATGGGGGGGCGGAGATCTTTTTGTGCATCTAGAAATATAGAGAGTTATCTTTGTTACCTTTTCAAAATTGCTCCAGAATCAAAATTCCTGTCATTATATGTTGTCGTCTGCGGCCAATGCGAAATAATTGAACTATTCCACAAATTTGAATATAGGATTTGTTAAGCACAAATAAAGGAGGGGAATGATGCCACTGGGATTAGGGCGAATTTGCGTCAAGAAGTTTAATGACCTCAACGGTAACGGGAAACAGGACAAGGGCGAGCCGACACTGACTGGCTGGGCATTCACAGTAATAGACAGTGCAGGCACAGTAGTCGGACAGGTGAAAGCTGGAGACTGCATTACAGTCAAACCCGGCATATACACAGTGCATGAACAGGTACAGCCCGGTTGGACGGTCACCACTCCCAACCCGCAAAAGGTAAAAGTGAAGGCAGGGCAAACGGTGAATCTGGTCTTCGGCAATAAAATTAAGCCTGAAGAATCATGCTGCCAGTTTGGTCTGAGACTGTACAATACGTTAAAGGACACCATCAAACAGATTGTAATTATCCCTGCAAGTCCGCAGGCGATACTCGGTGTCTACAACGAGGAAGAGCCGGAATACACATTATCTAAATCAGGCAACCAATACATCATAAAACCGGCAGATGGATTCTTTCCAGCCGACTCCGCAGAAATGCTGGACCTGGATTTTGCTATCAGAGTGGACCCGGCAAAATCACCGACCAGTGTGACGCTCCGATGGCTAGACGCCAACGGCCAAATCCTCAAAGAAGAACGCCTGGATTTAAAGTGTCAGAAAAACGCGGGAGAGGACGTCGTCTATGATTGGCTCAAAACGAGAAAGAGGATCAGTGGAGTTGATGACAAAGAGCTGTTTGCCGGGGCTGAGCAGGAAGAGTGCGATGAATTCGACAAAGAGGAGATGGCATTGGTCTGTTCTTTTGGGGTCCAGCCAAAATGCTCTGCAGGCAACAACGTCTTGCAATTGATCTCGAACTATACCGACGCCAGCAGTTATTCCTGGGAGGTTAACGATAACGGCACGACTGCCCTGCTTGATGGTCAAACTGCTGATTATAGCCTGTCAGAGGGACCGAACGTAATAGCAGTTAAACTGACCATCACGTATCCTGATCCAGGAAATCCCGGCCAATACAATACAGAGAGTTGTTCGGACACAATAAGCATCTGTGTACCGACAGCAGAGTTCAACTTGGGGACCCCCATTGCGATTTGCGATCATGGAAATTTAATAGGATATATCGTTGATATTACATCGCTGGATCAAGACTGCTACTATAACGGGGACCCAACGGTAGGCCAGGTTACGTTGAACTATGGCGATGGTACGACAGGAAATTATACCCCGCCCTTAAATATACCGCCGCACAAGTACCATTGGCCATGCCAGGACCATTACGATATTGAATCAGTTGTTACTGATATATGGGGCTGTATACACAAAGCCAAACACACTGTGACGATTTCCAGGGAATGTGAACCCCGTTTCAGTATAGAGTACGCGCTCTGTCAGACACGTGAAACAGCAGTTCCTGTTAGCGTGACGTTCGTAAATGATTCACAGATATTCTGCGATTCCAAATTTGCATGGGACTTTGGCGACCCCAGCAGCGGTAGCAATTCAGCAGCAACCACCCTGCCGGATACAGTGTCGCACACCTACATCTACAACGGCCAGCAGGCGCCGAAGGACTACACTGTCACCCTCACCATGTTTGATAATCCATGCACTGCTGGGAAAAAAATCGCCGCAACTTTTACCTTGAAACCGGTAACGCTTGCCGTAAATGCTTGGGTGTGCCCCAACGGTCAGACTCACTTTATCCTCCAGACTTCTGCAGACTGGAATAAGTGGGAATTGACCCCTTCCCCAGCCTTCCTCTCTCAATGCTGGCTCAACCTTGCATGGGCAAATATATGTCATAACAAGCAGTTTACCTGCACCCTTGAGGACGGAGATTACACGGTTTCAGCCACTGCCACGGAAACAGACACCACCAGCAGCCCCCTAGTAAGCGTGAAGCGCACATGCACCAAAGGACTTGACTTTACAGTCAAAAGGACCTGCTGCGACCAGTTCAAGGTTAAGGACCATAGGAATTTCACGCAAAATAGTAAAAACTATCGCATGAAATTCAAGCACAAGGTTGTTATTCCTACCTTGTGGCCCGATACACGCATAGTGGGGAAAACCAAATTTAAGGCCAGGAAGAAGATAAGAATATTCGGCCATGACATTTACTTCTACAAGGGGATAAGGGCCAGGGTAATATTTGTGAACATAGATGACAACCTTAGGGCGGGAGGACCGCTCCCAAACAATCCGAATATTTACTGTGATAGATGCATTACCCCCGTACATTTCGTGGGGAATGTTCAGAGGAATTATTCCAGCAAAGCAACATATAGCGATCATGTGCCTGCACAGGGAATCGACCAAAACGACCTGCTTGCCTCAACGCATCACGTTCAGCACCAGGATGGGTGGGATTACACGATAACAGTCCAAAAGCCGGTAGGAAACACGTGCGATAACTTTACCATTACTCCATAAGGCAGGAAAAAGGAGAAAGATGACAACTAATTTTTGGGTTAAAAAATATGCGTTAAGGCCGGTGGCCCACTGTAAGAGCGGATGCTAGTAACAGCCACAAAATAGTCCGGAAAGAATGGAGAAAGAATGCCAGCAGCCCTATATCTGTCTTTTGTCACGGCCGCAATCTCTTATACCGTGACAGAGACCAAGTTATTCAGACCACTAAGAGAATGGCTGCAAAGAAAAAACTCCTTCCTGGGCGAATTAATATCTTGTGGCTACTGCTTTGGCTTCTGGGTGGCACTTGTAATTACTATAATTTACAGGCCTAGACTCTTTGATTTGTGGTGGCCTTTAGATTACCTTCTAACAGCTACGGTAATTTTCTGGCTTGGTGGCATCCAGTGGGCAGTTATGTGCTGGCTCACAGAAAAAGCCGGAAAGTGATGCGAATTGATCAGGGAAGAAGAATAGACGAACGCCTTTGTTAAAAACAGACTTAAAACCAGTTTATTATGATAAGATGAGATTGCTTCTGAAATTGTGCATAATGAGGCCTTGAGTCCTTTGGAACTACGGACCTTAACCAAGTGAGATGTAGGAAGCTTTCTGCAAGATTGCACAAAAACAAATGACTCTGCCTTCTCACGGTAGAGATCACCAGTTCGAATCCGGTATGTGCTACCAAATCGATTTATTACAAGGGAAATTTTGCTAACATTTTGCTAACGAACTGTTGATAACCGCCCATAACCGAAAAGATTCTCGATCGTAAAATGGCATAAACAAATAAATTGATAATCAGGATTTTATATCTGCAATCACCGTTTGACATAGTTCACTCGTCATTCGTAAACCGCCGGTCGTCAGTTCGACTCTGACCGCTGGCTCCAGAAAATATCCTCTCGTCCATGTTTAAGGTTTTATCTATAAATCCAGAGTATGTAGTAATTTCCCCGGCATGTAATTAAAATAACCGTTGAAATATTGCCCAAGGGGGGAGATATGGTGAAGAAAGATCAGAGTTTAGTGAGGGAGCTGGTCGAGGGTTATGGGGACTGGTTCAACGATGAGAAACGGCTGGATGAAGGGCGGATGACGGATAATCTTTATCCTTACGATAAATTGTTCTCTCCTATCGATATCAACGGTATCAAAATCAAAAACCGCATCGTTATGGGGCCCATGGGCAATATCTGTATGTGCGATGAAACGGGCCGGCCCAATAACAAGATGATCCGCTATTTTGTTGAGCGTGCGCGGGGAGGTACGGGACTGATTACCTCCGGCCTGGTGCCGGTCAGCTTTAATGTCGACCCTTCCTTGACGGAGCCGGGCGACCTCACCATATTGCCGCGCATCGACCGTTCCCGCACAGTCTTCCCCGGCTGGAGGATTCTGGCCGAGGGCTTGCACTCCTACGGCGCCAGGTTCTTCATCCAGCTCACGCCCGGGCTGGGACGCGTCGGCTCCCCCGAATGCCTGGTGAAGAAGTTTAAACTGCCGGTTTCAGCCTCGTGGAATCCCAATTTTTATATACCCTCCATTCCCTGTCGACCGCTCACGGACGGTGAATGCCGCAAGATCATTAAAAATGCAGGCCAGGCCGCCGCCGATGCGCAGGCCCTGCTGGTAGACGGTGTTTACTTGCATGGGCACGAAGGCTATCTGCTCGAGCAGATGGCCAACACGGCATTTAACAGGCGCAAGCTGGGCCGGTTCTCGGACTGGCAGGCCTTTGGCATAGAGTTGGTAAGGCAGATCAGACAGCGCTGCGGCAACCACTACCCGATCATGTACCGCATCGATCTCTCGCTGGCTTTGAACGAGACCTACGGGAAACGCATGTCAGAGGTAGGATCCCTCAAGAAATTCAGCCGGGAGCGCACGGTAGAGATGACGCTGGACTATATGTCCAACCTGGTAAAAGCCGGAGTGGACATCTTCGATGTTGACTTGGGCTGCTATGACAACTGGTGGCTGCCGCATCCCCCTGGCCCCATGCCACCCGGGCTTTTCCTGCCGGTTGCCAAGATGGTAAAAGACTATTTTGCCGCCAAAGATATCAGGTCCAATGCCGGCAAACAGGTCCCGGTAGTCGGAGTCGGCAAACTCGGGTATCCCGACCTGGCCGAGCATGCCCTGCGCTCCGGTATGTGCGATATGGTGATGCTGGCCAGGCCTTTGCTGGCCGACCCGGAATGGCCTAACAAGGCCTACGCCGGCCTGGTGCGCGATATCCGGCCCTGCATCGGCGACCAGGAGGCCTGCCTGAATGAGTTTATACACGGCGGCCATATACAATGCGCGGTAAATCCGCACTGCGGGTTCGAAGATGTGCTCAGCTTGAGTCCGGCACCGGCGGCCAGGCCGAGGAAGATAGCGGTAGTGGGAGCAGGGCCTGCCGGCATAGTTTGCGCCTGTACGGCGGCAGAAAGGGGGCATAACGTCAGCCTGTATGAAAAACTCGATAAGATTGGAGGCGAGCTTGTGCCGGGGTCGGTCCCCAAGATCAAATATGATGTGGCCAACTACTTGCAGTACCTTGAGAACCTTGTACAGCATGCGCACAATACCTACCAGTTGAAGCTGTATCTCAATACGGCCGTCACGCCGGAATCATTAAAGGAACACAATTTCGATGTCATTGTTACCTGCACTGGAGCAAGGCCTGTCAGACCTGCCCTGGAAGGTATCGAGCACCCCTTCGTAGTTCAGGCAGTCGATTTTCTGCGTGACCCTGCACTGGCCGGGGAAGCACAGAGGCCGGTAGTGATAGGCGGCGGATCCGTGGGGTGTGAAGTAGCTTACATGCTGGCTTATGAAATGGGAAAGAAGGCGATCATTGTTGAAATGCTCCCCTATTTTATGAAGGATGCCTGCACGGCCAACCGCGGCCAGTTGATCCATTACCTGGAAATGGCCGGGGTAAAGCTGATGAACTGCACAAGGCTGTTAAAAGTGGGGCAGGGCTCCGTTACTTTGACGCAGAACGTGTCACGCAGCGTGCCCGACCCCTACAACACCTGGTCGCCGGTGCTGCCTGAAAATATCCCCAACCCATTGGCCGGGAAAATCGGAGTTGAAAATAAAGAGATCGCAATTGAGACCGACCTGGTTATCCTGGCCATCGGGCTGAAACAAGATGACGGTTTGTATGAAGCCTGCCTGAAGGAACGGATTGCCCCTGAGATATATAATATCGGAGACTCTTTCAGCATCGGCGGAGTCTTTGAGGCTACTAAGGCAGGCTACGCCGTGGGCAGCACCATATAGCTATGATAAAGTTAGGCGGCAGACCCACTTTGATATTTTACCGGGGATATTGCACAATGGCGTAAACAAGGGGGTGTGGATATGAAAGATTATTTGCCAAGGCCTATTTTACCGGCGCCCCCAAGCCTTGTGTCAGGCGGCAAATTCAATTTTGGCACTTATAGCAGCCAGTTCAAGGAGGTCAACCCGCTCAAGGCGGACAGGCCCCTGGGCATGTGGCTGCCCAAACCGGTGCTATCTTTCCGGCTCAAGGAATGGCAGGCCTTTCAACTGGGCAACGAGCGCTGGTTCCTGTTGGCAGTGCTCTATAATGCCAAAATATCGGCGCTGGCCCAGTTCATTGCCTACGACAAAGAAAACAAAAAGAAATACATTTTCGAAAAGATATTGCCTTCCTGGATCGTTAAGGTACCCGACTCTATATGGCAGGCCCGGCAGTCCTACCAGGACAAAAACAGCTTCATTGAAATAGTCAGCCAGCTGGCCAGGGGCAGGTTTTATATAAATGTAAAGATCAGCGGTCTGACAACCGTTCCGGACATTGAGGGGCACTTCGAAATGTTTCATGATGAAGGGCTGGTGGAGCCCATCGTTGTTTCGATACCTTTTGGCAGCAACCGGGGCGTGTATTCTCACAAATGCCTGATGACCATGCAGGGCAGCATGACCATAGGCGGCGAGAAGACGGTATTTTTACGCGGCAACAGCTTTGCTATCATCGACGATCACAAGGGTTTCTACCCTTACCGGATGAAGTATGATTGGGTGACGGCCGCTGCTTACAACACGGATAAGCAGTTGATCGGCTTTAACCTGACCGACAACCAGTCCGTCGACCCGGAGAAATATAACGAGAACTGCCTGTGGGTCAATGGGAAACTGAACCTGCTGCCTCCTGTGAAGTTCAGCAGGCCCAACGGGGACGAAGGGGACTGGCAGATAAACGATTCCTACGGCAAGGTCAATCTGACATTCAAGCCTGTCTCCATGGGTGAGATCAATATGAACTTTCTGGTGCTCAAGGTGCGCTACAGGGGACCCTTCGGCTATTGTAATGGCTCGATAACCGACAGCACCGGCCGTACGGTGGAGATCAAAGATTATTTCGGCATGGGCGAAAATAAATATATCCGCGGGTGATTTTCTGCACAGTTAGCCAGACGGCTTGAGTTTGCCTTTACGCCTGGAGATCCTCTTCCTGCATCTGTCGCTGCAGGTTTTGCGTGTGCTCCTCCTGGGATCGAACCAGTTGTTGCAGCCGGGGCAAAGGTAGGGCCTCACCTCGCCGATTATCTCCCAGAGGAACATCAGCCACATGGCGGTTAACAGGTTGTCAGGGAAGAGATAAAGCCTCTTTTTGTAGGTCGGCAGAGCCCTGGGGTAGATGCCGCCCCGTATTTTGGCATTGATGCTATTGGTGAGATATAGGAGGGCGGCTTCCTGCGGCTTTTCACCAAGGTGTGTCCATCTGCGTCCCAGGTCGGAGTCCGCTGTTGCTACAAGGTCCCGGCGTTTGTTCAAAATTATGTAGATGCCGTCCTCCTCATATTCCATCAGTGCGGCCAGCAGCGAATACCTGCGGTTTTTAAGGATCTCCCACAAATACATCAGTCGCTTCATCTCCGCCAGCTCATAGCGCCACCTGGGGGCCGATTCTATCAGCAGCTTTCCACTCATCTGCCTGTTGTGCCGGCGAATTTCATGGTACCGGGTGAAGCCCAGTAGGCCGTAATTGGAAGCGAATTTAAGCATGCCCGAATCGTCCGTAATGCTGCAAAACATACGGTGCAGGGCCGGATTTTTCCTTAAAGGGGCGTAGTAGCGTTTGCCTGTCGTCTTGCAGACGATAAAGGGAGAAGCCTCGTCCATTTTGTCCAGACGGGCGCCGGGCGTTGAAACCTGCAGCCGGGTCGCCGTCTTCCGGCAGATGCTGAATTTACCCTCAGGGACTTCCCAGAAGAAAGCGTAGCGGTCTGAGACTATCTCTTTGAGAAAGGGCGAAATATGTGAATGCTTCATACTTAAAGGTCACAATAAAAATAAAATTATCGTGACCTTTACTCATGATAGCATAATAATTAAAAAAAATCATCCAAAGCTATTGACCTTTGCTTTGTATTCGGGCATTATTAGAGGAAAGGGAGGTGCCACGCATGAAATATGTCTGGTTTTTTGGAGCCGTTGCCGCCATCTATGGTGCTATTGCCGCTTCATTCATCGAAGTCAATAAAGAGCCCTATGTCGCGGTAGCATTTGGTCTGCTGGCACTGGTGTTTGCTCTGGCCGCCTGGAGGGATCTGGCAGGGAAAACTTAGTCCTTTTGCCTTGGTCAACCCATTAATTTGAGGCGCAGGTTCGCGCCGGTATTTTGTTGTTGTTTAATTACTCATGTACCTTATATATATATTGTTTTTTATAATAGGGCTGTTCTGCGGAAGCCTGGTTAACTATATTGCAGGCGGCGTTACCCGTGAGCCCCGATATTTCATATTTTCCAACTGCCGTGAGTGCACACAGAAGTGGCGGTGGTTATACATGGTCCCCATACTTGGCTTCGCTCTGGCCAAAGGCCGCTGCCCTTATTGCGGCAAGCCGCTTGGCCTCCACCTGATCCTGGTGGAGATAGGCTGTGGAGTTCTCTTTGCCTATCTCGTTTGGCGCTTCGGTTTGACCTGGGAGCTGTCGCTGACGGCTATTTATTGTCTGGTGCTGCTGATTCTGCTGGTAACCGACCTGGAAAAGATGTTGTTGCCCAACGTGATCACCTACCCCGGGTTTATAATAGTACTCGTCCTCTCGACTGCAGTGATGGCGCTTAATTTCGAACCGCGCTGGTTTTTTTATATCCCTGCTACGGGCTTCTTCTCAATCGTCAATAACTATCTGGTGAATTCCCTGCTGGGCGCCCTGACTGGGTTTATTCTGCTGCTGCTGGTGGCCGTCGTTTCGCGCGGCGGCATGGCCCTGGGAGATGTCAAGCTGGCGGCCTTAATCGGCCTGATGACCGGGTTCCCAATCATATTTGTCGCTCTATTCGTCGGCGTTATAGGGGGCGGCCTGATAGCGGGCCTGCTGCTTCTCACACGGCGCAGGGGCCGCAAAGATCCCATGCCCTTCGGGCCGTTTTTATGCCTGGGTGGAATGGTGGCGCTCCTGTGGGGCACAGAGATTTTGAAGTGGTACCTGTCTCCTCTTTCAACCCCGTAAATGTCTTGAAACCTGCGAGACCGCGTTGTTTAGCGCTACCTCCCAGCCTGCTATTGAAATTCCATCGCCAAACAGGTTAGTATATAAGAAAATCTTCGTGCTGGTTTAATAATATGGACGAATTGATTGTCCGACCGACCATCTCAAATGGCCGGTTTTTGTTTATGTCCCGGATATTTTATGAAGATTATTAAGTGTAAGGCGTTTTATTATGGCCGGTCGTAAAAAAGGTAAAAGCATTGCCAAAAAACTGGAGCTCAGCGAAGTCAAATACCGCGAGCTCTTCGACAGTATCAACGTCTGTGTCATAGTCCTTAAGCCCAAAGACGATGGCGAAGATTTCATCATCAAGGATATCAACGCCGCTATGGAAAAGGTGGAAAAAATAAGGCTGGGGGAATTCGTCGGTAAAAGCGTAACGGAAGCACTGCCAATGCTCAAAGAAATCGGCATTTTTGATATATACAAAAGAGTCTGGAAAACCGGCGAGCCTGAGCGTTTCCCGGCCCGGGAATTCAAGGATAAGCGCATAAGGGGCTGGAGGGAAGGCTATATATACAAGCTGCCTTCGGGGGACATCGTCACTGTTTACGAGGATGTCACCGCCAGGGTTAAAGCAGAGCGTGCTTTGAAAGAGGCGGAGCTACGCTATCGGACGGTTGCCGATTTCACCTATGACCTGGAATATTGGAAAGGCCCCGATGGGAAGTTGCTGTATATTTCACCTTCTTGTCAACGCATCACCGGATACAGCGACCAGGAATTCATGAAGGACCCAGGACTGTTAGACCGCATCGTAGTAGCAGAGGACAGCGAGCTCTGGGCGTCCGGCGAGGACCCGGGCAACTCATCCGCCATGAATGAGATGTTGTTCCGCATTAAACGGCGCAACGGCGAAATAAGGTGGATTGAACACAGGCGCAGGACGGTAATCGACCAGAATAACAGGTTCCTCGGCATACGCGGCAGCAACCGCGATGTTACATACCGTAAGCACATCGAAGAGCAGCTAAGCGACAGCGAGGAAAGGTTCCGGACGCTATTCCTTGCAGCGCCCATAGGCCTGGCCATAGCCAGCCCCGAAGGCCGGTTCATCGATGCCAACGNNTTCAGCAGGAACGAGTTCCTTAGCATGTCTATCCTGGATATCACCCACTCCGACGATAAAGACCTCTACCTGGCCCTGTCAGGAGAGTTAGAAAGAGGAGAGGGGCCGGGCTATATAGTCGAAAAGAGATTTGTTAAAAAGGATGGTTCTGAGCTCTGGGTTAACGTATCTACGGCGAAGGTCGAAGCGCCCGACGGCAGGTTTCTTTACAGCATAGGGATCATTGAAGATATAACCGAGCGCAAGAAGGCGGCAGAAGCGCTGAAGGAGAGTGAAGCAAGATACCGCAACCTGATAGAAACCACGGGCGCCGGATTTCTCAGCCACGACATCGAGGGCAAGGTCAGGATGGCCAATGAATCTTTGTGCGAGATAACGGGGTATTCAAGGGATGAAATAGTCGGTCGGCACGTCACGGATTTTGTGCATCCGGATGACTTAACTTTTGCAATGAACGAGTTTAGCAGAGCAGTGGCAGAGGGGCGGATACCTGATGCTTTCCTTGAAATGAGGATATTGGGCAAAAACCGTGTCATCTGGATGCGATTTTATCCGACTGGTTGGATGGTCGACGGCCGCACCGTAGGGGTGAATGTGGCTGCCTTTGACATAACCGACCGCAAACAGGCGGAAGAAGCCCTGATGACCAGCAAGGAGCATTTTCAGGCTTTGTTCATGAACATGACCCAGGCAACAGCGCTGAATGAGCTGGTCTTCGACGAAGCGGGCAGGCCGTCGAACTACAGGCTGGTGGAGGTCAATCCGGAGTACGAGCGTATCTTCAATAAAAAGGCGGAGGATGTGCGGGGCAAGCTGGTAACCGAGATATACCCGGTTGCCGAGCCGCCGTTTCTGAACGAATTTAGCGAGGTAGCGCTTTCGCGCCGGCCGGCACGTTTCGAGAGATATTATCCCCATGCCGGAATATTCGTCGACGTTTCAATCGTGCCATGGGAGTCACACGGCTTTGCCACCATTGTAAGCGATATCACCGAGCGCAAGCGTGCGGAGGAGACCTTGCTACACAACGAGGAACTTTTCAGGCTGCTGGCGGAGAATACGGGGGATGTCATCTGGCTTGCAGACCCGAAACTTAAGGTCACATATATGAGCTCTTCAATTCTTAAGCTGCGAGGTTATACGGCGGAGGAGGCCATATCGCAAACTCTCGATGATATAATGACGCCCCAGTCCGTACAGATTGTGCTGGATAAATATCAGCGTTATAAGGCGGATGTTAAGCATGACAGCAATATGATCGTCTATGTGGAAGGTGAACATTATCGCAAGGATGGGTCCACGGTGTGGGTTGAAACAGCCGTCCGGGCTGTTTATGACAATGACCGCAAGCACACCGGTTTTATAGGTGTCTCACGAGATATCTCCCAAAGCAAGCAGGCGCAGAACCCGTAAACCGGATAACCTGACCATCCCTGGCCCTGTTATTTTGCCGTGCAGTACTGACCACGCCTAAAATCCCCTGCTTTAGCTACAGCCGTTGACGATGACGTCAATTATTAATGACCCGATTGGCTCGTCAATATTAGCTTCTAAACCCTTGCCCGGCCCTCGGTATTAATGCCAAAATTGCTTACTTTATTATGTTAAACAATATTATTACCGAGTCGACGCATTGTGCACAGCATTTTCCAACGGGTGTTGCGCCAAATCAACTGGCACAACCCTCTGCGGATTGTCTGCGCGTAAAAAGAACGTGCTTTGACCCAACGGTTGGGAGGCGTAGCCTCGACCCCCCCAAACTTCCTTTATTCAAGCATTAAAATCTTTTAATGCTTATCCAACCCAAGTACTAATAATAAAGGAAATATAAGGGGGTATTGTACCTGTGAATATGTTAAAAGGGGCGTTTGCCCGTACAAAATCAAAAGGAATTAAAATCGGGATTCTATGGAAAATCCTGCCCGGGGTATTGGTGTGTGTGGCCCTGTTCGCTGTCCTAATCCTGGGATACCTATTGCCGCAAACGGAGAATGCCGTTTACGCAGAACAGAAAACCCAGACGCAGAACGAGGTGTTCTCCGCCTGGTCAGTTCTGCAACATTACTATGATCTGGAGAAGGCCGGCACACTCACTGAGGCGGAAGCTCAATCGCAGGCCAAAGCTGCCATCAAGGCGCTGCGCTACGGCAAGGAAATGACGGACTATTTCTTTGTTATAGACTATCGGCCCTATATGATCGTGCACCCGATGAATGCCAAACTGGTGGATACCGATGTGACCGAGTATAAGGACGCAAATGGCACATTCATGTTCCAGAACATGGTGCAAATTGCCAAAACACAGAAGGAGGGCTTTACCTCTTACATGTGGCAATACAAGACCGATGCCACCCGCATCGTGCCCAAGCTTTCATACGTTAAGGCATTCGAACCGTGGAACTGGATCATAGGCACCGGTATTTATACGGTAGATGCCGCTGAGGCGGCCGGGGCGCTTCGCACACAGATGTGGGTTTTAAGCTCTGTTCTCATGCTTATCTGCATCGTGTTTGCCACTATCGCCATGATCGCTTTTATATCTAGGCCGCTTAAAAAACTGGTGTCGGTGGCCCAAGCAGTAGCCCAGGGTGATGTTGATCAGGATATAAAGGTTAAGTCCAGCGACGAGATCGGCCAGGTGACACAGGCTTTTGCCGATGTCATTGCATACCTTAAGGAGAAATCCGCTGAAGCGGATAAGATAGCAGAAGGCGACCTGGGCATTGATATCACTTCCAAGTCTGACAAGGATGCCCTGGGCAAGGCGTATGCAGGCATGGTAGGCACGCTGAGATCGCTGATATCGGAAATCGATAAGCTGACCCGGGCACTGGTTCAAGGTAATTTGACCACCCGTGGAGATGCCTCCAAGTTCAAGGGTGACTATGCCGGAATCGTGCAGGGCATCAATGAAACACTCGACGCGGTCATAAATCCATTGAATGTGGCCGCTGATTACGTGGATAACATAGCGCAGGGCAAGACCCCTGACAAGATAACCGATGAATATAAAGGTGATTTCAATACCATTAAGAATAACCTCAATAAATGCATCGATGCCATCAATATCCTGGTGGATGAAACTGGCGTGATTATCAAGGCGTCGAACGAGGGCAAACTCGATGTCAGGGCGGATGCCGACAAAGCGCAGGGAGCCTACAGCAAAATACTACAGGGCTTCAATCAAGCTCTGGACCATATCATAGTGCCGCTGAGCGAGGCCAAGGGTGTGATGGACAGGCAGGTAAGCTACGACCTAACCAAATCGATCGCCGGTGATTATAAAGGCGACCTTGGCGAGCTTAAGAGCGCCATCAACAACTCACTGGATAACCGTATAGCCGTAGTGGTCAAGCTGAAGCAGCACAGCATCGACTTGCGCGAGACGAGCGCTCAGCTCATGCAGGCGTCCGAGCAAGCTGGAAGGGCTACACAGCAGATAGCTGAATCCAGCCAGCAGGTTGCCAAAGGCGCTGCAGACCAGGCTACCGGCATGCAGTCGGTGCTCAGCGCCATTGAGCAGCTATCCAGGGCCATCGATCAGATAGCCAGAGGTGCTCAGGAACAGGCCCAGATGATAGAGAAGAATGTGCAGGTGGTCAGCCAGGTTTCAACAGCTATTGCACAGGTGTCGACCAATACCCAGCAGGCATCTCTCAATGCCAGGGTGGCTGCTGAGTCAGCTCAAAAGGGCACCGGCATGGCGCGCGATACCGTTACGGGCATGGAAAATATAAAACGCACCATGGATACTGCTTCCGCTAAAGTCAACGGCCTTGGCGAACGGTCCAGGGAGATAGGCAAGATCGTCTCAGCCATCGACGATATCGCCGATCAGACCAACCTTCTGGCCCTGAATGCAGCAGTAGAAGCAGCCCGGGCCGGAGAACAGGGGCGGGGCTTTGCAGTTGTGGCAGACGAGGTTAGAAAGCTGGCAGAAAGGGCCTCCGAAGCCACCAAAGAGATTGCCGCCCTTATCGGCGGTATTCAGGATGGTGTGGCCGACACAGTAACGGCTATGCAGAAAGGCATAAAGGAAGTCGACAACGGATTTATTGTGGCCACTAAAGCAGGGGAATCACTGGATGAAATACTTGAGCGAGCCAAAGAGGTAGGCCTGCAGGTTGAGCAGATATCCAGCGCTTCACAGCAATTAACCGCTATGAGCACCGAGATGGTCAAGCTCAGCGACAATATCAGTGCCATAGTGGAGGAGAATACGGCTGCCACCGAAGAGATGTCGGCTACTGCCAAAGATGTTGCCAAGTCTATTGAAGCCATTGCGGGAGTTGCCGAAGAAAACAGCGCGGCAACCGAGCAGGTATCGGCGGCTGCTGAGGAGATCAGCGCACAGGTACAGCAGGTTGTTGCTAGCGGTGGCGGACTGGCCAGGATGGGCGACGACTTTGAACAACTGATAGGCAAGTACAAGCTGAACGGCAATGGCCATAAACAGGAATCCGCACAGGAAGTAAAAGCCGGTAAAAAGTCGTAATCCGACGGGTGTAAAACCTGCGGTTAAATAAATAAAGTGGAGGGGGAAGATGGATTTTCTTCCCCCTCCACCGGTTGCAGGTATTAAACAGGCCTGCTGCAGGAAGCTCACGACCCGGCTGCGTGTTGCCTGGTGGCTCAACCATTAGATACCCGATTGGCTCATCAAAATTAGCCCTTAGCGACTTGTTAGCGATTGGTTGTGCTGACACAATGGGACATATTTACTGAACAAAAATATTCGATAGTAAAAGGGGGTTAGCACCGGAAATAATCCGGACGAACAAGTGGGGAAATTGCTGCCGCCCGGAATTATCAAAGAGAACATTACTTTTTAATAAGGAGACGATAGAAAATGACAGATAACAATGCAATGAACGAAATTCAACTGGTAGTCTTCGACCTGGCCTCGGAACATTATGGATTCGATATCTCGGACGTTCGCGAGATCATGCGCATGCAGAACATCACCAAGGTGCCGGGCGCCATGTCTTATGTAGAAGGCGTAATTAATCTGCGCGGCAAGGTGCTTCCCGTTCTGGATTTGAGGAAGCGTCTGGGGCTTACGGTAAGCGAGCAAACGGTGGAGAGCCGCATCGTTATTATCGACGTCGCAGAAGGGGAAGTGGGCGTCATTGTGGATGCCGTCACGGAGGTGTTGAGGGTGCCCAATTCCGCCATCGATACGCCGTCTTCCATAGTCATGCAGGGCAATGCGGACTATCTGCGGGGCATAGCCAAACTGGCTGACCGCCTGATAATCCTGCTGGACTTAAGCAAGCTATTGTCCTCGAAGGCTGATGTCGAAGCGATTTCCCGCGTTCTGAGCGAAAGCGCTAAAGAGGCTGCCGGGAAGACGGAAGGCGAACCGGTAGCACCCAAAAACGGCCATAACAAGAAAAAATCGGGGGATGTTAAGAACAACAACAACAGCAAAGAATATGCCGTAGCCTAGCGATAAAAAGGAGTTTCCGGTTTTGTGAACTATGAATAAGCCGGGTTATGGAAACAAAACATGATAGTAAGTTGTGAAATCAGTGCCGAAGAACTCAAAGTATTCATGGATGAGGCCGAGGAACATATTCAACTATTAGATGAAGATATCATCAAGCTTGAAAACCAAGGAAACGACCAGGCACTGCTGCAGGAAATATTTCGCGCAGCCCATACTCTCAAGGGTTCATCAGCCATGCTGGGACATGAACGCATGGCTGAAGTTACCCATGCCATGGAAAGCCTCCTGGATAAGCTGCGCAACAATAAGATAACTGTAAATGCCAAGATCATAGATGCCCTGCTGTTCGGGCTGGATGCGCTCAAAGTACTAAAGGGCGAAATAGTGACACGTGAAGAAAGCGATATTGATATTGAATCAATAGTAGCTCAGCTCAACCAGTCTGCCGAAGGCGGTGCGGCAGTGGTCGCCGCACCGGCCAAAAAGGAGCAGCACAACGGGGACAAAAAGCAGACAAAGCTCATCATTCTGAATAAGAATGCGGAGAAAAAGATTGCCGACGCAGTCAAAAAAGGCTCGAATGCTTATATCGTAAAAGCGTTCATCGACCGCCGCAGTGAATGGCTGGCTGTGCGCAGCCTCCAGCTATACAACGACCTGACCACCATCGGCGATTTAATTGCTTCCAACCCCTGCATGCAGGAAATTGAGCAGGAAAAAGTATCACCCGAATTTACAGCCATAGTTTGCTGCGTAAGGCGACAAGACGAAATTGTGACCGGCTTGAGTCTGATTTCAGACATTGAGAAAGTCATCGTAGCACCCTACGGGTCACCGGAGGCAGCAAAGCTGTTATCGGCCGGCAGCCTGGAAGAAATTCAGCCGGCCGCTCCGGCCGAAGCCGTTAAAGCAACGCCGAATTCAGAGGTAAAGCTGGCAGGTCCCGATGTTAAAACCGAGGTTATGCAGAGCATCCGCGTGGATGTTACGGTGCTGGACAGCCTCATGAATATGGTTGAGGAGTTGGTAATCGATCGCTCCAGGATCAGCCAGGTCGGTAAAATGCTGGAGATGGAATATCCCGATGATGACCTGGTGCACGACCTGGGAGACACTTCCAACCATATCGTTAAGGTCATCAATGAGCTGTACCAGGACATTATGAAGGTACGCATGGTGCCGATCAGCCTGGTATTCAGTAAATTCCCGCGGCTGGTAAGGGACCTTGCTCAGAAACAACACAAGAACCTGGATTTTGTAATTAAAGGCGAAAGCACTGAGCTGGATCGTACCATCATAGAAAAGATCCAGGACCCTCTGATTCACCTGCTCAGGAATGCCGTAGACCACGGGATAGAGGTGCCGGAAGAAAGAAGTTCCAAAGGCAAGCCGCAGAAGGCCATGTTAAGGCTTTCGGCTTATCAGGAAGAAGGGCACATCGTAATTAAGCTGGAGGATGACGGCAGGGGCATCGATCCCAAGAAAGTTAAAGAGTCAGCTGTCAGAAAGGGGTTCCTTTCTGCTGAAGCTGCCGGCAACATGACGGACGCAGAAGCAATCGACCTGATCTTCTCTTCGGGCATATCCACTGCCGAAAAAGCTACGGAAGTATCCGGCAGGGGAGTAGGGTTGGATATAGTCCGTAATAATGTGGAGCGTCTCAACGGCAGCGTGACGCTGGACACCCACTTAAACACAGGAACAACCTTCACTATCAAGTTGCCTCTTACGGTTGCGGTGTTCCAGGGCCTGGTCGTAACCACCGCCGGTTCGACATTCATCGTGCCTCTGGTATCGGTTATGGAGACCATAAAAATCAACCGGGCTAATATCAGGACAATTCAAACCAGGGAGGTCATGCTCCTGAGAGACAGCATCGTCCCGCTCATGAGGATGAACAGGGTGCTCGACATGGGCGACACCGTCACTGAAAAGGATGACCCATATGTGCTGGTTGTCAAAGCGGGAGAGAAGGTGGCGGGCATCGTTGTGGACGAACTTAAGGAACAAATGGAGTTTGTTATAAAGCCCCTCGGCAAATATCTCGGTGAACTGAAAGGGATTGCCGGGGCCACCATCCTGGGCAATGGTGAGGTGGCCTTAATTTTCGACATACCTACATTGATCAGGATGTATGCCCAGCAGGGACGCAGTTCCAACAAATTTGATTTAACCGTGAACGCGTAACACGGAATGTGACTTCAGGAGGTCAAAATAAGTATGGATAAAAATCAGGTCTCAGAAACTGAGGAAATGGCCGTCTGGGACGGTTTAGTTAAAAAAGGCATGACCAATGCTATTAACGGTCTCTCCCAAATGGTAGGCAAGGATTTTCAAATCAATTCTATCGGTATCCGCAAGATCCCTGCCAAAGAAATGCCATATGTGCTGGGCGGACCTGAGCGCATGGTTATCGGTGTATATATTACCTTTTCAGGAGCCAGCAACGGGCATATCCTGCTGGCCCACCAACCTGAATTTGCCTATAGCATCCTGGACCTGCTTATGGGCGACCCCCCGGGCACCTGCAAAAGCCTGGATGAAATGACACAATCGGCTCTGGGCGAAATGGGCAACATAACAGGCACATTTTTCTTGAATGCGGTGGCCGACTCCCTTGGTATCCTGCTTGAACCGTCTCCCCCGGTGGTCCTGCTTGAAATGGCGGGAGCTATCTTGGATATCGCTCTGGCCGAGATACTGGCAGAACGTGACGATGTCTTCATTGCTGAGACATCTTTCGGCGTAAGCGACCAGACTATACAGGGCACATTTTTAATCATGCCCAACGCCAGCTTCATGAAACTGCCGCTCATCACCGCCGCAGGAGGCGTCAATTGACACTCAGTTCAGTAAAAAATGAGGAGATGGTAGTTGTGGGTCTGGGAGAAATGCAGGTCTCCAATGATCCGCACACGGTCCTCGCCTGCCTGGGGTTGGGTTCATGCATAGGTATAAGCGCTTATGATCCCGTAGCACGGGTCGGCGCCATGGTGCATGTAGTTTTGCCGCACGGGAACGTTGCCGATTGCGGAAAAACACCAACCAAGTATGCCAATACGGCCTTGCCGGCCATGGTAAATCAAATGGAAAGCAAAGGGGCTGTAAAAAGCAGGATCGTAATTAAAGTCGCAGGAGGCGCCAAAATTATCCATACGGTCCCTGTGGGAAGCATATTGGATATCGGCGACCGTAATATCACGGCAGTTAAAAGCGCCGTCGCTGAAAATAAGATGTCCATTAAGGCCGAGGATACAAGGGGTACGCTGGGCCGTTCCATGTGGTTGAACATCGACACCGGTATTACGAAATTGAGGACCACGGCCAGCCCGGTAGGAGAATT
This sequence comes from Dehalococcoidia bacterium, assembly GCA_003142375.1. GTDB lineage: Bacteria > Chloroflexota > Dehalococcoidia > GIF9 > UBA5629 > UBA1162. Next base: position 68,625 of record PLME01000014.1, on the reverse strand, counting down.
ATGAAAAAACCTATTTGTCTGCGTGCGTGCACGATTGTTAACCAGACAGGTAGTTAAGGAGGAAACAGCATGATTCAGGCAAAGGAAAAGAAAGGCAATGGAAATGCCGGCCATGTGCTGACGGGGTCGCTCTTCGGGCACGGCAGGTCCAAAACCGCGCCGTCTAGGAAAAACGGCAAGGCAGCTAAAAGTATTTATGATTTCAGTTTCATAGATCTTTTGCCTGTACCCGTCGTATTTTTCGACAGGGAATTCACAATACAGTTTATTAATAGTCCCGGTGCGGAGATCCTGACCGGCGCTAAGGAATCCTGTCTGGGGCAGAAGTGTTTTGACTTGTTCAAATTCAAATTCTGCAATACTCCTAATTGCCAGGCATGCAAGGCCTTTGCCGACGGCATCACCTATAGCAGTGAAGTGGTGGTCAAGGCGCCTAAAGGCGATGTGTTCTTCCGCTGCTACACCGTGCCGGTTAAAGACGATAAGGGCGAAATTATCGGTGCAATAGAATACTTCATCGATGCTACCAGGGAACTGACCTTTGGCCTTGAGATGGGTAATCTATTCACTAGCATCGCCCTGGGGAAACCGGAGGCAAGGGCGGACTACAAACAATTTGATGGCATACTGCGCAAACAAGCCAAAGGTACCAATATGCTGCTGGATTCCCTGCTCGGTTTAATCATGAGACAGAATGATTACTTCCTGAAGATCTCGCGGGGAGAAAAACTAGAACGCTGGGAGGACCAGGTGGAATCCCAGTACGGATGCTGGAAGCAAATGCATGGTACCTTTAACGAGTTCATCGGTTCTCTTAACAGCTTTATGGAGGAGATGAACAAACTGACCATGGAGTCGGCGCAGGGCAAACTCGATACGAGAGGTGATGCTTCCAAATTCAAGGGTTGTTGGGCCGAGATGATGGCGGGCATCAATTCCACCCTCGATTCGATAATAGAGCCCATGGACGATGTTTTCCGCGTGCTGCATCTTGAGGCGCAAAATGATCTGACTACTAAAGTCAGCGGCGAGTATAAAGGTGATCTTAGCAAGCTCAAGGATGCCGTTAATGAGTCTCTCAACGGCAGGATCACTGTAATGAAAACCCTTAAGAAGGTTTCGAACGATCTTGCCAGCGCAAGCGCACAGCTTAAACAGTCGGCTGAACAATCAGGTGAGGCCACGCAGCAGATTGCAGCTTCCAGCCAGCAGGTGGCCAAAGGCGCGTCTGACCAGGCTACGGCAATGCAGCAAACATTGGCTGCCGTGGAGAAGCTCGTATCTGCCATCAGCCAGATAGCTAAGGGAGCACAGGAACAGGCTCAGATGATCGAGAAAAATGTTCAGGTTGTAAACCAGGTTTCCGAAGCGATCAGCCAGGTTTCCTCCAGCGCCAAGCAGACTACCACCAGCTCTAAAGACACTTCGGGAGCGGCTCAGAAGGGTGCAGATATGGTACAGAATACCATTAAAGGTATGGAAAATATCATGAAGACCATGGATAGCGCCTCAGAAAAAGTCAGTGGCCTGGGCGATCGTTCCAGGGAAATAGGTAAAATCGTTGCCACTATCAATGATATTGCCGACCAGACTAACCTGCTGGCTCTCAACGCTGCCATCGAAGCCGCCAGGGCAGGTGAACAGGGCAGGGGTTTTGCAGTGGTAGCCGACGAGGTCAGGAAGCTTGCCGAAAGGGCATCGACTTCCACCAAGGAAATTGAAGAGCTCATCAACAACATACAAAAAGGGGTACAGGACACCATCAATGCTATGACCAAAGGCACTGAGGAGGTCGCCAACGGATATGAACTGGCTACCAGGGCCGGCTGTTCGCTTGATGAGATACTGACAAAATCCAAAGAGATGGGAAAGGAGGTCGAGCAAATATCCGTTGCTACCCAACAGCTATCCAGCATGAGCTCGGAGATGGTCAAACTCAGTGACAATATAAGCGCCATCGCCGAGGAGAACACAGCCATCACCGAGAGCATGGATGAAACAGTCAAACAGGTGTCCAAATCGGTGGAGGAAGTTGCCGGCGTATCGGAGGAAAACAGCGCCTCGACAGAGGAAGTATCTGCGGCTGCCGAGCAGATCAGCGCTCAGGCACACGAAGTCGTGGAATCCAGTAGTGCGCTCCAAACGATGTCCGGCGAGTTCAAGGAGCTTCTAGCTACGTATAAGCTGCCGGAAGGCGAATGAATGGGATGGGTGGAAAGTAAGGTAAAAAGATTATAAAACATAATTTTACTATAAGGTGGCGAGATGATCAGTTTAGACAAAAAGAAAAAGGATAATGGGTCCGGCAATGGCAACGGCAACGGCAACGGAAGCCATAGTGTGGTGCTGGGCAAAGTCAAAAAGAAGTCATTGTTTCGCAAGAACGGCAAAGAAAAAGCACCATCCTATGATTATATGGATGTGCTGCCTGCACCCGTCGTGGTTATCGATAAGGAATACACCATAAAGTATGCCAACGCGGCCGGCGCTGAAGCTCTGGGCCGAAGCAAGGCGGACTGCGTCGGCCAGAAATGCCATGACCTGTTTAAATTCCCGCTCTGCAATACTCCAAAGTGCCAGGCATGCAAGGTGTTTGCCGACGGCAATACGTATAGTAGTGAAGTTGTGATCAAAACACCGCAGGCTGATAAATTCTTCCGCTGCTATACCATCCCAGTTAAAGATGAAGGCGGTAATATCACCGGCGCCATGGAATATTTTATCGATGCTACCAGGGAGCTGACACTTGCCCTTGAGATGGGTAGTGTATACGGAGGCATCTCACAGGGGAAAATCGACGGAAGGGTAGACGCCAACAAATTCGACGGCGTCTTAAGGAAAGTCGCCAAGGGAACGAATATGTGCCTGGACGGGCTGCTGACTGTTCATTTAACGCATCATGATTACTTTGTAAGGATAGCCAATGGCGAGAAGAACCTTCCGCATTGGGAGACGCGTGAAGAAGCTAAGCATGGCGTCTGGAGGGAGCAGTTTACGGTTTTTAATGAGTTTATCGATTCTATCAACGGGATGGTGAATGAAGTTGACTCCCTGATTAAGGCGGCAACCGATGGCCAGTTGGATATCCGCGGCGACGGCTCGAAATTCAAAGGGGCATGGGCCGATATCATTAACGGTATCAACTATGTTCTTGATACGGTAGTTACTCCGCTGAACGAAGTTTTAGAAGTCATGGATGACCAGGCCCAGTTTGATTTGAGATCCAGGGTGACGGGAGACTACAAGGGTGAATTAGCCAAATTGAAAGAGGCTGCGAATAAATCCGGAGACGGCCGCGTAGGGGTGGTACGGATGCTGAAACGGATGTCGAAGGAGCTTTTAGAATCCGGCCAACAATTGAACCAGGCCTCTGAGCAGGCTGGCCAGGCGACAAACCAGATAGCCAGTGCCAGCCAGCAGGTGGCCAACGGCGCAAGTGACCAGGCGTCCTCGATGCAGGATACCATGAAAGCCCTTGACCAGTTGGTCAGGGCCATAGACCAGATAGCCAGGGGCGCACAGGAGCAGGCAGCTATAATAGGGAAAAATGTTCAGATCGTGAGCCAGGTTTCCACTGCTATAACACAAGTCTCATCCAACACTGTAAACGCAACCAGCAGCGCCAGGTCGGCCACTGATACCGCTCATAAAGGCGCAGAGATGGTGCAGAAAACGATAAAGGGTATGGAGGAGATCAAGAAAACTATTGAAGTTGCATCGGAAAAAGTCAGCGGTCTGGGCACTCGCTCACGTGAGATCGGCAAGATCGTTGCTACCATCAACGATATAGCCGATCAGACAAACCTGCTGGCGCTCAATGCTGCAATCGAGGCGGCCAGAGCCGGCGAACAGGGCAGGGGCTTCGCTGTAGTGGCTGATGAGGTGAGAAAGCTGGCTGAAAGGGCCTCCTCTTCAACCGAAGAGATAGCCGAGCTTATCAATGGCATCCAGACCGGTGTATCCCAGACGGTAACGGCTATGGAGAAAGGAACCGAGCAAATAGCCAGTGGTTACAGCCTGGCTACCAGCGCCGGTCAATCCCTGGAAGAGATTTTGAAACAATCACGCCAGATGAGCGAGCAGGTGGAGCAGATATCCGCCGCTGCCGAACAGCTGAATGCTATGAGCGCCGAGATGGTGAAATTAAGCGACAATATCAGCGCCATTGTCGAGGAGAATACTGCAGCTACGGAGCAGATGTCTGCCACAGCCAAGACCGTATCCAAATCCGTCGAAGAAGTGGCCGGTGTGGCCGAAGAAAACAGCGCAGCCACCGAGCAGGTTTCGGCAGCTGCCCATGAGGTCGGCTCGCAAATCCAGCAGGTTGTGAAAGCAGGAAGCAAGGTAACCCAGGTCGCTGATGAGTTTAAACAGACGGTAGCCAAGTATAAATTAAGTGAGGAACAACAATAGCTTATTGGCTCAACAAAAATAAACTATTACCACTTGTGGAAATAAGGCATGGTTGTGAAAATTAGTGAACAGATTAATAGATTCGACAAACACCCGGGCGGGAGTCCGAGGTTGAATCCTAAGGAACATTTTGAAGGAGGTAAATCTTGGCGAAGATACTTATAGTAGACGACGCGGCATTTATGCGCATGAGATGCACGAAGCTGCTTTCGGACAATGGATTTGAGGTTGCCGAAGCGGCGGATGGTGCGGAAGCCATCGAAAAATACAGGGAAAATAGACCCGATGGCGTCCTGCTGGACATCACGATGCCGAACATGGACGGTCTGTCTACATTGAAGGAGCTGATGAAGATGGACCCCGGCGCCAGGGTTGCCATGGTGACGGCTATGGGCCAGCAGTCCATGGTAATGGAAGCGCTTAAGACGGGGGCCAAAGATTTCGTAGTCAAGCCTTTTGATGCAGACCGCGTCCTGGCGGCCGTAAAAAAGATGATTAGTTAAAAAAGCCGCCCGTAGGGCGGAGAGGGCACTGAAACATGATAGATACTGATAAACGTGTCAGGGTATTGATAGTTGATGATTCGGCTTTTGCCAGAATCATGATCGCCAAGCATCTGGCTAACGACACGCAAATAGAAATTGCGGGTACGGCCAGGGACGGCCTTGACGCAATCGAGAAGATTAAAGCGCTGAAGCCGGATGTTGTCACGCTCGACGTGGAAATGCCCAAGCTGGATGGCGTAACCGCTCTGCAGCGCATAATGGCTGAATATCCTACTCCAGTGGTGATGTTGAGCAACCTGACGGCGGAAGGGGCTGATGTTACTATCAGGGCACTCGAAATCGGAGCAGTGGACTTCTTCCTGAAACCGTCGCTGATTAACCCGACGGGGTCGCTGGAATCGGATACAGAGCTGATTCAGAAAATCAAGCAGGCGTCTAAAATCGATGTAGCTAAGGTTACCTCCAGGCTGCAGAGAATAGTTGCGGACCTTCAGCGGAGCAAGAAAAAGCTACCTGTTAATAACCCCTCCGGGCAGGGAAAGTTGAACAGGGTTGTAATCATCGGCAGCTCGACGGGCGGCCCCCGTGCACTATATGAGGTTGTGCCGAACTTGCCGGCCGATTTGCCTGCGGCATTTTTGATAGTACAGCATATGCCGCCCAAATTTACGAAATCTATAGCCGAAAGGCTCGATGAAATAAGCCAAATTCGCGTGAAAGAAGCCGAGGTGGGAGACCGGGTTTCGATGGGACAGGCCCTGCTCGCACCGGGCGGATATCATATGGTGATGAAAACCAACGGTCAGATAAGCCTTAACCAGGACAAGCCGCGCTGCGGGCTGCGGCCTGCCGTGGATGTAACTATGGAATCGGCATCCAAAGCGTATGGATCGCGCTGCCTGGGTGTTGTATTAACTGGAATGGGATCTGATGGCACTGACGGCGCCGCCATGATAAAAGCGGGAGGCGGAATGATCCTGGCCGAGGATGAATCAACCTGCGTGGTCTACGGCATGCCGAGGAGCGTGGCCGAGGCCGGCCTGGTAGATAAAGTTGTACCGCTAGACAGGATAGTAGATGAAATAACCGCGGCCTGCCGCAAACCCAGTGAATCTATGGTGAGAATCTAAATTATGACTGATCAAGAATATTTATTTCTAAAAAAGAAAGTACTTACTATGACGGGCATCGATCTGGAGAGCTATAAGACCCAGCAGATGCGCCGGCGCCTGTCTGCCTTCATAGAAAATACTAATGAAAAAGACGTTATCCACTATTGCCGGATCATAGAGCAGGACGAACCCAGCCTGAAAAAACTGTGCGATTTCATCACGATAAATGTGACCGAATTCTGCCGTGACGCCGCTGTATTTCAGGAACTGGAGAACAGTATACTGCCGGCTTTACTGGAAAAAAGGGACTACATCAACATATGGAGTGCGGGATGCTCAAATGGTGCCGAAGTGTACTCCATTGCCATGCTGCTATGCGAGAATCGTAAAAAAGTAAATTACAGGATCCTGGGGACGGATATGGATGAACTCAGCCTGGCCAGGGCGGCAGTGGGCGGGCCATACCGGGACGATCTGATGAAAAATATTCCCAAACATCTGGTCGACAAATATTTCACTCAGGAAAACGGTGACTACTGGGCCAAGAAAGAAATCAGGGATAAGGCGGTTTTCAAACGTCACAATCTGCTGGCAGATAAATTCGAAACGGGCTTTGACCTGATCGCATGCCGCAACGTGACTATTTATTTTACCGAGGAAGCCAAGGAAAAGCTCAATCAGCGGTTTTTTGAGTCATTAAGGGAGAACGGCGTACTTTTTGTGGGCGCCACCGAATTCATGATTAACGCCGCCAAATTAGGATTCGGCAAATTCGGGTCGTGCTTTTATCAGAAGAAAAACTCCGCGTCTTTGGCAAAAGTTTAAGTTAGAGAATACTTATGGAAGGTAAAAAAAATGAGAAGAATTTCTGCTAAACACGCTAAACCAACTATGTTCCTGGGCCGCGCATTATATGACTGCTTCGGCAAGCTGCTCTTGAAGGAGGGGACCAAGCTATCATCCGCTCAGGTAGAAAATCTGGAGGAGTTGGGTGTGGGCGAGCTATTTATTATGGACAAGCGGGTGGATGATGTTGTTGCCTGGCCGCTGATAACGCCCGAACTGGAGGGTTCAATTGCGGGATCTTTAAGGCAGATACTGCGCAAAGCTCAGCATATTATTGGCTCGGGTAAGGCGCAGATGATGGACCTTTCATCAATCCGGCAGGGTGTTTTTGAAATGGTGCAGCAACTGTTCCCGGTGGCTATGGGTGAACCGGTAGTAGTCGGATGCCATTCCATGAAGGACTATGATTTCGTGCATCCAGTCAAGGTAACCAGCCTTTCCTTGCTGATGGGCAAGGCTGCAGGAATGGGGCAGACCGAGCTTATTAATCTGGGCATGGCTACGCTTCTGCAGAACATCGGCTATGCCGCTTTGCCGGAGGGACTGGCTGATAAAGAGGGGCCTCTGGACGAATCTGAAACGCAGACAATACAAAAGCACCCGTCCTACGGTGCTGAGATAGTAAAACGCTATGGGCAAGCTGCTCAAGAGACCGCCCTGATTATCCAGCAACACCATGAGCGCTGGAACGGCAGCGGCTATCCCCAGGGGATAAAGGGCAGGAGTATCTGTCATGGGGCCCGCATACTGGGCATCACCGATAGTATCGTTGCGCTGGTATCTAAAAGGCCGCATCGCGGCTGCATACTGCCCAAGGAAGCGCAAGAATTTATTAACGCCTTTTCAGGCGATTTCAGCGACGCAGATTTTCTCAGGCCGCATCAAGCCATGGAATTCATCGTGGCCTACAGCGGAGAGCTGTTCGACCCCGACCTGGTCAAGATTTTTACCCAGCAATTGCCTACTTATCCTTCGGGAATCATGGTTAAGCTTAATACGGGTGAGGTTGGCATCGTTTCGAATGCCAACTGCGGTTATTTTTCAAGGCCCAAAGTTCGCATTTGTTATGACAGCAATATGAGGGAACTGGCTAAAACTTACGATTATAACCTGGCCGATGCCGAGCACCAGAGAAAACTGATTGTGCAGGTGATGGAATATTGAAGACGACTGAAATTAATACTGGAAGGTATTAAATAAATGCAGCGTATATCGGCAATTTATGCCAGGCCGGGTATGGAGTTGGCTTCCCCGATCTGTGACAATTGGGGCGATATCGTTTTACAGCAGGGGACGGTGCTGGATGCCCGCGATATTGCTCAAATTGACGATATAGGTGTGGGCGAACTATTTATACTCAATGGTAAAACCGAAGATATCCAGGCCACTTGTTTTGTGCCTCCGCAGCTGGAAGGAGCGATATCCAAATCGCTGCGCAGGGCATTGATCGAATGCCGGACTATGTTGACGGGCAGGAACCAGCAGTCCATTGACCTGGTGCTGATGAATAACCTGATGGATGAGCTGATGGAATCACTCCTTTCTGAAAAGAAGGGCGATGCTTCCATAGCCGGATGTTTTTCCTTGCGCGATTATAATTACGTGCACCCGGTGAAGGTTGCATCTCTTTCCATGCTGATAGGCAAAGCCAGCGGCATGAATAAACGTGAGATTAAACAAATAGGGATGGCCTCCCTTTTTCAGAACGTAGGTTATGTGCTTTTACCCCAGGGCATTCTGGAGAAGCCGCAGTATTTAAATAGTGCAGAAATGAAGGCGGTGCAGAGGCACCCGGTCTATGGTTCGCAGATCATGGCCCGATACACTGAGATCGGACCGGAAACCGCCAACATCATATTGCAGCATCACGAAAGGTGGAACGGCAGCGGCTACCCCTTCGGTTTAAAAGGTGCGGAGATATGCCTCCCGGCGCGCATACTAGGAATAACCGATGTAGGCTTTGCGCTTGCTTCGAAGCGTCCCCACCGCGAGGAGTTCCTCCCCGCCTTTGCCATCGAACACAGCATTGTATCTTCACAGGATGCCATAGAATATATATTTGCTTATAGCGGCGAGCTATTCGATCCTGAGCTGGTCCGGGTATTTGCTAAGACTGTACCGGTGTACCCGACGGGCGCAATGGTAAAACTAAATGACGGACGCATGGGAATAGTAAGCAAATCAAACCCGGAATGTCTAAAAAGGCCTATCATTCGCATTATTAGCACAGCATCCAAAGAGCCGGTGGAAGAAATACCCGACATATGCACAGGCTGTGAGCTGGAATGTAATGAGAAGCCGGGCCATAAGGACGTTAAACGTGATATCGATCTGACGAAAGATAGTAAAAAGAATATATTGATAAGCGAATTAAATGAGTATTAATTGGGTTCTAGAAACTTAACATAGAAGGTGTGCAATGGACGATACGAGTAAAATGCTGACGCAGGAAGAGATCGATTCAATGGTGGGCAAGAGCGTCTCCAGTAAATCCACGTCGGCACATAGGGTCGCAGCCAGCACCACAGCGGAAGTTAAACCCAGACCCGATGCGCCGCCACCGTTGCAAAACGTACAGAAAGTGAGTGTGGCGTCCAGCCACGGGTTTGCCGAGGAGCCGGCTTCGGGTGGCGGTCACAGTCACGATGAATGTATAGCGGCCGGTGATATCAATGCATTGCAGGAAAGGATGGCTGAAATCGTAAATCGCATGGCCAAACTTGAGGTGATGATCACCAAGCTTGATAATAACAGTAATAATACTTCAAACCAGGTCAACCCGGCGGCCTTCAAAGCTGCTGTACAGCAGCTTCAGAATGTAAGCAGCCAGGTGGAGGTTATTTCAGAAGGGTTGAGGGGAACAGCCGGCTATAACATCAGTAAAATCTTCAAGTGCGGCTCATGTGGTTCCGTCGGTGTTGTCGCTATGAAGGTCAAGTGCACTAAATGCGGTCAGGAAAACTGGTGGGGCTGGTGGCCGAAGAAGAAATAGTATAAATTATAGGTATACAAAGAGGTAAACTAGGCACTAATCTTTAAGGATTGCAATGTATAAAGAGAGCATTTTGCTGGTTGATGACGATCGCACGACAGCAACAGCGGTAAAAAACGCATTAACCAACAGCGGTTTCACGGTAATTAAATCTGAGTCCTGTTCAGAAGCCCTTTCCATTATCCAACGAAAAAACATTGACGTTCTGGTCTACAATCTGGCCATTCAGGAAGATAACGCCCTGGAAGTTTTACACAGGGCACGTTTTCTCAGCCCTGAAATCGGCGTAATAGTGATGACCCAGAACGATTCGCCCGATATCCTCATAAAGGCTTTCCAGGCGGGTGCTCAGGCCATACTGGAAAAACCGGTGGACGAGAAGAACCTGAAGAAAGTGGTTGAAGAGGTATTGCAGCACAGTCGGCTGGCCAAAGAGAATATGCGGTTAAAAACATTATTGCCTTTATTTGAGCTGAATAAATCGCTGGTATCGGAGCTGGATGCCGATAAGATATTCCCCAGGATCGTCAACCTGGTATGCATAGAGACCAGGGCTGACCGGGTATCACTCATGCTGCTGGATGAGTTTACCCAGCAGTTAACCATCAGGGCAGCCATCGGCCTCCCGGGTGAATTGATCGGCAAGGGCGAAGATATCTCCGACGACAGCATAGCCTGGTCGGTTGTTGAGACCGGCCGTGCCATCTTGCTGAACGGTGAAGCCAAGCAGCTTAAATTCAGCGGCAATCCTGAGATAGTTTCCTCTCTCTGTGTGCCCTTATTATTAAAGAAAAAGGTAATCGGTGTTATCAACTGCAGCAAGATTACTTCACGCAATCCGTTCACGGAGGGTGACCTGGAGCTTTTATACATACTGGCGGGTCAGGCGGCCATCGCCATCGAAAATGCTACCCTGTTCGAAAGTGTGAGGATGCAGCAGAGGAACCTTGAGCGGTTTTTAAAGAAGTCGTTGACCGCCCAGGAAGATGAGCGGAGAAGGATCTCCTCCGAGCTCCATGACGGTCTGGCGCAGTGGCTGGTCAGCGCTTCCTACGGAATGCAATTATGCGAAGCTTTTCTGACATCTGCGCGGCACGATGACACGATAACCGAGATAAAGAGGACCAACAATATACTCAATCAAAGCATAAAGGAACTGAGGCGAATTATACTCGATCTCCACCCCATTGCTTTGGCCGAGCTTGGTTTAATCGAGGCTCTGCACAGGCAGGTGGAGAGTTTTAACCGAGAAAACGGCACAACCTGTGAATTTAAGATCATAGGAAGCATGAATACCCTGTCCCTTGTGCAGGAAGTAAGCATATACCGTATAATACTGGAAGCCTTGAATAACGTCAGGAAGCATGCGCAGGCATCGCACGTTGACCTTATTTTGAAATTTGATTTAGAATATGCCATAGTTGAGATAACTGATGACGGACAGGGATTCGACCTGTCGGAAGCTTTGAGCGACAAAGTAGCCAAAAGCAGCATCGGGTTAATCACTATGAAAGAAAGGGCAGAAATGCTGGGGGGTGCATTGAACATCGTTACAGCCCCCGGCAATGGTACGAAGATATTCGGCCGCCTGCCGCTCTTAACGCATAGTGATTCGACTCACATCAGCTCAATAGTGGCAGGAAATGAGCAGCAGTGATAGAAAATTGATAAGGGTTATGCTGGTGGATGATCAGCAGCTGGTGCGTGAAGGGTTGCGCCGCATGCTGGAGCTGGATGAGCGGATTGATGTTGTCGGAGAAGCAAAATCAGGGGAAGATGCGATCCTGAAAGCCGCGGAACTGGACCCGGATATTATATTAATGGATGTCAGGATGCCCGGCATGGGTGGGATCGAGGCCACCAGACAGCTTAAAGCCAAGGAATGTAAGGCCAATATAATAATCCTCACAGTATATGAAGATAAATACCTGGCCCAGGCTGCCGAGGCCGGAGCCGTGGGATATCTTCTAAAGGATATAGGCAGAGAAGAGCTTTCCAGATCCATTAAACTGGCCTTTGAAGGCCAGTCACCCTTTGCACCTTCCATTACACGTACCCTATTCACTCAATTTGGCAATGTGGCCCAGCTCAGCCGTAATACACTGCTTACTCCCCGCCAGCTCGATATCCTGCGGCTGATCGCAGCGGGTATTACTAATAGGGAAATAGCCGGCAAGCTATGCGTTAGCGAGGCAACCGTAAAAAGGGAAACCAACACTATTTTCAGTAAGCTTGATGCGGTCGACCGCACTCAGGCTGTGGCTGAAGCCTACCGAAGAAATATGCTCTAAAAGCGATCAGTTTAACCGCTAAACTTTAAGGCCCCCACTCGGGGCCTTTTTTATTTGCCCAATTCAGCCCGATTTATTCCTATGCGCGGGCATGTCAGGGCCAAAAGTATGAGCTAATACGGTCACCATAATGAAACCATTTGGGACTTACCGCTCAACGTCGGCCATGCCAAAATAGATCAAAACAAAGATTAGTATCTTGAGATATACGATAACTGAGGAGGGTCATGATTACACGGTCAACGAGCGCATTTACCGATTCAACAGGCAACCTGGTTGAAGACGCGATACGTGTACTGGTGGTAGACAGCAGCGAGGCTATGCGTGAGGGAATCCGCCATATGCTGGCGGGTGACGAAAGCATAAAGGTTATCGGTGAGGCCCGTGACGGCAAAGAGGCATTGGACCTGGTCGTAAAAGTATCCCCCGACATCGTGATCCTTGATGGAAGGTTGAGGGGCACGGACAGCACTAAAGTCATTTCATATATTAAGGAATGCTCACCTCATGTAGGCGTCATCGTGTTGAATGATGAGCAAAACTTCCTGGTGCCGGCCATTGAGAGCGGGGCTTCGGGTTTTCTTACCGGAGATGTAAGACGCAGCGATTTAATCGGAGCAATTCGTATTGTTCATCTATGGCGCATGGTTTTATTTCAGCAGGGGAGCAATTTTACCCTGGTTAAATTATGAAAATATGGGATTAATTTTTCTTGAATATGAGTAAGGAGGTGTCGGCAAGTTCATAGTGAACACAATATAAACAAAATTAGCAGGAGGTGACAGCCTATCAGGGTTGACATCAAAAATTAAAAAAGGCAATCAAAATTTAACAAATGGTCGAGACAATTACTAAGGAGGAAAAAATGATTAAGTTAATGAAAGCAATGTTCAATCTCCACAAGGGAGAAAAAGGTATGACCGGTCTGGAGACCGCCATCATACTGATCGCATTCGTGACTGTGGCAGCCGTATTCGGCTATGCAGTACTGAGTGCAGGCCTCTTCTCCGCAGAGAGGGGCAAGGAAACCATCTATGCCGGCTTGAACGAAGCCAAGAGCAACATGGAGCTTTCGGGTTCTTGCCTGGCCAAGGGCAATACTGAAAACGTCACCAGCATCCTTTTCACGGTTAAGAATGCCATTGCCGGCAACCCCATCGACATGACCCCGAATGATGGCAGCGGCAACAACAAATGCGTCATCAGCCTGACGACCAAGAACGACTATCTCAATAATGTGAAGTGGTCCTTTGTCGCTATCGGCGATGACAACGGCAATCAACTTTTGGAAACCGGCGAACAGTTTGAGGTCACCGTTGATCTGGCCGATCTTGGCACCGGTCTGACCCTGAGCCAGCCGCTGCAGCGCAATGATACATTCGCCCTGCAGGTTAAGCCGTCGATCGGCTCCACCATCACCATCCAGAGGCAACTGCCTCCGGCAATCGAACCGGTGATGGACCTGCACTAAGCTTTGAACCTTTAGTAAGGAGGAAAAAATGATTAAATTAATGAAAGCGATGTTCAATCTCCATAAGGGAGAGAAAGGTATGACCGGTCTGGAGACCGCCATCATACTGATCGCATTCGTGACTGTGGCAGCCGTATTCGGCTATGCAGTATTGAGTGCGGGCCTCTTCTCCGCAGAGAGGGGCAAGGAAACCATCTATGCCGGCCTTAACGAAGCCAAGAGCAACATGGAGCTTTCGGGCTCATGTATAGGCTACGGCGATACCGAAAATCTTACCAGCATCCTTTTCACGGTTAAGAATGCCATAGCCGGCAACCCCATCGACATGACCCCCAACTCAGGGGCCACGATAGGCATGAACAAGTGCGTCATCAGTCTGACGACCAAGAACGACTATCTCAATAACGTGAAATGGTCCTTTGCCGCCATCGGCGATGACAACGGCAACAACCTTTTGGAGACCGGCGAGCAGTTTGAGATCACCGTTGATCTGGCCGATCTCGGCACCGGTCTGGCCCTGAGCCAGCCTCTGCAGCGCAATGATACATTCAACCTGCAGGTAAAACCGTCGATCGGCTCCACCATCACCATCCAGAGGCAGCTGCCTCCGGCTATCGAACCGGTGATGGACCTGCACTAAGCCTTATGAACTAGAAACTTGATTTATAGGTGGTAATGTGAAAAGTGGGCATCCGCCAAGGGCGGATGCCCACCATAAAAAGGGGTAAATCGTATGAACGAAGAACAAAGAATAAAGCTTCTGGAAGAAGAATTAAAGATATTGAAAAATGAGGTCAAAACGATCCTGCTTGATATCCGTGAGCAGTACCTCAATATTCAGAACCCCTTTAATTTCAGCATGGTACCGAACACCGGCACACCACCTGCCGGACCCGATAAAGATAAGGAAGAGGTACCCCCCGATATATTTGATTTAGGTAAAAATAGCAATCAGCCGTCCGCCGATGCCGGCCTTGACGATCCCGATTTGTCCTTCGGCAAGCCGTTTGCCGACCTCGATGCCAATAAGCCCGGCCCGGGTGGCCCGACCGATGATATGCCCGAATTGGGGCCTTCATCCGGATCGGAGGCTTTGGCCGATTCGCAGCCGGGACCTTCTGCGGGGTCGCCGCAGGAGGATGAAAAAGAGGCAGAAGATGAGCCGGCGCCGAAACCTAAGAAGGGCAAAAAGAAAAATATTATCCCGGTTGAACTGGAATCCGAGGCTGAGATAGATGAAGCTGTCGACGAAGAAAAGGAAGAGCCGCTGAGTGGCAAAGGCTCCCCCAGAAACGGTAAGAAAAAGGGCGGGACTGCTACCATGGCCGGCAGCAGGGCCGACCTGGTAGTAATTGCGGGCATGACACAATGGATTGACCAGGCATGCGGAAAGCTTGGTAAAGATAGGACAGAGGCTCTGGTGGAGATGTCGAGCGCCATGGGCCGCATACCAACCAATATAAAGGATGTGCTGATCCGGATGATTCATATTTCAAGATACGAGTCTACTTCCAAGCAGTCTCCGACGGCAACCGATTACCTGGCCACATTGGCACAATT
Organism: Dehalococcoidia bacterium; assembly: GCA_003142375.1. GTDB lineage: Bacteria > Chloroflexota > Dehalococcoidia > GIF9 > UBA5629 > UBA1162. Next base: position 53,434 of record PLME01000014.1, on the reverse strand, counting down.
GGAGAGTTTGATGGGAGGATCCGAGGAACACGATAGCGCCCTGCTTTCCATGTTATCGGTAATGAAGGAGTCAAGGCGTGGATAAGGTGATGGTTACCCTCCTGCTGATAATAGGAGGAGTTGTTTGCAGTATGGTAGTTATCAATGCTATTTACCCGGCAATAACGCAGAGCACGGGTGCCATAGCTGATGCCACCGGAAAGATAGATGACAGAATCAGGTGTAAGATCGAGATAATTGAGATGGCCGACAGCGGCAGCAGCGTTTATGTGTGGTTAAAAAATGTCGGGGCATCGAGGATACTGGGAATACAAAACAGCGACGTATTTTTCGGACCCGAAGGGAATTTTGCCAGGATTCCATTCGGCAGTATAGGATCAGAAGTTCCGTACTGGAGCTATACAATCGAAAATGGGACTGAATGGGCGACGACAGGCACGGTCAAGATAACAATTTTCTTAGCCTCCGCACCTTCCGGTTCATACTATTTTAAATTTGTGCTGCCCAACGGGATATCTGACCAGGATATTTACAGCGCAAGCCTAGGAGAGCCATGGAGAATTTCGCAATCACACTTGTTTGCATTGCCTTACTGATCGCTGCTGCAGTTTCGCTGTGCATGACTGCGCTCAATGCTGTAAATACCACGGCGGATGCATTGAGACAGGAGGAGGTGCTGTCAAGGGATATGGTTAATACCAGCATCTCCTGCGAAAATGCCGTGACTTCGCCGGGCGGCAACAGTGTAACCCTCTATGTAGCTAATACGGGCAATACGTCGCTGGCCGATTACGCAGCCTGGGATGTTATCGTGCGGTATCAGGATGGAGGCACAAACTGGATACCAAATTCAGTGGCTACGCCAGGGTGGACAAGCAGTGCCTTTTTTTTTCCAGGGCAAGCCGGAAATATACCAGCCCAATATCTTGAACCCGGGTGAGACGATGCAAATAACAGTCAATCTGTGGCCTGCAGCCACTGAGAATAAGACCAACCTGGCCACGGTGGTAACGCCTAACGGCGCCCGGAGCCAGATAGCGTTCGGCTGGTAGCCGATATGGAGACGCGTAATTTTAAGAGGATGATATGACAAAAATATTGGCATCAGATGAAGATGCACGGTCGCAAGACGAAATAATTTGTACGGGGCACTCCGAGATCGATAAGCGGCTCGGCGGAGGGATACCCGTAGGTTCGCTGACCTTAATTGAAGGACAGTCAGATGCAGGCAAGTCGGTGCTGTCTCAGCAGATGATGTGGGGTGCGCTCAATGCGCGCCACAGGGTCCTGCTTTTTACCACGGAAAATACGGTTAAAAGCATGCACAGTCAGATGGACAGCCTGGGGCTGAGTATCATCGATCACCTGCTGCTGGGCTGGATAAAGATATTTACGATCGAGCCATCCAGAATGAAAGCTATGGATACGTTTGCCACGATAACGTCGGGAATTATGGCCTATCCCACCTACAAGCTGATTGTCGTGGACTCTCTCACTCCGATAATTGCCCATACATCGGTGGAGCAGATTATTGAATATTTTGAAAAATGTAAAAAAATGTGTGACGGCGGCAGGACCATTATTAATATAACTCACACGTATGCTTTTGATGAGCAGGTGTTGATCCGCATAAGATCGGCTTGCGATGCGCACTTAAGACTGCGAATTGAGGAGGTGGGCGATAAATTGGTCAAGGTTCTGGAGGTAGCCAAAGTACGTGGCGCTGACAAGAATACCGGCAATATCATGAGCTTTGACGTAGACCCCGGCACAGGCATGCGTGTCATGCCGCTGGGCAGAGCCAGGGCCTGATGTAATTTAAAGAGGTTTTACTATATGCCTGAAATACTACTTCCTTTCCCGGTTCCGGATGCGGCAACAAGGAAAAAATCCGATGGTTGCAACATCTTAAGCCTGCTGTCTAAAACGACGCAGGCACTTGTTGCTAAGAATCCGCACCTGTTGGAATATCTCCAGATGATTCCAATAGATAATTACGGCCTGCCCAAGTTTTATGAAACTCTGGACCGCAGCCTTGGGTCTACCTCCAACCCTAACCTTATTTATCCGGTTAAGGACGGCATATTTACCCATATTCTGTATGACCATGGCGACGGCAGGAATACTTATATATCTATAGAGCCGATACTGCTGGATAACATAGATAAGCTTATGCTGGAAGTTGAAAAGCGGCTGCTTGACATGTCAGATAGGCTGGGGAATTTCTCCGTCATCACTGCGGATGAAAAACGGGAAGCCTTCCTCAAATGCATTGATGACATCTGCGTGATAAAGGGGCAGGGCATACGGGATAAGAGGAATATTGACATCAAAAAATCTAGAGATCCCGACCAGACGGTAGCATCTGCGGCGACTCTCTCTATGTCGGATAGGTTCAGGAACGGCAGGTCGAGGGCTGCCACCGGGCTCATGGATAAAATGTCCTTTAACAGCAAGGTCAAACCACTGGAAGTAACTGCTCGTGAACTGGATGAAATCAAGTACCTCATCTGCAGGGACAAAGTCGGCCTGGGAGTGCTGGAGCCCATCGTCTACGATAAGTACGTTGAAGACGTGAGCTGCAGCGGGCTGGGGGTCATCTTCATAGAGCATAAGATCTTTAAGAGCCTTAAAACGGTGGTGAATTTTGCTACCTCGGAAGACCTGGACCAGTTCGTTATGCGGTTGGCCGAACGCATTAAAAAACCTGTGAGCGTGCACAGCCCCATCGTCGACGCCACCTTGCCGGATGGCTCACGCATAAATATTGTCTATGGCACTGACGTGTCAAAGCGCGGCTCCAATTTCTCCATCAGGAAATTCAGCGATACGCCGCTCTCGGTGCTAGAGCTTGTAGATATGGGTACCCTGGATTACAAGATGGCCTCATACCTTTCTGTCACCCTCGGTGAAGGCATGAACTGCTTTGTATGCGGTGAAACAGCCTCAGGGAAAACTACATCGCTTAACGCCGTTACTACATTCATTCATCCCAACGCTAAGATCATCTCGATAGAGGACACGCCGGAGTTGCAGGTGCCGCACCAGAACTGGATCCGTGAGGTGGTATCCAGCACTAAGGAGGACGGCCAGGCCGGTGTGACGATGTTCGACCTGCTTAAAGCAGCCCTGCGTCAGAGGCCCAACGAAATAATAATCGGGGAAATCCGTGGAGCTGAGGGGGCTATAGCTTTTCAGGCTATGCAGACAGGCCACTCCGTGATGGCAACCTTCCATGCCGCCTCGGTGGAAAGGCTGATACAACGTATGACCGGCAGTCCCATTAATGTGCCCAAATCTTATATGGACAACTTGAATATAGTCATAATTCAGCAGGCCGTAAAGCTGCCCAGCGGCAAAACCGGCAGGCGTATGACCAGTATCAACGAAATAGTCGGCTATGACCCGGTACAACAGTCCTTTACCTTTGTGGAAGCATTTCGCTGGGACCCGGTAACGGATACATTTGTATTCAGCGGCGATGGTAACAGCTATATTCTCGAGCAAAAAATTGCTCCCATGCTGGGCATACCACCGCACAAAAGGCGCCGAATTTATGCAGAGGTCGAGCGGCGTGCCAAGATACTTGAGAAGCTAAGTGAACAGGGAGTAAAGAATTTTTATGATCTCCTTAAAGTCCTTGCTAAAGCGCAGCGAGAAGGGCTCTTCTAAAACCGGCGATAACGGCAACGGTAAAGCCCAAGGTTTCGGTTACGGTTTTGACGATTCTTCTGGGAAGATCAAACTGAATACCGATCTTCTGAAGTGCGACCTTTTCTGCCATGTTACCTACCTGTCCGCGCTGGTGACCTCGGACCTCTCGCGGTCGCAGATCTTCGATTATGCTTCGCAGCTTAACTTTACGTCGTCCGTTTACTTGCGTAAGGTGCATTTCCTGGCAAAAAAGTTAAATTATGATTATTCGGAGGCCTGCCGCATGGTAGGCGAAACAATCAAAGAGCCCGAGCCGAAAGCGCTTCTGCTGCGTATGGCGGGCGCCATGGCATCGGGCGAGAACGAAGCCGAGTTCTTAAAACGCGAAGCGGAAGTAATGGGTGCAACCTATGGTGAAGAATACGAGGCGCACGTGGAAAGCCTTAAGAAATGGACCGATGCGTTCACAGCCCTCATCATTTCAGCTTCCCTGGTTGTAGTCATAAGCGTGGTCTCAATATTGATTTTCCCCATGGCACCCAGCTTCATAGCAACCCTTACGTTTTTAATGCTGATATCAACGCTGTTAGGCTGCTGGGTCATGTACAGGGCCGCTCCCAAGGAGATCAAAACCCATAATCTTCCGCAGACATCCAAAGCCCAGGAATTGGCCAAAAAGGTCCTGAAGTATGTGTCGGTTCCAATGATAGTGCTGGCCGTCCCCATATTATTTTTGATGCAAGCCGGATTAGGCTGGTCTCTTATTGTAATTGCGGTAATCATCGCCCCGCCTGGAATCCTGATCTGGTGGGATGACCGCAGAATAGATAAATATGACATGGATATCGCCGGATTTCTCAGATCCCTGGGAGGCATCACCAAGGTGATCGGCACTACGGTCATTGAAGGCATCTCGAGGCTTGACTTCGGCTCGCTCGGGTCGCTGAAAAAGCCGGTAAGCAGGATGAACAACGCACTTAAATTCGGAATCCGCCCTGAACTTTGCTGGCAGAAGCTAGTTTGCGAATCGGGAAGCGAGCAGGTCAACAGGAGCGTGAGAATTTTCTGCGACGGGATCGCGGTTGGCGGAGACGCCGGCGCCGTTGGTAACCAGGCATCCATGTTTGCCATGAAAATTGCCCTGCTGCGGGGCAAAAGGAAAATGGTCTCCTCGGGGTTTTTCTACCTGGTTGCCACTATGCATGTTACCATGGCCGTATTGCTGGTCGGCATCTACCAGATCATGTTGAATTTCTCAACGGCAATGCAAAAAATGCAGACTACAGGCATGGAAGGTATGAATGCCATAGCGCAGTTGCCCACCTTTTCCTTCTTCTCCAACGGCGCTGCCTCATTGGGGATGCTCTATATGATGTCAACGGCCATGTTGCTCATGCTCACGGCAGTCAATCCTGCCGCCATCAAAGTGGTCGAAGGGGGACATAACTACAAATACCTCTACCTTGCGTCGGTCATGATGCTTATAACCGGCCTGGCGATGGTCGGCGTCCCCGATCTGATCAAAGGAATGTTCAGCAACTTGGCGATGGTTCAATAAATGAGGAGCAAGCAGGAGTAAACTGTGGATTTTTACGAAGTTGGCGTGTATTTGCTGATCATCGTAGTCGCCTCGATGTGCGTTTTTGGCATCATGTGGCTATTGATGAGAAGTATGACGCCGGTCCGGGCTATATCTAAAAAGGAAATCGAAATCTTGAAGGCCGCCGGTGTCAAGAAGATACCCAAGGTTGTGCCGGTAAAAAAAGGGAAAAAAGAAAAGGGCAACAGTAAAGATAAAAATAAAGGTAAGGATGACAAGCTGCTCAAACTCAAAGAGCTGTCGGACGATAAGCTCTTGCCTGAGAATGTCCAATCAGCGGAAGCGGCATCGAAGAAATCTAAAAAATCGTCCGAAGATAAAGACGAAAAGAAGGGTGCATCATCGGCCCCTTATGAGGAAGTTTCAGAAATAGCATTGCCTGACCTTCCTACCATGGACACGCTGGTAGAGGGAGAGGAAGAGACTCCTGAACAGCAGAACATAGAGGAATTAATGAGCGTTTTTGAATTGGAGGAAGTAGAGGATTCGGCCGCATCAGACCTGGCCGCCAACCTCTTCGATGTAGATGTCGAGAATATAGAAAGCCTGGGCAACGAAGTGTCGGAATTCTTAGGCGGCATGCGTTCGAAATAATAAGGAGGAAGCCATGAAACATAGTAACGTGAAATCTAAAATGGAAGCTTTGAAGGGCTATTTCCTTTATATAAGCAACGTCCTTTTGCGCGCTGTTCGAAAAAATGAACCTGCACGTAACTGGTGCGTTATCAGGCTCCTTTTAGTCATAACCGCCGTGGGCATTGGCACATTTGGTTTTCCCAGGATAAGCGTTCCGGCAGCTGTTGCAGATAATACTACGGGCTCCCCCAGTGTAGAAGTCATGCCTAATGAGGGCACTATCGGCACCCAGATTTACATTAAAATCATAAATTACCAGCCTAACAAGCAAGTTATAGTGACCTTCGGCTCAGGCACAATCATCGGTGCAGGGACCAGTGTCGGCACCAAAACCATAGTCGCCGCCAAAACAACCACGGATGACGCTGGATATGGCGTGGTGGATTTCGATCTGGATATATTTCCCGCCGGAAGATATATCATCATGGCCGATGACGGAGTCAACAAACTGACTACCGGTTTCAAAGTGGATCCCTCTATCGATCTGGGGAATGTTGTCAGCGGCTTTGTAAATGATGTTGTGGTGATCAAGGGCAAAGGCTTTGCCGCACAAAAACTAGTTTATATCGGCCTGGACGACCAAAAGATTGTAACCACGCAGACGGATGACAAGGGTGAGTTCTTTGATGCTAAACTGCAGATTCCTCCCACAGTGCGCGGTAATCATGATATCAAGGTTCAGGATACTGAAAACGACGTCGCTACAGCAGTATTTAATGTCAGGCAGCAGATGACAGTGATGCCGTCGAATATTGCTGTAGGAGATAACGTCACAATTATGGGGACAGGTTTCCAGGGTGTAACCGATGTTCTAGTATATTTCGATGATAAAGATGCCGGAATAGTGCAGACCGATTCCAACGGCGGCTTTATGACCAGTATAAAAGTACCGCCCAGCGGGGACGGAGTGCACAAGATAAAACTCGATGACCGTATTAATAAGGCATATAAGGATGTATCTGTATCTGCATCATTGAGCGTGAACCCCAACAACGGGTTTATCGGTATGCAGGTAGGGCTTCAAGGCGCCGGCTTCAGGCCGGGATTCCCTGTAACTATGAGCTACGATAACATCAAACTGGATGGGACCACAGTGCAGGAGATGGGGAGTTTTACACAAAGCTTTAAGGTTCCTGTGAGTCGATTCGGGACGCATACAATTTCAGTCTCGGACGGCATCAACACGCAAAACGCCATTTTCATCGTGGAATCAACCCCGCCCCTGGCGCCTGCAACCACTTTGCCGGCCGAAGGCAGCAGGGTGACCAAAGATGCCCACTTTGAATGGCAGGTTGTCTCCGACCCCAGCGGTGTTGCTTATACCATTGAGGTTGCCGGCGATCCCAAGTTTACCAACGTGATAATGTCCCAGGCCAATTTATTGACCAATTACATAGACGTGACGGATGACAGCAAACTTTTGCCCGGAAGGGATGCCCCGTATTACTGGCGTGTGAAGGCAGTTGACCGCGCTTCCAATGAAAGTGCCTGGTCGCCGGTCAGTTCGTTCTATAAAGGGCATACTTTTATTACTATCCTGACTAATATGCCCGACTGGGTAAAGTATGTATTGATCTGCCTGGGCCTGGTGCTGTTCGGGTTTATGTTCTTCTGGATCGGACATACTATCAAGAGGTTGAGGAATTTGGATGAGGAAGACATCGACGATGAGGGCGCCATTGCCGGCAGCCAGTACAGCTATAATTCCGGAGGAAACGATTGGAAGCAGAAGTGACCTGCATCCAAGATTGATATAACGCTGAACCGCTATTCGGCGTACTAACGGTGAGGAGAAAAAAAATGGCTATGGATGTTATAAAAAAAGAGGTGAAAATTCAGTTCAGACAACTGGAAGCACTGATCTTGTTTATGGCAGGATCAACGCTGGCATCCCTGCAGATCATACATTATGTGTTTTTAAATTCGGGGATAACTGTGACTGTTTTCCAGATGCTGCTGGACTGGCTGTTCGGCATGTCCATTATATCTTTGCTGGTGCATTTCAGCTTCCGTGAAATATATAAGATACATAATGAGCTTGTTATCCAGCGCGAGCAGGCCAGTAAAGCTGAAAAAAGGATCCAACATATCATCGATACTACACAGGATGTCATTTTCACGCTGGACAGGGACGGGAATTTTACATTCGCCAATAAAGCCATTGAAAGTCTTAGCGGTTATCGCCTGGACAAAATCCTCACCAATAACATACAGGATATACTGTCCCCCGAATTCAGGCCCTTTATTATCGAGCAGCTAAAACGATACAAGGATATCGCCGGCCGCCATTTATATATCGATGTGATGAAGAACGACGGTAAAAAAACACCGGTGGAAGTAAGTTTTATGCCTATTAAAAACAGGGGCAACGAGTTGACAGGCTTCCAGGGCATTGCCAGGGATATAGAGGAACGTAGGGAGATAGAAAAAGCACAGAAGGAGAAAGAGCACTGCCTTAAAGCTATCGCCAGAGTGGGGCAAGTGCTTTTGGAAAACAGAAAAGATATTCCTTATAAAAAGATACTTGAGATTTTATGCAATACATCTGACATCCACAGCGCATTTATCCTGCTTAATGACCTGCCAAATTCGGGCAAAGTATCTGATATCCTGTCCAACAAGGCTAAATCGACTCAGCCGGTTATAACTTCGGATGGATTACAGAACCCCAAGCTCTATGTCAACTATATAGTCGGAGGAAACAACGGGAACGGGAAGACCCAATCCATGTCTGACCTGATGAGGGGCGAGGGACTTGGCCAGGGCTTTATGGAGCTATCGAAAAAAGAGGGCGCCATCATCAGCTCATCCAATGGTGACATGTCCAGCCTTATTCTTCCCATAATGGTTAATTCCGAATTTGCAGGTGTAGTCAGTTTTGATAAAAAGGCGGACTCAAAGGGATGGAAGCCGGTGGAGATCAATTTGCTGGCTACTTCTACCAATATGATCGCACAAGCGCTGGAGCGACAGAAGGTGAATGCCCAGGTTAAGCTCCACTTTATCCAGCTGACCAAGATGATATCCAGGGCAATGTTTGCTGTTGATCCTTACACGGTAAGCCACCAGGAGAGGCTGGCAATCCTGGCGGTCACTATCGGTGAGAAAGCGGGGCTAAATAGCGAAGAACTCGAATGGCTGCGAGTCGGCGCGCTCCTGCATGATATCGGCAAGGCAGCCGTACCCAACACCATTCTATCCAAACCCGGCAAACTGACCGATGAAGAATGGGTGCTTATACGCTCCCATGTAAAACGCGGACATGAGATGCTCCAGGATATGGACCTGCCGGAGAATGTGATGGATATGGTACTGAACCATCATGAACGGCTGGATGGCAGCGGGTATCCCAACGGTATCCGGGGCGATAAGCTCAGCGCTGAATCACGTATACTCGGCATCTGTGACGTAGTGGAAGCTATGAGTTCTCATAGGCCTTACAGGCCCGCCCGTAAGAAAGAGGAAATCATCACCGAGCTTAAGAGCGGCAGGGACCGGATTTACGATCCGAAGGTTGTAGATATACTGATCGACGTGGTGGAAAGAAACGAATTTGATTTCGACTTTGCAACTGTAAAAAAGTAGCCCTGAAGGATAAAGCTGTCACATATAAGGCGACCCTGGAACTTTAGTTGAAAAATACAACAAAGTTCCAGGTAATAACGCCCAGATAGATTGCGGACAGGCAGTATGCCGCTGTGAAAGCGACCCTGGGGTAGCGCTTGTGCACAAACCACAACAAGGGCACCAGCGCCGCAATGCCCAGCAGTTTAACCGCTAGAAAAACCCCGTTGTTAATAAGCGGCTCCATCAGGTGGTTGGCCTCCGTGGCAAAGCCGCTCCTGACAAAGACCTGCGTCATAATCCCGTCCCAGAGCTGGAATTGCGCCATCAGCAATAGCGCAAACAGCATATGTCCCTGGCGGGCAGGGTCTACGGCAGCGGCTCTCATTTGTTTCCCATCCTCTGTCATAATAGGACTCCCATTAGATTATGAGCCGCTAGGGTCAAAAATTCAACCGGATGGGTCACCAAAATGAGCCATTTGGCTCATTTGAAGCTGTGGCAACTGTGAATTGTTAGGCGTTTACTGAATTAAGATTTACGGGTGGGGAAATATTTCCCAGAAGGGCACTTGTTTGGTCCTAGTAGTGCTTCTGGATTTTTGAATGGGCTGTTGGATGCTTGATGAAACGATATGATCAGAGGTGCTGGTCACATTTTCTGTTGTATAGTCAGACCATGTCAGGGTTGTTGTGAAGTAGCAGTTTTGGGCAATATTTGGACCGCTTATGATTATAGCTATCTCACGGCTTCCATGTGTATCAAATTCAACGGCTCGATTTTCCTCATAGTTAAACCACAGGTCGGAAACGCTGAATAGGGGCCGGGCAAACGTAAGCTTTGTATCCGCTGAATTAATCCAGCTATTCCAGCTACCGATGCCCTGTAACTTTGTTTCGGAGGAAGATACGTTTTCGGCTGCCGAAATTAGCGGCGGCCCCAGTATTTGCCCGCGCTCGCTGAAATCGTACACATAGACGCGAACAAATTCGTAATAGCTCTGTTTAAGAAATAGTATTTTGACCCTGGATTTGTCATGCCTCGGCAGGCTGTAGCCGTAGTACCAGAAATGTTTCAAGGTGTTGTATTCAAGCTCAGGCTCGCTCCAAACAATATACGGTGTCAGAGGTTGCTCCCCGGAAACAGCACGGACAACGGGAACAACTTCGCTAAACGCTTCGGAATGATTTTCAGAGACTGTTGTGTTTTCCCAGTAGGTCTCTTTAACGGGGTAGCTGACATTGACACATCCTGCTTCGACACTGACGATTGCCATCAGCATTATGATAAAGACCGCGGACAAACTGCGTCCGATTGCTGCCCCTATCACTTGTCAGCTCCTGTCGGACGGTAATTCATACCTGTTTGATTCATAAATTACCCAATCAGTGCGTAGAAAAGAGTGTTTCCCATATAGGAACACGCCTTATTTCATAATAATTCCTTTGCTTAACAACCTGATGGGGAACCTGCTTCTGCACGGTTCTCTCTTTGCTGACCGGGCCGTACGTCGGGGAACTAATAGTCCACCGGATGAAAAGCCTGAGGGTGGTGTTCCATTTGTTTAGCGGCCCCAGGATGAGAATGCCTATTTTATGGGCTTTACCTGCATCCAGTTCGATGATATGGGGATTATCCTGGTTGGACCAGAGATTGGCCCAGGCGCCCACAAATTTCGACTGGTATATCCAATCATTGGCAGCCTTCAACCACGCGTTGGACGCTGAGCCTGTTATGATGTAGTTCTCCGTATTTTCTGTGGTGGCTTCTTCACCTGAAACCGGCAGGTCAGGATAAGAGAGATGGCCCGTCTTAGTTACATCGAAAACTCTGATCGTTTCCGGCTCATACTGTGGCGGTTGCCAGATTTCGATCTTAAAGCTAATGTTATCGTAAATTTCAGGATCGGATATATCGTAGCCATAGTAGCATGCATTCCCCCAGGTCCAATTGTTAAAGGAAGGCAGTTCGTACTCACCTGAAGAAACGGTCATGTAAGTTTCATTTTCGGTATAGGATTCCGTTACAGATTCGGTGCTGTTCTCCGTGGCGATGTAATCTTGAGTCGTAATGAATTCCTTGTTGGCGCATGATAACAGGAAGCCCGAGAAGGATACCAGAGCCAGTAATAATATGTGGTTAAAAGATTTCATGTCTGTAAATATCAAATACGTGTTCTTCTAATAGCATAGATTTGGCATTGTGTATTGTCAAAGTATATCCCTATCAGCCTTTTGTCAGCGTCTTATCATCCGCTGGTATTACTACCTTCGGTAAAAAGAATCATACCGCGGGGCATGTCAATACCGGACTTATAGCGGTTCACGGCCGGGCGGCCAGGGGGCATAATAGTGCCATAAAGAATCAGGAGGACGCCATGGATACCAGAAAAACTTTCACGGAGATATTGAAGACAGACGGCAAGCTCAAGTTGATCTTGGGTGGTATGGTAATAGATGGCACGCTTCTTCTGGCTGTAGTCATTGTGCTGGGTGTGGCATTGGCTCTCTAGGCGGGTTTAAATCATCCGGAATTTTAATAAAGGCGGGGTCACCCGCCTTTTTAATTTGTGCACGATGGGGCCCTCTTAGTACTAATGTCACAGACAAACCAGTACTCATACGCTATTGTATTTAGGTAGTTCACGATTTAGAATAGTTTCGAAATAGATTAAGGAGGGAGAAAAAATGACTGTCATGAAATCGGTTTTTGGAATGGTCAAGCATGATTGGAAAACACAGGCTCTCTTCTGGTCTATGTTGCTTTGCGCAGGATTGATCGTTTCCATGATGGTGTTACTAAGCCGGATGGTCTGAATATAGCGGTTCTCCTCCCGAAGCGAAGAGCGCCTGGCACTGAGGCGCTCTTCGCTTTTTTATTACACAAAATTAGAATAATACCGGGGCTGATATGAATTAGAGAGGAGGTGGGGTATTTTAACTGCGCTGCCGGAGCGGCTTGATGACATCGGCTATGATAGAGAGTGATTTCGGTCCCCTTCTTTGTATCTTGCCCCTGACCTCCAGCCAACCGGAGCGGAAGAGGTATTTGCCGCATTTTTCCTGCACATCACTGAATACGGTCACATCGGCCACCCCGGTGCCGTCCTCCATGATTACATAGACCACCCGCTTGCCGGTACGTGTTGGCGGAGTCTGGTAGCGGATGACCGATCCCGCCAGTTTAACGGACCGGCCGGTTGCCAGGGCAGGCAGGTCCTTGATGCGGGTAAAACCCTTATCCAGGTTGCAGAAGTCCAGCGGATGCGCCGAAAGGTCGAGCGAGAGTATTTCGCGTTCATTGAGGAGGCTCTCTCTTACGGTCTGGGTGCTTCGATCAAAGGATTGCTTCGTTTCGCTCGCAATGACATGGTTAGGGTCGACAATGGCATCGGGACCGGCTGATTGCTTCGCCCCGATTGTATCGGGGACATGGGTAGAATCATATTGGCCGGGCATGTCCCCGATAAGGGGTGGATTGCTTGAGGTGGTGTGGCGTTTGAATTGCAACAGGGTGGGCACTCCTGCCAGCATATCCCCGCGCTTGCCGAAGGCATCGAGCGCTCCCACCTTCACCAGGTTTTCCAATATGGGCTGGCTGGCTTCCACCCTCAGGATGAAATCCCTCAACGAGGTGAACCTGCCTTTTCCCCTCTCACGAATGATGGAAGCGATGGTTTCGCCGGTGATCCCCTTGACCTGGCTGAGGCTGACACGTATGGCGCCGTCCTCCACTGCATAATGGTCGGACGACCTGTTCACGTCGGGCGGCAGCACGACGACGCCGCTGCGGCGGGCATCCGCCGCCAGCACACGCGGCGGATAGTAGCCCATGGGCTGGTTGGAGAGTATGGCCGCCATGAACTCGGCCGGGTAATGGCACTTCAGCCAGAGGGTCTGATAAGAGAGCACCGCATAGGCTGCCGCATGCGCCTTGCAGAAGCCGTAGGCGGCGAATGCGGCCAGGTGCCCGAAGACCTCTTCAGCCACATCGCGCTTGACCCCTTTCTTCATGGCGCAGCGGATAAAGGAAAGGCGCATCTTCCCCATCTCGTCCTCGGTGCGGTCATGGGTCATGGCGCGCCTGAAGCCGTCGGCCTCGGCGTAGCTCATGCCTGCCAGGTCGTGGGCCACGCGCAGCACCTGCTCCTGGTACAGGATGACGCCCAGTGTTTCACCCAGGGCGCCTTCAAGGCTGGGATGTAGATGTTCCACCGCTTCCCTGCCGTGGCGGCGCTTCAGGTATACCTTGTCCATGCTGGTCTTGAGCGGACCCGGGCGCACCAGCGAGAGCGAGACGATGATATCATCGAAGGTCTGAGGCAGCAGCCTGCCCGCCATCTCCCTCTGCGCCGGCGATTCGAGCTGGAAGACCCCGATAGTTTTACCATCGCGCAGCATGGCAAAGGGAGCAGGATCATCACGCGGGATTTTATCGATATCTATGTCGAGGCCGCGGCCCTGCTTGATGCTGCGGACGGCTTCCTCGATAACCGTCATGGTGGGCAGGGCCAGCAGATCCATCTTGACCAGCCCCAGCCTTTCTATATCATCCTTGTCGTACTGGCTGATGATGTCGCCGCCGCTGGAAGGCTCCAGTGGAACGAGGTCGGAGAGCCGGTTTTCCCCGATGAGCAGGCCGCCGAGGTGCACTGAGAGGTGCTTGGGAAAGCCGTCGATGGCGGCGCAGGTCTTGAAGAACTCCTTGAGATCAGGCCTTCTATATACTGAGCTGTCCTTCAGTTCGGGCAAAGTCTCTGCCTTTTCCATCAATTTGGAAGCGGATAGCCAGTGTATGCCCTTGCATGCTTCTTCTATGGTAGCCTGCGGTATTTGCAGGGCCTTGCCGGCATCACGGATGGCGCCGCGTGCCAGGTAGGTATTGATGGTGGCCACACAGGAGACATTTTCAGCGCCGTATTTGCGGTAGATATAATCGCGCACCTCATCCCGCCTCCGGCGGTCAATATCCAGGTCGATATCCGGCGGCTCGTTGCGCAGGGGGTGCATAAAGCGCTCGAAGAGCAGGTCGTAATGGATGGGATCGGCAATGCTGATATCCAGGGCGTAGACCACCAGGCTGTCTACGGCGCTGCCGCGTGCCTGACAGCGTATGCCGCGTGCCCTCGCCCAGCGCACAATATCCCATACCACCAGGAAATAGCTGCAGAACCCGAGCTTTTCGATGGTATCGAGCTCCATCTGCAGGCGGTCGGCCAACTCCTGCGTCAGGCCGCCGTATTTCTGCACGGTGCCGTCGTAAGCCAGCTTACGCAGCAGCCCTGCGGCGGTTTGCCCGACGGGGAGGTCGAACCTGGGAAAGCGCGGCCTGCCCAATTCAAGGTCAAGATTGCAGCGTGAAGCTATTTCTCCTGACATGGCGGTGGCTCCGGGGAAATCATTGAAGAGGCGTTCCATCTCCGCAGGCGATTTAAAATACTGCTCTACGGTGCGCGGCCCCGGCAATTGTGTGACAGGCACGATCAGGCGGATGGCATTGAGGAGCTCATGGATGCGGTAATCACGCATGCCCAGGTGGTGGACGTTGTTGGTTGCAACCACAGGTATCCCGTGCTCTTGCGCGAAGCTTGAGAGCAGGTAGCACGTGGGCGCTCCCCGCCGGGATGGATGGCGGATCAGTTCGATGAAGAAGTCATGTCTAAAGATCTCGCGGTAAAAGCCGGCGGCACGGGCAGCGCCCAGAGGTTCACCTTTGATTAGAAGCTGCGGCACTTCTCCCAGCCTGCAGCCGGAGAGGGCTATGAGGCCCTCGTGGTAGCTGTCGAGCATGCTGCGTGTGGCGGCTGGCCTATCAGGGCTTTTACTGCAGTGCATGGCGGTAAGCAGGCGGCAAAGGTTGGAATAGCCCGGCATGTCCTTGCAGAGGAGCGTGAGGTGATAGCCGCCTTCAATGTTTATCTCTGCCCCGATGATCGGCTTGATGCCGAGCTTTTTGGCAGCGTCGTAGAACCTGATGGCGCCGGTCAGCCGGTTGTGGTCGGTGAGCGCCAGGGCGGACATGCCGAAATGCCTGGCCTTCTCCAGGAGCTCCGCCGGCCCGGCGGCGCCGTCCAGGAAACTGTAATAGGAATGGACGTGGAGATGTACGAATGACATGCTTATGCCTCGTAAAATCAGTCGAGCAGACGGCGGAGGGACCAGTCGGAATCGCTCTTGCAGAGCTCATAGATGCCCGGCCTCTTGCACTCGGCGGTAACGCGGATGAGGATGCGCACGGGTTCGCCGTTCCACCATTCAGAGGGCTCGCGCCACCAGGAGAGGATGTTTATCACCCGGTATAAACGCTTCCTCCAGATGAAAGCAGTAGGCCCGGATTCCTTGCTGACATGAACGGTTATAGGCTCGTCGATAAGCTTGGACACCGCATTTCACCCCCCTTTCCTCGAGTACGCATGGAGATTATAGTAGAACAAATGTACTAATGTCAAATGGGGGTTGACAGGGGGAGATTTTGAATACGGGTTCACCGGCTATGGGCAGTTAATAAAATTCTAAATACTAAACAAATCCAAAACCCTGAATTCCAATTATCGGGGTTTTGAGCTTAATGTTTAGAGTTTTGAGTTTCCCTGAAGGAATTATCTCCAGGCCGGGTTGCGGTCGTTGTTGGACTGGCTGTAGGTCACGCGGTGCACGCTGGTGCCGTCGGTGTTCATGATGAAGATATTGTCCTTTCCGTAGGTGTCGGACACGTAGGCGATCTGCTTGCCGTCGGGCGACCAGACCGGGGTATAGTTGTTATCGAGGTTGGTGGTGAGCTTTTTAGCGGTTAGCAGCGGGAAGGGGGAACTGCCGTCCATCACCCAGATATCGCCTTTGGCAGCGCTGCCCCTGGCGAAGACGATCTGATTGGTGACCGGGGACCAGTTGGGTGCGGTGCCATCCACGTCAAAAAATAGTCCGAATTTTTTCTGATCGGTGCCGTCGGCGTTCATAATATAAAGGATGGGTGAAATGCTGGCGTTATCACGGTTGGAGGCAAAAAGGATCCTGGAGCTGTCGGGCGACCAGGTGGGGGCACTGTTCCATCCCATCTTTTCTTCGGCGGTGCTGCTGCCGGTACCCCAGGTAGTGCTGTCGGTAAGCTGTTTCATCCCGCTGCCGTCGGCGTTGATTACGAATATTTCGTAGCTGGTCTCACCCTGTTTATCCAACACTTCGCTGACAAAGGCTATCTTTGACCCGTCAGGCGACCATCTTGGCATGCCGTCCCAGCCGTGCCTGTTGCTGATCTTCTTCCGTCCGCTGCCGTCCTCGTTCATGGTCCATATCTCATAGTCGTCGGACTGGTCAGAAGAGAAGGCAATCTTTTTGCCGTCGGGGGACCATATGGGCAGGCCGTCGACGGTATTGTTATCGTCCGAGGTTGTCCTGACATCGGAGCCGTCAGGCTTGATGGTAAAGATATGAGGGGTCTTATCGCGGTCTGAAGCAAAAGCTATCAAGCCGGGCAATTCGGAGGGCTTATAATTAGCCGCAGGCCGGAAGCACGAGACCATAAACAGTGAAGACAGGGCCACCATGCCACTGAGGCAGGCGATAATTACCGGCTTGGAATTAATCATGTGGTATCACCTCGGGCTGAAGATTCATTGTGTCTTGAAAAGTATAATAACGGGCTATGATATTGGCAAATTCTGATCGCAAAGCTTGGTCGAAGCTGAAATTTGGGCAATAAAAAAAACCTCCGTCACGGGAGGTTTTCCGAACTGTTATATATAATTATAACAGATAATAAGAGCTGATGTCAAAGATTCATATTTGGCGTTCCGGAATGCTGAAAACTGCGACCTGGGCCGTATTTACATGAAGGTGTTGAACAGATAGCCTATCAGGATAATGCCCGCTGCCACAACGCTGACAAAAACGCCTATCAGCTGCCACTTTAGGACCTTGCGCAATATGATGGTCTCCGGCAGGGACAGGCCGACTACGGCCATCATAAAGGCCAATGCAGTGCCGAGCGCCGCTCCCTTCTCCATCAGGGCCTGCACCACCGGGATAATGCCAGCGGCGTTGGAGTACATGGGAATGCCGATCAGTACGGCTGCGGGCACGCTCCACCAGGCGCCTTTGCCCATGAAGGAAGCCAGCAAACCTTCCGGCACGTAGCCGTGGATGAAGGCGCCCACTGCTATGCCGGCCAGCACATATGGCCAGACCTTGCTCACAATTTCACGCACGGCGTTCAGGCCATAGCGAAGGCGTTCTTCAAAAGACATGTTCGTACTAGGGGCATTGGCATCCGACATCTTAATATCGAATACCCAGCTCTCGATGTAGCGCTCCATTTTCAGCCTGCCTATCACCCATCCGGCCACAATGGCTATAGCCAGACCGGTGACCAGGTAAATCAGTGCCACCTGCCAGCCGAACATGCCGTAGAGCATTACCAGCGCAACCTCGTTGACCATGGGTGAGGCGATTAAAAAGGAAAGGGTTACGCCTAATGGAATACCTGTCTCCACAAAGCCTATAAAAAGAGGCACTGCCGAGCAGGAGCAGAAGGGTGTCACAATCCCAAGCCCGCCTGCAAGGATGTTGCCCGCGAACTCGCGTTTCCCGGCAAGTATCTGACGTGTGCGTTCGGCGGAAAAGAAAGACCTGATGATGCCAACTGCGAAGATAATAAGGACCAGGAGCAGGATGACCTTGGGCGCATCATAGAGAAAAAAATTTACACTGGTGCCCAGATGACTCGATGCCTGGAGCTTCAAGAGATCGTAAGTAAGGAAGTCCGCCGTCGGCTGCAGCGCCCAGTACAAAAGTGCCCACAGGGCCAGTCCAACGCCTAACAAAATATATAGCCTCGACCTGCCGGCGGGCTTCCCTTCCTGCTTTGATGCAGTGGTCTCTGCCTCGCAACTGCAGGCCTTAACGTTACTTAGTTGTACTTGTTCTGTCATTTTGTATTCCGGGTGCTGCCGCATATTGACAGCATAAACCATTTCAGCTATATTTTTTATATAACTATATAAACATATTATTATATAGTTGTATGTTAGTCAAAGGTTTAAAGGAAAAATGCGTAATCTGGTCGGAATTTTAAAGTCACTGTCTGATGAGACGAGGCTCAGGATACTCAACATGTTATTTGGGCGGGAGTGCTGCGTTTGCGAGATCATACAGGTGCTGGACATGTCGCAGCCGCGCGTTTCACATCATCTTTCGGCCATGTATAACGCCGGACTGCTTAAGATGAGAAGGCAGGGCTTGTTTGCACTTTACTCGATCGATTGGGACGGCATCGATGCAAATACGGTCGAGATCGTGAGATCGGTCCGCAAGGGGATGGAGCAGAGTAAAATCGGTCAGGATGACCTGCAGAAACTGGCAAGCGCTGAGCGTATACTGCCGGAATGCGCCCGGCAGACATAGGATTTATTGACTGAGCGTAAGCATAAAAAGCAATACAAGGAGGCTTGAATGCATATCAAAGTTCTGGGGACGGGCTGTGCCAAATGCCACAGCCTGCTGAAAAATGTGAAAGAAGCGGTGGCTGATTTGAAGGTGGATGCAGTGGTAGAGGAAGTTAATGATATGAAGCAGATAATGCAATATTCGATATTGATGACTCCAGGTCTGGTGATCGATGAAAAGGTGGTCAGTTCAGGATCGGTGCCGAATAAAGAGGCACTTAAAAAGCTTATTAATTCGGCTTTGCAACGAAAGGAAGTATAGATATGAGGATATTCTGGTTTATTACTATTCTACTTGCGCTTACAGCAACTGTCCTGCCTGTAGTGGGTTGCAGCGCTCCGCAGACAGCCCCGGCGGTCCAGAATGGTATCCCGGTCACAGATACTACAACGATGCTAGTCGACAATTCTACTTCGGTCAGCCTGACCATAGCTCCTCTACCAGTCAAGCCCGATAAAGTAGAGCTGGTTTATTTCCATACAAAGGCGCCCTGCCACTGTATGGCCCTTGTGGGCGATAGTATAAAATATGTCGTCGACACATATTTCAAGGATGAGCAGGCCAATGGTAAACTTAAACTTACCATGATTGTCTCCGATGACCCTGCCAATTTTGAACTGGTCAAGAAATATGACACGCTTGTTTTTGCCCTATGGGTTACCGAAAGACGCGGCAGCATAGAAAAAACTTACACCCTGGACGATATCTGGTTGATGACCGGCGACCAGGACAAGGATAAACTTATTAGCTATATCAGGCTCAAATTGACGGATATTCTGGAAGGCAAGAGCACTTAATGGATTTGCAGGGATTGGCAGGTAGTCTGAATATACCGGCCGTGTCGGCTTTTCTGCTCGGTATTATGGCCTGCCTGGGGCCCTGCACACTGGCTACCAACCTGGCGGCGCTGGCTTACATCAGCCGCAAGATCTCCGACCGCAAGTATGCATTTACCAGCAGTGCGCTCTATACGCTGGGCAGGATGATAACCTATAGCTTGCTGGGGACCCTGATAATCTATGCGGGACTAAGCATACCGGCCATCGCCAATTTTTTACAACAGATCGGTGAGCTGGTAATCGGCCCATTTTTGATCTTGGTCGGCGTTATCATGCTGTTTCTGGACAGGATTGACCTGGGCGAGCACGATTCCCGGCTGGCCAACGCTGCCGGCAAATTTGCAGACATGGGCGTGCTGGGGGCACTGCCCCTGGGCCTTATACTGGCGCTGGCATTTTGCCCTTACAGCGCAGTGCTTTTTTTTATGGTGCTTATCCCTATGGCACTGAAGACAACAGGCGGTGTTGGTTTGCCTGCTGTGTTTGCCCTTGGCACCGGCCTCCCCGTACTACTCTTCGGCACTCTCCTGTCGCTGGGTATTGCGGGTGCGGCTAAATGGATCAATGCCATCAGCAGGGCAGAAAAATATATCCGGGTCGCAATGGCCGCACTTTTCATCGTAATCGGCCTGGTTTATATTGGGCTCTGGTTGAAGCTTTATTAAGGGCTGTCTGCTGCATGAACAAAATTCTCTTTGTATGTGTCGGGAACTCGGGCCGAAGCCAGATGGCAGAGGCATTTTTCAATCACATGTCTAAAGGTAAAGCCCTTGCTTTTTCCGCCGGGACCATGCCGTCCGACCGGGTAGACCCGGTGGTCATTGAAGTTATGAAGGAATTGGATATCGATATAAGCGGCAATAAACCCAGGCAGCTGACTGCCGAGATGCTGAAAGATGCCAAAAGGGTAATCACTATGGGGTGCAGTACGGAGGGCGTCTGCCCCGCCACCCTGGTGGATACAGAGGACTGGGGATTACCTGATCCGAAGGGCAAGTCCAAAGAAGAAGTGAGAAAGATCAGGGATGAGATTAAGTCCAGGGTAAGCAAGATGGTGGAAGAAATTTCATGAAGAAGGTTCAAATGGATATGAAGGAGAATGGAGTATCCTGTACGGCAGAGCAAAGCACCTTAAAATTGTCGGTGCTTGACCGTTTCCTGACGCTTTGGATTTTCCTGGCTATGGCCATCGGGGTGGGCCTGGGCTATTTTATACCACGAGTCGCAGATTTTATCTCCGTGTTCCAAGTGGGTACTACATCGATCCCAATTGCAGTGGGTCTTATCCTGATGATGTATCCCCCTCTGGCCAAGGTCAAATACGAGGGATTGCCGTTGGTTTTTCGAGACTGGAAAATCCTCGGTCTTTCGCTGGTGCAAAACTGGATCATCGGGCCCATATTGATGTTCCTGCTGGCCATCCTGTTTCTGAACGGATTTCCTGATTATATGGTCGGACTTATAATGATAGGGCTGGCGCGCTGCATAGCCATGGTGATCGTCTGGAACGAGCTTTGCAGGGGCGATAACGAATATGCAGCCGGTTTGGTGGCTTTCAATTCTATTTTCCAGATACTGTTTTACTCCATTTACGCCTATATTTTTATCACAATACTGCCGGGATGGTTCGGACTGAAGGGAGTTGCCGTGAATATAACCATCTGGCAGATAGCGCAGAGCGTTTTGATCTATCTGGGTATACCGTTTTTCGGCGGAATGCTAACCAGGTTTGTGTTGCTGAAGACCCGGGGCCGGCAGTGGTATGATACCAAGTTCATACCGAAGATAAGCCCTATTACACTGGTGGCGCTGCTTTTCACCATCCTGGTGATGTTCTCGCTCAAGGGCCAGATTATTGTTCAATTGCCGCTGGATGTTGTGCGCATCGCTGTTCCTCTGCTTATATATTTCGTGGTGATGTTCCTGGTCTCTTTTTACATGGGCAAGAAGATCGGCGCCGGATATCCGAAGACGGCCACCATTGCCTTCACCGCTGCCAGCAACAATTTTGAACTTGCTATAGCTGTTGCAGTTGCGGTATTTGGGATAGGGTCGGGGCAGGCTTTTGCCGCGGTGATTGGCCCGCTGGTCGAAGTGCCGGTGCTGATAGGCCTGGTCAATGTGTCTTTGTATTTCAAGCGCAAATATTTCGATCGTGAGACTATAAACCGTCTTTAATTAGACTTACAGGTCTTGACAAAAATAAATAGGTAGGTCTATAGTAGAAACATGTCGAGATATCGAAATGATGATGCGCAGCGATATGCTGATATTTTTAAGGCGTTGTCGAATCCATATCGGGTGAAGATTTTTATGCGTCTGGCCAGTTGTTGCATAGAAGCCAGTCCATGCGGCTCAGACGGCCAGATATGTGAGTGCGTGGGTACACTGGGCAAAGACCTGGGGATTGCGGGTTCAACCGTATCACATCATATCAAGGAGTTGAACCGCTCCGGTCTGGTCAAAATAAAAAGGCACGGGCAACGCACAGAATGCTCGGTTGACCTTTCAGTGATTGATTTACTACTGGAATTTTTCAAATTGGCCGAACCGGTTTAAAAAATTTTATATCTGATATTCGAAGTGTTTCGAAATTTATACAAAAGGAGCAGAAATGACCAATAAAAACATGCAGTGGTGGAAAATAGCGCTTTGTGTGCTTGCTGTTTTAATGATTGCCGGGGCTGTAACGTACACTTTGATGACGCGCACATCAGCCAGTTCTGCGGCGGCTAAGGTGCCGGCCTCGACCAGCAACTCTTCACCATCTACAGCGGCCGTTAGTGCGCCGGCCTCGACCAGCAACCCTGCGCCGTCTACAGCGGCCGTTAATACTCCGGCCTCAGACGGGGTAGGCGAGCTAAACTGGGTGAAAAACCTGAACTCAAAATTCGCAACTTATGATTTCATCTTTGTATTATTTCCGGGCAATGATGATGCTACGGCAAAAGCAGACCAGGCGGTCAAAACTGCTTTGGAACAAATAAAGCAGAACGGCGGCGCTGTCGATACAATGACCCTGAGTTCCACTGATCCTGAATTCCAGGCTACTATGGACCGCCTTGCCATACAGCCACTTCCGTCAGTCCTGGTAATTGCAGCCACGGGCCAGGGGGCAATAGTCAAAGGTGACATTACTGATAGGAAGCTTCTTCAAGCGTATCTTAGCCTGCAAAAAACTTGTGTTCCAGGTTCAGGGTGCTGCGGGCAATAATACTGGAGCAAAAATAAAATGCAGGAATGGATAAACCAAATATTCAGCGCGCCGGAATTTGGCTTGCTCGTATTGCCAGCGGGGCTATTATTAGGCCTTGTAACATCCTTCGCTTGTATTGGTTGTTCGGCGCCCCTGATAGCCGCGGTTATTGGATATGCTGGTTCGCGGGAAAGTGAACAGCAAAGAGATATATTTATAATTGCCGGCTTCTTCATGCTGGGAACAGTTCTCGCTTTCTCCGCGGCAGGATGGGCTGTCGGCTTTATAAGCCAGACAGTCGGAAGCGCTTTCGGTCTGTACGGTAAGATACTTATCGCCATCCTCACCATTTTCTTCGGTTTTGTGGCACTTAATCTGCTGCCATTCCGACTACCCTCTGTAAATCCGGTTATAGGCAAATTACCGTCTGGAATGTTAGGGGCGTCAATTTTTGGGCTGGCCGTAGGTGTGGTGAGCATAACCTATACCATGGGTTGCTGCGGCCCCGCGCTGCTCCCGATTATACTGGGCGTTTCCGCATTGAAGGGAGAGGGTGGATGGGGTGCCCTGATACTTGCAGTGTTTGCTATTGGTTATAGTCTGCCCATGGTAGCGGCAATTCTCGGCATAGGCCTGGGCAAGTTGACGGGATTTATTCATAAAATGGCTGTGCCAATCCAGAGAGTTTCAGGAGTCCTGCTAATTGCGGCCGGTGTCTGGATCCTATTTACGCTCTAAACGGCGTAGATTTTAATGGATTTGAGACTATGGAGGTAAATAAAATGAAAAGAGGAATAGCAGCTTTAATGAGTCTGTTTTTATTGGCTTTCCTATTGCCATTGCCGGCCTGCGAACCGGCATCAGCAAATAACTTTGGGGTTCAATCGCTGGAGGTGACTCCGAATAAGGTGATAGAGAACGAAAAATTCGTTGTCACTGCCGCGATAAATAATGCCAGCAGGAGCGAGGCCACCTATACAGTGCCGGTGATGGTAAACGGGATAGCTGATGATCGAACCGAAGTAACACTTGCGCCGGGGGAATTAAAGGAAATTCAATTCACACTGCACAGGGGTACAGCGGGCACATATGAAATTAGAATAGGTGACAAAAGCTCTACGGTAACCGTGGAAAAAATTGCGCCTGCCGCTTTCGAAGTTTCTAATTTGAATATAAATATGGAAGTGGCAAATCCAGGGGAGGAAGTGATTATCACGGCCCGTATTGTAAACACGGGCGGAAGTGAGGGGACTTACATTGCCGAGCTAAAGATAAACGGGATCACAGAACAATCCGACAAGGTTGTTATGCCACCGGGTTCCAACTACAATTCTGCATTCAAAGTGACCAAGGCCGAGCCAGGGACATATATCGTAGGCATCGGTGATCTTAGCGACAATTATACCGTGCAACAGCCCATTGAGACTATACAGATAACCCAGCCTGCCCCAGCAGCGCAAGACCGTATATCTCACTGGCAGAAGTCATCGGGGTCATGTTGCAGTGGTGGGGGTACATGCCCATAGAAAAATGGCCGTTCAAAGACACTAATTAGAATATGAAAGGAGTTGCCATGACCAGGAGCTTCATTATTTACGAGTCAGCCATGTGCTGTTCCAGCGGGGTATGCGGCCCCAACCCGGATAAGTCGCTGATTGACTTGCAGGATGCATTGGACAAATTGAAGGAAACTGGTGCCAGGGTCGAGCGTTATAGTATCACAGGGAACCCAAAAAGATTCAGGGAAAACCCGGAGGTTGTCAAGCTAATTCAAGAGCACCAGATCAAAGCGCTGCCAATTACTACCTGCGATGGGAAGGTGGTCAAGGTGGGCGCATATCCTTCGCTGGCGGAACTAAAAGATCTGGTACAGGTTGGCGACAATAGCAAACCTGTAGTCAAAGTGGAGCTTGCTGAGGAGGAAGGGTGTTGCTCTGGAAAGAATTCCTGCGATATCAGTTGCGGCCCAAGTTTTAAGAAAGCCTCTGGCGGCGGGACGCAAAATCGCTGCTGTTGAATTTATCTTTAATTATCCGAAATGTCTCTCGCAAATTATTTTGAATAAGGACATGGTTCTATGATGGCGCGCCATAACACCCATTTTTATTTCTTTTCTGGAAAAGGAGGCGTGGGAAAAACGACTATGGCAGCGGCGAGCGCATTGCATTATGCGGCTTCGGGCAAGAAGACTCTCATCGTAACCACCGACCCTGCTTCCAACCTGGCCGACGTTTTCGAGCAACCTATTGGATATAATGTCGTTCCGATAACAGGGATAAGCAACCTATTTGCCATGGAGCTTGACCCTGACAAAGCTACGTCCGAATACAGAGAAAGAACAATCGCTCCTTTGAAGGGACTAATTCCAGAGGAAAGCCTTGCTGTGGTGGAGGAACAGTTGAATTCACCATGCACTGCTGAAATCGCGGCCTTCGAGCGTTTCACGGATTTTCTGCAGGATTTGGATTATGATGTGGCAATATTCGATACTGCTCCCACAGGCCATACATTGCGTTTGCTTGAGTTGCCTGGGGAATGGAGCATGGTAATAGAAAACGCTGCTAAGGACGGCAGCGCAGGGCAGACCTGTATAGGTCCTGCGGCAGCACTCGCAGAGTCGAAAGAAAAGTTTGATCGTGCACTTGCTGCCATGCGAGATTCAAAACAAACCACTTTCATTTTTGTACTGCGTCCCGAGGCGACGGCTATCTATGAAACGCTGCGCTCTATTTCAGAATTGACTAAACTGGGCATTGCATCCCAGCAGCTAGTTGTAAACGGTATTTATCCTAAGAAGGCGTGCGATAATCCATTCATGCTTCGCCGTTTTTATAAACAACAGGAGTATTTAAGCCAGATTAAAACAAGTCTCGCACTACCAACCACGCTGATGGAACTGGAGGCAAATGAGGTTAACGGCAAGGAATCATTGCAGGCAATAGGAAAGAAGCTGTTGGAAGAGCCTGTGAAGCTTGCGGGTTATAAGATAGAAATCAGTGAAACTGCAAAGGCATCTTCGATACAAAAATATGCCCGGATTGCCCCGGCCATCGAAAAACTGTTGATTCCAAATAATGGAAACCGCAGGACGATCTTCTTTGCCGGTAAGGGCGGCGTAGGCAAAACGTCAGTTGCCGCTGCCACAGCTTTATGGATAGCCGGGCGGGGCCGTCGCACATTGTTACTCACCACTGATCCGGCTTCTCATCTTGCGCAGATACTTGGTCAGCCTATTTCTGAGAAACCAGCGCGGGTAGGGAAAAAGGGAAATCTGTGGATGGCATGTATCGACGGACCACAAGCTGCGAAGGAATACAAGGCCAAGGTAATCGCTGAAGTCAGTCAGAAATATGATAAGAGGCGTGTTGCAGCGATAGAAGAAGAACTGAACTCTCCATGCACGGAGGAAATGGCCACATTTGAAAAATTTATTGAATTTGCCAGTCTCAAGGACTACGAGGTTATAGTGTTCGACACTGCACCTACGGGGCATACTTTGCGGCTGCTTAAATTGCCGGTAGAATGGAGCAAACAACTGGAAATCAAAATATATACAACTACTGATGATACTGAGATGGATAGGGTTACCAAAGCTCGTTTCAAGGAAGTAATTGAAATGATGCAGGATTCCGAGCGCACTACTTTCAGCTTTGTTATGTATCCCGAGAACACGCCCATTGAAGAGGCAAGCCGCGCAATGGAAGACCTTAAAACCATCGGAATATCGACGAACATGATAGTTGCCAATCTTATATTGCCCGACGACATACTGACTAACACCTATTTGAAACAGCGTAAATCCATGCAATTAAAATATTTAGAAGAGATGTATCAAAGATTTAGTGCGCCAATCATCCAACTGCCATTATTGGCTGATGATTTGATTGGCAAAGAACTATTAATAAGGGCGGGACGTATGCTATATGGTGTTGACTAGATGGACGGCAGCCCTGATGACTACCTGGAATGCATAATCCTAATAAATAAGGGGGCCCCGATTAATCGGGGCCCCCTTGATCATTCAGATCCTTAGTCCTTCCTACTCTCCCCTTCAGATAAGCCTGAAATCTCTACTTTATCGCATTAATGCAGCCTTGCGGCTACAAATGGAGAGCTCGGAAGTTTTACATGCTCTCCCGTTCTGCACGGTCGAAGCTTACCTTAACCCCTCCGGCACAGGAGAGCCAGTCAGAGGAAAGTGCCATTCTACGAACATGGCCTGTTTTTTGACCATTTACCACCTCCGCGAGGACTAGTGCCTTGGGTTGTCCTCAACTCCATGCTAGCACCATTGATCGGGGGGGTCAAAGTCCCATTCGGCTCGTTTGCAGTATACCTTAGGGTCATACATAATTAGGCGGATATTCGGATGAAAAAGATATTGCTGGGCTTGTCGGATGATGAATTGAAACTGATCGCTGCCGAGGCGGGGGAGAAGGGATACAGGGGCAAGCAGGTCGCCGATCTGGTCTACAGGCATGGTTGCAAAGAAGTTGCGGCGATGTCCAATCTGCCCGCAAAATTCAGATCATGGCTGGGTCAAGATTATGAAGTCGGACGTTCACAAATTGTAAAGACACGAAGGGGCAAGGATATGACCTTTAAGGTACTGCTAAGCCCGGCTTTCGGCGATTTGATCGAATCGGTGGGCATGGCTTATGAAGACCGTTTTTCCTGCTGTGTTTCCACTCAGGTCGGCTGTGCTATCGGGTGTTCCTTTTGCGCTACAGGGGCCGGAGGATTTAAACGCAACCTGGCTGCGGGTGAAATAATCGATCAGGTGCTGACGGTAGGTGAGGTTGCAGTTCGCGAAAAAATGCTTCCTCCGGATGGCAGGGTCAGCCATGTGGTATTCATGGGCATGGGCGAGCCCCTGATGAACTATGATGCGACACTAACGGCCGTTAAGCTGTTGAACTCGGAGTTGAATATAGGGATGCGTAACATCACGGTCAGCACTATAGGATACGTCCCCGGCATATACAGGTTGGCCGCTGAACATCTGCAACTGACGCTGGCTATATCGCTACATGCTTCCGAAGATGCCTTACGTAGAAGATTGGTCCCGGGTATGTCCCGGTATTCGCTAAAAGATCTCATCGAGGCCGGGCGCCATTATTTTAAGGAGACCGGCCGCAGGGTAACCTTCGAGTACTGCCTTTTAATGGGGGTCAATGACTCTCAGTCGGAGGTGGCCAGGCTGGCTGCATTATTGAAAGGCATAAACTGCCATGTAAACCTCATCCCGCTTAATCCTGTTGAAGGGAAAAATTATAAACCGCCGCGGGCCGACCAGGCTGCAGAATTCCGCCGGGTTTTGGAAGCTGCGGATATACCGGTGACGCAAAGGGAACAGCGTGGAGCAGGGATAGAGGCTGCCTGCGGGCAGTTGCGGCGAATGCAGCGACAGTAGTCCGCATAATTTGGGTAATAGAAGGGCCCTCACTTGACAATCTGCTTCACTGTGTTACAATTGACCAGTCAATCAATGATATAGGATGTCCGGGCGGGCGGGTTCCTGCAGTTTTTCATAGCGCGCCGGGAACGGAGCTTTTCGCATGGAAGAATATCCCTGGTTTAAGCATTACGGTAAGGATGTCCCGTACACATTGCAACCGTACCCTCAGAGGACGATGATCGATGTGGTTGACGAGTCGGCCCAGGCCAGACCGTACAGGGCGGTATTCTTTTTTCAAGGCGGCAAACTTCTGTATGACGATTACGTCCGATTCAGCAATGCGCTGGCCGTGGGGCTGGCAGCCATGGGTATTAAAAAAGGCGATAGAGTGGCCATGTTGCTGCCCAATTCGCCGCAAATGGTGATTGGATTTCAGGGCATATGGCGGGCGGGTGCTGTTGCGGTGCCTGTTGATCCCCTGGCTACAGAATTTGAGTTGCAGCACATCCTGAAAGAAATTGATCCGGCTGCCGTGATTGTATTAAACCCGTTTTACGATATTGTGAAGAAAATGCAGGCCGGGACCAATATCAAAACCGTCATCGCCACCAGCATCAAGGACTATATGCCGGCCAATATGAGTTTTGTCTATACTCTAACGCAGGAAAGGAAAAATGGCGGCCGCGTCAGGTTAGAGCAGGGAGATGTATTTTTTCTGGACCTGATAAAAAAGTATAAAAACGCAGGACGTCCGTATATAGATATAAGTCCATCGGACCCGGCGGTGATACTGTTCAGCGGAGGAACCACAGGGCCGGCCAAAGGTGCAGTAGGAACGCATCAGGCACTGATTATAACGGCCATGCAGGTTAATGCCTGGTTATACCCGGTTATTTATGAATGGGATGACGGGGTAATGCTCTCTATGCCGATGTTCCATGCCCTGGGTTTCGCAGGAGCTCTGGGGATCGCCATGATCAATCATTCATCATGTATCCTTATCCCCAACCCTCTGGATTGGGCGGAGATTATCAGGAGCATCAAAAAATACGGGCCCGCCGTGATGATGGATATTCCGCATTTTTATGCCAACCTGTTGGACCACATTAAGATCAAGTCAGGCAAGGCAAATATAAAGGGGCTGCGGATTTGTATATCGGGTGCAGATAAACTCCCGGTGGAAGTAAGGGAGAGATTCCAAGAAGTGACCGGCATCGGGCTGATAGATAATTACAGCTTGACGGAAGCTATGGAGGCGCCTGTGATGGCGCCCGTTCCCGGAGCAGGTAAAGCGCGCTCCGTAGGATTGCCTTTGCCCGACGTGGTGGTCAAGCTGGCAGACACGGAGACGGGGCGTACTCTGGGAGTTGGGGAACCAGGTGAGGTTTATATCAAAGCCCCCAACTTGATGTCGGGCTACTGGAAACAGCCGCAGGAAACTGCTTCCACAATGGCAGATGGGTGGTTGCGTACGGGTGATATCGGATATCTGGATGCCGACGGCTACCTTTTCCTGAACGGGCGCAAACGGGACATGGTCAAGGCCGCCGGCAAAATAACTGAAAATAAACCCTGACATTAATTTTTTAGGAGGTACCAAAATGGCAGAATACAGATGGTTTAAAAACTACGACCCGGGAGTGCCACATTCACTGGAGCCGTATCCGCAAATGACGCTGGTCGATTATGTAGATGAGGCAGCCAAAGAGCATCCTGATGCTACGTTTTTGCATTTCAAAAAAAGGAAAATGTCTTACGCTGAGGTCAACAAACTCAGCGATGAGTTTGCCGCCGCCCTGGCTGCTAAAAATGTCAAGAAGGGCGACCGTGTGGCGCTGTTGATGCCCAACTGTCCCCAGGCCATAATCTGCCGCTGGGGAGCCTGGAAGGCTGGCGCCATTATGGTGCACGTTAATCCCATGTACACCGAAGCGGAACTGGAACATGCCCTCAAGGATTGCGGGGCGGAAACCGTGGTGGTTTTAACCCCGTTCTATAACAGTGTGAAAAAGGTACAATCGCATACAAGCGTTAAAAATGTCATTGCCACCAATATTAAGGAATATTTGCCCCCGGTGCTCAAAGTGCTTTTCACTCTGCTGATGGAAAAGAAGCAGGGCCATTACATCGAGCTCCAGTCTGGAGACCATTGGCTGCAGGACCTTTTAAAAGAGAAAGCCGGCGCCAAACGGCCCGATGTGAAAGTTTTGCCCGGCGACCCCGCATTGATACTCTTCAGCGGAGGCACCACGGGATTGCCCAAAGGTGTGGTGGGGACACATATTTCACAGGTCATGACGGGCCTGCAATTCAAAACCTGGGTCGGGGCTATGGCCGAGCCTTATAAAGATGTTATGGCCATGCTGTTGCCGCTCTTCCATTCTTTCGGCACATATGCCGTAATGAGCACGGCTATCGTCAGCCATATGTCCCTGTCGCTGGTAGCCAACCCTCGTGACCGTGATGATGTGATCGCATCAATCGAAAACGATAAGCCGGCATATTTCCCGGCGGTGCCCGCCATGTTTATATCGTTGCTGGAGCATCCCAAGGTCAAGGCCGGCAAAGTCGATTTCCATTCCATGAAATGCTGCAATTCGGGCGCTGCACCGTTGCTGGCCGATACCAAGAAACGTTTTGAGGAGCTCACCGGCGCACGCATCGTAGAAGGGTATGGACTCACCGAGACCACGATGGCCTGCACCTGCACTCCCTTTGCCGGAAAGTGGAAGCAGGGTTCGGTGGGTATGCCCCTGCCCGATGTGATCATACGCATTGGCGATATCGAGACAGGCGAGGGTGAGATGCCGGCAGGCAAAGAAGGCGAGATCATCTTCAAAGCTCCGCAGCTTATGGTGGGATACTGGAACAAGCCGGAGGAGACCAAGGAAATGCTCAGGGATAACTGGCTGTATACCGGTGACGTAGGCTACATGGATGAGGACGGATACGTTTTCATCACGTCACGTAAGAAGGAGCTTATTAAGCCCAGCGGTTTCCAGGTATGGCCGCGCGAGGTTGAAGAGGTTATCAGCAAGCATCCTGCCGTGTCCGAAGTGGCTGTGGCCGGTATACCGGATGCCAAACAGGGCGAAGCTGTTAAAGCCTGGGTAGTGCTAAGTCCCGGCAAGACAGCAACAGCCGAAGAGATACAGGCATTGTGTAAGGAGACGCTGGTGGGATACAAGATCCCCAAGTTTATTGAATTCCGTGACGCACTGCCCAAGACCATGGTAGGCAAGGTCCTCAAACGCCTGCTGGTGGAGGATGACGCTAAAAAAGCTAAGGCATAAAGCGCAAGTATAATTAAAAATAGTCTATTTAACGGCCGCCGGAAAATTTTCCGGCGGCCGTTTATATTCAGAGAAACGCGATTATAAAGGCGGCTTGCCGACCACATCATCGCACCAGCAGGTCAGGCTGCCTTCCATAAATTTAACGTCCTTCATGCCCGCTCCTTTGAGGGTACAGGCTGCCTGGTAGGCACGGCTTCCCCGGTGGCACATCACCACGATCTCCTTATCTTTGGGCAAAGTCTGTATCTCCTGGCGGAGCCTCGATTGAGGCAGCAGGCATGTTTGAGGCGACTCTATCCTGGCGGTTTGAAATTCGCCGCGGCTCCTGACATCAAGCAGAGTAAAATCCTCTTTTTTATCTATTTTTTCTTTCACTTTTTTGGGCTTAATCCCCTGGATTCTTCCGGCTATCTTATTCAGCACCAGGTTGGCCAGATGGTGCAGGATATCGAGCGAGGAATTGTAGGGTGGTGCGTAGGCCAGGTCGAGGTTGGCCAGAGTATCCACCGTCATGCCCATGGTGATGGCGGTGGCCAGCACATCTGTGCGTTTGATGACCTCTCCAGGCCCTGTGCCCTGTCCGCCCAGTATGCGGTGAGTTGCGGCGTCCACAACAAGCTTTATAATTACCTCTTTGCTGCCGGGGTAATATTCCGGCAAGTCCAGTCCCGGTATCAGGCCGGTAACAACGTTATAGCCTGCGGTTACGGCCTCTTTTTCGCCCAACCCGGTACGCCCGATATTGAAATCGAAGACCTTAACACAGGCCGTGGATACGATACCCGGCCATATTTGGTCGCCGCCCGTCATGTTGGCCGCTATGACATGTCCGTGTTTATTGGCCGTAGAACCCAGGGGCACAAAGACTTTTTGACCTGTAATAAGATTAATGTTGGCCACGCAATCGCCCCCGGCATATATATCCGGATCGCTGGTCCGCAGGTGCTGGTCGACAACTATATCCCCGAAGGCGCCGACCTCCAGCCCGGCCTCCCTGGCCAGTCTGGAATTGGGGCGTATACCGATGGCGAAAATGACCACGTCAGCGTCGATGCTTTCCTTATCGGTAATCGAGCGTTGGACCCGGCCTTCCCCCTCGAATGCCACGATCTTCTGCCCTAATTTGAGGGTGACCCCCTTGCTTTTTACATGTCTTGCAACGAGGTCGCTGATCTCTTCATCGACGACGGCAGCCAGAAGCCTGTCCAGCGCCTCAACAACGGTCACTTCGAAGCCTTTGGTTACCAGGCTTTCCGCCATTTCCATGCCGATCAAACCCGCTCCTACGATAACAGCTCTATGTGTGCGTGAAGCGGTCATTAATGCCATGATTTCTTCTGCATCCGGTATTTTTTTGAGCACATGTATACCCTGCAGGTTGATGCCCTTGATGGGCGGCACGATAGGGTCGGCGCCGGTGGCCAGTACCAGCTTGTCATAATCGAGTGTAGAAGTTTGGCCGTCCGTCAAATTGGTAATATGCACTTTGTGGGCCGACCGGTCAATGCTGTCCGCCCTGGTGTGTATCAGGACATCTACATTGCTGATCTTTTTAAAGGCCTCGGCGTTACGTACCATCAGCTCGTTTCCCGACTTCACCAAACCTGAGATAAAATAGGGAAGCCCGCAGGCGGCATAAGATGTATAAATCTCATCCTGAACCATAGTTATATTAGCATTGGCATCCAGCCTGCGCGCCCTTGCGGCTGCTTTGGGGCCGCATGCGCCTCCGCCGATTATCACGAAATTTTTCTTTTTATCCATCGCCCTGCCTCATCAAAAGATTTAACTTATATAAAAGATATTATCTGCAGACATTGAAAATATACTGATTTTTAGTATATTATATTTCCAAGGGACTAAATTAAAAAATATGTATAAGAATGTCCGGACTTGATAGTACACATAGAAAAAACATGTACAAATATCGGGTCAATATAATAAAAGCGATTTTGTTACTTAAAGAGGTCGGCTATAAATTATAAGCAAAGAGAGTTAATAAACTTTTCAGTGGTACAGCCCGTTTTCTTATATGTAAGCTGTGCCTATTTATTTTATGGATAGCGGTAAGAAATCGATAGAGAAAAAAGTTAACCGTCAATCGGTTCTGCATGTAAACCTGCGCGAACGCAATATCGATCCGCCCGAAATAAAAGCCGAAGTAAAAGAGCTCGATATTCCCAGACATATCCTAAACCTCATTCACCGATCGGCGGACTATGTTTATCTGGTAACCGCCGATGCGGCCTTCCTGATCGTCAATGAAGTTGCCTGTCAGTCGCTGGGTTATTCATTGGAAGAGCTGTTGAAGATGAAGATGACGGACATCGATGTAATTCGCGATGTGGCCGCCTGGTACAAGATGTTTAAAAAGGTCAGGGCCGCCGGTTCAGTGAGGATAGAAACGCTGCAGCGCAACAAAGACGGCTACACCTTCCCGGTTGATACGACGATAAATTACATGCTGCATAACGGGAAAGAATATTGCCTGATCATTGGACGTGACATTACCGAACGGAAAAAGGTTGAGGGAGCGCTCAAGGAGAGCGAATCGAAATACCGCAGGCTGGTGGAGAGCGCCGGCGCCGGTATGGCTACCATCAATGTGGCGGGGCACATTAACTTTGTTAACAATACACTATGCCAGATGACTGGATATTCGCGTGAAGAGTTAATAGACAAGTTGTTTGTGGATTTCATGCATAAGGATGATGCGGACCAGATTATTAAGCTCTTCAGTGGAGCTGTCAGAGAAAACGGCGCCAGGGCTACATTGGATTTCCGTGTTATCCACAAGAGCGGCCGCATTGTATGGTGCAATACCAGCCCAACCGACATCCTTTATGAAGATAAGGTCATAGGATTCAGCATCATTATCCATGATATAACCGAACGAAAATATCTGGAAGAAGCCTTAAAGGAAAGTGAGAAGAAATACCGCGCCATCGTAGAAGACCAGTTGGAGTTGATATGCAGGTTTATTCCAGACGGCACCATTACCTTTGCCAACGGAGCTTTCTGCAAGTTCTACGGCAAATTGAGCAGGGAAATCGTGGGCAGAAGCTATTTATCCATGATGGATGAGCATCAATACCCGATCTTCACGGCCTCAATAGAGGAGCTATTGACCGAACCGGACCGGGTTATTTACGATATTCAACCTCTGGTCAAAGGCAACAGCACAAGGTGGATGGAACAGACGTTGCGTGCGCTCTCCAATGAAAAAGGCCAGGTAGAGAAGTTCCAGGTTGTACTGCGGGATATAACGGACCGTAAGAAGGCGGAGCAGGCATTGAAGGAGAGCGAGGAGCAGTATCGCATTATATTCGACAGCATGCATGACGGCTTTGCCGTATTTGAGGTGACTTATGGAGAAGGTGGTGCCGCAGTTGAAGCTCGTTTTCTGGAAGTGAACCCGGCCTTTGAGCAGATTACCGGGGTTAAAGCCAATGATATCATCGGCAAGACCATGTGGGAAGTATTTCCCACCATGAGGTTGCTCACGGCAGAGATATGGGAGAGCATTGTGTCGGAGGGCAAGAACATGCATATAGAGGAGTTCTACTCCGCCACCCTCGATAAATATTTCCGTGTTAACGGCCTGAGCCCTAAACGCGGCAGGTACGCAGTGCTGTTCTCCGACCTTACCGAGCACAAGAAAATGACGGAGAAGCTGGTCAGGGCCGACCGGTTATCATCTATGGGTGAGATGGCTGCCGGACTGGCCCATGAGATCAACAACCCGCTGACCGGTGTGATCGGCCTATCACAGCTGCTGATAGAAAAGCAGGATATCCCTGAGAGCGTTAAGGAAGATGCGGGCACTATTTGCAGGGAAGCAAACCGTGCAGCCAGCATTTTAAGTGAGTTTCTCATCTTTGCCCGCGGGCAGAAGCCGCATAAGCAGGCCGCCGATCTCAACGCCATAATCGAAAGTGTAATCAAATTGCGCCGCACATATATGAAAAAATCAGGCATAGAAGTATCCACACAGTTTTGCGATGAATTGCCCAAGTTGATGCTGGACGTGTCCCAGATGCAGCAGGTTTTCCTGAATATCGTCCTCAATGCCGAATATTTTATGTACGAAGCTAATAAGAAAGGCTCACTCCAGGTGAGCAGCGTGCGAATACAGGACATGGTTAAAATAGTGTTTAAGGACGACGGGCCGGGAATTTTGCCCGCCAACCTGACCCACATCTTCGATCCGTTTTTCACCACCAAGGAAATGGGCAAAGGCACCGGGCTGGGACTCAGCATCAGTTACGGTATTATCAGGGAACATAATGGCAACATTTATGCCGAGAGCAAACCGGGCCAGGGGGCCTGTTTTGTGATCGAATTGCCCCTGGCCGCCGCCTAACAACCCATCTCATTCCCACTGCCGCATTTTGCTGCTTGAGCCGCCGAAGCTATACTTAAAAATAACCATTTAGTTGATAGTTAAGATATGAAAAAAGCCATAGTCTACGGGTTTTTGACTGCCGCTGCAATAGTATGCAGCGCTTGTTCTGCGTACATACCCTGGACGGTGGCCGTGAAGCCGGCCGCCCCTCTTAGGCCGGATGTAGTGCTTTTCACAGCCGAACCCTCCAATATAGAGAGCGGCAATTCCGTGAAATTGGAATGGGAAGTTAAAGGGGCCGACAATATCACTATAGATAACGGCATCGGCCCGGTGGCCCCGAATGGCAGCCTTGAGGTCAAACCCGACAGTATAACGGCCTATAATCTCAGCGCCAGCAACGCCGGCGGAACGATCGGCTATGCTGTGATAGTTAATGTGAGGCCCGTGGTGAAAATCGCCAGCCCGGCCAGTAGCGTCAATGCTTGCGGCCCCACCAATAATCAACCTGACTTTCCCTTAAGTTTGCTTCCGGCCCTGGGCAAGAATGAGGAATACGTTTTCTTTAAGGGGGCCGTAATGGTTGGTGCCGACAACCATTACATCGTTTTGCATAACAACCCGTCCGCTCACAACCCTATATGGGCCGAGCTGAAATCCTTCCTGCAAACGGACCAGAGCGATAGGCATGCGTATATTTCCGGCAAGTTCACCTGCGGGGATTTCGCTGAAATGCTGCACAATAACGCCGAAGCTGCAGGTATAAGGGCGGCCATAGTTGCCATAGAGTTGCGGCCTGATGCTGGTAGCGGCGGCCTCTCCAATCACTCTTTTAATGCCTTTGAGACCACCGACCATGGCACGGTCTACATTGACGACGTTTCATCCTCACAGGGCTTTTACGCTGACAAGATAGTCAACTTTAAAGTGGGTGAAGAGTATTCTTCCACACCTATTTTCCCGCAGACCGGCCAGGTGGTTACCTGGCCGGACATGGGCAAAGTTGTATCCGTCGATGTATTTCAATGGTGACCCGTGCTTTCAGCACGATTTATATGCAGGAGAAATTTATCAGCTTTCCATGAGATAATATTCCCATGTTGAATCGGAGGAGCGCTGACAGAATATGAGCAAATTTATCGAAAAATTAAATAGTTTTTTTAAAAAATCCGCGCCGGCCATGGGTTTCAGGAGGGCGACCGAAACAGCACCGCAGCCGACCTTGCTGGTCGCAGTCGAGTCTACGGGAAAATCGGACGAGGAATTGAAGGGGTTGGCCGATTCAGGCGCTGTAGCTGCCTTTGTGGATTCGGCCGGACTGACCTCCAGTGCACTGGCCAAGTGTCTCAAAAGCTGCGGCAATATCTCCATAGGCCTGCTGATAGCCTCTGCCAAGTATGCCAATGGGGCAAAATTGATGACGCCCGACGTTGATTTTATCGTATTTGATTTGAGCATGCCGGTGAAAGCTTTCGATGGCAAGGAATTCGATGCGGCGGGTAAAATATTGGCCCTTGATTCTGCTATGGAGGCAAGTCTGCTGAGGACCGTAAATGACCTTTATCCGTCTATTAACGCGGTGATGATCGATATGAGAGTGACACCTATGACGCTGGAAAATTTGGTTAACTGCCGGAAAGTGGCGGATTTCACGGGCCAACATGTGATTGCGCAGGTTAACAAATCTTTGACACGCGCCGAACTGATGGCCCTGCGTGACAGCAGGGTAAAAAGCCTTGTTTTGCCAGCCGATACATCTGCAGCTGAGCTGGCCAGGGTAGTAAATGATATTTCTGAGCTTCCGGCCGTGGACAAAAAGAAAGATCAGGGCAGCATTGCACTGATTCCCAGGATTGAGACTCGGGCAGCCGCCAAAGAGGATGAAGGCGGCGATGATGATGATGATTAAGTTATCCGTGTGACCGAGACCCCTCCGTGGAGTAGCTAACGATGTCACAAAATCTTTGGATTTACCTGATCTCTGCCGCTGGCGTCTCGCTGTCAGGTGTAATGCTGCCCGGACCGCTGACGGCGGCGACCATTGCCAAGGGATATAATGAGAAAAATGCCGGCGTCTTTATCGCTCTGGGGCATGGTATCATCGAAATACCCATTATAGCCCTGATATATTTCGGGTTCGCAACTTATTTGACTATTCCCATTGTAAAACAGGCGACGGGAGTGGCCGGGGGGCTACTGCTGGTTATCATGGGGCTGATGATTTTCCTGACATTCAGAAAGCCGGTAGCAGGGTCCGTCTCCCTGCCCTATAACTCACTGGTAACCGGGATAGTTATGACGGGGGGCAATCCGTATTTCTTTCTGTGGTGGGCTACGGTGGGTGTGGCGCTCATAACCGGCGCCGTGGCCTTCGGCATCTACGGGCTGGTGCTCTTCACCCTCGTGCATCTGTCCTGCGATATTATATGGACACAGATCGTCTCGATGACGGTTTTCAGGACAAGGCATTTATGGACGCCCGGTATGCAGAGGATAGTATTCGGAATATGCGCTCTGGTACTGGTGGGGTTCGGGATCTGGTTCGGGGTTTCCGTTTTTATCTAAGCCGGGCTAGCAGGTCTGCTGTAAAGCCTGGAAGTATTTACCTTCAGTCTTGATGGCCGGGGCTATCACCAGCCTGGTCTTCTGGAATTCCTTGATA
This sequence comes from Dehalococcoidia bacterium, assembly GCA_003142375.1. GTDB lineage: Bacteria > Chloroflexota > Dehalococcoidia > GIF9 > UBA5629 > UBA1162. The sequence continues at coordinate 14,804 of PLME01000014.1, read as the reverse complement.
TTGACGGCTCCGCAGACTCCCATAGCATTGCGCAGGGCGCCTATGAAATTCTCGCTGCCGTCTGTAACCGAGGTCGGGCCGAAGAGGATTTTTTCCAGCGAACCTTTAATGCCGGTTGTGATGCGTGTTCCCCTGGGAAGCGTAGCGGATGGTTGCGACATGCCCCAGTGGTGGCCTTTGCCCGGAGCTTCTTCAGCGCGTGTAAGTATGGAACCGAACACCACCGCATCGGCGCCGGATACGAAAGCTTTACACATGTCGCTGCCTATGCGGATGCCGCCGTCGGTGATTATAGAAACGTATCTGCCGGTATCTTTAAAATAAACATCGCGTGCCGCCGCACAATCGATAGTGGCGGTAACCTGCGGCACTCCAACACCCAGCACTTCCCTGGTGGTGCAGGCCGCACCCGGCCCGATTCCAACCAGCAATCCATCGATGCCGGTCCTCATCAGCTCCAGCGCCGCACTGTAAGTGACGGCATTGCCGACGATCACCGGTACACGGAGCTGCTTACACAGATCGGTGAAGCTGAGGCCACGATAGCTCTTGGAAATGTGGCGTGCCGTTGTTACGGTAGACTGAACTACAACGATATCTGCGCCGGCCTCTTCTGCCATGGGGGCCAGCTTCTTGGTTGTCGCCGGGATCAGCGAGACAGCGCAAATTGCGCCGGCCTGCTTGATTTTCTTGATTCTCTTGGCCACCAGGTGGTCTTTAATAGGCGCACTGTAGATCTTTTGCATCAGGGCTGTGACCTGGCTGGCGGGGGCATTTATTATCTCCTCCAGCACAGATTTGGGATCTTCATATTTTACCTGGACACCGTCGCAGTGCAACATGGGGAGTCCACCATATTTATTGAAGAGGATGGCAAAGTCAGGATCTACGACTGCATCCATAGCGGCAGCCACGATGGGTATGGGGAAGGTGATATCGCGTACTTTAAATTCTATATTGGTCTGGTCGGGGTTAACTGTTACATCTCCGGGCACAATGGCCACTTCATCAAAACCATAAGCTCTTTCGAGTTCTTTGAATTTAGGTGCGGACATATCAGACCTCAAAGATGATGTTGCAGAATATATCAAAATTAGCTGTCCTAAGTCAAGCCAGCTCATATTGACGCATCGTTAAACTCCAACGTATACTGTCGGCTATGAATGATTCCGATTTATTGCGGCTGGCTGACCTTAACCGCACCGAATACTGGTGTGATGGTTTGAATTGGATACCCGGCACCGAGGTATTCAAATACCAGGACGGCGTCTTTATCAATTCGGCCGTGGATTTTCCTGCCTGCAATGTAGCGTTTAACCTGTCGGCAGGTCCCGATGCAAATGCTGAAGGTTTCCTGTCCCGGGCCAAAGATTTCTTTGAGAAACGTAAACCGGCCTTTTCACTGCTTCTGCGCGGACATGACGACCGGGCTATTATCAGTCGCTGCCAGGAGCTTAAAATGCCCATGATATCCAACAACGCCGGCATGGTGCTTGATGAGCCCGTTAAAGGAAAAGGCCTGCCGGATGGCGCCGAGCTGCGCTGGGTAGAGGATGCCCGTGAGTTAGAGAGCTTCAAACAGGTTGCAGTAGAGTCCTTTCACGACTTGGGGCTTCCCCCGGCGATCACCGAAAAATATTTTGCTCTAGCCGGGCGGGTACTCAGCCCATATACGCTTTGGGCAGTTGTCTATTATAAGGGCGAACCCGCGTCTGTGGCCATGGCCCTGCTTTCCCATGGCATCGCTGGAATTTACTGGGTGGGTACAACAAAAAAGGCGCGCGGGCTGGGGCTGGCTGAGCAGTGCACAACAGAAGTGAGCAATGCATCATTCTCCCTGGGTGCGCGTAAAGTTATCCTTCAGGCCAGCCAGTTTGGAGAGCCGGTATATCGGAAAATAGGCTACCGGGAAATAACCCGCTATCCCTGGTTTATTTGTTCGGGCAAACAGGCTCTTAAGTAGCCCTTGAGTGCGAATTAAGCTATAATTATCTGGTTATTGTGCCTGTCTTATATGTCGTAGCCACGCCCATCGGAAACCTTGAAGATATCACACTGAGGGCACTGCGAGTGCTGGGTGAAGTGCAGCTTATAGCTGCAGAAGACACCCGCACAGCACGTAAACTTTTAAACAGGTACAACATTAACACCAGGCTGACCAGCTATTTCGAGCATAATAAGAGGATGAAATTGCCTGTGTTACTTGGAATGCTGGAAGAACAGGATATCGCCCTGATATCGGAAGCCGGTATGCCCGGCATTAGCGATCCGGGCTATGAGCTGATCAAAGGAGCTATTGAAAAGGGTTTCCGTGTAGAAGTATTGCCGGGCTGCTCGGCAGTCACGACGGCCGTAGCAGCATCAGGGCTGGCGGCTTCCCAATTTATTTACCTGGGTTTTCTACCTCGAAAGAAAAACGAGAAGAAAAACCTCCTGTTGTCCGTAAGCGAAGAACCGCGGGCCATAGTTTGTTTCGAATCGCCCTACAGGGTTGCGGCCACCTTGCAGACTATACTGGACGCACTGGGCGACAGAAAAATAGCTGTTTGCCGGGAGCTGACCAAGCTGCACGAGGAAGTTTTCCGCGGCACGGTGAGTGAGGCGGCTAGCCATTTTGCGAAACCCAGGGGCGAATTTACATTAGTTATTGAAGGAACCGGCGAGATAAAAAAATCCTTGCGCAAAGCCAGGGACAAATTTAATAAGGGAGACTGAGCATGCAACAGAGATTCCGCAGAGGTGCAATTTCCATTGGTCCGATTACCTGTAACGGGTGTGACCGAATTATGCAGGATGGCGAAGTCTATCTGTCGATAGACGAAAAACCATCAGACAAATTCAAAGAAGAGACAATTTTCATCGACGATATCGATTGTTCGGAGTGCGGCAACAAGCTGGAAAACGGCGAAGAGTATTTGCTAGTGCTGGACGGCGACAGTGAGAAGTGCTACTGCCCGGCATGTTTTAAGAAGAAGGGCGGAGAGTCCTTCAGGAAGAAGAACTCCGGCGCAGTCATCCACTTCGATAAATCCAGGGAGCGCAGTGAGAACCTGCGGTTCTGCAACGAGTGCTGCGATAAACGCAAAGCGGGAACTGAAAGAAAGGAAAAGGGCGAGAAAATATTTACATTTTTCCCTTCCAAAACCGGCAAATAGTCTTAATTTGTTTCGGGGGTGTTCCGATTGCCTGAGAATATTCTGGTATCAGTCGCCTGGCCTTATGCCAATGGGTCTCTGCACCTGGGCCACATAGCCGGCTGCTACCTGCCGTCCGATATTTTTGCGCGCTATCACCGCTTGAAAGGCAACAATGTGCTTATGGTATCCGGAAGCGATGAACACGGCACACCCATCACCCTGAGGGCGGAGCAGGAAGGTATCAGTCCAGCCGAAGTCGCTCAAAAGTACCATAAAGAGTTCCTGGAATGCTGGGACAAGCTGGGCATCACCTTCGACCTATTCACCCATACGGATACGGAAAACCACGCCGCGGTTACACACGACATATTCCTGCGCCTGCTGGAAAAGGGGTACATCTATAAAGGCTCCATGCTCCAGCCCTATTGCCCAACGGATAAACGCTTCCTTCCCGACCGCTATGTTGAAGGCACCTGTCCCTACTGTGATTTCAACGGTGCGCGAGGCGACCAGTGCGACCAGTGCGGGCGGACTCTGAATCCCAATGAACTAAAAAATCCGCGCTGCCGGATCTGCGCTACGCCGCCTGTGTTTGAAACGTCGGAGCATTTCTTTCTCAAGCTCAGCGCCTTTGAGGAAAAGCTGCAGAAATGGGTGGGAGACAAGACTTTCTGGAGGCAAAACGTCCGGAAGTTCACCCTGGGTTTCCTGGAAGGCGGCCTGAAGGACAGGGCCATTACACGTGACATCGAATGGGGCGTAACCGTCCCTCAACCGGGGTTCGAGAAAAAGCGCATTTACGTGTGGTTTGAAGCGGTTATCGGCTACCTCTCTGCCTCCAAGGAATGGGCCAAATCGCACGGTGACGCCGAGGGCTGGAAACCTTTCTGGACGGGCGAAAGCAAGTCATATTATTTTATCGGCAAGGACAACATCCCCTTCCATACTATCATCTGGCCCGCCATGTTGATGGGATATGGCGGCCTGAATGTACCTTACGATGTACCCGCCAATGAGTTCCTGACCATAGAAGGCAAGAAGCTATCGACCAGCAGGAACTGGGCTGTATGGCTGCCCGATTACCTGCAGCGCTACGATCCCGATCCCTTGCGGTATTACCTCTCGATCAATATGCCTGAGACCGGGGACACTAATTTTTCCTGGCACGAGTTCTTGAGGAAAAACAATGACGAACTGGTGGCCACCTACGGCAACCTGGTCAATCGAGTTTTAACCTTTACCAACCGCAACTTCGGAGCTGTAGTCCCTGAACCGGGAGAGCTGGACGAAGCCAGCAAGGGGCTGCTTGAGAAGGCCGAAAGCACACTCAAAGAGGTAGATAAACAGCTATACGCCTGTCATTTCAAAGAGGCACTCAAGGCAGCCATGGCACTGGCGCAGGACGTCAACCGCTATCTGGATGATACGGCCCCCTGGAAAATGCTCAAGCAGGACAGGCTTGTCGCCGCCAGGTCGGTTTACACCGCCATCGGGGCTATATCAGCCTTAAAAACCATGCTCTATCCATTCCTGCCCTTCACCTCGCAGAAGCTGCATAATTACCTGGGCTTTGAAGGAGATATACGCGACGCCGGATGGTGTGTGCAACTGCCGGCCGCAGGCCAGAAACTGCCTCAACCGCAGGCGCTTTTCGTCAAGCTGGAGGATAAGATCGTTGAAGAGGAGATGGCGCGCCTGGGCAGCGGGGGCCCTGCATGAACCTGGATGAGATCTATGCCCCGGTAAAGGAAGACCTGAAGCTGGTGGAAGCCAAGCTGGGCGACATAGCCCGCAACGATATCCCCCTACTCTCGCAAATGCTGGAGTATGCCCTGCTTAATGTGGGCAAAAGGGTCAGGCCTGCCCTGACACTGCTCAGCAGTAAATTCTATAACTACGACCTGGATTTACTGGTGCCCATGGCCGCTGCCGTGGAGCTGCTGCATATAGGGACGCTTGTCCATGACGATATTATCGATAACTCGGCCACCAGACATGGCAAGCCGGCGGTTTACCGCACATGGGGCTCGAATAGCGCTCTGCTTCTGGGCGATTACCTGTTTTCGCGGGCTGGCAGCCTGGCTACAACCACGGAAAATACCCGCGTTATCAGGCGTTTCACCGAGACCCTCATGATCATATCCGGTGGGGAGCTGCGCGAGGCCAGTACGCACTTTGAACCTGGAGGGGCCAGGGACAATTACTATAAATGGATCAGCGATAAGACGGCCTGTCTTTTCGTTATGGCCGCCGAGTGCGGCTCGGTCTTAAGCGGGTGCCCTGAAGACCAGGTGCTGGCGTTGAAGGATTATGCGCAGAATTTCGGGCTGGCCTTCCAGATTATCGATGACATACTGGATTTCGTAGGGGACGAATCAACGCTGGGCAAGCCGGTCGGGTCGGACCTCAGCGAAGGCGCCATGACCCTGCCGACCATTATCTATCTGCAGCACAATCCTGAGGACCCTTTGATTTATAAAGTTATTGTTGAGCGGGATAAAAGCCTGGTGCCTGAAGCTGTAGCGAAAATTCGGGACTCCGGCGCTATCGATGAATGCAAAGAGATTGCCCGTGAATTCTACGGGAAGGCCAGCGGGTCGCTGGATAAATTGCCGGACTGCGATGCCAGGGGATCACTTAACGCGCTGGTGGCCTACGTCATCGAGAGGAATAAATAGGGTGGTTGTCAGGAGGCGGGGGCGGTCTCTAAATCGGGGGCGGGAATAGGCTTCTTTAGAAGATCCTCGAAAGTGACGTCATCGATGGTCTCTTTCTCGATCAAAAAGTCGGCGATAAACTTAAGACGGTCTTTATTCTGTATCATGATTTCTACTGCCTTGGCATAGGCGTCTTTGACCAGGTGCTCCACCTCAGCATCGATCTCCTCGGCTATCTTATCGCTATAATTCCGCTGCTCATGGATTTCCTTGCCCAGGAAAACCAGCTCTTCCCTCTTGCCGAAGGTGCGGGGTCCGAGTTTTTGGCTCATGCCGAACTCTGTAATCATGCGGCGGGCGATCTGAGTGACTTTTTCCAGGTCGTTTTGAGCTCCTGTGGTGAGCTCATTGAAAGCAACCTGCTCGGCCGCACGGCCGGCCAGGCTTACGACCATGAGGTCATTAAAGCGTTCAAATGTCTCCAGATAGCGTTCTTCGGTGGGTAGGAAGCGAGTCCATCCCCCCATCATGCCCCTGGCAACGATCGAAATCTTATGGACCGGGTCGGCGTTAGGCAGCATTTTGGCGGCCAGAGCGTGCCCGGTCTCGTGGTAGGCTATCAATTCCCTATCTTTCTTAGTAATGACCCTGCCCTTCTTCTCCGGCCCTGCTATTACCCGGTCTATGGAATCTTCGAGCTCTTTCTGGCTGACGTCTTTGCGATTGCGCCTGGCGGCCAGGATGGCTGCTTCGTTTATCAGATTTGCCAGGTCGGCGCCGCTGAAGCCCGGTGTCTGGCGCGCTATGATCCCAAGGTCGCTGTCCTTGGACAGCGGCTTGCCCTTGGCATGCACGACCAGGATGGCCTTGCGGCCGTTGATATCCGGTTGGTCTATAACGACATGGCGGTCGAACCGGCCGGGCCTAAGCAGCGCCGGATCAAGTATGTCCGGCCTGTTGGTGGCGGCCAGCACAATCACATTGGTATTGCTGTCGAAGCCGTCCATCTCAACCAGAATTTGATTGAGGGTTTGTTCTCGCTCATCATGTCCCCCTCCCAGCCCTGCGCCGCGGTGGCGGCCGACGGCATCGATTTCATCGACGAAGACGATGCAGGGAGTGTTGCGTTTAGCCTGGTCGAAAAGGTCGCGCACCCGTGAGGCGCCGACGCCGACGAACATNNCACCAGGAATTTTTGAGGGGACTTGAGAAATTCGACGATCTCCTGCAGCTCGCCCTTGGATTCATCGATGCCCGCCACATCTGCAAAGGTCACAGTCGGCTTGTCTCCCGAGGCCAGCCGTGCCCGGCTTTTGCCGAAATTAAAGGCCTGCGTATTGGCCCCTCGCGCCGAGCGGAATACGAAGAATATAAAGGCGGCAAACAGAAGCAAGGGCAGGAAGGTAAGCATGATGCTGCCCCAATCTACGCCGCCGGTTTTAACCTCGAATTTCATGCCGGCCTCTCCCAACTGGACCCCTGCGTCCTTGAGGCTGTCCAGCAGTTCCTTGGTACTGCCGACAAAAGAGGCCTTGACGACAGGCTTGTCGTCTTTCAGGCCGACGATCGTCGAGCCGTCCTGCTGAATAGCATCTATCTGCTTGGTCTTGGCATTGTCAATAAACGTGAAGTAGTCAACTTCTTTAGGGCCTTTGTTAACGGGGAAGAAGCTGAAGGCCAGGGCCAGCAGCGCAACCAGTATCAATAGGTAGAGAAGGCTACCTTGCCACCATCGCGCTTTCATAATAATTCTCGATTAAACCGCTTGATAATTATAACAAATACGGGCGAGATGATAAAGGAGTAGTCGTATAGGTAAAGGCTTTCTGTGGTAATTTACAGGGCCAATGAAAAGCGTCCCGCCCCGCGGTGCGGGATGCCCATTAGTTCAGATTGCGATCACGGCCAGGGAAGTGCCTTGGGACTCAGGTTCAGCTCCTTCATTCCCGCATCTTTCAGAGCGGTAAGCGACTGCTTGAGCTGCCTGCGCTGCTCTTCGGTGAGCTTGGCCAGGACATGCTTGACTCCCTCTTTCTTCATGGCCTGCTTGAGTGCGTTCTCCCCTTTGGAAGTCAGGGTGACCCTGATGAGGTTTTTCCTTTCCATATTTTTGGCCCTTTTTATAAGGCCCTGTTTCTCCATCCTCATAAGTATGCCCGATATGGAGTGGGGTTCTCTAAGAAGCATCCTTGAAATCTTGGCCGGTGTAACGTCTTTGCCCATGGCATCGACCAGGAATAATATTGCTGCAGAGGTGGCTGAAAGGTTCTGGGGCAGCAACTCCCTTTCCCTGATTTTGACAAAAATATCTGCTACCTGAAGTAGCGATGTTATAAGCGTATAGTCTTTATCGGCTTTAATTTGCTGTGCCATTTCTATCCTCCGGGGGTAATTTTATTCTATTAAATTAACAATATACCCAGCCGGGTTTTCGTCCAACTGCCGGCCTCGAATCTTGTTGGTCGTTTATGTGTACCTACTTAAATTATGACAGAAATACCAAGAATGTCAAAATGACAGTCTCTAAAACCCATGCGCATGCGGTTATCAGGCGCAGGAGACACGGAATAACCCTGAAAATAAAGTTCCCGAACTATTGTTCGACCGATCATATTTGCGCTTCAATTATTATGCTATAATAAATTTGAAAGTACTCATGGGGGATATGCAGCAAAGGAGATAGACCTGGAGCCTATAGAAATCGCCCGCCGGGCAGTTGAACTGGCCTCCGACAAGCAGGCCGAAGATATAGCGTTACTCGACACCCGGCAAACCTGTTCGTATACTGACTATATTGTAATTTGCAGCGGTGAAACGGATCGCCAGGTGGATGCCATCCATCAGGAAATCATGGATACCCTTAAGAAATCCTTGGTAGTCCCTTACCGCAGTGAAGGCGACTCGGATTCAGGCTGGATATTGCTGGATTATCTCGGAGTGGTGATACACATCTTCTCTAAAGAAGTGCGCGATTTTTACTGCCTGGAAAGCGTCTACGAAAAAGCCCCCAGGCTGCTCAGGATCCAGTAAGCCACCTGTCGACATCCCGGCTATATTTAAGAATCTCCTCCGGTTTGAAGAAAATGCTTATCTCCTTTTCGGCATTCTCGGGAGAGTCTGACCCGTGGACCATGTTGTGCTCCATATTAATGCCCAGGTCGGCCCGGATCGTTCCCGGGGCTGCCTTCTTGGGGTCGGTGGCGCCCATAGTCTGCCGGGTGGCCTCCACAGCCTTCTCCCCTTCAAGCACTGCAGCGATGATAGGACCGGATGTGATGAACTTCACCAGGTCGTTGAAAAACGGTTTCTCTTTGTGCACTGCATAGTGCTTTTCAGCCAGCGCCCTGTCCATCCAGAGCATCTTCAGGGCAATGATTTTCAGCCCGCGCCGCTCGAGACGCGCTATGATCTCGCCGGATAGGCAGCGCTGCACGCCGTCAGGTTTCACCAGTATAAGAGTTCTTTCCATTTCGACTCCGTTTTCTATTTAATTGCTTCGCGGGTATTAATTTTATCTGCAAAGCGTATATTTTTCCACCGGTGAGGTTTGTTGCAGATACGGCCGCCTGCCGTTGTTAACATCCAGCTAATCGGATAGAATATCGGGAACCTCTAACCGGATGTAACGGATATGGATATACCATCGGCTTTCGGTGTAATCACAGATATTATAGTGTCGCTCATACTGGTCTTCAGCCTTATCGGGGGCTTGCGGCAGGGGGCGGTCAGGGAATTTTTCGGCCTGGCGGCCTTTATTATAGCCCTGCTGCTGACGGGACTATTTATCGGCTATGTTACGGGATGGCTGTACTTCATCGGCATAGTTACCTGGCGTAATTTCCTGGCCTTTCTGCTGACGATGGGCCTGATCTTGCTGGTGATGTTCCTGATTTTCTGGATTCCGCGCTATTTTATTGCCAAGGTCTGGGACGGCGGCTTTATATGGAGCCTGCTGGGAGGGATATTCGGGCTGATCGACTGTGCCCTGGGACTGGTATTACTGGTAAAACTTCTCAATATCTATCCGATACTAAGCTGGCTCAACAGCGTCCTGGCATCCTCGCACGTCTTAAACTGGCTTGTCGCCAATTTCGGCCCATTCATAACGGCGCTGCTTCAATTTTTTACGGGCAAGGCAGTTTAGCCCTAATATTTCTTTTTGCTCTTGGTGATGGGCGGCTGTCTCAGATAAATCGGTTGCAGGGTTGCCAGGTTGTCTTTCTGCCCTGAAGAGAGTCTCAGCCAACCCAGTGCGGCAAGGCAGCCCGGACGGCGCATACGTTCCTGCCATTCCGGCACGACAGCCTTTGGACCCAGAGTTGACTTGATTATATCAGCGGCCACGAGAGGGATCTCTCCGCAGAAAACCGTCTTTACCACTGTCTCTTTACATAATGATTCAACCGTCGTCAGGTATGGCTCCTTCAGGCATTTCCAATTCCCGTTGAGGCTGTAGAGGGCGGAGGCGATCTCTCCCCGCCCGGCGTCCTGAAGGGGGCAGATGGGCAGACCGGTGAAAGCAAAGGGATAAGCCTCGATCTCCAGGGTGCTCACACCCACCAGTGGTATTGACAGTGAAAAAGCCAGTCCCTTGGCGGCGCTGATGCCGGCACGAAGGCCGTTGTAGCTCCCCGGCCCCCTGGCCACGAAGATAGCGGCCATATTATGAATGTCGGCTTTGGCCGTCGCCAGCAGCCGGTCGATATTGGGGAACATTTCGGACGTATGGTTCTGGCCCGGCTTCCAGGTGAGCTCGGCTATGAGCCGGCCTTCCTGGGATAGGGCCAGCCCACCCCAACCGGTGGACGTATCTATTGAAAGTTCCATTTTTCCTCTTTATCCTGCTTAAGCTTATCCTTCAAATGCTTGACCAGATCGGTATAGCGCGGTCCGCGCGGAATAAAACTTATCCTGCGGCTGTCTTCTCCCACACATGCAAGCTCGATGACGAGGTTGTCTCCGGGCAGCGCGTCGCTGCCCTTCTCGGCCCATTCGATGGCGCATACCGCATCTTCCCTGAAATACTCATCGAGACCGAGGTCGAATATCTCCTCGATATGGTCCAGCCTGTAAAGGTCGAGGTGGTAAAGGGCAAGGTGGCCGTGGTACTCACGGGCGATCATAAAGGACGGGCTGCAGGCGTATTCTTTTACTCCCAGTCCGAAGGCGATGCCCTGAATAAGGCAGGTTTTGCCGGCGCCCAGGTTGCCGCTCAGTAGAAAGATGTCGCCGCCCTGTGCCAGCCTGCCGATGATTGTGCCTAGCTTGCGCGTCTCTTCGGGGTTGCGGGTGACCAGGGTGAAACTACTCATGACAGGACGCTCTCTGGTAATGGTCCCATCCTTTGCAATTGAAGGCAAATGTGTTGCCCTTGGCATCCATGACGGTTATCTTGCCCGGTTGGCCGGAGATTATCTCCCCGATAACGGTCGGAGCCGGCTTCATCGTCTTGGTTATTGCATCCATGGTTTCAGGTCCGGCCGTGAAAAGCAGTTGATAATCCTCGCCGCCGGTCAGAGCTATTTCCAGGAATTCCTGCTTAAAATACTTTTTTAAGAGACGGTGCACCGGCAGGTTTTGCGCGTAGATTACGGCACCGGTGCGACTGGCCTCGCACATATGTTCGAGGTCCGAGAGCAGTCCGTCGCTGGTATCGATGGCGGCCCTCACTCCGCAGGCTGCCAGCCTAGGGCCGGAATCCAGTCCCGGGGCGGGATGCACGTGAGCTCTGCGCATTATCTTCATATCGGCTTCGTCTATTTTCTTATGGCCGATGAGGGCTTTCCAACCTGCTGTAGAGAGGCCCGGGTGCCCGAACACAGCGATCAGATCACCCGGCCGGGCGGCGGAACGGGTCATGATATCCTTACCCGCCATGCCGGTCAGGGTCACGTTGACAACCACCTTTTCCGAGGCTGAGATATTGCCTCCGGCCAGTACGATACCGTATTTGTTGCATATTTTTATTATTCCTTCGTACATGGCCAGCACATCGCTAACCAGATGTGCTCCCGGCAGAGCCAGGGAGACCAGTGCGTATTGCGGCCTGCCGCCCATAGCATATATGTCGCTGATATTGATGGCTATTGATTTCCAGCCCAGGTCCTGCCAGCTTGTATAAGAGAAGTCGAAATGGATATCCTCGACGAGTATGTCGGTTGTGATCAGCTCTATGCCGTTTCGGGATTTCCAGGCCGCGGCATCGTCGCCTGCGGGGACCAGCAGGTCCTGCCAGGGGCCTGCTCTTTTTATGCTCTTTTTATCGATGAGCCTGGTAATGCAGTCTATTAGCCCGAATTCTCCCAAATCAGATACAAGCATGGCGTGATTATAACACAGGTATATTTCACGGCACGAAAATAATTTGATCGGGTCTTGATATACATCCAAGCGATGTATATAATGCAAGAAAGTAAATAATCAGGCGGTGATATATGCAGCAAATGGTTACATGCCCCAACTGCGGTTCTCAGAACGCTGCTAACCAGCAATTCTGCGTATCATGTGGAGCAAATCTGGGTACGTCCGGCCGACCGCATGTGCCGGTCGTAACTGGCATTGCTGCGCCCGTGGTTCAGCCTATGATGACGGCGAATTTGCCTCCTCCCGTGCAGTCGGAGAGACAGGTTGACATAAAACCTACCTGGGCACTGGCCTGGGGTCTTTTCTGGAGAACATTATGCCTTCTCCTGTTTACGGGAGGGCTGATGTTTCTTTTGTACATGGTGTTAAGAATGGTCCTGGGCTACAACTCGGTCTTTGGCAGCTTTTAAGTTACATCCTAATCAATTGACTTAAATTCTAAGGAGTGCTGTGACGCAACAGCACTCCGTTTTAATAGATAAGTAACCCAAATAAAGAATGGAAGGAAAAGTCGTCTGAAATGACCAAAGCCAAAACAAAAAAAGCCAAGCGCCAAAAACAAGGGCAGGGACAAAATAAATGGTACAGGAATAAAGTTGGGATAATCCTGCTAACCCTGGTCTGCCTGGCCGGGTTAACCCTGACTTTATATCTGACAGGAGTATTTAAAATGGGATCACAAAATGCCAAGAGTTATAACTCACCCATCCCGATGGTTATCGATTTGAATAAGAAGTATACGGCCACGATCAAGACCGTCAAAGGCGACATAGTTTGTGAACTTTATGCCACTGATGCGCCTGTCACGGTGAACAGCTTTGTCTCCCTGGCGCGCAAGGGCTATTTCAACGGATGCACTTTTCACCGCGTTCTCCCGGGCTTTATGGCGCAGGGTGGAGACCCCACCGGCACTGGCACAGGTGGGCCAGGTTACCAGTTCCAGAACGAAATCAGCGCGCGGAAGCACATTACAGGGACCCTTTCCATGGCGCATTCGAGCCTCCCCAATAGCAACGGAAGCCAGTTCTTTATATGCTATCAGCCGCAGCCGGCGCTGGATGGGAAATATAGCGTATTCGGCCAGGTTACACAGGGCATGGATGTCGTGAACAAGCTGACGCCGCGTGACCCAACTCAAAACCCGACCTTCAAGGGCGATACCATCAACGAGATAGATATAGCTGAGAGCAACTAGGGGAAGACTAAATAATACCCCAGTCCCGGTAGCCCTGTTGTATAACGGCCAGATACTCGGGTGAGGCTCTGCCCTCTTCCTGCTGTGCAGCCTTTATATACGTTATGGCATCGTAAACGTCGCCGCCGTCGGTAAAGACCCTTACGTTGAGGTGTTTATAATTGACGGGGTACTCCTCCCACTTGTCCAGCTTACGCAGTCCGGCCTCGCTAATTTCATATACAGCGCCTATGACCTTGTCGCCTTTGGAGCCCCTGATGGTGGCTTCGGCGCCCTTGCGTCCACGGGAAAACCCGCTGAAGATGAGTTTGAAGTTGGGGAGCGTGGCCACTACTTTAGCTACCGCCTCAGGGCAGTGCTCTTTCATTTGCTTGCGGTTCATGTTGGAAGCATAGGCGAAGTAATACATCATCCCCTCCTGTAAGGGACTAATGTTAACATCAGGGCCCGTACCAGTCAAAGCGTATAAGACCAATGGCGTGCGGCTGCTTTTGTGATATAATCCACCTTCCGTGAAGTACCTGATTATTGCGGATATACACAGCAACCTCGAAGCTTTTCAGTCGGTGCTGGATGATGCGAAGAACTACGGCGGCTTCGAACGTGTATGGTGCCTGGGAGATGTCGTGGGATATGGGCCGGACCCGTCGGCCTGCATTAAGCTCTTGATGGGGTTGGACCCGCTGTGTGTCAGCGGTAATCACGACCAGGCGGCAGTAGGTAAGATCGATATAGGGGATTTCAACTCCGAGGCCGCCCGCGCCAACCGCTGGACGGCGGGACAGTTGAGCGAGGATGACCGGGACTACCTGCTGGCGCTGCCTGAAAAATTGGTGCAGGATGATTTTACGCTGGTGCACGGCAGCCCGCGTATGCCGGTTTGGGAGTATATAGCGCACGCCTTCACAGCGGCCGATAATTTCGGCTATTTCGACACACCGTATTGCCTGGTAGGGCATACCCATGTGCCGTTTCTATTTGAGCAGGAGGATTCCACGGTCAAGGAGAGCTATTTGACCGATGGTGATATATTGATGCCGGCCGGCAAGAGGCTGATCATCAATCCGGGTGGAGTGGGGCAACCGCGGGACCGCGATCCCCGGGCCGCCTATGTTATCTACAATTCCGAGGATGGGATAATACACCATCACAGGGTATCCTATGAGATCGGTTTAACCCAGGATAAAATGGAGGCCGCGGGTTTGCCGGAATTCCTGGTGAGCAGGTTGGGATGGGGAGTCTAGCCTTGAAAAGTCACATTCTGCGTAGTAGTATTTGAATTGGGTCGTGCTAAACGGGGAACTAGCGGTGCCCTGTACCCGAGATCCGCTTTAGCGGGGTTGAATCCCGGCTCGAGGTTTTGTTTTTCAATACTGCAATGGTTAAGTGGCGTTGAAGGTTGGGTCTTGCGCGGCGGAGGGCTATGAATCCCGTCAGGTCCGGAAGGAAGCA
>PLME01000020.1 GCA_003142375.1 Dehalococcoidia bacterium | reverse complement strand
GGTTTGGCAATTTGCATTATAGGCATAATCCTCAAAAAGAAACTGCATGGATGGAAGTTAGTAGTTTTAACAATCCTGGCTGTAGTTATGTGTCTGCCTTTATTGTCGTTGATTGTTTCCTCGATTTATTTTCTCATAATAGGTAAACCAATATAGGAGGTTGAGTAGCTGGCTGCTGGACACAGGGATTCGAATTCCCTTGGGGGCACCACTAAAATCAGATTCAACCTGAATGTAATGTTTTTTAGACTTATTGGCATTTTTTTGATTTTGCTTAACTTTTTGAATTTTCATCTAGCTACACCTCCATCGTACACTTTGCTTAACAAAACAGCTTAACTTTTTGAGATTTCAAAGGGAATTATTATTCTATGACCCATTATATCTACGAAGAGGCAGCAAGCTAGATATCTTATTTAAGATCAAATATTAGATATCTTAAAGCTAATGTCAAGCAGTTTTATTTAGATTTATATCCTAGCCAAAGACGACCATAGAGCTCCTCCATAAGAAGTGGCATTTAGAATAAGTTTTCAGCCTTTAGTTATTATTTATATAAGCTCATTGTAATGGTTAAACAGATGCGATAGAATACGGCCTACAAAGTGAGGCTGTTGTGGCAAGGTTTAGACGTGAAACAAGACGATTTGTGCAAAGAGCAGTTAATTCGGCTTTGCTGGCAATAGAATTGTTTAATCGTCCCTCTGAAACGTGTAGAAGTGATGCGGTATTAATACTGTTACAGCATTCATTTGAAATGCTATTAAAAGCAGCAATATATGAACATCGAGGGAGCGTTTTTGATAGCGATGATAATTTTACTTATAAATTTGATAAATGCCTTGGAATAGCAAAGAGTGATTTAAATATATTAAATGACGATGATGCTACGACACTAAACATTTTAAATGACCTGCGTGATTGCTCCACACATTATTTACTCGATTTAACTGAACAAGCATTGTATTTACATACCCAAACTTCAATAACTCTTTTTGATCAAGTATTAAATTCTGCATTTGATAAGCGTTTGGCCGACTACATGCCCAAGAGAATATTACCAATTTCAACAAATCCTCCAAAAGATATGATTGCTTTTATAGATAGCGAATTTTCTCAGGTAAAAGAACTGCTTAGCATTGGTCATCATAGAGAAGCAGAGGCAAGTGGAATACTTCGACATCTTATGATCCTTGAATCTAATTTATTGGGTAATAGAAATTTACCCACTGTCAAAGAAATAAACAAAGTTGTTCATCAAATTAAAACGGGTGATACCTGGCAGACTATTTTCCCAAATATCGGGAATTTACATATAGATTACCAAGGGCAAGGTACCTCAGTGTCAATTCGTTTTACACGAAATCTGAAGGCAGCTCCTGTAAGAGTTGTAAAAGAAGGAGAGCCAGATTATGAAAATGCGACACTAATAAAGGAAACAAATCAATTAGACAGGTTCAATTTGTCTATGCGAAAAATTGCAATACATCTTGGAATAACTGAGCCTAAAACAAGAGCCTTAGCACGATATTTAAAATTGCAGGATGACCCTAATTGCTATAAAGAATTCCAAATTAATACATTGACTTTTAAACGTTATAGTCAAGAAGCTTTACGGAAATTAGAAAATGTGCTTCCTAATGTTGATATTAACGATATATGGGGAAAATATGGAACAAGGGCGGGAAGCAAAAGGTGAATTGATTTGATGTAGTAGTATAATCATGAAACCACTTGAAGCCAGCGAAATAATAGAAAACTTTCATAAATCTATAAAAGATTTGCGACCCAATGCCATTGTACAACCCACAAGTGACCTTCCTACTGTATCAGGTAGGATTAAATATGCTCATTTTGTTTGGGGTGAAGAATTAATTCGGGTAGATATGATGACAAAAGAAATTGCTTATTGGCTAATGGAATCTTATGGGATAATAGACTCTTTTTTTGTTGAAGACCCAGACCCAATAAATGCAAAATACATTGAGTTTTTAGCTTTATTAAAAAAGGGGTTAATAACAGATTTTCGACTACTAAATCCATTTGGCGAAATCATTCCTGTAGTAGAATTCTATGACTTCATAGGAGAGGCTTTGGTTAGAGCACGTAAAGATGTTAGTCTGGAACCTGACAAAGATAGTAAAGGTAATAAAATGGCATTGGGTGCTTTTATATATGAAGCCTATTACAATAAAGCCCAGAAAGACAAAAATGTACAGAGTTTAATTGAATTGGTCAATTCTCGACATACAAGAAATCTCCTCCTTCCCAACGAAAAAAGCAAAGATGAATTAGTCTTTATCTAATTTAGTGGACAGTACGGAGATTAATATCCATGAAATCTAAATCATCTAAATGGAAGCTTAGTCCAGCAGATATATGTAAAGAGTATTATGAAACTCAAATATTTAGTACTGGTCCAATTGATGATGCATCTGCATTGGACTATTTTGTAGAGGCAAGCATTACTCTGGGTGTTATTGATAGTAATCTCCATGATGTTGATATGAAACTTTTTACGAAAGAAGTACTTGCTTTAAATTTAGAACTATTTGGATTGGCTTGGTTAAACTTTAATCATAATTACCATATTATTGATCAATACGCATCATCCCCTGAGACTATTTGGCTACGTGAAATTACCACAGCAAAACAATATTTACTGGAAAGAGGTAATACCGATATTTGGAATAATATGCATTCTTATAATGAAGTTATTTTCAAGTGTATTACTCAGGAATTAATATATGAACGTTGGGTTAGTCTTAGAGATATGCCGAAATTTGTTAAATCTGATGATTCTTTCGAAACATTAAAAAATAATCGGGTCAAACAATTCGAAGATGCTTTAGACTTATTCCACAAATATTCAAAGGATTCCGAAATTAGAATTTTGCTATCTACACGTCATATATATGTTCCTTATGACATGTTTAGATTCGCTATGTTATCTAGATTTTTAACTCTAGAATTTGCATCGCGTATTGAATGTAAACCTAATCAAGCTGGGATTTTTGCTCTACAAGAATTCATAGCTGCCCTTCACCAGAATGCTACAATGTATCTTGAAAGTGTGTATGAATGGGGTTCATATATTTCTGCAAAAAAAGCCACATATGACACAATATTAATGTTGAAAAAGTTCCTTGATAATCGGAAAAATAAATAAATTGGGCCCCAAGGAAATATACGATTTACAGGAGAGGCACCAGGTATTTAATAAGAATTTAACAAAACAACACCTGAACACCTTAAAAAATGCAAGCTGGATACTTGCATACTTGGCTTGGATATTGGTTTTTCTTGCCCCAATTGTAGGGATAGTAGCATTTATATACCACACCCAAGGTAAGAAAAAACTGCAAAGATAAATAAATCTTAAAGCTATAATGTCAAGAAGTCTTATTTAGATTTATATCCTAGCCAAAGAGCACAGAATAGCTGAACAAAGATAGAATAGAGGGATGAGGTGAAATCTTGAATAGGCTAATAGGCTTTTTACTCCTATTGCCGTTTGCTGGAATTTGGTGGCTAACTTTCAAGATTATTGATGCTTGTATTAAAAAGAGCAATGCGTTGCGGCCTCTGGGCATTATCGTTTCCATTCTCGTTGGAGGCGGTTCCGTAGTCGCAGGTTACTTTATTGGTCCTATAGTAGGTTGGTTTATCATGGGGATAGGTGGAATAGTCGCTATCGTTGGAGTTTGGCGAAGCTTGTCCGCTACAAAGGAATACATTGAGATAGAAAAGCAACAAGAGGAACTAGAAAAGACACAGAAGCAGGAAGAAGAGAATTGGGCGAAGGAAGAAGCAAAAAAAATACTGAAACAGGGTGAGATTTATGACTTTCAAATGGCATACTATATTTATAGCATCTTGGATAGACGTGGAGCAAGCTGGGAAGCAATGAACCTAAATAATGAATTGGAACGCTTAATAGCAAAAGAGACTAAGAGGAAAAAAGGCAAGGTATAAAAGCTCTTCAGACTCTACAAGAATGTATATCTGGTAATGCAATTACTCCAGTCTTTATTTTCCCACATATGAATTAAATCTAGATATCTAGAATTCATGGTTATTATATATTGAAATTGGGTTAGAGAAATGATGGGTAAAAGAAAGGAAAGTTAAATTAGCATAACCATGTTTAAGATAAAGGAGACTTATAGAACTTCATACTATCCTGAAAGCTGAATGACCTGGTATAACATGGACTGAACCGCTGAAACTGGACAGCTTTGATTAGAAAAGTGGGGAAAAAGGAAAGATGAAGGGATTAATAGAGAGATTTGGCAAGTTAATAACAGCTTCCTTTTTCATAATGGCAATTGGGTTAGTCCTTTTCCTTCTTACTCCTCTTTTTTATGGACTCTGGGGAATAGATACAGATTTAATCGGTTTAATTATCTTTACCACAGGTTTGGCAATTTGCATTATAGGCATAATCCTCAAAAAGAAACTGCATGGATGGAAGTTAGTAGTTTTAACAATCCTGGCTGTAGTTATGTGTCTGCCTTTATTGTCGTTGATTGTTTCCTCGATTTATTTTCTCATAATAGGTAAACCAATATAGGAGGTTGAGTAGCTGGCTGCTGGACACATGGATTCGAATTCCCTTGGGGGCACTAAATTACTCTGCCATCAACCTTATTGATGTATTCGACGTTTCAATTGGTATAATAGTATAAGTCAGGTAGTGAAAATATTTATGATGAAACGCCCTTGTTCGCTGTTAAAGACTATTTTATTTTCCTTCCTCATTTTGAGCATGGTTGCAGTTGCCGCATGCGAAGCCCCGGCCGCCGAGCCCGAGCCCGTTGCTCAAAAACCGGAGGATACGACACCGCTATTAACCGTTGATACCCCAACCATCTTGCAGCAATTCACAGCAGGTGATTCCAATACACGTACCGAGAGTATCAATGTGCATAATGACGGCGGGGGGGTAATGATCTGGGCGGCGTCGGAATCTCAGCCGTGGATGTGGATGGAGGATACCAGCGGTGAATTGGAGAGGGGTACCATGAATACCTTTAAGGTATATATTTCCCCCTCTTCTTTAGCGGCGGGCACCTATACGGGTGATATAACCATAGAGGGCGTTGGAGCCCAGGGATCGCCACAGGTTGTAAAGGTCACCATGCTAATAAAGCCGGCCCCCGCACCCACTACTGACACCGGCGGCGGGCCTGCTAGAAAAGCGGTTCCCCCTCCCCCCTGGGAGTATTACCAGTATAAAAACGATAATTATAACTTTGTGCTTAAGTATCCCACCAGCTACGCAACCAAGCAATTGCCGGTGAGCAGCGCCACCTTTGTGGCGGTTGCCTCTGCCAGCAGCAACAAGGCGGATACCATCATGATCATTGTCACAGGGTCCTATGGCGTAACTACAGACGATGTTATGGCGGAAGCTGCCAAAAGTGCCATACGTGTAGCCGGGGGAAGGGCCAATCCCAAGCTGGTATCCTCCGATAATACCACCACGCTGGCCGATGGGGTGACTCCCGCCTTCGAATATGTATATGATTCCAGGTCGGCTGCTTCTCCGCCGTATGAATTCTATGCTTTCGGATTCCAGAAGGGCAGCCGCTACATAATCTTCGGGGCCACCGGTACGTTGGATTATGCCGCCACCCGCATGCAAACCTGGAAAGAGACAGGACACACGCTGGAATTAGTTGACTGACGGTAGGTATCCCGATGCTGCAGGGGAGCAGGTTGTGGACTATAAATATTTAAAGTACGAGGTCGCGGACCGGGTCCTTGTGCTTACGCTTAACCGGCCCGACCATTTGAACGCACAGACGGCGGAATCCTGCGCCGAGCTTATCACCGCTTTCGATAATGCCGATCGAGACGATGATGTAAAAGCATTGATCGTCACGGGGGCCGGCAAGGCATTTTGCGCCGGCGCCGATTTATCAGCCGCAGTTGATGCCGGGTCATTTTTGAACAGGTTCACGGGCAAGGCCGGGAAAGTATCTCACCGGGACGAAGGCGGCATGGTCGCTTTGCGAATCTACGATATGAAGAAACCCGTCATTGCCGCCATCAACGGCGCCGCCGTGGGGTTCGGCGCAACGCTGACGCTGCCCATGGATATCCGCATCGCATCCAGGAATGCCAAAATGGGGTTCGTATTTGCCAGGAGGGGGATAGGCCTCGATGCCTGTGCGACCTGGTTCCTGCCGCGCCTGGTGGGTATGGGCGTCGCCTCGGAATGGGTCTACAGCGGCCGCATCTTTACCGCTCAGGAGGCTTTTGAAAAGGGGCTGGTTACGGAACTGGTGGAACCGGAGAACCTGGTCCAGCATGCCAGAGAGATTGCCCTTGAAATTACCGCTAAAGCGTCTTCCATTGCGGTCGCGCTTTGCAGGCAGATGATGTGGAAGATGCTGGGCGCCGACCATCCCATGGAGGCGCATATTCTGGAATCGAAATACCTTAACTGGATGTACGGCCAGCCCGACGCGCATGAAGGCGTGATGTCGTTCTTGGAAAAGAGGCCACCCAAGTTCCCCATGAAAGTCAGCCGGGATATGCCCGCTTTCTATCCCTGGTGGAAACCCAGGGGCTATCACGATTAATCAGGGCCTCGTCAGGCGGTCTCCTTGATTTTATGTTTATGCTCGTCCAGGGCTTTTTCATACTGGGAATCCAGCTCTGTGTGTATCTGCCGCCATTCCTCCTGCAACTGAATCTGCAGCTTCTGTTCTAACGACATCTGGTCTCCCCTCTGCCCCCGTATGGCGCCGGCTGACTGTTGAACCATGGTCTCGGCCTTTTTCTTGAACTCGGCATAGGTCTGCTGCAGCGCCATGTTGTACTGGTTGACCAGGTTGTTGATCAGGCCGAAGACCGATTCGAGTTGTTTCTTGTTGTCCTTAATAATGCGCAGGCCGTCCATGGACCTCTTGGTCCTGCGCGTATCTTCATCGTTATGAGGCAGCGTAATATTGCGCAGCAGTATCTCCTCGATGCCTTTTCTTACAAATTTAGCGGTGTCCTCGGTCGGGAATTTCGCCAGCTCCGCAGCCAGGTTGCTCTTGGCGTCCAAGAGGTACTGTGAAGCTATTTTATTGCCCTCCGGCACGTATTTTATGCTGTTTAGCTCATCAGGGCTGACCTTGCCCAGTTTGTCAGCTTTCTCCATGGCGATCTGCCATGCGCTTTTCATTTCTCCCATGTTATCTCCTCCGTTGGTTAAATCATGTCCCGCTGTAGCAGTAGCTGTAGCGCCCGCGGTGCGACTGTGCGAGCTGCTCTAACTTCAACCGGTACTCAGGGGAAGTAAGGTCGCCCGTAGTCATTATAAGCGCGTCTTCCCCGTTATCGGAATAATACTTTTTACGCGTGCCCGCTTTGGTAAACCCGTATTTTTCATAGAGCTTTTGTGCGATGGTATTGGATACCCTGACCTCCAGCGTAACCACCCTGGCGTTCAGCCGCATAGCCAGTTCGATGACGGAAATCAGCAGCCACTCTCCCAGCCCCTGATTTTTATGTGCCTTCCGCACTGCTATGGTAACCATGTGCGCCTCATCTACCATCATCCAGATGCCCGCCATGCCCGCCAGGTATTCCGTGGGTTGGGAAGGTTTTCCCAGTCCGAAAAATCCCCCGTGATTAAATAGTCTCCTGATAAATGACAGAGCCCGCGGTGAGCCTTCGGCCGGCGGTTTCTCCACGGCGGGCGGCTGAGGTTCGTTGGCTCTATAAATTACTATGTAGTGCGCCAGCTTGTTGCGCAGCTCGTGGTGATATGAGGTAAAGGTGGGATGAGGCCACTGCGTGGGGAAGGCATCCAGGTCGATTTGCAGCACCTGGCTGATATCTTCATCCCTCATATCGCGGATACGGTAAGTTTTGCTGTCTTCTATAGCCATAATTGAAACGGGTACGCTAAAAATTTTATCACATTTGGCCTGCATGCGTGTCTGCAGCATACCTGTAATTTATGCCTCCACTCGTATATACTATAAGCAGCAAATAACAAGGGCGGCAGTATGAAAGAGAGAATAGTCGTGGCCGAGATATCGGTGGTCCCCATCGGGACCGGCAGCGCCGGCGTCAGCGAATTTGTGGCGGCCTGCATCGATGTTCTCGAAAAGAGGAAAAAGATAAGCTACCGCCTCACACCCATGGGAACGATATTGCAGGGCCCGCTGGATGAGATACTGGAAGCTACGCGTGAAATGCACAACGTTCCCTTCCTCAAGGGGGCGCCGCGCGTGGTCACTACCCTTAAGATCGATGACCGCCTCGATAAACGTTTGACCATGGATGGAAAAATTAGATCCGTAACTAAAAGGAAGCCGGAAACCAGGATATGACGGATATCGATCTCAGCGTGCAGATAGCCCCGGGACTGAGGCTGATCAATCCCGTGATGACGGCCTCCGGCACTTTCGGATACGGAGATGAATACGGCGACCTGGTGGATATACAGAAGCTGGGCGCCATTATCTGCAAGGGTACCACGCTTGAGCCGCGCGACGGCAACGCACAGCCCCGGATAATCGAAGTAACGGCCGGCATTTTGAACTCGGTGGGGCTGCAGAACATCGGGGTCGAGGCCCTGATCAAGGAACAGGCGCCCCAGTGGGCCGGCTGGAGCGTGCCTGTTATAGTCAATATCGCCGGGGATACCGTCGAAGAGTATGCTAAAGTAGCCTCGAGGCTGGAAGGGGTAAAGGGGATAAGCGGAATCGAGGTCAACATCAGTTGCCCCAATGTAAAATGCGGCGGTATGCAGTTCGGCACCGACCCTGCCGTGGCTGCCGAGGTGACGAAGGCGGTTAAAGCGGCCACCTCTCTTCCCGTCATAGTAAAGTTGAGCCCCAATGTCACCGATATAACAGTTATTGCTGTGGCCGTGGAGAAGGCGGGCGCCGACGCCGTATCGCTGATCAATACCCTCAGCGGCATGGCCATCGATGTCGACAGGCGCGAGCTGATGCTCGGCAACTTAACGGGAGGTCTGTCGGGGCCCGCCATCAGGCCGGTAGCACTGCAGATGGTTTACGGGGTGGTGGGCTGCGTCGGCATACCTGTGATTGGCTGCGGCGGCATCACCAGCGGCCGCCATGCCCTGGAATTCATCATGGCCGGGGCGAAGGCGGTTGAAGTGGGCACGGCCACCTTTACCGATCCGCAGTCAGCCCTCAATATCATCGAAGATATCCGCCGGTTCATGGCTGCCGAAGGCATCAGTAAGATAAGCGACCTGTGCGGCGCAGCCAGGAAGTAACGGGCAGTATAAGATTTACTGGCTGGTCAGCGCCCTGGCAATGGTCATACGCTGCATCTCGGAAGTCCCTTCGTAAATCTCGGTTATCTTGGCGTCGCGCAGGTAGCGTTCCACGGGGTAATCCCGGCAATAGCCGTAGCCGCCGTGTATCTGCAAGGCCTTATTGGTCACGAAGGAGGAAACCTCACCGGCGAAGAGCTTGGCCATGGCGGCTTCCTTCATGAAATGCACTCCCTTGTCCTTAAGCCAGGCGGCGCGGTATACCATCATACGGGCGGCATCTATCTGCGTGGCCATATCGGCCAGCATCCACTGGATGGCCTGGTGCTGGCAGAGCGGCTTGCCGAACTGGATGCGGGTCTGGGAGTAGGCCAGCGCATCATCGAAGGCGGCCTGGGCGATGCCCAGCGCCTGCGCGGCCACCGTGACGCGGCTGGAATCGATGGATTCCATAGCATACCTTATCCCTTTGCCCGGTTCGCCTAAAAGATTGGCAGCAGGTATTTTGCAGTTTTCGAAGACCAGCTCGGCCGTAGAGGAGCCGTGTATGCCCATCTTGTTTTCCAGCTTGCCGACCGAATAGCCGGGCGTTCCTTTCTCAACTATGAAAGCCGAGATGCCCTTATGGCCTTTGGCCCTGTCCTCGGTGGCAAAAACGACTATGACCTCAGCTTCGTCGCCATTGGTTATAAAAATCTTGTTTCCGTTAAGGATGAAATGGTCGCCCTGGCGTGTTGCCGTGGTTTGCACGGCGGCGGCGTCGCTGCCTGCGCCCGGCTCGGTCAGTGCAAAGCAGCAAAGCTTCTCTCCCCTGGCAATAGGAGTCACAAATTTCTTCTTCTGCTCTTCATTGCCGAACTTATAAATCGGGTAGCAGGCCAGCGAGAGATCGGCCAGGAAGATGGTGCCCATGGCCGCCGATGCCCGGGAAAGCTCTTCACAGCACACGGTCATGGAGAGGTAGTCTCCGCCGCTGCCGCCGTATTTCTCATCGATGGTGATGCCGAAAATCCCCAACTCGGCGGCTTTTTTAAATATCTCAGCCGGGAATTTCCCTTCCTCGTCGATTTTGTTCGCTTCAGGCTTGACTACGTTGTTAGCGAAATCGCGCACCATGGACTGGAACATTTTTTGTTCTTCACTCAAATAAAAATCCATTGGGTCCTCCTTTTGGACTGTAATTAGCTTACGATCTGCTGCCCAAGGGCGAATGCCTGCTTGAGGGCGGCATCGTTGGCGTCGATGCCGTTGTAATGGTCAACCCCCTTCACCAGGATCTCGCCCATATATTCGGCTTCCAGCACGTGATACCAGCTTTTCACCGTGGTGATGGAACCCTGAAACAGGTTGTCGTGGCTGCGTCCGCCCACCGAAATGAATGCTCCTTTGCGGGCCACGTCTTTTTTCAGGCCGACGGGCAGCTTCAGAAGGTATTTGATCACCCACAGCGCCTGGCAGCGGTCGATCATGGCCTTGGCCTGTGCGGTAACCCCCATGAAGAAAACGGGCGAGGCCAGTATGAAGCGGTCGAATTCCCGCAGGTCAGCCAGCAGCCACTGCATATCGTCCGCTATGGCGCATATGCCGCCGGTCTGGATGCATCCATCGCAGTGCTGACAGGGAGCGATTTCCAGGTCGTTGAGCGTGACGTGCTTGACCATGGCGCCTTTAGAGGCTGCTCCCGCTACAGCTTCGTTGAGCAGGCGGTCGGTATTGCCGCCGCGGCGCGGGCTGCCTGCAATGCAGAGCAGAGATACCTTTTGAGCCTTATCTGCAACCATTGATTGACCCCCTAATCAAAACAAGTAATGATATAATGTAACACTGATATTTTGCAATCAGGATATAGATTGGCTAAAATGTAGCAAATTTCCAACGAATCGAACACTTTCAATTACCACCATATACAAGGAGAAGCGAGATGTCAAAAGCTGAAATTCTGGCAACGGCCCGGCGTGAGAAAAGGACGCTGCTAACCGAGATCGAATCGAAAGAGATACTGAAGGCGGCCAAGATACCGGTGGTCGAGACCAGGCTGGCGACATCCAAAAAAGAGGCGGTAGAGATCGCCGCAAAAATGGGCTTCCCGGTCGTCATGAAGATAGTTTCACCCGACATCAGCCATAAGAGCGATGTGGGCGGAGTCAAGCTGGGCATCCAGAACGCTACCCAGGCAGGCAAGGCTTACAGTGAGATCCTGGCCAGTGTCAAAAAGCACGACCGCAAGGCGAAGATAGTCGGCGTTACGGTTCAGAAGATGGCCCGGCAAGGCCTGGAGATCATCATCGGCATGACCAAGGATGCCCAGTTCGGGCCGGTCATCATGTTCGGCCTGGGCGGCATACTGGTCGAGGTATTGAAGGACGTCTCCTTCCGCATTGTGCCGCTGGAGAAGCGTGACGCCGCCGAGATGATAACCGAGATAAAGGGCTTCCCCATCCTCAAAGGCTACAGGGGGCAGGAGCCGGCCAATGTACCCTTCCTCGAGGATTTAATCGTAAAAGTATCCGACTTTGTCGAGAAGAACCCTGAGATCAAGGAGCTCGATCTCAACCCCGTATTTGCCTATAAGGACGGGGCGATGGCAGTCGACGCCAGGATCATCCTCGAAGCTGCCTGACCTCCTTCCGGAAGGTTGAAAAAGCGGCCTGTTTTTTACAATGCCCTTTTTTTGCTATATACTTGAAACTGGTGGTTGAAGTTTTAAGGTTATCGGGTATTAAGTTAAAATATTCGCTATTTGCTCAAACGCTGGATGACCGTAGCTCTAACCAACTAACTAACAGGAGGTTATCCAGGTGAGTTTCCAGGATAAAGAAATCCAATGCTCCGAGTGCTCGAATAGCTTTACGTTCACGGCCAAAGAACAGGAGTTCTTCGCGTCCAAGGGCTATACAAACGAGCCCAAACGCTGCCCCACCTGCCGTCAGGCCAGGCGCATGGACGGCGGTGACAGGCGGGGACCCCGCAAAATGACCGCAACCGTCTGCGCTGAGTGCGGACAGGCTACAGAAGTTCCCTTCGAGCCCCGTGATGACAGGCCCGTATATTGCGCGACCTGTTATGCTAAAAACCGTCCCAATAAAACACGCTAACTAGTTCGTCTTATTCGATACGGGCAATCGGCCCGTATCGAATATAGCTGGCATACCGGCAAACGGTATTAATTGGTCTAATTAATTGTTGGAGGTATGCAAATGAACATTTTTGTAGGCAATCTGGCCCGTGATGTGACTGAAGAAGACCTGAAGGCGGAATTCAGCCCCTTTGGAGAAGTGACATCCGTGGCCCTTATAAAAGATAAATACAGCGGCCAGCCCAGGGGCTTTGCTTTTGTGGAAATGGCCAATAAAGAGGAAGGGCAGGCGGCTCTGACCGGCTTAAAGGGAAAAATGCTTAAGGAGCGCACACTGGATATCAGCGAGGCCAGGCCCCGCACTGACAGCAGGGGCGGCGGCAGGTCTGACGGCCGGTTCATCGGCAAACGCAAGCCGCAGCGCAGGCGCTGAAGCATCGTAATTGGAATTTAAGAAGACTTATTGCCCGCTGTTTTATCGTCCGGCTTAGAGTGCCGGCGATGAAAACGGCGGGCTCAGTTTTTTAGTGTGGAAATCTTGACACTATCCAGAGCCCTTTGTTAGTATAAAAACCTTCTCGGGGATATAGCTCAATTGGGAGAGCGCTGCGTTCGCATCGCAGAGGTCGGGGGTTCGAATCCCCCTATCTCCACCAAAGTGTACTTTAGACAGAACCCTTGGATACTTCAGAACCCCTTGTGCCCAAAGGCCTCCGACCAGTAGCTACACATATGCTATAATAGCGAGTTCAACAACTATTGGAAGGAAGCTATGGCTAAAATCAATTCGGTGCTGGGCCCCATCTCGCCCGACGACCTTGGGATTACCCTGGCGCACGAGCATATCATCGCCGGCTATGCCGGTTGGGAATGCGATGCGCTCTCCCGGCCCTACAACCGGGAAAAGATCGTAAATATCTGCCTGAAGGCGCTGATGCCAGTGAAGGAGTTCGGCGTCAGGTCCATTGTCGATGCCACACCGAACGACCTTGGCCGTGATGTCGAGGTGATGAAAGAGGTCTCGGAAAAGCTGCAAGTTAACATAATCTGCGCGACAGGAATGTACACCGAGGAACAGGGGAAGTGGGCCTATTTGAAGCAGCGCAGCCGCGCCAGGATAGGCGATATGGCTACAGAGCTTTACGACACCTATCTGCATGAGCTAACCAAAGGCATTGGCGGCTCGGGCGTGAAGGCCGGTGTAATCAAGGTGGCCACAGGTCTGAATAAAATCGGCGAGTGCGAAATGGCTTCTTTGAGAGCAGCAGCCCGGGCGCAAAAAGAGACGGGCGTGCCTATCATAACCCACACCGAGGGAGGCACCATGGGACCCGAGCAGGTGGACGTATTGCTCACAGAGGGGGCCGATCCCGATAAGATACAGTGCGGCCATATGTGCGGCAATCCCTCCCTCGAATATCAGCTCTCGGTCTTGAAAAAAGGCGTCAACATTGCTTTCGACAGGTTCGGAATCGAGTATTTCCTGCCTGACTCCGTGAGGACGGCCAACCTCATCAGCTTGCTGCAGCAAGGCTATGCCAACCGTATCCTGCTGTCGCAGGACTTCATCTCGTGCGGGTTTGGAAGAGGCGGTTCTATTCCGGCTGAAGACGTTAAATTGTTCGTCAACTGGTCGTTTACCAACATTTTCCGCAATATAATCCCGGCCTTGAAGAAGGAGGGCATTACCGAGCAACAGATACATATTATGATAGTTGACAACCCCAGGCGGCTATTCTCGTAAGGCCTGAAACTGTTATTTTAGTTTTAACCTGTCATATAATTATCTGTGTTGCGCACTTTGACTAAAGGATGAACGGAATGAAAGATGTAAAGAGCAGCGTATTCGATGCCATTGGCAATACCCCGCTGGTGGAGCTGACCAAGCTGGACGGGTTAAATCCCCGTGTGAAGATTTACGGCAAGCTTGAGGGCTGCAACCCGGGCGGCTCGATAAAGGACAGGCCGGCCTATTATATGATCGTCAAGGCTGAAGAGTCCGGCCAGCTCACCAAAGACAAGACCATCGTAGAACCTACCTCCGGAAATACGGGCATTGCCCTGGCTATGATCGGCTCCGCCAAGGGCTACAAAGTGAAGCTGTTTATGCCTGAGTGCGTGAGCACCGAACGGCAGATTTGCCTGCAGGCCTATGGCGCGGAAGTAGTGCTGACCCCGGCCAAAGAGGCGACCGACGGGGCCATCCGCAGGGCCTGGCAGTTCCTAGAAAATGAGCCGGGGAATTACTACATGCCCAACCAGTTCGACAATCCCAACAATGTGCTGTCGCATTATGAGACCACCGGGCCCGAGATTTTCCGCCAGACCGACGGCGAAATCGATGTTTTCGTTGCAGGCCTGGGCACGTCGGGCACTTTGATAGGCACGGGCAGGTACCTGAAAGAAAAGAAACCGAGTGTAAAGGTGGTAGCGGTAGAGCCTACCGAGGGACATACCATCCAGGGCCTCAAGAATATGAAAGAATCGATTAATCCCAAGATATATAATCCCAAAGAATTCGACGAGAAAATCACGGTTGAGGACGGAGAAGCCTTCGAGATCACCCGGCTGCTGGCTACCAGAGATGGTGTGTTCGTCGGCATGTCCAGCGGGGCCGCCGTAGCCGGCGCCCTGAATATTGCCAAACAAATGGACCACGGCACAATCGTGGTAATATTGCCCGACCGCGGCGACCGCTACCTGAGCACTACACTTTTCAGATCGGTCTGCGCCAAATGCCCGCCTTAATAAGAAAACGTCTTCTGCACTTTACTTTTATTGGAAGAAAGATAAAAGGCCGGAGGCTTATCCGCTAAGCCGTCCGGTCGTTGCTTCGTATATTCCCTCCCGACCCCACTTTAAGTATACTTATATTATATGGTGATGACGCGTGGGGTATTGCCGGGCAATCCTTTTCCACTGGGAGCTACATGGGATGGCAGAGGGGTTAACTTTGCCCTTTATTCCGAAAAGGCCGAAAAAATCGAGCTCTGCCTGTTCGACGAGGGTTCCGTCCTTGAAAGCGAGTGTATTCCCTTTAAAGAGGTAAGGGGGCAGGTCTGGCATGCGTACCTGCCCGGGCTCTTGCCCGGGCAACTCTATATGTATCGGGTTTACGGCCCCTACCAGCCGGAAAGCGGCCTGCGCTTCAATCCGAACAAATTGCTCCTGGACCCGTATGCCAGGGCTATCTCCGGCAAGATCGATTGGAAGTCCCCGCTATTTGCCTACGACACCGGCAAGATTGACGATCTGGTGATGGATGGCAGAGACGACAGTGGCGGTACGCCCAGGTGCGTGGTGACCGACCCCTATTTCGACTGGGAAAATGAACGGCCTCCCTCCATTCCCTGGCCGAAAAGCATTATCTATGAGACCCATGTAAAGGGCTGTACCATCCTGCATCCCGAGATCGAAGCTGGTCTGCGCGGCAGCTATGCTGCGCTGGCGTCCGATGTCATGCTGGACTATTTCAGGCAGCTGTGCATTACCGCTGTGGAATTGATGCCGGTACACGAATTCACCGATGATAAAGGGCTGGTAGATAGGGGCCTTCGCAACTACTGGGGTTACTACAGCATCAACTATTTCTCACCCACCTCGCGCTATTCCTCCTCGGGAGACAGGGGAGAACAGGTAGTGGAGTTTAAACGCATGGTCAAGGCCTTACACCGGGCGGGCATCGAAGTGATCTTGGATGTTGTCTATAACCACACAGCCGAAGGCAATCAGTTTGGTCCTACCCTGAGCTATCGGGGTATAGATAACGAAACGTACTATCGCCTCGAGCCGGACCGCAGGCGTTACTATGTGGACTACACCGGCACGGGAAACAGCGTGAACGTGCAGCATCCCCAGGTATTGAAGCTGATTATGGACAGCCTGCGCTACTGGGTGACGGAGATGCACGTGGACGGTTTCAGGTTTGACCTGGCCTCAGCCCTGGCCAGGAATTTGCACGAAGTCGACAGGTTATCGGCATTTTTCGATATCATCCAGGAGGACCCGGTTATATCGCAGGTCAAGCTGATAGCGGAACCCTGGGATGTGGGACAAGGAGGTTACCAGGTGGGCAATTTCCCCATCTTGTGGACCGAATGGAATGCAAAATACCGGGATACGTTGCGACGTTTCTGGAGGGGTGATGAGGGGCAGGTCGGCAACCTGGGTTACCGTCTGACCGGCAGCAGCGACCTCTATCAGGATGACGGCCGGCGGCCTTACGCCAGCATCAACTATATAACTGCACATGATGGATTTACCCTGCAGGACTTGGTCAGCTATAACCAGAAACACAACGAAGCCAACGGCGCCTTCATTTGGGACGGCGTGGACGAGAATTTGTCATGGAATAGCGGCGCTGAAGGGTTGACTAACGATACGTCCATTCTCGATTTCCGTGAAAGGCAGAAACGTAATTTTATGGCCGCCCTGATGTTGTCGCAGGGCGTGCCCATGATCTGCGGTGGCGACGAGCTCAGCCGCACCCAGGGGGGTAACAATAATGCGTATTGCCAGGATAACCGCATGAGCTGGTATAGCTGGGATCTGGACGCCGGGAAGCAGGATTTTCAAAATTTTGTTAAAGACCTGTGCCGTTTGCGTCGCGACCATCCGGTATTCCGCCGCCGTCAGTTCTTCCAGGGGCGGCCCATACGCGGACAGGAAGTCAGGGACATCGTCTGGCTGCGCCCGGACGGGCGGGAGATGGAGGAGCCCGATTGGGATACCCCGTGGGTGCACTGCG
Source organism: Dehalococcoidia bacterium (assembly GCA_003142375.1). Classification (GTDB taxonomy): domain Bacteria; phylum Chloroflexota; class Dehalococcoidia; order GIF9; family UBA5629; genus UBA1162. The sequence continues at coordinate 115,057 of PLME01000020.1, read as the reverse complement.
TGGGAGCGCTGCTGGACGGTGGGGCCCTGGACGAATACGACGATGAGGGGAATTCCATACAGGACGATACATTTATGATCGTGCTGAATTCCTATAACGGGAAAATATCCTTTACAATGCCTGAATCTGACAGGCGGGTAAAATGGCAGGTCGTGCTGGATACTTCGCAAGCCGGCCTGGCGGAGAAAAAAACAACGGCTGCATCAGGCAAAACGCTGGATGTTCCGCCCAATTGCCTGATGCTGTTGACGAGGCTCAATAAATAATTTACTTGCCCCGATATAATGTCATGGTTTTGTAACAATTAACAGGTATAATTTATTATTATTTAAGTCGAAGATCGATATATTGAATGAAATATTCAGGGATGTGTTATGAGTACGTCAAACAGTCAGCCATCAAGTACAGACCCCAGGGCGCTGGTCAAGGACCTGGGCAACAAGGACGGTAGGACCAGGGTCAGAGCCAGGAAGGCCTTAGGCAAAATCGGGCACCCTGCAGTGAAATACCTCATAGAGGCGCTCAAAGATAAGAACCAGGTGGTCAGGTGGGAAGCTGCCAAATCGCTGGGGGAGATCGAGGATCCTTCGGCCGTCGATGCTCTGGTTACGGCTTTGAGGGATAAGATGTTCGATGTACGATGGCTGGCCGCACAGGCCCTCATACAGATAGGGCCCAAGTCGATAAAACCCATATTGCATGCCCTGATCGAACATCCCCAATCCGATGACGTCAGGGTGGGCGCACACCACGTATTCCATGACCTGCGTACGCGTGATTACGATGACGTTTTGAAGCATGTTATGGTTGCACTGGAAGATAGCACGCTCACACTGGGCATAGACCTCGAGGCTAAGAAGGCCCTCGAGGAAATGCAAAAATAATAGATGATACAGATAGAGAGGCAAAGATGAAGCCTATCGGCCCGTTGATGGTTGAGCACCGCTTAATCGAACGCATGATTGCTTTGCTGAAGGAAAAGGCAGCTCAGGCCCGCAAAAGCAACATTATCGATGTAGAGTTCCTGCAAACGGCGGTCGACTTTATCAGGACGTATGCCGACAGGACTCATCACGGCAAGGAGGAGGATATCCTCTTTCGCGACCTGGCCCGCAAGCAGTTGACCTCGGAGCACAAGAGGATAATGGAGGAATTAATAGAGGAGCATATAAGCGCCCGCAAAATGGTCGGTGCGCTGGTCGAGGCCAGGCAGGGTTACATGCATAGTAATGCGGCAGCTTTGAAAGACGTGATCGACCTTCTAGAAAGGCTGGTCGATTTCTATCCGGCGCATATCGAAAAAGAAGACAAGCATTTCTTCTATCCCATCCTCGATTATTTCAGCAAGGAAGAACAGGACAAAATGCTACTGGAGTTTTGGGAGTTCGATAGAAAGCTGATACACGAAAAGTACCAGAAAATGGTGGAAGGGCTGGAAAAGCAAAAAGCTTGATTCGACCGGGAGGCCGGTTCAACAGTTACCGGCAGCAATATTATATCTTTTGACATATAATCCTCTGCGGATTATTATTCTTCTATCTCGTACGTGATATTGTGAGATATGAAGAAACTAAGTGTATTGGTAGTGGATGATGAAGAGCGCATTATCAATTTTCTCAGGTCCAAGCTAAGGGTCTCCGGGTACGAGGTATTAACCGCCGGCAACGGCAAAGAGGCTTTTGAACGCTTCCATAATTACGATCCCGACATAATTGTCCTTGACCTCGTGATGCCTGAAATGGACGGCTTCGAGTTTCTCAAAGAGCTGAGGACGTTTTCTCAGGTGCCGGTCATCATACTCAGCGCCAGGAGCGAGGATGTCGATAAAATTCAGGGGCTCAACCTGGGCGCCGATGATTACATCCCCAAACCTTTTAATCCCAACGAGCTGATTGCCCGCATCGAAGCCATCAGCCGGCGCATCGTGCAAGATCAAAAAAGCAAGCCTGTCGAATCACTCACTTTAAAAGACGTTCATATCGACTTCAAAGGGCACAGCCTGACGGTCAAGGGCACAGAGGAACATTTAACCCGCATTGAGTGGCTCCTGTTGGCGGAACTGGTTCAAAACACAGGACGGGTTATTGCCTATGAGGAATTGCTCAGCAGGATCTGGGGACCCGAATACCGCAACGACATTCAAATTCTCAGGACCTGGATCAGCAGGCTGAGAAATAAGATAGAAAATAATCCTGATAACCCTGAATATATTACAACCGTCCCCAAGCTGGGCTACATGTTCAAACAAAAGCCCGCATAGAAACCCTTCTGCTATCCCCGACCGGGCAGCCACAAATTCCACTTCACATGAACCTGCCATTAAATGACACGATTATTTAATACTTTTTTGGGGCATTTTATGATTATTTAATTACGTGGAGACTACCATTAGGGTCATCAGATAGGCGAAGGGAATCCTTAATAATATTCTGAACCCGGGGTGATCGTCATGAAAGAAATAATAAACGGCACAAATATGTGCAACAGTATATGTGGGCCTGGCTGCGTCATCGAGGGCCGGGTTGAAAACTCGATCCTGGCCGGCAATGTGCATGTTAAACCGCATGCAGTTGTTATGAATTCCATCCTATTGTCGAACGCAGAGGTGGATGAATACAGCGTGATCGACCACTGCATATTTAACGAGGATGTTAAGGTGGAAAAATTCTGCTATCTGGGCAGGCCGCACCTCTATGATAGCTCGGATATAACCGTATTCGAGAGGGGAGCCGTGATTTCGCAATACGATTCGATCTTGCTCAACTACAGGGAATCGGCCTTTATGAATTTCGATTATCTTAGCGACGGCGGCGCCCGTTTAGCAGATCGACCTTCCCAAGGACCACAGCAGGAAATCCAGGCCGGTGGGCGTCAAGATTTCCTCAGCCCGTGCCAAAGCTAAAAAATAGGACTTACTTAACCATATCAATTGATGATAAAAATACTGGAATAAATAAATATGGAGGAAGCTGATGAAACCATTTAACGAGCTATTTAAGACCGGAGATTGGAAAGCTGAGAAACATGTCCCTGTAATCGAATGCGCCGATAAGATCAAGGCCGGCGACATGCTGTCTATTAAAGTCTCAATAGGCAAAGAAATTGCCCATCCAAATACTACCGAACACCATATCCGCTGGATTTCCGTATATTACCTGCCTGAAGGCGAGAACTTCGCCTATCAACTGGGGAATTTTGAATTCACCGCGCACGGGGAATCGACGCAGGGGCCCAATACCGGGCCTGCTTATACTCACCATGAGGCGGCTTTCTCCGTGAAGCTCAGCAAGCCGGGGACGATTTATGCTTGCTCATTATGCAATATACACGGCCTGTGGCAGTCCGAAAAACAGATTGCGCTTAGCTAAAGTGGAGGCCATCCAGAGTAGCGCAGGCATGAAACATCGGATGTGCAGGAGACGATTGCATGTATAAGAATATAGCGGTTACGCTGGATGGTTCGGAGCTGGCAGAGACAGCCGTAGAGCATGCCGCGACTATTGCCCGGGGGTGCCAGGATCCGCAAATCACATTATTGCGTGTGATCGAGCCCGTCAGAATACCCTACGGGGAGTCTGTACCTGGCCTGTCGGTACCGCAATTGGCCCAACTGGAAAAAGACGAGAAAGCAAAGGCGGACAAATACCTCAATAAAATAGCCGCCCGGTTGACTGTGGCCGGCATTAAGACCTCGGTGAAAATTATGGCTGGCCCGGCTGCGGAAACCATCATCGACTTTGTTAACCAAAATAATGTCGACCTTGTGATAATGGCCACTCACGGTCGCTCCGGCTTCAACCGCTGGGTATGGGGCAGCGTGGCCGACAGGATTTTGCACGGTGTCTGCGTGCCGGTGTTGATGGTCAGGGTCAAGGGCTGCGGCAACCTGTATAAGAAATGATTTCGTATTTAATGATGAGGCGATGATTATTATAGCTGGGGTTTCCTTTTTTAATAGTTGCCGGGGCTTTCGATGCCCCGGCAATATTGTATTTGGATGACGGTTATCATGAAACTGATCATTTTCGACCTGGATCAGACGCTGGTGGATTTCCTGCCTGTACACGAAGAAACGGTCCGCAGGCTCTTCCTGAAGGAATTCAATATAGATGCACGCCTGACCGGCATAGATTTTTCAGGCCGAAGCCTGACGGACAATATCTCAGAGCTGGCCAGGGCCTACGGTATTGACGGCAGTCTGGTCCAGGGCCGCATGGGCGATATATTGGGCGAATACGAACGGATATTTTCTTCTCTGATGCCGGCCGATCCGGCAAAATACATTTTGCCGGGGGTGCGGCAATTGCTGCAGCGTTTGACGGAGGCCGGGCATTTGATCGTACTTTACACAGGTGACTCACGCGCAATTGCCAGTGAGGTGCTTTCGGCCACCGGGTTGGATGAATATTTCAGATTTGCAGTCTACGGAACCGAAGCGAAAACCCGTCTGGATATGGCCCGGCTTGCCGTTAGCAAAGCCGCGGAGATTAGCGGCGACAAGTTTTCGGGGAAAGAGGTGGTGATAGTCGGCGATTCCGTCAGGGACATAGAATGTGCCAGGCAGCTCCAGTCGCTGTCCATCGGGGTTACCACGGGCGTTCATACGGCGGTGGACCTTAAAAGCCGCGGGGCCGATTATGTATTCAAGGATTTAACGGAAACTGCAAAGGTGATACAGGCCATCGAGAGCTATCGCGGTGAGAGTGTCCCTTTAAAGACAGGTTAAGAATCAGCTATGAAGCGTGAACCGAAGAAACAGCCGAAAACAACCGTCGCGACAGGCGGCAAGTCGTCCGTTGAGAACAAGAGCCCGGTTATCAGGACCAGCTTAAAAACTGTGGGGAGGGGGCCAAAGGCAGTCGGCGGACACACGGAGCTGGAGATAGACATCCTTTCCCAGATCAAGGATGTTGTCATATGCCTGGACGAACAGGAAAGAGTATTTTGCTGGAACCACTCGGCTGAGACTCTATATGGAGTTAAGGCTGGGCATGCAATGGGGCGCAACAACCGGGAGTTTTTCAGGACCGAGTGGATTGAGCCGATCGATGAAAGCGATGCCCTGCAATCTTTGGAGAAGTCGGGCTCATGGCAGGGGGAGAACATACAGATCCTGAATAATGGTGACAGCATCTTCGTGGAATCGTCCTTGTCCGTGTTAAAGGGAAAGAGCAATAAGGTGGTCGGCGTCCTGGCCGTGATCCGTGATATAACCGCGCGTAAGCGGGCTGAGATAGTAAGGGATAAGCTGCTCGAACAAATTGTAAAACAGCAGCAGAGGATAGAGGAATCGCTGTGGACGATTGAGAGGGAGAGGGAGCGTTACCGGATCATCGTTGAGAACGCCTTTGAAGGCATTTTGCTGGCTGACCCTGCTGGTCTGATGACCTTTGTCAATCCGCGCATGGCTTATATGTTAGGCTACCAGATAGATGAATTGGTCGGCAAGCAGTTTCTGGATCTGGTCAGCAGCGAAAAGATGAATTTGATGGCGGTTAGACGTCAGCAGCGGCGTGAAGGCATCATCGAGCAATACGACCTTAAAATGGTAAAAAAAGACGGCTCTGTTATCTGGGCCATGAACCATTCCGTGCCCCTTTTTGACAGGGAGAAAAAATTCACCGGCTACCTGGCCATATTTTCCGATATCTCGGAGCGCAAGCACGCTGAGCTGGAAAGAGAAGCCATCCTGCGCACTGCCATGGACGGTTTCTGGCTTGTTGATATGCAAGGATGTTTCCTGGATGTCAACGATGCCTACTGTGAATTGACCGGTTACAGCCGCGATGAGCTGCTAAAAATGGGTATACAGGATGTGGAAGCCAGCGATACTGAAATGGAAATAGCCGCTCGTATGGTGGGATTAGTAAAAACCGGCTCGGAGAGGTTTGAGACCATGCACAGGCGTAAGGGTGGCGGAACTGTCGATATGGAAGTCAGCGCCAACTATATCGATTTACACGGCGGCCGTTTCTTCGTATTTCTACGCGATATTACCGGCCGCAAAGCCATGGAGGCGGAGCTTGCCCACCTGGCATCCTTCCCCGAGCGCAATCCCATGCCTGTGGTTGAGATGAGCAGTGACGGCGGGATACTTTACATGAATGGCGCCGCCCGTCGCGCCTTCCCGGATATGGCAACTACGGGAAGCCGGCATCCCTTTCTGCGCGGTACAGAGGACATTGTGAGTAAAGCCGGAGATGAAACTGTTGCCCTCACGCGGGAAGTCCAGGTCGGTGATTTATGGTACGACCAAACCATATATTACGATGCAGCAAATAACAACTTCAGGTTTTACGGCCGGGATGTTACCGGACGTAAGAAAATCGACCAGACGAAGGATGATTTCATAGGTATGGTGTCACATGAGATGCGCACGCCGCTGACAGTTATTGTGGGAGCGCTGGACACACTCTCACAGGATAGCGAAAAATTGTCCCTGGCTGAGCGAAAGCAGTTGCTTGAGGATGCCGTTGTAGAATCGGATGATCTATCACATATACTCGACAACCTGCTGGAGCTGTCGCGTTCACAGGCCGACCGCCTTAAAATATCTCACCAGGCTCTCCTGATTTCAGACCTGTCGAAAAGGGTAATCGGCAGGTTCGGCAAACAACCGGATCACCAGTTCATCTTTGAATTTGATGATGGTATACCGGTTATAGAGGCGGACCCCCTCAGGATCGAAAGGGTTATCTTCAACCTGGTGCAAAACGCCGTTAAGTACTCACCGGAGGGCGGGACGATAGAATTGTTCGCCGATGAGCAAGACGGCTTCGTCAGGGTGGGCATCAAGGACCACGGCATCGGCATCTCCAGCTATGAACAGGGCTGGCTGTTTAACCCCTTCCAGCGCGTTGAAAGGGACAAATACGATACATCCAGGGGCATCGGGTTGGGTCTGGTGGTATGTAAGCGGCTGGTTGAGGCGCATGGCGGCCGCATCTGGCTGGAATCTGAAGAAGGTAAGGGGACTACCGTATTTTTTACGCTGCCGATCAATCAGGCAGGATCAAATAATTTTCTTAAAACCCGGGGCAAATGAAAAATCCCTAAAAATATCCCGCATAAATTCGACCCATTTTTACTCTCCAACCACGTGACCGCTGTTTATCATATGCCCCGGTAAAACCATAGTATCAGGGCTGATATTTAATTATCATAAATTACGCGGCTGAAATATTTAAAAGTTATAACATTTTGGGTATGGGGACCCGCATAGCTATGTTAAAATTGTATGGGTTCAACCGTACGTATGGATTACAAGAAAATCTTCCTGACCGACGATGAGTTCGAAGAGCTGTTCGGGCCGCAGATCTCTCGTATCGTAAAGATACTCAACGAGACAGCAGGGACGGTCTGCCCGCCCTGCGACGGCTATTGCTGCAAAAACATACATTGCGGCCTTTATTCAGAGAAGTTCAGCACGTGCCCGATTTATGAGATCAGGCCCAGGGAATGCCGCTATCATTTCTGCAACGATGTCTTCACGCGTGCGCCGCTCAGCAAAGAGGAAAAGGACATGATGGTGCAGCCGGTGGAGGAGCTTATCTGCGGCGACAGGGGTGATATTGCACGCCTGTTCTTCCTGTTCCCTGAGTTTCCGCTGGATGATAAAGGCCTGGCCGCCAGGGGTATTAAAGATGCGGTGAATCGCATAAAAAGTGACTTCGAAGAGGGCAGGCTGGACCAGCCTTCCGCCTTTTCCGGCTTGAAGGAGCTTTGCCAGGGTTAAACTTTTCAGGCCATTTTGGCGATATTAAGATATTGAATGAGGGAGGTTGAACTATGAAAAAAATGGTTGCCGAATTCAAGGAATTTATCATGCGGGGCAATGTGGTGGACATGGCCATCGGCATTGTTATCGGTGTTGCCTTCGGCAATATCGTTACATCGCTGGTGAACGACGTAATAATGCCGCCCATCGGGCTTCTATTAGGGAAGGTAAGCTTTCAGGACCTGTATATAAACATGTCCGGTCAAAGCTACCTGTCGCTAAGTGCCGCCAAAGCGGCCGCCGCACCCACCATAAATTACGGGCTATTCCTCAATACTCTGCTGAATTTCCTCATCGTTGCTTTCGTGATATTCCTGATAATCAGGCTCTTTGAGCATGCCAAGAACCGCGTGATGAAGCCGTCCGGAGTTGACGAGCCTAAGACCCAAGACTGCCCCTACTGTATCAGCACTATACCTTTGAAAGCATCCAGGTGCCCGCAATGCACATCGAATCTGCCCTAGCAACGGGCAGTGCTAAATATCCAGCGCACCGGATATGGCGATGCCGCCGCCTGCGATATAGGATGCCTTATCCGATGCCAGGAAGATGACCAGCTCTGCGATTTCCTCGGGCCTTGCCATCCTGCGCAAAGGCACTGTGGCCTCGGTTTTCTTCATTAATTCCGGGTTTGAGGTGAATTCCCACAACATGGGCGTTTTGGTCCAGCCCGGGCACACTGCCACGATACGGATATTGTACGGGGCGTACTCCTTGGCGGCTGAGTTGGTCAGGCCGACTACGGCATGCTTGCTGGCGCTATAGCTGTTGAGCTTCCTCAGCGCCCTCAGGCCGGTGATGGAGGCGTTGTTCACGATCACGCCGCCGCCCTGTTTGAGCATAACAGGTATCTCGTTTTTCATGCACAGCCAGATGCCCTTCAGGTTGGTGTCTATTTGTGCGTAGAATATCTCCTCGCTTTCATCGGTCAGCTTCTGGAAGACGCCGGCAAGGCCGGCATTGTTGAAGGCGATATCAAGTTTCCCATAGGTATCAACCGTTTTCTTGACCATGTTTTCCACCTGTGCGGCAATCCTCACATCCGTTTGCACAAATATACCTTCGCCGCCGGCGTCTTTGATCATCTTCACGGTTTCCTCGCCTTCCTTGATGCGCCTGTTGGCCACCACCACCTTTCCGCCCTCTTTGCCGAACAAAATAGCAGCGGCGCGGCCTATGCCTGAGCTGCCGCCAGTAACGATTATAACCTTCCCTGTGAATGTGCCCAAAGTGAACCTCCTGAAGATACTATTTACACTGAAAAAGCAGCCGATTTATCGACTGAACACTAGACCGAAAATTGGCGTCAATATATTAGCATTCCGCAGGCAGGTAAGTAAAGAACGTCAAAGCTGGTATTTGACCGGTTCCCGTCAACCGTGTTTGGGATTGTAAAATGCCGGCGATTGATACTATTTCTTGATCAGCACCTGGCTGAACATATAGTCTTTGATGCGCCTGGTGTAGGAGCGGTAGTCGAACGATGTATTGTCAAGGATGTACTGCTGTTCAAAACCCAGCAATATCGAGATAAATACGGTGGCCAGGTAATGCTCATCTACATCCTTGAACTTCTTTTTCTGCTTGCCTTCCTTGAGGATGGATTCCAGCGTTTCGCGGTAGCCGCGGTATAGCTTACTGAGGATGCGCTGCATACGTTCATTGAACTTGATCTGGGTCATAAAATCGTAGGTTACGTAGACGTATTCCCTTTCCTTGATCACCAGGTCGAAGGCCTGGTCCATGAATATATCCAGTTTTTTAGCCGGGTCGGGCACGTGCTCGATGGTTTTTTCCAGTGAAGTGCGGATGTCCTGCTGCATTTCCCTGAGAAGTGTTACAAGCATGTTCTCCTTGTCTTTAAAATAATGGTGTATCAGGCCGGAGGAAACGCCGGCCCGCCTGGCGATATCCATCATGGTGAAGTTGTAATATCCCTTTTCAGCAATGACCTCGTAAGCGGCCCCGGTTATCTGCTTCTTCCTGATGGCTGCGATCTGCTTGCCCTTCTGCGTGCGGTTAAGCCGGGCGCCCCTGCCCGACGGCTTTAGCACGACTGTCTTCTTTTTTCTTACTGTCATTGCAAAATCCTCTTAATACGGTTATATTTTGTTAGGCCGACGGTATAGTCCGGCAGGCTTAAAACAGGGGGGAAGGGACACTTCTTATTGCATAATCGGTCAATCAATATTAGCTATAATATATCAAATCTGCAAATATGTGAAGATGTTGCGATAATTCGCAAGGGAATAACTCTAACCGATGGGAGGCGAAGATGTTGAAGAATGTAATGGGTCTGGTGCTGGCCGTCCTGATATTGCTGTCGGGCTGCGTGGTCAATATCCCAGCCCCCAAACTGCGCATCATCACCGAAGATAATCCGCCCTATAATTTTACCGATGAAAAGGGAACTATTACGGGACAGTCCACTGAGATCGTCCGCCAGATATTGAGGAAGACCGGCAGCGATGCTTCTATCGAGCTTATGCCCTGGTCGCAGGGTTATGAGCTGGCTCAGAAAGAACCGGGCGCAGTGCTGTATTCCACCACGCGTTTGCCCTCCCGCGAGAACCTTTTTAAATGGGTCGGTCCCATCGGCTTCGACGATAACTATTTCTACACGAGGCGTGGCTCGGACCTGGTTATCAACTCACTGGATGATGCTAAAAAACTGAAATCTATAGCCGTCTACAAGGACGATTCCAACCAGGTATTTTTATCCGGGCAGGGCTTTACCAACCTGGATATAAACGAAAATGACACGCAGTGTATCCAGAAGTTGGTTAACGGGCAGGTCGAGGCCTGGCTGGGGCCGGCACTTGGGATGCCCTTCGTGGCCTACAGGGCCGGTATCAATCCCGCCGAGATCACCGCCGCCAAATATGCGGTCAGGAACGACTTCTATATTGCCTTTAACAAAGAGGTTCCCGACGGCACGGTGCAGGCCTGGCAAAAAGCGCTGGATGAATTAAAGAAGGAGGATAGCGCCGGGGGCATGAGCTATTACCAGAAGATCATTACCAGCTATGCCCTGCCGCAATATGCAGACAGCAGCGTTTCGCGTGATACGGTCATACAACTGGTCAATCAGACGGCCGCCGATATAGTCGCCGACGCGCCGGGCGCCATCGCCAAAATAAATGCCCAGCAGCCTCCTTACCTTGATAAGCAGAACCCTGCGCTTTACGTCTACGTCTTCGATAATAAGGTGGTTGAAGTTGCCAACGCAGATAACCCAGCTGTGGTCGGCCGCAATTTCAAAGGAGTGCCGGATATGGCGGGCAAGCTTTTCAGGGACAACATTGTCTCAGGGGCGCTGGCCGACGGCACTGGATGGGAGGACTATGTCTTCACCATGCCGGGCCAAATCGGCCTTTTCTATAAATCGGTTTACTACAAGCTGGTAACCGGCTCGGATGGCAAGCAATACGTAGTCTGCTCGGGCTGCTACATATCTAAAAGTGAATGATCCAGGACTATTGCGGCCTAGTCCGTTGACAAATATAATCCCTGTGTATTAAATTAGGAGAAGACCACCTTATAAGAGAGGCTTTTACGATTTTCACAATATTAATCTCTCTTCAGTGAGCCCGCGTTAATCGACTTTGAGGATAGCTCAAGGCAGGCCCCAAGTGCGATGGGCATAACATAGTATCGTGCATGGTTGCAAGTCTTTATTTGATAAATAAGGGGCCCGCGGAGGAAGGCACAGCATCCACCGCCGCAGGCAGAGCCTCTGCAACAGGTTTTCTTGAAACCTGGTGAGCGCAGTTTATTTTTGTGACTTAGATAGTTGCCAAGATGCCATGAGATGTAGGAACCAACCTTATGGATGATTGTAATGTAAGAGGCCCTGAAAACAATTTATCTTATGCAGATGAAATAATCATTAATTAAAAATGAAAATTTGATGAACTTCCATTGGTTAAAGCTCCTGTAGTATGAGAATTCTGATTATTGAAGACGAGCAGCGAATGGCCGATCTCCTTCAACAGGGACTCGAAGAGAACCGGTATGCTGTAGACATAACATGCACAGGGGAAGAAGGAGAAATACTAGCGCAAAGCATCCCGTATGACCTGATAATACTGGATATCATATTGCCCGGCAAAGATGGGATAGAAGTATGCCGCTCGTTGCGTAAAAATATGGTAGGTACTCCCATCTTAATGCTCACCTGTAAAGATGCCTTACAGGACAAAGTCATAGGACTGGACAGTGGAGCAGATGATTATATGGTTAAGCCGTTTTCTTTTGAAGAATTATATGCAAGAGTCAGGGCAATTCTCAGGCGTGAAAAGAGCCCCACAATGTCCAAAATAATATGCGGTGACTTGGTAATGGACACGGTCACCAGACAGGTGTTCCATGGAAATAAAAGCATTGAGTTAAGTGGCAAGGAGTATGCAATTCTCGAATACTTAATGCGGCATCCTGATGCTGTGATCACCCGGACGGTGATGGAGCAGCATGTCTGGAACATGGCTTTGGACAGCAGTTCCAATCTTGTGGATGTCTATATAAAAAAGCTACGGACCAAGCTTGACGAAGATAGGCACAAAAGTTTGATCCAGACAATAAGGGGAGTAGGTTACAGGCTGAGGGCAAAATGAGTTTTCCTTCCGGCATAAAAGTCAAATTGGGTCTGTGGTACTTGTTTTTTCTAGCAATCATCCTATTGTTCTTCAGTATATTCAGCTATTTCATATTAGCTCATAATTTGTACCAGTGGGTGTATGAACCTTTAAGCCTATCGTCATTGGCATCCAGCACTTCAGCAAACGCCAGCACGTCCATACCAAACGCAAATCAATATGATTTGGATCAATTGTACATGCCCCTCGCCACGTACAGTCTGACCCGGGACCAAATATCGGAAATGCAATTGAGCAATACATACCCCTATGTAATTGACACACCGCATGGACCAATCACAATTGACCTTAAGAAAGTTGTCGCTTCGGATATATCGGGGGATATGGAACTCTGGTTCTACGGGCGATCCGCAACAGAGAATGCGGCTAATTATGAAGTCGCTGTGATTGAACAGTCAAAGGCAGATTCAATTGATGTAATGCGAACATATAGCCAAGTTCTCCTTTTTGCATTTCCTATAACAATAGTTCTAGCTGGTTTAATGATCTATGTTCTGGCAAATAAACTTCTGAAACCGGTTGAGGATATTACTAGAGTAGCCAGACGGATTGGAGATAACGACTTAGAAAGCAGGATACCGGTACGCAATAACGATGAATTGGGCATATTATCCAGAACGCTGAATCAGACCTTTGATCGTTTGCAAAGAGAATTCAATAAGGAACGGCAATTTGCTGCCGATGCCTCGCATGGTTTAAAAGCTCCGCTGGCAATTATGCAGGGAGAGGCAACATTGGCTTTAAACAAATCAAGGAAAAGTAGGGAATACAGAAAGTCACTCGAACTGATCTCGCAGGACATTGGCCGAATGTCGTCACTGGTACAAAAAATACTGGTTCTAACGAGGAGTGATGGTGATAGGAGGCAAGCGAATTTCGTTAAAATCAACCTGCAGGAATTGCTCAATGACATCGCAGCAGATATGCAGGTAATTTGCGAGGCGAAAAATATAAATCTTAAGCAAAATCTGGAACCCAGCGTTATGGTAAAGGGAGATGAATTAAGGTTGAGAGAGCTGTTTATGAATCTTCTGGACAATGCTGTTCGCTATACTCCGGCAGGTGGCGCCATAGCAATTTCTCTTAGCGGCATCAATCACACCGCGTATATTGACATTAAAGATACCGGGATTGGAATACGGCAGGAGCATATACCATATATTATGGAACGCTTCTATAAGGTAGATAAGACCCATTCTCGTGGTGATGGCGGAGCCGGCCTGGGACTAGCCATATGCAAAAACATCGCTGAACATCATGGTGGTAAAATTACAGTTGAGAGCGAAGTCGGCGTAGGTAGCTTGTTTACCGTAACTTTACCATCTATCACCAATGCTTCTGGGGATTAGTCACTATTTAACTTCCTACCATCTATAGCTGAAATAGGTTGTTGAATTGACCCTATTAATCATCTGCAATGCAATGTAGGGGCATAGTTGACTATGCCCCTACATTGCATTCAATCTATTTATTCAATCAAATGTATTATTGATAAACCCAGATCGATGAGGCCCTGTCATTCCAGCCTTGAATAGTCAGCGATGGATAACTTGAACCTTTGGCCATACCAAAGTAATCACCACCGTAATTTGCATAGTCATAAATATAAGACCAAGTTCCGGTCGTGGTAGCTACTGCAGACGAGATATAATTATCGAATCCTATTTGATTAAGGTTGGGTAGACCATTGCCCGGAGTTAGTCCGAGTGCCTGACCAGTATAATACCAGTCTTTATAAAATACTGAGTTCGTAGTGGTTTGTGGGGATACTACTCCGTATTGTTCTGTTTGAAACTGTTCCAACTTTTCTGGTGTGGTGAAGGCATTTAGTGTGCCATCTTTACCGGCAATGAAGCGCAGCCGTTTACCATTGAATTGGGAAATCTGTTTTGCTTGATAAAGGGTGCCATCGATTATGACCGATGAAGTGGGTACCTGGTGGACTATGGCAGCCTCAGCTTGAGGAGTCATGGGATATAGCTTTTCAATCATGGATGGAGTCGCTCCGGCAAGCTGTGTTACGTCGATGCCTTGTCCGGGAATGATCCAAGTTACCTTGCCGTTTTCGGTATAATAACCAACCGCATTATCTGGTTTGACGTCTTGAGCTGAGACATGGCTAATGCATAACACGCTCATGATAAGAACGAGACTGATGACTGCAAAGAAAAGTATCCCCCGATTTTTACCACGTGTGGTAGCTTCATTGTTGAAACATGCCTTTGGAACTTTCATAATGCCTGATACCTCCTTTCATTGCCTTTGATTTCTTCTACTGAGTAATAACTTAGCTTACCAGGATGAAAAAGTCATTAAATGAAAATGAAATTTAGATGAAATCATAGGAGTGCATCTTTTTTTGTTCGTAAGATAAATATTCTTAGCTTTACAAATAACGCATCTAATAGTAACATCTGAGTTGATTGTAGGGGGGTCGGAAAATATGGGACATAAAAGCAAAGTAACCTCCGAGCATTGGATATTTAATTATTTACTAGCTTTTTTATTTTTACCCTTAGTGTTTATGTCTTGCGCAGAGATGCCATTAAATTTTAAAAAATCTGATGCATATGATTATCCAATAAAGCCTGGAACACCGGAATGGCGAGCTTTTACAAATCACGATGAAATGCTCAAAGCTTGTCAGGTACCCGAGATTACACTAAACAAGATGTCGACCACTGGTTTGGTAGAAACCGTTTTAACTTATCCTCTTTATGAAGACTGGCTCGCATATAATTATCCACAACAAGGTTTTGACGCTATAGAAACCCAATTCAATGGTATTCGAGAATTGTTGAATAGGAAAGACGCCGGAGAAAAGCTTCTAGAAAGATACAAGACCATGGATCCTGCAGCAATCGGGAAAGATTGGTCATCGGAAAAACGGGGGTTTTACTCCATGAGTTTCCAGAATATTGAAATATTACTCGCACAAGATTCTATTCTGACTAATCTTAGTGAAACACAGCATAACGATTTAATTAAACAGGGCTTGATTAAAATTCATGCTAAACAACAGGTCCCAAGTGTTTACGGTTGGGGTAGCATGGAAAGTTCCGCCTGGGTAATAGGTAAAGCATTAAAACAGGCCCAGTTTGTATCTTTCATGCAAATAATCCAAACTGACGCAGATCTCCAGCATTTCCTTGATACCGGTTCATTTTTAAATGATTCAGACTTAAACCTAATATTGTCTCAAGCACCACAATATTTGAATGAGAAGCAGATGAATTGAGAAAAAACACTTGATAACAAAGAGAAATATTTGTGTTTTTTTATTGATAACTTTGGGATTAATTTTATGCCTCTGTCTTATTACCGGCTTAGCTGATCGTTTTCAAATACAAACTGATTCCTTAAGTCAGTCCAACAAATGGGCGATAATAATTGGGATAGGTAACTATAAATACTTGGATGTAGATACTCGTTATGCAAATAAGGATGCTTTAGCTATTTCAAAACAACTAGAATACTTTTTTGGTTATGATCATATCAAGACACTTGTTGATTCGGATGCCACTGAAGAAAACATCAAAATGGCTATAGCTGAATGGTTAAATCCTAAAGAGAAGAAAAATGACACAGTCTTGTTATTTTTTGCGGGGCATGGGAATTCTGCATTCCTAGAAATGTATGATTCATTAAAGAATTCTAATTGCAATGATATTGGTTACCAGGATTTAAATACTTGGCTAGATGATTTAGACACGAATAATATCACTATCCTATTGGATTCCTGCGAAAGTGGAAACTATGGTACTAAAATTAGTGGTACAAATCGAGTAATACTTACTGGTGGGATGGGGAACGAAAAATGTTGGCAAGAAAAAAAGTATGAACATGGAATTTTCACATATTATATTTTGAATTCATTTGACCACTTAAATAATGTGGATATTGATAATGATGGCGAGGTTTCAATCGAAGAAATTTATACCTTTGTTAAAAAAGACATTGCAATTGAGTTCCAGAATTACCCACCGCCTTCTCCACAGCATCCCAATATCATAGATAATCACAAGGGGGAAATTGAAATAATTAATTTATCCCATTGAATAATCTGCTATACTCCCTTCCCTCCTTTATGCAAGTAGGCCGTTGCTTATAAGATAATTGATTCTATGGAAGCTGCCTGAAAAAAACTATTGTATTACAGCAGCTTCCATAGTTTAAATTTAGTATCTAATGGTAATAATAGATTGGGGAAGAATTATAGGGACAATAACTTGCCCAATGTCTTACTAGGCAAAGAGCTCCCCACTTAGAAATAGTCGTATAGTAATCATAAGGGGGTGTATAGGGTCCTCGGTAATATGTAGACACAATTGCAGAATGCGCTCCGTTCACATATCGCATTTTAGTCCCATCAGAGTAATAATTGTAAATTTGTGTATAACTTCCATCAGTCCAGTATGCACTTGGATCATTCATCCAGTCAATATTGGAAGATGACTGGTAATACCAGGCATAAGAATGACAATTATATTTATTTGTGGGTCCACTTACAATCATTGCATTAGGATAATATGTTTGTACCCAAGCAATGTCGGCATTTTTTTCTGATTGAGACATTTCAGTTCGATCAACTATAACTGATACTGCGGTGCCGTGAGGGGTGTACACATAACTATTGTATTCTCGTGATGAGTGAGACCGTTGTGATGTCTGCTCAATTAGGTTGGAAGTAATTTCTAAATTGAATTGTCCGTATACTGCTGATTGCTGTTTAGCTTGATATTTTATTCTGGCTGCATTTACAAGACTATTCATTTGAGTTTGTGTCAATTCGCTCAGGATCTTATCTTGGATTAAGATTAGTTCAATATTCGCGACGCTGAAAGGATCATTTTTTGTCACCACATTTATTGAGTCTTTTATGTCTAGCACCTTAGTATCTTGATACTGCGATAGTAGTTCAGATCCTGCATCAGTGCGTTGCATGAGCTCTGAGAGACCATTGAATTGGCTCTCAATTGCTTCAAAACCTTGTTGTGGACTATCATATGCTAGCCAGTCTTCATATAGGGGATAATTTAAAACTGTTTCTACTAAACCTGAGGTAGACATCGTACTTAGTATACCTTCGGGTATTTGACAGGCTTTTAGCATTTCATCATGAGTTGTAAAAGCTTGCCATCTTGGTGTTCCACCATTTATTGGGTAAATGTAAGCATCATGCGTATCTAATGTTTGAGCCTGAATATTGCTAGGCAAAATAACTGTAATCAATAGTAGTAATACTGCTATCACGATGCCTGTTCTGCCATAAAAATGATTACCTTTTCTCATCAATTACTCCTTATTAAATATAAAAAACTTTTTAACCGAGTTTTTATATGCCCCATCCTATTCGAAAATGGGGCCCAATTTAGTCCACTTGCAACACTCCGTAGGATAAATACAAACTCTCGTTTGCAATCATCGTCTTTTTCGTTCCTTACTCATTTTTTCACCGAAATAAGTACCATTGATTAGAGATGGCAAAGTGCGAATTGATAGTTTTACGGAATTGCGCAAATATGTAACTCCGTAACGAAAAATGAGATGACCATTAGATTCCTCTTCCCACCTTGTGTATGATATTCCTATAGCTAATATATTGTTTCTAAGAACCACTCTAACTTATGAAAATGAAAAAATCATTAAACGAAAATGAAATTTTGATGAAATGACCTAAAAAACTACGCCTATTGACTTGCAATCATTCTACGTGTAAAATATCTTTTGCATTGCGCTTTTTTTGTATTAGATTGAAGGTGAGATGAATTGTTGATATCTGAGAGCCGCAAAACAAACTACATCGTCATTGAGAAAGACAAATGCAAGGCCTGCCTCTACTGTGTTTCGGTATGTCCCCGGGAAATAATCGGGATATCTAAAGAAATCAACCGCTTCGGGGTCAATTACGCCGAGCTGATTGCGGAAAAAGCCTTCATTTGCACCGGGTGCAAGGCCTGTGCCATCATGTGCCCCGACCTTGCCATCACCATATATCACCGCAGCAGTCCGGACGACGATACAACATCCTGACCGGTTTAATCATCAAGGAGCCGTTTATTGCCTGAGAGAACCCTCATGGGGGGTAACATTGCCATAGCTGAAGGCGCCATCCTCGCCGGATGCGGCGCTTATTTTGGCTATCCCATCACACCGCAGAACGACCTGCTTGAGCATATGGCCAAACGTATGCCCGAGGAAGATAGGATTTTCCTTCAGACCGAGAGCGAGCTGGCTGCCATCAATATGGTTTACGGCGCAGCCGCAGCGGGCTTCCGCTCCATGACCTCCACCTCCAGCCCCGGCTTCAGCCTGCAACAGGAAGGCATTTCCTACATGGCCGGCTCGGAGATACCGGCGGTGATTGCCAATATCATGCGTGCCGGTCCCGGGTTGGGCAACATCGGCGGTGCGCAGGGCGACTATATGCAGTGCACGCGGGGCGGCGGTCACGGCGATTACTACCTGATAACGCTGGCGCCCTCATCGGTGCAGGACATGCTGGACTATACCATGCTGGCCTTCGAGTTGGCCGATAAATACCGCAACCCTGTGCTGGTTATGGCCGACGGCTTCCTGGGCCAGGTGGTCGAGTCGGTCGTGATAAGAGACCGTGTCAAGAAACTGCCCGAGAAGAAATGGGCCATCACCGGCGCAGCCGGAAGGCCCAAGAATATAATCAACTCGTTCGAAATGAATCCCATGGACCATCCTGCCAGGATCAAACTGATCCTGCAGAAATTCGAGAGGATGAAGCGCAATGAGGTCCGCTATGAAGGCCTTGAACTGGAAGATGCCGATATCGTACTGGTGGCCTATGGCAGCGTGGCCCGCTCGGCTATGACCGCCATGCAGAAAGCACGGCTGCATAAGATAAAGGTCGGTCTTTTGAGGCCGATCACGGTGCTGCCCTTCCCCTACCAGCCGCTTTCTGACCTGGCGGGTCGGGGCTGCAAATTCGTGGTAGCCGAGATGAGCGCCGGGCAGATGGTAGAGGATGTCCGCATTGCAGTGGGCAACCGCAACGAGATCAAACTGGTGAACTCCTGGGGCGGCGTGCCGCTCACAGCCGATGAGATATTTGAAGCTATAGATTTGCTGGCATAAGAGATAATTGATATGAGAAAAGCGAGCATGGACGGATTTGAAGACATGGTCTTCGGCAAGCCGGAGGTCATGGAAGACCGGCCGACGCATTTTTGCCCCGGCTGCGGCCACGGCATCACGCAGCGCCTGATCGGCGAGGTCCTCGACGAGTTGGGCCTGCAGGAAAGGGCGGTTTGCGTTGCTTCCATCGGCTGCACGGTTACAGCCTATGCCTACTTCAAGATTGACGGCCTCGAATCGGCCCACGGGCGCGCCCCGGCGGTTGCCACGGCCATCAAACGTTGCCGTCCCGAGCTTGTTCCCTTCACACTGCAGGGCGACGGCGACCTGGCATCCATCGGCACGGCCGAGATCGTACACGCGGCTGCACGCGGCGAGAAGATAACCGTTATTTTCGCTAATAACGCCACTTATGGTATGACGGGCGGTCAGCTTGCCCCCACGACCTTGATCGGCATGTATTCGTCTTCCACCACCGGGGGGCGTACGGTCGAGCAGGCCGGCTATCCCATAAGGATGAGCGAGATGCTGGCAACGCTGGACGGTCCATCTTATATAACCAGGGTGTCTTTGCATAACCCGGCCAATGTCAGGAAGGCCAGGAAAGCCATCGAGCTGGCCTTCAGGGCGCAGCTTGCCGGACTGGGCCTTTCCTTTGTAGAAGTCCTGTCTATGTGTCCCATCAACTGGAAGATTGAGCCGGTCAAGGCGCGGCAGTGGATGGCCGAGAACATGATACCGCAGTTTCCCCTGGGCGAGTTCAAGTGCATTCCCGAGGTCGAGGCATTGAAGAAAGGGGTGAAAGGTTGAGCTGGGAGATAACCGTATCGGGGTTCGGGGGCCAGGGTGTGCTCTTCATCGGCAGGCTTCTCATGGAATCCGCCTTCCATTCAGATAAGGAAGTATCCTGGTTGCCCTACTACAGCGGCGAGAAGCGTGGCGGCATGTGCACCTGCTTCGTTAACATCTCCGATGAGAGGATAGGCTCCATTTTCATCACACATCCCGATATTGCGGTGGCCATGAACCCGGCGGCCATGAAGATACTCGAACCGGCGGTCAAGACGGGCGGCGTGCTGGTCGTCAATGAATCGCTGATTAAAAACAAAACTTCCCGTCGAGATATTAAGGCGGTCTACGTGCCCACGGTTGAGGCGTCCAAAGAGGTTGGCGACGAGTCGGTCGGCAATCTGGTGGCGCTGGGCGCCGTCATAGCCAATTCGCAGGTGGTGACCACCACCAGCATCATCAAGGTATTGAACCAGATTCTCTCCAAAGACAAGCACCAGCTAGAGCTGAACAAGGCGGCCCTGCTCAAGGGCTGCGAATATAGCTAAACCCCTCAGGAGGCCACATCATGAAAGCAGCCGTATTTTACGGGGCGAAAGATTTCAGGATTGAAAATATCGAAGACCCCAAAATAGAGCCAGAGGACATTTTAATTAAGGTCAAGGCCGCCGGCATCTGCGGCTCCGACCTGCACTCATACAAGGAGGGGATTTTCAGCCGGCGCGGCTTCGTCATGGGGCATGAGATCGCCGGTGAGGTGGTGGAAGTAGGGACAAAAGTGAAGGGCATAAAAGTGGGCGACCGCGTTTCCCCCATGACGTACGGCATGTTTGATATATCCGGCGCCTGCGGCAAATGCTTCTGGTGCACGAGGGGGCAGCCTCAGTGGTGCTCTTCTGTAGGTCATAAAGCGTGCGGCGAGTGTGGCCCCTGCAAGTCCGGCGAGTGGTGGCTGTGCGAAAGCAACCAGCGCCACATGCTGATGGGCTACAGCCGCAACGGTGGCTATGCTGAGTTTGCCTACGTACCCTATGCGAAGTTGGGCTTCAACGTTTTCAAGATACCCGATAACCTGAGCTATGCGGAAGCTTCATTTCTCGATCCGGTCACAGGCGCCTATAAATGGGTTAACCAGGGAGAACCCAAGTCATGGGAGACCGGCGTGGTCACAGGCCTCGGCACGATCGGCCTGGCCGTGATGCAGGTGCTGAAGCTATATGTGTCGAAAGTGATAGTCTCCGACGTCTCGGAGAAGCGCCTTAAGCTGGCCAAAGAGCTTGGCGCAGACGTGGTCATCAACGCTGCCAAAGAAGACCCGCTGAAAAAGGTAATGGAGTTGACCGGCACGGGACGCAGCTTCTCCGGTAAAGGCGGCGGCTGCGCCGACATCGTCATGGAATGTTCCGGGGTTCCCTTTGTTTTACAGCAGGCCGTCGAAATGGTCCGCACCGGAGGGCGTATTGTCCTGGTGGGCCTATTCGAGCATGACGTCTCTCTAAACATGAACCATATTATTCACAAGCAGATCAGCCTGATAAGCTCCTTCTCGCCGGGCAAGCAGCCGGGCAACGTTGATATCAGAGAAGCGCTGGAGCTTATGGCTGAGGGCAAAGTGAAGGTCAAGCCCATGATTTCCCACGAATTCCCGCTTGATCAGACCATGGAAGGCTTCGAAATCCAGACCAAAGCCGACGAGTCGGTCAAAGTAATAATCAAGCCGTAAGGTTCCCAATTATATGCTAAATAGCCGCTGTCAGTAGAGATATACTTTAGCGTGCCTCTAAAATATGAACTTTCCGTTACTAAGACCAACTCAACTCTCGATACCAACTAAATACAGACAAAATTCATAGTGGCCTTTAGAACCGTAAGGCATAGCCCATATTCACCATGTATACCGCGTTAAATTTCTTAACGTAGCTGAATTGGGCGTAATTATTGCATATGAATACTGGTCATGTTATTTTAGTAAAAGGTTGTAATAACCGGTTAGTACGCAATTTGAGGTTGAGGAGGACATACTATAAATGGACATATTTCCAAATGAAGAAGAAATTGAGCTAGCTGCTGACCTTTTGGTAAATAAATACAAGATTTCTGCTCAACTGCTCGGTCAATTACTTAGCACCAAACAAACACAAGAAGCAAATAGCTTGGTAAAGAAGATTGGTAATAAGAACTCATCACGAGTTGATGTTGCCAAAAGGTTAATACGCAGAACTGGTCCCGGTCTTTTTTGTGGTAGTAGTAAATATGTAAAAGAACTAAGGTATAAATTGCTTGCGCATTTGTCAGATGCGGAAGTGACTAGACTTTTTAGACGATATAAACCACAAAGCAATATAACTACTTCATCACATATGAGGAAACCTTTGTCCGAACTTAAGTGGGTTGCACGTGGCCCATGGCCAATAGATTTTGTAGAAAGTCTGGGGTTTCCAAAAATATTCGCTGGGATTCGCCCAATATCTGTGCTTCCGACAATTGATAATATACCGCCACTTGGGATCCCTCCGAAACTCGTTCAATTTCAAGACTATTTAAAAAAACAAATGCTAGATGTTCTTACAAGAGAGGGGAAAAAGACGCGCTGTGTGGTAACACTTCCAACTGGTGGTGGGAAAACACGGGTTGCAGTAGAAGCATTCATTGACTGGATGCATCCACGTTTCGCCAACAGACAATATCTACTCTGGATTGCACAAAGTGAAGAATTATGTGAACAGGCTATATCCTGCATTAGACAATTATGGGGTGCAAGGGAATATACAAGTGCTTTGAGAGTCTATCGCTATTTTGGGGGAAGAGATATACCTGTGAATGAGCTGACCGGAGGAGCAGTTGTTACAAGTATCCAGCAGCTGTACAATCGTGCAAAAAGTGATGACGAAGCTTTAAATGCCATACTAAAGGATACGGGTGCAATGATAATTGATGAGGCCCATCGCGCGATATCTGATATGTATAATTCCCTCATGACTAAGGCAGAGGAAATTTGTGGGCCTGAACTTTTCCCAATTTGCGGTTTGACTGCTACGCCTGGTCGGTCCGGCTTATATAAAAACGAAGAAACGATGAAGCTAGTCAACAAGTTTGATGCATATCTTATAAAGCCCGACCTTGGGAAAGAGTTTGCAGAAACCCCCCTCAGATATTTTAGAGAGAATGGATATTTGGCGTGGCCTAGTCATATTATTTATCGGTCTGGAAGAGAATACGTATTGACTGAAGATGAGATTCAACAAATGCAGTTGGAAGGTGATATAGCATCAGGTTTCTTAAAACGATTAGCAAACGACCGTAAAAGAAATGAACTAATTATAAGAAGATTACTTGCATTGCCAACTAATACACCAACGTTGGTATATGCCTGCACTGTTGAACATGCATATTTTCTTGCGGATCTTTTGTCCGAGTTAAGCGGGCACCATGCAGGTGCAATATCTTCTGATACTCCATTGACAATTAGAAGGGGCCTTATTCAAGAATTTAAAGAGGGTAAAATGCAGTTTTTATGCAACTTTGGAGTTCTTACGACGGGATTTGATGCCCCGAAAACCGAATGTATAGCAATCTGCAGGCCGACAACCAGCGAAGTACTTTATGAGCAAATTGTTGGGCGGGGTCTAAGAGGACCCAAGTTTGGAGGAACGGACAAATGCTTGGTGATTGATTTTGCTGACAATATACTTCGCCTTGGGCCTCCCCTAGCTTACGCAAGATTTAACGATTTTTGGACGGGTGAATCAGTGGAATAGGTCTGGTATAGGTTGCTCCCCCCACAATTGATTTGATTACCTCAGAATTCTTAGAATTTCTTCTGGACTTGTTAACATATTCATTTTAGTTTCTTCTTTGACAATGTCTTTCACTCTTCTAAAATCGTCATCAAAACTAGCGATATAGCTGCATCCAAGGTGCTTTGCCAACTGAATATGCATAATATCCGCTACTCCAAGCTGGAGATAGGCATATGCAGATGGTTCCTGCCATGACCCACCGATTGTCAATTTGAAATTCACTATGTCGACTTGCAACAATCCTTGCAACCCATGGCATTCCGCGAAACTCCCGTTTAACCAAGTTTCGCTCATGATATTTTCTAACCCGGTAGTAAATTCTCTTTTTTGCTTTTTCAGCTTTATCATTTCATCGTTTCGTAATACCATCAGCTTTTTAAGATAATCACCAATTTGTTTTTTGCCCTTCCGTTGTATCGCTAGCGTACCGACCGCTCGACTGGCCATTTCTTTAAAAGCCGCTTCTGCGTTCCATTCCATTAGTTCCAGTAAGCACAAAGGGCTAATCACAGCAGCATACTTGGGTTCACCAAATAACAGTTTCTTTCTTATTTCAACTATTTTATTGAAATCTTTATCTGCTTTAAATAAATCCCTAATAACTTGATGTTCTTTCGGTTCATTATGTTCTGCAATTCTTGCAATAATGCCATCAGGTGGTTCGATTTCAAAGCCCTCTGTCAACCAATAGTCGATTACAACTGAAGAATCAAAATAAATTGCTGGCAGACAATTGTCTTCCAGGTTGCCTTTGTTGGTTACGTACCTATATCCTGGCGTTTTTCTTAATTTCATAAATGACAACAAATATACATATTAGGTAAACATGAAACTAAAACCAATATACTTCATTTCCCTGTTTTCTGCTTGTATAGCTGCGGAAGGAACTCGGGAAGGTGCCCCATCTCCGCAATATTGTGCTTGCGCAATTCATCGAGAAACACCTGCGGGACAAGCGCGGACAGGGTAAAGGTGGAACGCATGCGTGTGCCGTAAGAGGTCGCCTCGTATTCATGCACCACGCAGCCCATAGGGTTATCTTCGGGGCCGGGGCCCAGGGGGCTGCCCACGTTTAAATGGCCGTAAGTGGGTGAGAACGGTGCAGCACTTTTATCCTCCCAGCGGATGCGTAATATATGGGCGGGCATGTTTCCGATGCCCTCGCAGGCCATGTGGATGGCGCCAACGTGCCCGACTTTGCTGGCCGGTATTTGCCATTCGAAAGTGTGATGCTCCTCCGGGTGCCATTTTTTATAGCTTTCGTTGTCGATATTGTCCCACCACCAGTCCAGCATCTCCGGCGTAACGCCGCGCAACTCGTGCTCCATGACCAGGGCCACGGTCTTGCCCTTCAATAGCTCTTTATAAACAATCCCGGCGGTCGATTTCGTCATGCCCAGATAACCTCCTATAATAAATGTGATAGCCGGCTACTATTTTACTGCGATGGACTCGATTTCGATAGGTAAATCGCAGGTGTTGGTTTGAAGGGTGGAAAATGATGGCCTCTTGGGTCTTGACGATTGGAAAGGCAGACAATAGATTGTATTCAAGGGGGAAAAGGACATGAAAAGGAGAGCATACTGGGTTCTATTAGTTACTTTAATCTTAGTACTTGTTTTTGCGGTGTGCTCCAACCCCCCCATCCCTCCTGTGCCTCCGGCAACCACAGGCAACATCTATGTCAGCGCCACGCTGGACGGCGCAAAATGGTCGGGCAGCGCCAACTACCAGGTGAGCGGCCCCTTCTCGGATACCGAAGATAATCTGCCGTGGAGCTTTAACGGGGTCAAAGCCGGCGTATATTCCATCACCTATAACTACGGCGGACCGCCGGGGGCCACCCTGGCCAATGTCACACCGGCCCCGGCCCAGCAGCTTGCAGCAGGAGGCACAATCTCCTTTACGCTCAACTTCCAGACGCCCGGGGACTCCAGGATAAACGTAGACGCCACGCTGGACGGCGCCCCCTGGACCGGCGGCATAGACTATACCCTCTACGGTCCCCTTCAGGACAGGGATTCCATAGTGCCGCATACATTCATAGGCGTTGACCCCGGCTCATATACTGTTATATATAATGCTCTCGGGCCGGCGAATGCCGTGTTCACCGGCATCTCACCCTCGGCGTTGCAAACGCTGCCGGCCAACGGAGAGATAAACTATACGCTCAACTTCTCGTCTTCCACCTCGTCAACCCTGTCAGTGAAGGCCTATTTCAACGGTGCTCCGTGGTCCGGCGCGGTCAACTATTCGATCTCCGGCCCGGTTTCGGGCTCATATTCATCTGTGCCGGTGCAGCTAGGGAGCGTCCCCGACGGCACCTACAGGATCACCTATAAATCCGGCGGGCCTGCGGGTGCTTCGCTGGGAGGCATAATACCGGATACCACTCTGGTAGTGGGTGGCCGCAGGCCGGCGGAGTTTACGCTGACCTACTACAGGCAGTCGCAGGCCGGCAATATTATAGTCCAGGCTACTTTGAATGGCTCTCCCTGGTCGGGCGCCACATACTTCTCCCTCAGCAACCCCTTCCTCAGCATGGACTACTCGGTGCCGCGTACCTATTCCAGTGTGCCCACGGGCAGCTATACGGTCACTTACCTCAGCGGTGGGCCCTCCAATGCCGTCCTGACGAGCATCACCCAGTCGCCCACGCAATCGTTGGCCCCCGGCCGTACCATCGTATTCAACTTGAACTTTATCGGCCAGCAGGACAAGGGCAACATCACCGTCTATGCCACGGTGGACGGTACGCAGTGGGTGACGAATCCGGGCTCAGGCCCTATAAGTTATTCCCTGACCAACGGCAGCCTGATGGATAGTGGGGATACGATCCCGAGCTGGCTGTCCGGTTATCCCAAGGGGACCTATACCCTGGTGTATAACTCGGGCGGGCCGGTGGGCGCTACGCTGACGGGGATCTCGCCTTCGCCCACACAGTACCTTTCTGCGGGCGGTTCGATTGTATATACCCTGCACTTCACCGCCGAGAGCAGGGGATATGTCACTGTGGATGCAACGCTTGACGGGAAGTCCTGGTACGGATCAGCCAACTACGTGCTGCACGGGCCGTATGTGCAATCGGCGGACGAGGTATCCCGTACATTTGACGCTGCTCCGGCGGGAAGCTATCGCTTGGAGTTTCAGAACGGCGGGCCCTGGAGCGCCGAATTCACCGGAGTGTCGCCTTCGTCACAGGAGCTTTCCCCTGGCGGTTATATAACCTTCACAATAATGTTTACAAGCCTGCCCGGCCCTGGGCCTATGCCGGGACCTGTACCTAACCCAACACCGGGTCCGATGCCCGGACCGGTACCCAATCCCACACCTGAACCGATGCCCGGCCCGGTGCCGAACCCAACACCTGAGCCTATGCCCGGTCCGCTGGAAACGGACTTATCGCCGTGAACCCGGAGTTGCCCCGTAAATTTATTTGTTAGAAATCTTAAACGACTATAACCACCGCGGTGTAGCCGCCAGTTACCGCACCCTTAATGGTCTGGAAAATGTGTAGATAGTAGACCGAGCCTTTCAATGCGTCCTTTGGAATATCAATCTTCACATCCAGACGGTGTGGCTTTTGGGGCAGAAATGTAAATTTCGGAAGGGTCAGACCGGCAATGGCCTTTTCCCTCTGGCACGGATCGCCGGATATGAATGGGCCCTTGGTCCTTTTAATTTTGTCCCATGGTTTCAGGGAAGATGCCCCCGTTTTATCCAGATTGAGCGATATTTTTAGAGGGCGGATATCCTTGGGAAATCCGAAAAGAGGAAGCCTCGGACTGAAAGTGAGAACGGCTGTGACGAAGGCTACCACTTCCTTGTCATGAGGAAATGGATTACCGACCTGGATGGAGAACCCTCCGCTCGAACCGTTCCCCATTTCCATTACCTCGACATTACGCTGGGCAATATTGTTATCCCAGGGGATTTCAAACGGATATACGATCGGGTCAGGATTGTTGGAATCCTGAGGGTTGTCGTTGATGTAGGCGATCGCCAACAGGCATTGATGGGAAGGTGCGGCCGAAGGGGTCCATTCCACATAATCTGTCTCAATGCTTGAATCTCCGTCGATGCTGTAAGGCCCCACCGGGTTTGGGGGCGGACTTGTGATGAGGTTCCAGGAAGCAGGGGGAAGACCGGCTGCCGGATCGGCCCAATAGAAACGGACGTACACATTGTCGACATGCTGGTTGGTTCGATTGCGCACGACCGCCCAAATGCGGTTGGGATGATCGAAATACGGGTTGAGATCGGGGGCTCCATCGAAGGGGAAAGCATCAACCAGAATGTCCGGACTCGTCCACCATGGGGCGCGAAGGCCCTGTTCGCCGTTATCAGCCGGCGAATCTTTTATCCATAGATCAGCGATCTTGTTTATTTCAGCGGGGTCCCCGCGTAGCGGAGCCCACTGGCGGAAATAGGCCAGTTCCGTGCCGTAGATTTCGGGGACATCGGATGGTATATGAATGTACTCTCCGCTGGGTCCCCATTTGCTCCGTATCCAGGTGGCATGGCCGGCGCCGTCCGTCTGCCAGACCCGACCCGTGTGCTCGGTTACACCACCGTCCTGATAGCGTATGACATCTCCAACCTCCACAGATCCATCCGCAACGGGGTTACAATTGTCCTGGAGAAGGGTGTTCACAGCAGACCTTGTGAGCCAGTAGCGCCGGGGAAGGAAAGTAAACCCCCAGCAGTTGTAGCGCCAAGTGTCCCCGAGATTTTCCGTGGAGAGATTAAAGTGGGTGTACTGGCAAGTTGCAGGATCAGGATCAGGTGTCACACTTGGATCATATGACCAGATTTCCAGAGCTGTACCTGCTTCCGAATAAAACCCGGTGATGAGCGTATCAGGCATTTTGACCTCCTTGCCCGGTCCTTTCCGTTCGTTCAAGCCATGCCATGGTTTCCTGGAGCTCCCCATAAGAGTATTCCGGGTCATCCAATTTGACCGGAAGCTTCAAGTCTCGACGAATGGCGTGAGCAGCGAAATAGATGAAAAACGGATCGGGTTTCTTCATAGACTGGATGAAAAGCGGTTTTAGTATCGCCGCAGCAGCAGCGGGATCTATCTTTTGGAGAATATAGGCAAAACAGGAAAGGGTGATGCGATGCAATTTCAGCCCGTTCTCCTTAATTTCCTGGGAAATCAGAGGGATGACCTTGGGGCCGCCCCGGATGAGACGAATTACCGTCGGGTCCTTCTCGAAGGCCTTTAAGAGAGTGCCCGGCCCGCTGGCATACAACGCCTCCTTGATGTTTTTCGGGTTTTTGATTGTTTCTATGTCTTTTTGAAAGTCACTCATACTGACCCCCTATAAATTTTGTCAATTTCGAGCAGTCTCCAAAGAGGCCGGGGCGGCCGGTCACGGACACCCCGGCCGTAAGCACCTTACCTCCCTTCCTTTTCAATCTTGATAGAGTTATCCTTCCCGGCAACGATGTGAATCCTGACAGGCGCAGCCCGTTCACCCTTGATCCCGGCGAAGTAGAATCCGGGGTTGAGTGGTCCGAAGGAAGCTATCCCTTTGCCATCAGTTACAGCAGTGAGTATGCGCGGGTCTCCGGGATGGCGAAGTTCTACCGTTGCTTTGGGGACATCCTGTCCCCGATTATCATGGACAAAAATCCTGGCGGAAGCGGTAGCTACCTTAATCTGGAAGGTCACACCGCCAACGATCTTTTTATTACGGATGATAGCCACTGAATGCCTGCCTTCTAGCCCGTCCGGGGTTTTCGGGGCAACCTGAATTTCAAGCCGGAATTCGCCCCGCTGTCCTTTGCGAAGAGCCAGCTTAGTCTGTTTAGCCAGGATTTTGACCGGCAATTTCTTATCCGGTTCACCGATGCGGAGTTCGAAAGTGCCGCCTTCCGGTGTGAATACGGGAATTGTACGGATGATCGTGCCGGCGTTAGAGTTGGTATCGGAACTGTCGACGGGAACACTGCCGCTAACGGAAGCGGGGTCGAGGTTACACTGAGCCTGATCGTTGTCAGGAACAATGTTCCAGAGGCCGTGGCTCATTTGATCAACACCGCTGAAAGCGGCTGCCGAGATACATCCGTGCCCGAAATCGCCTCCGATCAGGATGCGTTGATACTGGCTATGCGCCCGTCCGGGACGCAAACGCGCCGAAGCAGTTTCGGTGGCGACGGTCTCAATAGCACGGTCGATTCGCGGCGGCCCAACCGGTCCACCGGTGAAACCAAGACCGCGGACTTCAAGTACCCTCCAGACGTCGTCGGACGGAGCAGTTCCGCGGTTGGCTGTCCGGACGAAGAAGCGGTTTTCGTGCGCTGGCACATATTCATTGGGCCCGGTAGTAGGGAACTGATCTGTGTTGTCTGGATATACGTCGGGTGATTGCCAGGGGTTGGCACAGGTGCTGGGCTCCTCGCCGGTGTCCGCGGCACAATCCTGCAAGACAAGATCGGGTTCACCCAGACGGATGTGTAGCGGCTGGTCTGCTTCCATCCAGTCCTTCTGTCTATACAATGGCTCCTCCGTGATCCAGGCGTAGGTGGGATTGGAGTGGATGTGATTGACATAATGATCGTAGACCCAATTAAAAGCCTCGCGTGTGCTTATGACACCGGTTGGCCCCCAGTCAACCCGGTTGGTATGATATCCCGGAATGGTGTACATGGTACTACCTTCGCCGGTTATGCCGAGGTCTATATTGTCATCCAGCGGGTTCTGCACCATGCGGCCGTTGAAGGCTGAGGCGAAAAGCTTATCGCTAACGGCCTCCTGCGTGTCTTCATCCGCCCGGCTGGCTGCGATCACCGCACCACGCGTTCCAGTCCAGAGAGCGTCGATGAACGGATCGACAAAGCCACCGGACTCGCACTGAGCAGCGAAGAGCACAATCTGTCTGCAGTGAATTGCTCCGATTCTGGTCGCAAGGTCAGAGGCGTAGTACTTAGTTGTGAAGTTTTCGCAGCAGAGATAGCTCCCCAGGCTGTCAGCATCATTACCGCCGTGGTTATAGGTGAAAATGAACAGGTTATCATTGGCCCCCAGCGCGTGCGCACCACCTGCTGCGTAGTCAGCCAGTGCAGTGTCAAGCTGGGCCCTGGTCGCGTTATACGTGACGTCGGTCCCGGTTACCATTGATGCCCAACCGCTGTACGTTCCAACCAGAATCCGAATGTTTGCGAGCGGATAGCCGTACATCTGATTAAGCAGGTTTGTCCAACGGTTGAGGCTCAATACGTAGCGCTCACGATTACAGACCCCGACAAATAACAAGGCGTGATAGCGATCCGCCGTTGGCCGGGTGATCGAAGCGGACATGTTGGCGTATGTCATTTACTTACCCTCCTTTCCCGGAAGGATGTGGGGGATCAGGCTTCTCTCGAACTCCTGATCTGCAATGGGGTATTTCTCCTCGATGGTTCGGATGCTGCCATCCTCAAGATTATGCAGTTCGTAGAGCACGGGGTGCTGAAAATTTGCATCATGCTTTAAATCAATGAAGACAAGATAAGCATCCTTCTCCACTTTGTACGTTGTGTATCCAATTCGCAGCTCCGTTCCGCCTTTGAGCGGAGCAGGCCTGATGAATACCGCAACGTGCTCATGCCCTTTGAGGCGTTTATACGTACCGGCATCCAATGCTCGTTTGGTGGCCTCCTTGACGTGTTCAAGAGTTATAGGCATATTAACACCCTCCTTTCCTATCCCATCCTGTGAAGTTTAAAAATTGTCTCAATTCCTGAACCGGTATCTGTCAAACACTCTCACCCCCCTTAGCTACTCCTGTTTACTGATTCCAGGCCTGGCTATCACACAGACTATCGTAAATAAAATAAAAACCGACCACTTAAGTGGTCGGTTTCACTACTCGCTCCACGGCGTCCAAGTGACCTCTTTACGGACGCTATTTCTTTGCCCCCACCCGTCTTTTATTTTTCTATTGTGTATATCGTTTATGCGTTGGTTAAATTATACACCTTTTTGTCAAGCGTATTTGACCGTCGCTCTATATCATCGTCCGCCCGCCATTAATCCGGTTCAAGCTGAAAATGGTTTGACATAAATCTTCAATAATGGTAATTTTGCTTTAGGGTAACGGGGTTGTTATTGAGGAGGTACAGTGATGGAAAAAAGCGGGCAGGCTAAAAACAAAGGCGGCAGCATAATTCAGATTGCTATGGACAGGGTTGAGGTTGACGATCTGGGCAGGATCAAAATAGGGGACAAAAAATTAGCAGGAACCGTTAGCCGGCTAAAGTCGCGCCGTTCGAGGTTCACCAAATCCCTCCCCAAGCCGTCTCCGAAACCAGGCCCTGCACCGAAACCAGGCCCTGCACCGAAACCACCGATGCCTTTACCTGCGGATAGTATGTGCACCTGCCTCGCAGGGTGCGGTTGCGGTGGGAATAGCATGTGCAATTGCGTCTGAAAAGATGAAAGTATCCGGTGACGATATTATCGGCGCAATAGCCGA
The DNA here is from genome assembly GCA_003142375.1 of Dehalococcoidia bacterium. Taxonomy (GTDB): domain Bacteria; phylum Chloroflexota; class Dehalococcoidia; order GIF9; family UBA5629; genus UBA1162. Next base: position 82,467 of record PLME01000020.1, on the reverse strand, counting down.
TGACTATTTACAGTTAATCATATTTCCCACCGAAGCCTGCAACTTCCGCTGTATTTATTGCTATGAGACTGCCCGGGGAGGAACCATGGCGCCCGGCGTAGTCGAATCCGTTAATAGGTTTCTACGCCAACGTTCCAGTACCCTCAGCCAACTTGGGATTTCCTGGTTCGGTGGGGAACCCCTCCTGGCGCTGAATGTGATAAGGAAAATCTCGCGTCAGGCAATGATTTTGGCTGAGCGACGTGATAATCTGGTCTACTTTGCCGATATGACCACTAATGGTTTTCTGCTTAAGCCGTCGGTTTTTCAAGAGCTGATCGACCTGGAAGTGCGCCGTTTTCAGATTTCGCTGGATGGCGTAGGGCAGGCCCACGATGTGAAGCGGGTTTTGGCCGGAGGTGGCGGCACTTTTACACAGATATGGAATAATCTTAAAAGCTTCAAGAGAATTAAGGATCAATTCACCGTGGTGGTCCGCATCCATCTGGCAACAGATAACTGCGCAAGCCTGGCAGAGCTCATCAATCTATATGCTGATACGTTTGCGACGGACAAGCGTTTCAAATTGTTTATACGGCCATTGTCGCGGCTGGGGTGTCCTCGTGACTCCGAGCTGCCGGTGCTCGATGATGAGCACAGCGCCCCGCTTTTAGAACAGCTGGTGCGGCAAGCGAAGAAGCTTGGTATTGAGCCGATGACTACAGCTGATTTGCTTCCCCTATGCTATGCGACCAGACTGAATTCTTTTGCGGTGCGGGCGGATGGGTCGCTCAACAAATGCACAGTAAAGCTGGACCACCCGGAAAATCAGGTTGGCAGGGTCAAAGCCGACGGGTCACTGCGCTTAGACCGTGAGAAGCTGTTTAAATGGGCGCGAGGGTTGAAATCGGGAGACAAAAACGAGCTGGCCTGCCCTTTAATGGGTATTTAGATGTCCTCTCATAGGACTTAGTACTTTCAATTCCGACTTGAGTTTATAGTAGATTGATAACCCGCCGTTTGCCAGCCTCGGTGGCTAAAAGAGGTGTGTGGTATCATTGTTAAACTGACGGTACCAGGGAAGGAGGGGAAATATGTCCGTCAAAATCTCAGATAGCTATGATGTCATAATAGTTGGCTGCGGGATAGCTGGCTCGGTTGTCGGGGCCATACTATCCGGTATGGAACGCAAGAAAGTCCTTGTCCTGGAGGCTGCGCCCCAGATCGGGGGCCGCGCCACGTCATTCCGCGGGGAAGGCATCAAAAATGCCGACCAGTTCCGCAGAGCGCTGGCGCTGTGCGCTCACTCCTGGGTAAGCGACAGGACAGAGCCCGCTCTTCCCGTGCTTATAAAGAAAAAGATGCTTGACGGCTATGTTTTAGAAGCCGGCGGCAGGGGCGCATGGTTTACCAACCGGGGACGTGTGAGTCAAGCCCTGGCGCTATTTAATAAGGCTTCTATTTTCTACCCCAGTGTGGGCTTCGTCTGGTATGACCATGACTGGAAGCCCTACATAATAAGCAGGAAAGGCAAGTACGGTTGGATGAGCGATGAAGATTTCGCTGAGATGGTCAAGGTGCATAAAGGCAAGCTCCAGGTGCGCACCATAGCCGAAGCCGAGAAATTGGACCATGTGACCCTCAAAGATTGGGTGGAGCGCATAACCGGAAATGAGTTGGCACAGGAATTCCATTACGCTATCGGGACTTTCCAGACCATAATCAACGACCCGGCCTTGAACTCAGCCGGAGAGAACTTGAAGGTGTTTTTGCAGGTCCAGGAAACCGGTGTGCATATAACCAATGGTTCCTGGGGTTTCGCCGGAGCGCCCGGGCATCGTTTTATCACGGAAGGGTTTGCCTCTGTGGTCAAGGACCGTGGCGGCGATATAATCACGGATGCCGCGGTTAAGGAGGTTATCGTACGCAACGGAAAAGCGGCCGGCGTTATAGCTGAAATAGACGGTAAAACCGTGGAAATAAAAGCTCCGGTGGTTGTCTGCACTGCACCGCCCAGGGCGCTGCTGAAACTACTGCCGGAGAGCGTGCTGCCGGTTGAATTTGTCAGGTTGACCAAAAGGATAATACATACTTCTATGGTCGCCGCCCAGTTCGGCATGACCAGGCCCATCAGCGATTTCTGCGCACTCGAAGTGGACCCCAGGTCCTTCTACCATACGTCCATGCTGATACCTGAGAGCGAGGGGCTGTTCAGGGGCAATGTCCCGCTGGACGTAGTCTCCATGTCGACCATTGCGCCCACAAGTGCCCCTGAAGGCAAGCATCTTCTCGGCATGGCCAGCAGTATCCTGGCTGATGAAGCGCATGATAAGAAGAAAGTGGATATAGTCATAGACAGGATGTTGAAGTTTGCGGACACTGCCTTCCAGGGATGGAGAAAAGCCCTGGATTTCAAGCTGTTTACCGTCGGGGATACCTGCATACTATGGCGGCCCCCGGAGGATGAATGGGTAGACGTGAAATGCCCCACTGTGGACGGAATATATTTTGCCGGAGATACATACGGCAAGCGGATTAACGAGGGAGGCATCGAAGCCGCCGTTCACTCAGGGTTTATGTGCGCCGGCTCTGTAACCGGCAAGGACTATCTGCAGCTTCTGCCACCCGTCTTCCGTTAAACGGGTCCACCAACTTTATGCTGCGCCAATTCCAGGCCTCGGCTAATGAGCTTTCTGAATCAATTCGAAGATGGCGCCGCCGGCCCCGCCCCCATCGAGGTAGGCGAAGCGGCCCGGATCATGGATAATGAGCCTTGCTCCCTGAGACGTGAGGTTCCTGACCTCCGCGTCCACGTCATCCACCTTGAAGCCGATATGGTGCAGGCCCTCGCCCCAGGTGTCCAGGAAGCGTGACTGGAATATGCGGCCCTCCAGGCACTGCACAAGCTCGATCTCCAGCGGCCCGACGTATGCAAAGGCCATCCTGATCTTCCAGGGCCGTCCTTTGGCATCCGTCCCGCCGTTCTCACGCAGGGTCCACGGCCCGATGCCGTAAAGCTCCGACCATTTTTCCATGGCGCTATCGATGTCTTTGACGGCGTAGCTGACCTGGTCAACGGAGCTGATTTTGAATTTATGCAAGGCCTGGTTCATTTCAACGCCACCACTTCTATCTCAATAGGGAAGCCGCCCGGCAGGTCTTTGACGGCCACGCAGGTGCGGGCGGGAGGACTGTGCGGGAAGAAGGTCTTGTAGACCTTATTCATGTCTTCGAAGGAGGCCATGTCTTTCAAGTAGACTGTGACCTTGACCACCTTGCTCATGTCGCTGCCGATATGTTCGAGCAGCCGCTTGATATTGTTAAGACAGAGCTCGGTCGCCCAGCTGATATCGTCCGTGATCTGAATGTTTTTCTCTATATCCACCGGCACTATGCCGGAAAGGAAAATCAGGCTGCCGGCCTCAACTGCATGCGAGTAAGGGCCTTTCCTGGATAGGAATTGCACCTCGTGTGTCTTTTTCTCCATCCTCTTATTACCTCACAAAAACGATCAGCAACCGGGTAACTACTGTCCGAAGACCATCAGCAGTGAGATATCGCCCTGGGCTTTGTACTTGCTCTCCATGGCCATCTTGCCGCCGTCAGCCTTGCCCTGGACGATATCGGCCCATACTTCGAAAGGGCCTTCCACCGTGCAGTCGGCCTTTTCGGCAAGGCCAAGATGACGGGTGCAAAGTCCATCGTTGATAGTGAGATAGCAGTCGCCTGCCTGCTTGCCCGTGAATTTAAACTGCAGTACCCCTTTCTTGCCGGCGGCCTTGCGCGGGTTGAAGGCGAAGGCCATCATGGCTAACAGGGTCTGGTGCGAGTCCGGCCTGTACGCCAACCCGCCTTTCTTCTCCATCTCGGCAGGGGTCATGCCGCCGTCTATCATGGGCTGCCAGGCGATATTGGCGATATCGGCAATCACGTCCGGCTCGGCAATAGGCTGTGTGATAACCGCCATAGTGGCGGGAGAAACCTTCTTATGCTGAATCAGCTCCTTCCCGGCCTGCTCAACGGCTTCGAGGATGATATCCCTTTTGCCGGAATAGACCATGGATTCGGCGGCCGGACGGTAGATCTCGGCAAGCAGGCCTCCCCCATGGCCGAAGACGGTTTTGCTCCAGAACCTGAGCGCATCGAAGACCGAATCGTCGGGGAAGCCGGCTACCGACACCACCACGGATTGGGGGAATTTACTGCGCAGCGGGTGGCCTGTCCTGTCTTTGCCGCGCTTTAAATAAGGTATAAGTATGGGCAGGGTGCGCTCGATGAAGGCCTTCATCTCGGCGTTCAAGGTGTAATAGTAAAGCGGAGAGGCATATATCACAATGTCCGATTCCAACCATTTGGGGTAAAGCTCCAGCGCCATATCGTCTTTATGCACGCATACGCCGGGTGTCTTGGTCCAGCAGGTATAGCAACCCTTGCAGTAATTGATCTTCTTCGTGCGCAGGTCGACCGTCTCTACGTCGGCCCCCGCCTCTTTCATGCCTTTGACCAGGTGGGAGAGCATCAGCTCGGTCTTGCTCTGCCCTTTCACCCTTGGGCTGGAATTCAAAGCCAGGACTTTCATAGTTTAGCCTCCGTTAAGCAAAGATAGTAGTGAATTTTGCGGCGGGAACCGCATTTATTATAACAGGCTTTGGCCTACAAGCTCTGCTAATGATTAATAGTATAATGGACTGCAAATATAGCTTTATTGAATACGTCATTGCGAGCGAAGCGAAGCAATCCTTTGTACGAAGGCAGTTGCTAGATATTGTCCAATGAGATTGCCACGTCGTCCCGATATCATCGGGACTCCTCGCAATGACAGTGTTAATAAAGTCCTACTAAGGAGGGGTCGTCATGGAGTTGAAAGATAAAGTAATCTTGATCACCGGGTCTTCATCGGGAATCGGCAAAGCGGTGGCACTGGCCCTCAGCCACAAGCATAACAGAATCGTAATAACCGCCCGCCGCAAAGAGCTTTTGGCGGATGTAGCAGATAATATTCAGAAGAACGGCAGTGAGGCGCTGTCCATCGCCGGGGATGCACTGGATGAGGAGCAGGCGGCCGGCGTAGTCCAGCAGGCGGTCGACCGCTTCGGCCGCATAGATATCGCCCTGCTTAATATCGGTGCCGGGCCTTCCCTCAACACTGCCAATGCTATGCCGCTGGATATCAAGCAAAACATGCGCATAAACTACGATTCCATGATCAATTTCTTCTGCCCGCTGGTACGCCAGATGCGGACACAGGCCGATGGTGGAATTATAGCCAATACCAACTCGCTGGCGGGCTTCCAGGGCATGCCCACGCAGGGACAATATTCGGCTGCCAAGGCCGCCTGCCGCATTTTTCTGGATACGGCCAGGATCGAGCTGAAGCCGTATAACATAAGGGTGCTGACGCTGTGTCCCGGCTTCGTAGTTACCGAGAGGAACAAGCAGCGCGGCATCCCCAGATCGCTTACTATGACTATGGACGAGGCCGCCGGACACATCTTAAAAGGTCTGAAAAACGAGATCAGGGAATACCTGTTTCCTCCCTTGTTGAGGAATATAACGATGGTTGGCAAAGCACTGCCGCAATCGGTCAGAGAAAAAATACTTACTAAATTAGCGACCTCGGATTGACGTTTCGGTTTTATACAAAGAAAAAGCCGGGCGTCTGCAGCCCGGCTTTTCAGGCAGAATACCCCTGGAGTGCTAACCCTTACCGATACGGAACATTTTGGTTCCGCAGGACGGGCATACCCCCTGCGTGGCAGGTTTGCCATTCTTCATTTTGATGGCCCTGGGATTGTTCATCTCTCGCTTTTTGCGGCATTTTACGCAATATGCTTGCATCGGTACCTCCTTTTATATTGTTAACGCTCAATCCGTGCTCAAAGTTTATGGCTGCAGTAAAAATATTATACTCTTTTCCGATCGTGTGAGAAGCACCTCAGTCCCTATCAAAACCGGCTGGATAAGTGATACAATCAGCATAGGCCGGACCTTAATACTTTCCCGTCCTGTTTTACGGGCGGGGGGCTATGTTGAAATAATATGAGGTGGACCTGAAACATGGAAACGGACAAGGGCAAACCGGGAAAAGGGTGGACGGGGTTGAAACCGGCCGCCAGGGCCAAACCACCTTTGATCGAGAAGATTACCCAATGGATCGTTGATTACCGTTTGCCGCTGGCTGCCCTGATGCTGGCCATCGCCATGCTGCTGGGCTATTTCGGGAACGCCAAATATTTCGAGGCTGCGGGCCAGCCAACCTCATTCTGGGACAATATATTCTATACCCTGCGCATGCTAAATCCGGCGTCCACGCCGCTGCCGGGTACCGTCAATGCCGAGTTGCAGATAGCCAGGATACTGGCCGCCGCCGCCGGACTTTATATCGCTGCCGAGGCCCTGCTCAGCATCTTCCGCGACCAGGTGCAGTTGCTGCGTCTCAGGACCATGAAAGACCACATTATCATCTGCGGCCTGGGACAAAAGGGCCTGCTGATTGCCGACCGCTACAGGACCGGAGGGGAGCGTGTGGTAATCATAGACAGCAACGAGGAAAACCCGCTGGCGGGACACTGCAAAGACCGGGGCGCAGTCGTACTGACGGGTAACGCCGCTGACCCTCAACTTCTGCGCAAGGCCAGGGTACACAAGGCTAAGAGCGTAATCTCCGTTTGCGGCAACGACAGCACCAATGCCGAAGTCGCCCTGTACGCCCGAGAGCTGGTCTCAGACGGGGAGGGGGGAACGCTGTCATGCCTGGCGCATATTGTTGACCTGCAGCTATGGAGCTTTCTCAGGGAGCGTGAGATACGCATGGGGATCATCGACGCCTTCAGGCTGGGCTTCTTCAATATCTATGAGGGCGGCGCCAGAGAGTTGCTTTACGAATACCCGTATGACGGGGCAGGCAAAATGGAAACAGCTCCGCATGTATTTATGGTGGGAATAGGCCGCATGGGAGAGAGCCTGGTGGTAAATGCCGCCCGCAGGTGGAGCAACCGCGGTTTTTCAGACGGTAAGCGACTGAGTATTACTATGGTTGACCCGCAGGCCGGAAATAAAAAGCAATCATTGTGCCTTAGATATCCGCAGTTGGAAAAAGCCTGTGAATTGCTGACGCTGGATATGGATATAGCATCGCCCGAATTCGAACGCGGCGATTTCCTTTTCGGAAAGGACCGGCAATGTGAGGCTAGCATAATTTACGTTTGCACCGGCAACGAGTCGCTGGCGTTGAATGCAGCCCTGAAGCTGTCCAGACGGACCGGGGCACTCAAAGTCCCCATAGTGGTGAGGATGAATCTGGATACGGGTTTAGCCGCCTTGCTGTCGATCAACGTCGAAGGCCAGGCGGGCATGGGGAACCTTCATGTCTTTCCCCTGCTGGAGAAGACCTGCACACCGGAAGCGATCTGGGGCGGGTCGACGTATGAGATCCTGGCCCGCGCCATTCATGATGACTACCTGCGCAATGCTGTAAGAAGGGGCGAAACCCCGGAGACTAACCGCTCTGTGGTGCCGTGGGACGATTTATCGGCCAATCTTAAGGAGTCGAACAGGAACCAGGCGGAAAATATCGCCCTGAAGCTCAATCGCTTCGGTTATGAGTTTGCTATGACGGCGGACTGGGACCATCCACCGCTGAAATTCCCCGAGGACGAGGTGGAAGAGATGGCCAAAATGGAGCATACACGTTTTGTGGATGAGCGGATCAGGAAGGGCTGGAGGCTCGGCGATGTCAAAGATGATATCAGGAAGATTAGCCCGACGCTCATTCCCTGGGAAGAGCTGTCGCAGGAGGAGAAGGATAAGGACCGTGACCCGGTGCGCTCCATCCCTGAATTCCTGGCCAGGGCTGGTTACCAGGTATACCGCAAAGGGCAATCTCCCGATGCTTAGTTCGCAGCTACTTTGAAATTATCGAATACGGCGGTGGCAGGCGGAGTTGTCGAGTTCACTATAAGTCCTACCCAGCCTTCGCTGAATGAATTATCTTTGGCCATCGCAAGGCTGCTCCCATTGCAGAGCATCTCAATCTGATCTCCCTTGCATATCACTTCCAGCCTGTTGTACGAGGTGTCTTTTTTAATGATGGTGGCGTTGTTCTTCTTAACAATTGTGGTAAATACACCTTTGACCCTTTTCTGCAATATATAGCCGCCGTCACCGGAGACCATGAAGCAGTAATAGTTATCCAGGTCCTGCTGCCGGAAAACCAGGCCGTACAGGCTCTGGCCGGGCCCGCTTACCAGGCGGGCATCCGTTTCCAGGGACATATCCTTGAACAGGCCGGCATTGCGGTTGACTATGGGTATCTTGGTGTCGAATTTCTTGACCGTCAGGCTGAATTCTCCGTTTATATAATCACTATCCTTGATGTCGTCCGATACCCTGGTCCAGCCGCTGCTGGGGCTGCTGAAGTCATCTTGAAATGCCTGGTTATTGGGCGGCGCAACCGGCATGGTAAGGTTGGGCGTATTAGGCTGCGCCACGGCCGGGGGAATATGCTCGCCGGGAGATATTGTTCGCCTGTTGCCCAAGCGTCCGCTGAAGAACAAAGTGCCTGCAACTACCATGGCCAGCAGCACGCATCCACCAACGATGTAAAGGGGCAGCAGCTTTTTAGAAGACGAGGACTTTGGTGCAGCGGCAGCATCAGCCGGATGAAACTCAGTCGGGGGCAGGGCTTCATGTCCTTTGTTGAGAAATAGCTCGACTGTATCGCCCAGCCTTTGCAAATGCTTTTCCAGGGGAGGAGTCATGGCGTCCAGCCAGTGGGAGGAACTGACGAAATACTCCATCGACTTGGAAGGGATCACGTCTTCGATTCTCAGCGGTATAATGGGTATCCCCTTGTTGACAGCCCGCTCCACCTCCCTGATAACCTGGGGCGATTCATTGGAGCTGGCGGAAAAAACCAGCACCATCAGGCGGCTTTGATTGAGGCTCTCGATAAGAGCTTCAGCATACACCTCTCCCGGAAGAACGTCCCTGGGAGCAATCCAGCAGCAGATTTTACGTGCTTCCAGGCTGGTGCATACGGCGTCGGCCACGGCCTTATCTTTGCTGGAGTAGCTGATAAAAACATCGTGAGCCATGATCTGTTACCTCAATAGCTTGCCTCATACCGCGCTGCAACATTCATTATCTTAGCCAAACTTATTTATTATATGTCAGCCGAAGGCCGATGTGAATAACCAGCCTGCATATTTTGCGATCTGAACTGCAGGATTTCCGAAATATCAGAGTTCCCTCTTGACAAATAGCACGGATGTTCTATAAGATATTAGTACAATTGTATTAAACAGGAACGATTTGATACAGGAGGCGCCGATGTTAGGAGAGTTGCATATCAAGAATTTCGCCGTCATTAAGGATATCGCGCTGAGCTTTGTGCCCGGACTTAATGTGATCAGTGGGGATGAGGGAACCGGCAAATCTCTGCTGGTGGATGCCCTGGGCCTTTTGATGGGGGCACGCGCCCCGGCCGGATTGATACGCAGCGGAGCGACTTCGGCGCGTATCGAGGCCATCTTCTGGCCGGCCGATGCCACTTCTGCCTGTGTCAATATGATACTTGAGGAGGGCGGCATCGAAGCCGAGGCCAACGGCATGATCGTAGTTACAAGGGACTTTCAGGATAGCGGCAGAAGTGTTGCCAGGATTAACAACCGGGCGGTACCACTCTCTGTCCTGCGCTTGTTGGGAAAGCACCTGGTGGATATTCACGGCCAGATGGAGTACCTCTCATTGCTGGACACGGCCAACCAGTTGACCCTGGTGGATGCCTACGGGGACCTTCCGGAAAGGCGGGTGTGTGTTAAACGTGTCGTGGGTGATTTGAGAACGCGGGAAAAGGAGCTGGCTGCTATGAATACTGCCGATAAGGAAGGCTATGCGGAGCTTCTGCAATACCAGGTTGAGGAGATCGACCGGGCGAAGCTGGAGGAGGTTGACGAAGATGGACTGCACCATGAAAGGGATATATTGCGAAGGGCGGAAGCGATTTGCGAAGGATGCCTGGATGCCTATTCCAACCTTTACGGTGATGAAAGGTCAGCATCCGTCTTGATTCATAAAACGCTCACAGGCCTGCGCGGCATATCCTCCGTCGATGCCAATCTCTCCGTCTATCGAGAGAGGCTGGAATCGGAACTGGCGAGCATCGAGGAAGCTGCTGCAGAGTTGAGGTCTTATGCAGAGAAAATGGAGAACAGCCAGGAAAGGCTGCAGGAGATCGAGCGTCAAAACGATACTATCGAAACATTGAAACGCAAGTACGGCACCAGTCTGGAAGCCGTTATCAATTTCCGCAACAAAGCACAGTCCGAACTGGAGTCCCTGCAAAACAGGCAAGAGCGAAAAACGAAGTTGGAAAATGAGGTCAGGGAGTTGAAGACGGAAGCGGGCAGGCAGGCTGAGGCACTGTCGCTGGCAAGGCGTAACGCGGCCGGCAAGCTCGTTAAGCTGGTCAATGAGGAACTGGGTGACCTTAACCTGGCCTGGGCCAAATTCGATATAGTGCTTTCCCGCAGGGAGGATGTGGAGGGACTGGCCGTCGCCGGAGGAAAATGCTTTGCCTATACTTCCGACGGTATAGACAAGATCGAGTTCCAGGTGGCCACCAATCCGGGTGAACCGATGAGGGCAATGGCCGCCATCGCCTCCGGCGGCGAGACCAGCCGCATCGTGCTGGCCGTTAAGAGCGCTCTAAAGATGGCTGACCCCATACCCACGCTGATATTCGACGAGATAGATATGGGAGTGGGCGGCAGGGGCGCAGAGTCCGTGGGAAGAAAGCTGGCCTCGCTGTCCGCCTTCCACCAGGTGGTCTGCATCACCCACCTGCCGCAAATAGCCTGCTTTGGCGACAGCCATTTCAAGCTAATGAAGGAGATAGATTCAGGCCGCGCTTCAACCAGGGTGGAGATGATCGAAGGACAGAACAGGCTGAAGGAGTTGGCTGCCATGCTGGGCTCGGAGCGCAATGGCAATGTGATGCTGAAAGGGGCCGAGGCGCTGGTTAAAAGCGCCGAGAAATGGAAAAGCGGCGCCAGGGAACTGGCCGCCGCCTGATTTCCATAGGTTAAATAAGCTAAAAGGACGTCCGGTAGATCGAAGCTATAGATGCAGCATCCATGGGCCTGGGGTTGAATTTGGCCCAGGAGCCCGTCTTTAAGGCATTGGCCGCCAGCTTTTCGAAGTCCGGATCTTTAATATGCAGGCTGCTTAATTTGAAATCCATGCCCACCTGTTTAAGCCACTTATGAGTCGCCTCGATGCCGTCGGAGGCGCCGAAAACGTTCTTGCCCAGCCGTTTGAAGCGCTCTTCACGTACAGGCAGGGTATATTTCATCCATTCGATCAAGAGGGCGGCAAGGCCGTCGGCATGGGCTATATCATAATGTCCGCTCAGCGCATGCTCGATGGCATGCAGGGTCATAAGCCCTGTGCCGCCGCCCAGGCCGGCGAACTGCGAGCAGGCAATGGTGCTGGCCCAGCACAGCCGGGTGCGGCCCTCGACATCGTCCAGCTTGTTCAGTAGAGACGGCAGGGTTTCAACCACAGTGCGCATGCAGGCTTCACGCAGGGAATCGTTGATGAGGGTAAATTCATCGCAGGTTATATACGGCTCGACCAGGTGGCAAAAGATATCGACACCTCCCTGCGCCGTGGTACGGGCGGGCAGGGTCAGAGTGAGCTCGGGGTCGATGATGGAAAGCGTGGGATTCATCTGGCTGTTGCCGATAACGACCTTTTCATGAGTGTCCCAGTTAGTGACTACCGCGCCGGCGTTGGCCTCCGACCCGCTGGCGGCTACAGTCGGGATTAGTACGATAGGCAGCGCTTTGCCGGCTTTGGCCCTGCCTTCGTATATGGAAAAGATGGGCTCGGTGCCGCCAGCCGCCAGGGCGATGCATTTGGAGGCGTCCATGACGCTGCCGCCTCCCATGCCGATGACCAGTTGAACGCCATTCTGGCGTGCTATGTCTGCACCGCGGTCGATGGTACTGGCACGAGGGTTGGGCTCTACCTCATCGAAGATCACCGGCTTGACGGCGTTACCGTGGAGGTCGTTTATCACCCGGTCGAGCACGCCCGTCTTGCGCATGCTTTTCGAGCCCGTAACCAGCAAAGCCGTTTTGCCCAGCCGGCAGGCTTCCTTGCCCAGTTGCGACAGGCTCCCAGCACCGATGATAAACCTGGTCGGTAAATAAAATCTTGTAATTCCCATTTGCTAACTACCTCCGATTATTTGAAGATGTAACGAAATTTTTCAATATGCCGATACCTTCGATGCTGATCTCAACTATGTCCCCATCGTTCAAAGGGCCAACGCCCACAGGTGTGCCCGTGGCGATAACGTCTCCCGGCATAAGCGTCATGACCTGGGAAATATAACTTACCAGCCGTGGCACAGCAAAGATCAGCTCGCTGGTATTGCCCGTCTGTTTTATCTCACTGTTGACCCTGGTTTCAATCTTCAAGTTGGATGGGGATACGTTGGTCTCCACGCAGGGGCCGATAGGTGCGAAGGTATCGTAGCTCTTGGATCTGGTCCACTGCACATCTTTGGTCTGGGCAACGCGGTCCGTGACGTCGTTGAAGCAGGTATAGCCCAATACGTATCCGGCATAATCCTCTTCTGCTATATTCCTGGCTTTTTTACCTATCACAACCCCCAGCTCACCCTCATAATCTATCCTTAGAGACCCGGGCGTCAGGATTATCGTGTCGCCCGGGCCGATAATGGCCGAAGGCGGCTTGAGGAAGAGAAGCGGCAGCTCAGGCAGCTTTATTTTAAGCTCGGCCGCGTGCGGCTTGTAGTTCAGGCCCAGGCAGATGAGCTTGCTGGCAGGACAGGGAGAAAGCAGCTTAACGCTACCAAGCGGTAGCGAACTGCCCGACGGCTTAAATTTATTGTGAGTTCCATCGCCGATGTCATACGGACTGCCGTCATAGACGCGGATTGAATCGCCCTCAATGACGCCGTAGGAGGTGAATTTATCTTTCTGAAAACGGACGATTTTCATGCTTTAGGCTAAGCCAATTATCTGGATATTTTATTAAGCTTGACGTTTTAAGTGTATCGATTTCCTGGCGGTCTCGCTCAGCATACAACCGCTGATGCATATTCTTCTACAGGTGCCGTCGCAGGGCTCGATATGTACTGTGACATCGGCCCCAGTGAGATTCTTTTTGATGGCCGTCTCCATTTTCTCTGTTATCTCATGGGAGTCGGTCACGGTCATGACGGGATCGACCACAACGTGCAAATCAATAAAGCGGCTGGCGCCGGATTTCCTGCTTCTGACACGGTGTATCGAGCGCACGGTAGGATACCAGCTCTCAAGGTAATCGGAGAGCCATTCCTGCTCCTCGGCGGGGGGGCTGGTATCGATCAGGTCATTGACTGCATCGACCGACAGCTTGACGGCGGTGCGCAGGATAAGCAAAGCCACCAGCATGGCCGCCAGCGGGTCGATCCAGAAAAAGTTAATGTGGGGCCACAGGTTAGTGCCGGCCCAGATCAACGCCAGCCCCAGAAACACACCAATAGATGTATACACGTCGGTCCTGTGGTGCCAGCCGTCGGCTAACAGGGCTGGAGAATCGCTCTTTTTCCCTACTATGAAAAGTAAGTGTGATACCGCAAAGTTGGCCACCGCTGAGAAAAGCATGACCACTATGCCCCAGGTTAGGACTTCAAGTGGCTGGGGGTGAAGGAGCTTTTGTATGGACTCATATATAATCCAACCTGCCGCTGCCAGTATGAGGAGTGCCTCAGCCAGGGCCGAGATATCCTCGATCTTGCCGTGGCCGAAAGGATGCTCTGCATCGGGGCGTTTGGCGGAAGCCCTTACCGCAAAAAGGGCAATGAATGAGGCTATCAAGTCTACTGAAGAGTGCGCGGCTTCGGATAGGATCGAAACCGATCCCGATAAAACGCCGCTGGCGAGCTTGAGGATGACCAGCGTGCCGTTGGATGCTACAGAGAGCGCTGCAACTGTAGTTTTTTGTTTTTGACTATCCATTTATTAATTAAAAAGCCCCGTGGAACCTTAAGTCCCACGGAGCCGAAATCCCGCTGCTTTAAGCCCGACTGCACCCATTATATAAGGGCCGCCTGTTCCCAAGTCTTTAGATTATAAATATTTACATTTTATATAGTCAACCCGAGTAAACTGACGGCGGGCTGCAACCGAGGCTCAAACTACTAAAATCCAGATTGAATCATTTAATAATTGTCAGTCGGCTGGTATAATTTTGCTGATCAGGGTGCTATGTCAATTACGATAGAAAGTATAAGCAAGCTGGGCTATTTTAAGGGCGTCGATGCAGACCGCCTGGCCAGCTTGGCGCAGATTTTCGGGCAGAGGTCCTTTTTAAAGGGGCAGACAGTTGTATCCGAAGGTGATAGCGAGCAAAACCTGTATTTCGTGGGAGCCGGCGTCGTCAAAATCTTCAAAACATCGTCCGAAGGCAAAGAACAGATTATCAAGATTACCAGGCCCGGGGAATCCTTTAACGATATAGCAGTGTTCAGTAATGGCCCCAGCCCTTACAGCGCGCAAGCCCTTGGCACTGCAACTTTAATATATTTGATTCACAAAAATGACCTGATGCCCTTCATGGAAAAGAACTGGAAGGTCGTGCAGAATGCGCTGGAATGCCTCGCCGGTCAGTCCCGGCTATTGCTGGGTTTGATCGAGGATTTATCATTCAAAAATGTCATGGGCAGGGTGGCCAAGATACTGATGGAAAACTCGCTGCACGGGGCTGAAGGATTCCAGAAGCTGACCCAGTACGAAATGGCCGCTATGGCCGGGACGGCCAGGGAAGTGGTCGGCCGTTCACTCAAAAGCCTGGAAGATACGGGCGCCGTCAGGCTGGAACGACACAAAATTATAATAGTTAATAAGGACCTGTTAAACCAGTTAGCCGGACTAAACTGAGGTGATTTAAGTTACAGAATGCTGATAAGCAGGGGTATAACATTAACTTGATGCATATGGAGGGTAACGTTTTTGTCCACCTTGCCCGTACTTGATCCGACCAAATGTGACGGTTGTGGTCTTTGTGTTACTGTCTGCAGGTGCGGGGCACTGGTGATGACCGGTGAAATAGTTACCCTTGTACAGGTGGATGACTGCGGCTGGTGCTGCGATTGCGAGCTGGTTTGTGATACCGGTGCGCTGCAGTGTCCCTATGAAATAGTTACTATAGAAGACTGAGCGGCTGCTCTTTCCACTTCCTCACCTCCACTATATTTCATCTCAACTTGCAACCTTTTCCAGCCTGTAATCGTTTAATTATTTGAGACTTAAGTCGCTTACTCATTATCCGGATTGGAATAGCATAATAATGCCTTAACAATGGGTGTTTAAAATATTGTTTCATTGATTTGAATTATTGGCCCCGCACATGTGGGTGTGTGGGGGGAGGAAATAGATATGGCGAAGATAAAAACAGAAGTTAAAGATATAAACAAAATCGCGCCGGAGGGTGACCTCGGCGATCTAGAAGTTAGCCTGAAAAGCTACGACAAGTCATATTCCAAGTCCGAGATGGACGAAGCTGCCTACGGAAACGACAAGAGGGCCAGGGACCTGGCCGAAGACTCTGTAAGCCTGTACATAGCCGAATGCAGTAAAACTCCGCTGCTTACCGGCAAGCAGGAGAGAGAGTTGGCGGGGCGCATGGAGCTTGCCAATTACCTGGCCAATATTGAGAAAAGGACTGGCGCCAGGCGCAACGGGCATTCGGCCGAAGTCGATGACGTTAAATCCCTACTGGTCAGACTTGGAGTATATGCAGCTATTTTGGAAAAGCTGCTCAAGCATTATGATGTGAGCGGTGACTCCGTATTGGAGAACCTGGGGAATGAGACATTCAGGTCACATATCGACGGTGTAACACACGAGGAGATGACAAAATTCGTGGCGCGCAACGGTCATATGAGTGACGAGGAAGCGATCACGGCCATAGCGGAGATCTCCATCTTGACACGCTTGATACCATGGAGGGTTGTTGACGGTTTCATAGCGGTCAGAAAAATGGCGGACCTGAAACACGTTACCGCCAAAGTGGAATTCACAAAGTATCTGGAAATAAACAGGGAAAAGCTTACCGGACACTTCGAGAAGATCAGGAGATCCGGGCGGGAAGCTGCCGAGCATATGATCAAAGCCAACCTAAGGCTGGTATTGAGCATGGCCAAGAAATACAGGGCGCGCGGCATGCCGCTCTCAGACTTGATCCAGGAAGGCAATATAGGATTGATGCGCGCCGTAGAAAAGTTTGATTACAGGCGCGGCTTCAAGTTCAGCACATATGCAACCTGGTGGATCAGGCAGGCTATCAACCGTGTTATCTCCGATCAGTCGAGAACCATCCGGCTGCCGGTTCATACCGTGGAAACGATTACCAAGATGAATAACGCCCGGCAGAAGCTTCTACAAAAGCTGGGCCGCAAACCCACCAGCGAGGAGCTGGCCACAGAAATGGGCGTGGACAGCGACAAGATAGATTGGCTGGTAAGCATTCTTTATGCTGAACCGGTATCGCTGGATATACCAATCGGCGAAGATGAGAGCCAGCTAAGCGACTTCATCGAAGATGAAGTCAGCACGGCTCCCGATGAGGAAGCAGCCCAGAATATGCTCAGGCAGCAGTTCCGGGATGTCCTGTCATCACTCTCGGACAGGGAGAGGAAAATCATCGAGATGCGTTACGGTCTGGACAACGAGCAGGGATTGACTTTGAAAGAGGTCGGACATGAGTTCGGCCTGACTCGTGAACGCATCAGGCAAATCGAAAAAGAGGCGCTGGCCAAGCTGAGGCACCCCAGCCGCAGCCGGAAGCTAATCGATTACCTGTCCTAAATCATTATAATGCAGGGAAATGTAAAGAAGCCCGCAACCTTCAAGGTTGCGGGCTTCTTTGTTAATTAAATACATACATACATAACATGCTATGATTTATGGGCGGGTGTAAACATCATGACAGACAGCTCAATTCTCATAGTTGAAGATGACCGCACTTTAAGGGATCTTCTGCAATACAACCTGCAAAAAGAAGGGTACAAGGTATGGACCGCGTCAGATGGGGAAGAGGGGCTGGAATTATATCACCATAATAATATCGATCTCATACTACTGGACATAATGTTGCCGATAATGAGCGGACTCGAGGTCTGCCGAATCGTTCGGAGCGAGAAGCCGGTGCCCATCATAATGGTGACAGCCAAAGCCGAAGAGGTTGATAAGGTTGTGGGCCTGGAGATAGGGGCTGATGATTACATTACTAAGCCGTTCAGCATGAGGGAACTGCAGGCGCGCATCAAAGCGTTGCTACGCCGCTCGCAAGAGCAAATATCCCCCCTATTTTCCGGGACGAAATCGCGCTACCTGGAATCCGGAGCCCTAAAAATAGATCTTGAAAGGCATGAAGTCTTCCACAAGGGAGATCCCGTGGAGTTGAACCCCAAAGAGTTTGAGTTGCTGGTATTTATGATCATCAACAGGGGAAAAGTCCTGACTCGTGAACAGATTTTAAGGAAAGTCTGGGGCTACGATTATATCGGCAACGCCAGGACGGTGGACGTGCATATCCGCTGGCTGAGGCGGAAGCTGGAGAAAGATGCCGAAAAACCGCAATACCTGCAGACGGTACGCGGCTACGGTTATAAATTTGCCGTTTAAGCGCAGGCACTTATAAATATAGAATGATGAAGACCGAAGATGGGCTGCTGATAACTGCTATTGTTCTCCTTGCCTTACTTGCACTAAGCATATTTCTATCCTGGTACAGGTTCAGGGCCATGAGTAAAAAGACCGAGGAAAAGCGGTTATCCGGCCAGCCGTCCACCGCTTCATACCCGGAAACGAAAACAAACGATAGTTCAATTGAAGCTTTAAGAGAGGCCCTCTCCGGGATACAGGATGGCATACTGATTCTGGATATGAATCAGGGTGTCGAATTTGTCAACAGCGCTGCAGAGCGGATCTTTGGAGCACGGCACGAAACGATTAATGGACCAACGTTTATCGAAATTGTCAGGGACTATGAATTCGATGCGCTGCTTAAAAAGAGCATGAGCACAGGTCAGCGGCAGAACTCGCTGATTAGAAGCCGCCGCAGAAAGCAGCTCTTCAATGTTACTGTTATGCCGGTTCAAGACGGATTCAAGTACGTCGTGATCGTGACCGATATGACCGAAAGACAGCATCTGGAAGATATACGCCGGGACCTCATCTCCAACATTTCACATGAGTTCAGGACGCCCATCACATCCATCAAACTGCTCGCAGAGACACTTTCAGATGGCGCCATGAAGGAACCCGAGGTTGCCCGGGATTTCTTGAAAAAGATCGATCTGGAGACGGCGAAATTGCAGCAAATGACCGAGGAATTAAGCGTGCTGGCAAGGGTGGAGGGTCGGGGAGCAGTCCCAGATAAAGGGGCCACGGATTTACAGCAGTTGATCACACACTCCGTCGAACGGCTGAGCGCACTGGCCGAAAAGAGCGGGGTTTCGGTGGGCATAGACGTCCAGCCGATGCTGCCATCCCCCGTTATCGATAAGGAACAGATCGAAAGTGTGCTGGTCAATCTGATACACAATGCCATTAAATTCACCGGGAGGGGAGGCAGGATCACTATAATCGCCAGAAAGGAAACTGATCATATCCTGGTTTACGTGTCGGATACCGGAATAGGGATTCCACAGGATGAGTTGCCGCGTATTTTCGAGCGTTTCTACAAAGTCGATAAATCCAGGGTCGGCGAGGGATCGGGGTTAGGCCTGGCTATTTCCAAGCACATAATTTCGGCGCATGGTGGTAGGATATGGGTGGAAAGCACTGAAGGTAAAGGCTCTACGTTTTACTTTACCCTTCCACTGGCCGCCGCATAACAACGGAATTTTAATCGAAATTTAACATTGGTTTAACCTGCTTTTTATCTCTATGCCCTAAACTTGTAATTGGATGACAGAGAAATTAATTTATAAAGGAGATAAAAATTTGCACAGCATCAAAAAATGGTTCGTTGTCCTTGCGGCGCTTGTGCTGGCAGCCGCGGTCCTGGCAAGCTGCGGTCCGGCTGCTCCTACTACAACGCCGTCCGCAAATCAGCCTTCAACCCTCGCCAAGTCAGTCAACCTCACTGGAGCCGGTGCAACTTTCCCGGCGCCCCTGTATACCAAATGGTTTGATGAGTACAATAAATTAACCGGGGTAAAGATCAACTATCAGCCCATCGGCTCAGGAGGTGGCATCAGTCAGATAACGGAGGGCACCGTCGATTTCGGCGCCAGCGATGGAATTATGTCTGACAACCAGACCGCAATAGCGGAAGTCAAACACGGGCATATACTTCACATACCCATGACCAGCGGCGCAGTTGCCATCGTCTATAACCTGGCAGGAATCGGCTCCGGCCAATTGAAGTTGACCGGCGATGTACTGGCAAATATCTACCTGAAGAAGATTATCAAATGGAACGACCCTGCCATTGCAGCCCTCAACCCGGATCTGAAATTGCCGGATGCTGCAATAGCCGTCGTTCACCGTTCGGATGGCTCCGGCACCACCTATATATTCACGAACTATCTTTCCAGGGTTAGCCCAAACTGGAGCAGCCAGATAGGCAATGCCACTGCGGTAAAATGGCCCAGTGATAGTATTGGCGGTCAGGGCAGTGCAGGGGTGGCCGGACAGGTGCAGCAGGTACCTAATTCCATGGGCTATGTTGAGTTGGCATATGCGGTGCAGAATAAAATGCCCTGGGCCAAGCTTAAAAACGCAGCCGGCAATTATATAGAACCTTCCCTAGCGGCCACAACCAGTGCTGCCATAGGTGTCTCTCTGCCTGACGATATGAAACTGATGCTGACCAATTCAAGCAATCCCGATGCTTATCCCATCGTAGGCTTCACCTGGATACTGGCCTATGCCAACCAGACAGACAAGGCCAAGGGTGAGGCGCTGGTCAAGATGCTGTGGTGGGCAATTCACGATGGCCAGCAGTATAACCAAGCTCTCACCTATGCCAGCCTGGCACCCGGGGCTGTGACTAAGGCTGAAAATGAGATACTTTCCATCAAATATCAGGGTCAACCGCTGATGACGCGGTAAGCTTTAAGATTAAATCAACCGGTTATGCAGGGGAATTTTCCTCTCCTGCATATTCCGTTTACACTAGCTATAGTAAAAAACTGGATAATAAATGAAGTGCAGTGATTCGGCGACGACATCGTCTATAGCCGTGAAGGACTGGAGCGGCCGCCGCGGGCGTTTGGGCGATAAAATTTTCCTGTACCTGACCTTTATTTTTGCCCTGATTATCGTAGTAATACTGGTAGCCCTGCTGAT
The DNA here is from genome assembly GCA_003142375.1 of Dehalococcoidia bacterium. Classification (GTDB taxonomy): domain Bacteria; phylum Chloroflexota; class Dehalococcoidia; order GIF9; family UBA5629; genus UBA1162. The sequence goes on along the minus strand of PLME01000020.1, from coordinate 62,113 downwards.
AGTCCTGAATGTAGACGCCATGCCGGCCATCCAGAAATTCGGGACTTCCTTCCTGACAAGCATGGACTGGGATCCTGTCCAGGAGCTGTTCGGTGCGCTTCCAGCCATTTACGGCACGCTGCTAAGCTCCATTATCGCCCTCATCATTGCTGTTCCCATCAGTATAGGATCGGCAGTGTTTTTGTCCGAGCTGGCGCCGGCCTGGATAAGGGAGCCTGCCTCCTTTCTCATAGAGATGCTTGCCGCCATACCCAGCGTGATCATCGGTTTATGGGGGATTTTTGTTTTAGTGCCTTTTATCAGGAGCCCCATCGAAGGATGGCTGGGCAGCCACCTGGGTTTTCTTCCGCTGTTTCAAGGGCCGCCCTTTGGCTTGGGCTTTCTGGCGGCGGGTATTATCCTGGCTATAATGGTAATACCTATCATCACGGCTGTCAGCCGGGATGTAATGCGCGCCGTACCCATTACTCAACGTGAGGCTATGTACGCCCTGGGGGCTACTCGCTGGGAGACGATTTATCGAACGGTCCTGCCATATTGCCGTTCCGGGCTGGTGGGAGCAATAATTCTAGGCCTTGGTCGTGCACTGGGAGAGACGATGGCGGTTACCATGGTGATTGGAAACTCATATGCATTGACGTCATCTTTGTTTTCCCCGGGCGTTACCATTGCCAGTAAAATTGCCAGCGAGTTCAGCGAGGCTTCAGGTGATCTTTATATAGGCAGCCTGGTGGAGCTGGCCCTGGTGCTTTTTGGCATAACTTTGCTGGTCAATATTATAGCCAGGCTGATGGTATGGCGGATGGTGTCAGTCAGGAATACGGGAGAGTAAGCTATGTCTGAAAGCGGCTCTTTACGGCGCAAATGGACCAACCGCATAATGTTGATACTCTGCGGGTGCGCAGCGGGACTGTGCATCTTGATTCTTGCCCTGATAGTTGGCTATACCATTGCCAACGGCATCAGCTACTTTAATATAGATTTCCTGACCAATGTATCCAAACCTGTGGGTGAGGTTGGCGGTGGCATGCGGGATGAAATTTACGGCACTTTTATCCTGGTGGGTCTGGCTTCGCTCATTGCATTGCCTGTCGGCCTGATGGCCGGCATATATCTGGCCGAGTTCGGCTCACCGGCTGTTGCATCAGTAGTCCGGTTTATAGCGGATATCCTGGCCGGGGTTCCTTCCATTGTGGTGGGCGTATTTGCCTATGCTTTACTGGTGCGTCCCATGCATAGCTACTCAGCGCTGTCGGCGGGTGTGGCATTGGCGATAATAATGATCCCGGTAGTAGCACGCACGGCTGAGGAAGCGATGCGTCTGGTACCAAATTCTATGAGGGAAGCTGCCCTGGCTCTGGGCATCAACCGCTGGAGGGCGGTATTGGGAGTGATAATGCCGGGCGCCCTTACTGGAATTATTACCGGTATAATGCTGGCGGTCGCACGCATAGCAGGAGAAACCGCTCCGCTTATCTTCACGGCGCTGGGCAGCGCCTTCGGCGTGCAGGGGCTCAACCAGCCTATAGGTGCGTTGCCTTTACAGATATACCGCTATGCATTGTCGCCCTATCCGGACTGGCAGCAGCAGGCTTGGGCGGCTGCATTTTTGCTTATGATACTGGTACTGGGCATAAATATCGTGGTACGCACGGTCAGCAGGCGTAAATCTATGTAATGATCAGGAATGAACGAGAGGAATTGTGAAATCCCATGCTGTACGAAATGACGAATAACATTACCGGCCGCTCCACAACAGAAAAACCGTTATATGCTCGAGACAAGAGCAGGTACATGCTGGAAGTGGTGAGGCTCAGCGCATGGTATGGCAAGATGAAAGCCGTAAATGAAATAAGTATGAAAATTAAAGCACAGGCTATCACTGCCTTGATCGGTCCATCCGGCTGCGGGAAGTCTACGCTCATTCGCTGCATGAACAGGATGCACGAAGTATCTGATGGGGGAAAGGTCTCGGGCCAGGTTTTATTGGACGGCAGGGATATATATGGCAAGGATGTGGATGCCGTCAGCGTACGCCGCCGCATAGGCATGGTCTTTCAGAAACCCACAGCCTTCCCCACCATGTCGATTTTCGACAATGTGGCTTCAGGTATAAACCTGACGCGTTTATGGTCCAGAAAAGGCGAGCTGCAGGAGCTGGTCGAACATAGCCTCAAGAAGGCTGCACTGTGGGAGGAAGTGAAGGACAAGCTTAACCGGTCCGGAGTTTCCTTGTCGGGCGGCCAGCAGCAACGTCTCTGCATTGCACGCGCTATCGCGATTGAGCCGGAAATATTATTGCTCGACGAACCCTGCTCCGCCCTCGATCCTATCTCGACACTGAAAATCGAGGAACTGATGCTGGAGATAAAAAAAGACTATACGGTCGTTATAGTAACGCACAACATGCAGCAGGCAGCCCGCGTTTCGGACTTCACGGGTTTCCTTTTACTGGGTGAGTTGATAGAATTTGCGCCTACCAAGGAATTATTCAGCATACCGCACGATAAAAGGACTGAGGACTATATAACGGGACGCTTCGGTTAAAGGAGGTTAACATGCCCAGGGAGACATACCAGAGGAATTTACGTGAGATACAGGATGAAGTCCTGGTTATGGGCAGTATGGTCGAAAAAGCGTTGGACTGGTCCATGCAAGCCTTAAAGGACCGCGACCTGGTATTGGCCGGCAAGGTGGTGGCAGATGATATAAATGTGGATAAAAAGCGTTTCGAAATAGAGGAGAGGGCTCTTGATTTGATCGCTACACAGGCGCCCATGGCAAGCGATTTGAGGATTTTGCTGGCCACGCTCTCCATTGTCACTGACCTCGAACGCATGGCCGATCATGCGGCCGGCAATGCCAAAATAGCCATAATGGTAGGAAACGAGCCTCCGCTAAAGCCGTTAATAGACTTGCCGCGCATGAATGAAAAGACCATAAGCATGCTGCACAGAAGCCTGGATGCCTTTATCGCTCATGATGCCGAAATTGCCAGGAAAATTGTTGCCGAGGATGACGAAATAGATAATCTTTACGACCAGGTATTTCGTGAATTGCTGACCTTTATGATGGAAGACCCTCGCAGCATAACACGTGCCACCAGGCTTATGTGGGTGGCCCATAACCTGGAACGTACAGGGGATAGGGTAACCAATATTTGCGAGCGGGTTGTCTTTATGGTTACCGGAAAAATGGAAGAACTGAACGTATCGACGTATTGACGCTATTCAGTATAAGCGCTTATCAGGATGCGGCTGTCGATAACCTGATACCCGTTGCCTTCCGGCAACACCTTAACCGGGTTGAGGTCCATCTCCACAATTTGAGGATGGTTTACGATCATGGTGGAAACACGCAGAAGCAGTTCCTCGATGGATTCAATGTCGGCGCGCTTTGAGCCTTTCCACCCTTCCAGCATCTGGTAGGCTTTCACCGCCCTGAGCATCTCATGTGCATCGATATCGGTGAGCGGGTTGATGTTAAAGGTTACATCTTTGAGCAACTCCGTATAAATGCCCCCAAGGCCGAACATGATCAGAGGGCCGAAGGCGGGGTGCTGCGTAACGCCGACGATAACCTCTATGCCTCCCTGCACCATTTTCTGGACGATCACGCCGTCCATCTGTTCCTTCTTGCCTATGTTTTCCATATTATCGCTGATGCGGTTGAAGGCGTCTTCCACCTCATTTCCGGCCCGGCAATCGAGTATAACTCCTTCCAGTTCCATCTTTTGTGAGACGGCTGAAGATAGAATTTTAATTGCCACCGGGCAGCCTATCTCTTCGGCTGCCTCCACAGCTTCTGCCGCTGTCGTAGCCAGTTTCAGCGTGACCATTTTTATTCCGTAGCATTCGAGCAGGCCTGTAATTTGCTCTGCATTCAGCCACACCTGGTTGTTATCCGATTTCTCCAGGGCCGACTTAATCAGATATTCAGCGCGTTCCTTGTCGATATCGGGGAATTCAGGGATTTTACCGACCGGTTTTTTCAATCGCTGGCTGAATTCAAATGCCCGGGATAATGCACCGGCTGTTGCCTCGGGGAAGGCAAAAGAAGGTACGTATCCCTTCTCTTTGGAGCCCAGCTCAACCCTCTCACCGCTCAGGCCGAGGAAGGAGGTTATCAGCGGCTTGCCGAAGTGACGGTAAAGGGGCGCAATTTCACGGATAACCGACGCAAATTCGTCGGAAAGCTCCAGTATCGGAGGTATGAAAATGGCAATTACTATGTCCACATTTTCATCGTCCAGAAGCAAGCGGAGCGCCTCCCGGTATTGGTCGATAGTATATTCGGGCGAGGTATCTATGGGGTTGGAAATAATGGCCTTGGGGGATAGGATGGTGGTCAGCCTAGCCAGCGTATATTCGGAAAGCTTGGTCATATCCAGCCCCTTGATCTTGCAGGCATCGGCGGTCAACAGGGCAGGTCCGCCGGCGTTGGAGATGATGGCAACCCGGTTGCCGGCTGGCAGTGGTTGATTGGCAAGCACGCTGCCGGTGTCGAAGAGTTCCGCCAGCGTATTAACGCGCAATATACCCGCCTGTTTGAAAAGGGCGTCCGTGGCAGCCTGGTCGGAGGCCATAGCGCCGGTCTGCGAAGTTATGGACCTGATCTGGTGTGCAATACGGTCTCCTGTTACTGCCACGACAGGCTTTTTGGAAGTGATGCTGCGGGAGACCCTAGTAAACTTACGGGGGTTGCCGAACGATTCCAGATAAAGAAGGACTACGTTGGTATCAGGGTCCCCTTCCCAGTATTGCAGCAGCTCATTGCTGGATATATCGGAGCGGTTACCGATACTGACAAACGTGGAGAGGCCGATGTTTAAGTTGGTAGCATACATGAGGATGGCCGAACCCAGCACGCCGCTTTCCGAGGCGAAGGCAATTGTCCCGTGAGGAGGGAACACATTGGAAAAAGTAGCGTTAAGGTTTATTTCAGGGTTGGTATTAATGATGCCCATGCAGTTTGGTCCCAGCATACGTATGCCATAGCTGCGAACGGTCTTTAAAAGCTTGTGCTCACTTTCGGCTCCTTCAGACCCTGCATCGGAAAATCCGGAGGTCATAACGATCATGCCCTTGACACCTTTGCGGGCACATTCCTCGGCGACCTGCTGCACATGTTCCTGCGGGACAGAGATAATGGCAAGGTCGATGTCTCCCGGTATGGCAAGAACTGAGGGATAGGCCTTTACGGCTGCGATTACTTCGGCGAATGGGTTGACCGGGTATACAACACCTTTAAAATCCTGCTGGATAAGATTGCGGAAGACAAAATTGCCGATGGTGTTGCGCCGGCGTGAAGCACCGATGACAGCTACGGACTTGGGATTCAGGAATGCCCGTAGAGATGCTACGGAGGATACCCTCTCGCGCTCGAACGATTTCTGCTCCACTATTTCAGTCGGGGCCAGATCAAGTATGCCGACATAGGTCGATCCTTGGTACATGCGATGCATCTTGAAGCCGCTGTTAATGAGAATATTCATCATGTCTTTATTCTCAGCCAGCACTTCCGCTTCGAAGTTGGTGATGCCCTTATCCCTGGCCACATTGGCAAGCTGGTCCAATAGATGCGTGCCGATCCCCAGTCCCTGAAACTTATCTTCAACTTCGAAGGCGATTTGAGCCCGTTCGGCGCCGGGTTGGCGGGCATAGTGTCCCACCGCGATAATTTTCTCATCTTCGTCTTCGCCCAGGGTACAGACCAGTGCAAATGTATTGAAATAGTCTACCGCGCAGAACCGGTGTGCCTCCTCACGCGTGATGTTATTGAGGACGTGATGGAAGCGCAGGTACATAGTCTGCTTGCTTAAACGGTTGAAGAGCCCCAGCAATTTCTCCTCGTCGGATAATTGAATAGGGCGAAGGATCAAGCTGGAGCCATCTTTTAGAGCAACTGTAACCGAGTATTTCTCAATGCTCTTGTCATCCAAACCCGTCACCATTTTGAGCTCCTTGTTACTAATACGTACAGTTAAACGGCATTACAGTTCAATACAATATTAGCATATTCGATTAATACGCTCGAACAGAGGTCAATTCTTATGGCACCAACCTTACCGCCTCATTTAACTATACTTTGCCCTGAAGCGACCGAATAACTGCCTCGGCTTCGGCCACAATACTTTCGATGACTTCTTTGCAGGTAGCCAGACTTTCGATGCGACCTACCACCTGTCCGAAGGGCACGACCCCGTTGTCGAGATCTCCGTCATTCAGCACTTTGCCCAGTGCATCGATGCCGATAGCCTGCCGGGCCAGCTCTGTGACGCCCCTTTTCTGCAGGCTGCCGAATAGCAGTTTCCAGATGGGGATGTCTACCTGTTTACGCAGTGCCCATCCTGCTTTCATGGCCTCGATGTAGGATGTCTTGCCTTTTGCCATTTCCAAAGCCCGTTTATTGCTGTACCAGCGGCCGGGAAGGCCGTCGATGCCAGCCGAATATATAGTCTCTTCCATAGTGGTTTTCAAGGCCACCTGTTTAATGTGGGGATGTACGGTGCACTCTTGTGTTAAGACAAAACGCGTGCCCATAGCAATAGCATCAGCGCCCAGGGCCAGCGCTGCCGCCAATCCACGTCCATCGCAATAGCCGCCCGCCGAAATTATTGGTGTCTTCACCTTGCTGGCGATCTGGGGAAGCAGCACCAATCCTCCCACATCGCTGCCGTGCGCGGCGGCCTCGTGGCCTGTGACGATTAGGGCATCCGCTCCCTGTTCCGAAGCCCTGATGGCATGACGTTCCGTAGCAACGGTAGATATGACCTTGCCTCCGTAGGCGTGTGCCCCTTTGATGATCCAATCGCCTTTTCCCAGTGCGAAGTTGATAATGGGAGCTTTCTCAGCCAGGGCAACCTCGGCGTTTTCCTTGCCGTTGGGGAATATCAGAGTGGCGTTGATAGCAAAAGGCTTATCGGTCAGTGACTTTATCTGTTGTATAATTCCTTTTAGTTGGTCCGGCGTGTTGGCTACGCTGTTGAAAATACCCAGCCCTCCTGCGTTACTGACAGCCGCCACAAGTTCGGGCAGGCTGACAAAGGCCATTCCTGAGAGGACGATGGGATGCTTAATTCCAAGGAGTTCGGTAATTCTTGTCTTCATGGTCGGGAACCTCCGTTATTTAATGCGGGTCGAAGCGTAATGTTCTCAAAACCCTAATTCGTTGTCAATGAAAAATAATATAATATTAAGGCTCTTGCATTAAGCCTTTTTGATTGTTTTTGTACGCTCACCATGATATAATATCACAAATTGTTATAAGTTGTTTGCCAAGGAGGCTGTCATGAGAACCAGGATGACCGAGCTGTTCGGTATCAAATATCCGATTATGTGTGGAGGTATGATGTGGCTGTGCAAGCCTGACCTGTGTGCTGCGGTCTGCAATGCAGGCGCACTGGGCAACATTACGGCTGCCAACTACAATTCGGGTGAGGAATTGCGCCAGGCGATCAGGAAAACCCGGGAGATGACTGATAAGCCGTTTTCTGTAAACCTATCGCTACTGCCCTCTTTTCGCATAACTAAAGAGATGTATAACGGCTGGCTGGATGCCTGCCTGGCAGAGAAAGTAGCGGCCTTCGAGATCTCCGGCGCACCTGTCGACAAATTTTTCGGCCCGGATGCGGTCAAACGCATACATGATGCCGGGACCAAGCTCATACATAAGGTTGGTTCCGTCAGGCATGCCATACATGCGGAGCATGCCGGCTACGATGCGGTCATAGCTGCCGGCGTGGAGGAAGGGGGTCATCCCCTCAACGATGATGTAACAACCATGGTGCTCACGCCTCGGATGGCCGAATCGGTAAAAATACCCGTCATTACTACGGGGGGCATTGCCGACGGCAGAGGGCTGGCGGCGGCCCTCATGCTGGGCGCCGAGGGCGTTATGATGGCATCCAGGTTCATGGCAACCAAAGAATGCCGCATGAACTCCAAAGTTAAAGACGAACTGGTGGTGCGGCAGGAATTCGACACGGTCCTGTATGGTAAAACCATTGAATTGCAGGGCCGGGCCATGAAAAACGAAGTGATCAAGAATATCCTGGAAATGGAGTCCAGGCATGCCAAGCTTGAGGAAATCGCTCCTTTTCTCATGGGTCTAAGGCAGACGGCGATCTGGGATGACGGCGACATACAGGCCGGATTGCTTCCGGTTGGCCAGTCCATCGGCCTGATACATAATGTCGTAAGCTGCAAGGAATTGGTGGAGGGGATGGTCAAGCAAGCGGAAGAGCTGTTGAACAAGGCGCAGAAACGCTTTCACAACGCATAGCCTATATTAGTTTAATAAAAGTGGGGAGCGCTTTATAGCGCTCCCCACTTTTATATCCTCTAATTTATTAGTGGGGATCAGGCCAACATCGAATTGTTCTTTCTAATGGTTGCTTCGGCTTCGGCCATGACCCGGTCGATGAGTTCGGCTACGGTGGGGAGGTCACTGCAGGATCCGATTACCTGTCCTGCGAAGAAGATACCCTCCTTGGTGTCGCCGTTGTATAGGGCCTTGGTGTGGCGCAGGTTGCCGGCCGCCTGGCGGGCAAGCACCCACATAGGATGGTCCTCGTCTGAGGCCATCATCTTGAAGCCCATGCCCATGAACTGGAACCAGTTAAGGTTCAGCATCGTTTTGATATCATAAGCGCCTCTGAAGGCGTCCGCTACGGGGAAACCGCCTTTGGCCATCTTTTCAGTCACAGGTGTCTTCAGTGCACGGCCGCGCATGCCGTCGAATTTATCGCTGACTATAGTATCGTTCTCGCTGCCTTGGAGGCAGAGCTGTTTGAAGGCTTCATGCACAATGCTTTCCTTGGTTAGAGCGAAGCGTGTTCCCATGGAAACCGCGCTGGCGCCCAGGGCCAGGGCTGCAGCCAGCCCCCGGCCATCGCTGTAACCGCCTGCCGATATGATAGGGATTTTGACCTTGCTGGCGACGATGGGCAGCATGACCAGCGTGGTAGCTTCTTCGCCGTGCGCCGCCGCTTCCGCGCCAGTTACCACGATGGCATCGCATCCCAGCTGTTCCGCCTTGAGAGCATGTTTTACGAAGGCTGTGGTCCCGATGACCTTTCCGCCGTAGGCATGCACCCGGTCGATGAACCAGGGCTTTCCCAGTGTGTAGTTGATCACGGGCACCTTCTCTTCGACAGCTACATCGATAGTATCCTTGGCAACCTGGCCCAGAATCAAAAGCTGATTGATGCCGAAGGGTTTATCCGTCAGGCTCCTGATTTCACGGATATACTTCCTGGTTTCCTCTGGCGTGCACCTGGCGGTGGCCAATATACCCAACCCGCCGGCGTTGCATACAGATGCCACCAGTTCAGGCGTGGTAACCCAGTTCATGCCCGCCAGCATGATCGGACGTTTGCAACCGAAAAGTTCAGTCATGCGCGTTTTGATCATATTAAGCTCCTTTAACCCGGAATATTTGAATAGAAAAGATGATCATATAGGAAAATACAGGTGGGCCTTTCAAGGTTGTACGTCACCTGTCGGAATGATATTATATATCATCGTGCTTTGAGACTCAAGGCATTTTTTTATTGGTATAGCGCATGTTGAAGGCACAGGTAAATGGAAATTGATATCTTAAAAGAACTGGGCCCGCTTTTTGATCCCAAATCCGTGGCGCATATAGGGGCCACCAACAACACCAACAAATGGGGCTTCTCAACTATCGCGAGCCTGATTCAAACATATAAGGGGCCGATCTATCCTGTTAACGTCCATGAAGACCAGATACAGGGGCTCAAGGCCTATAAAAAGGTTACGGATATACCCGGGCCGGTGGACCTGGCGGTATTTACCATACCTGCCGAACGTGTTGCGGCGGTCATGGAAGACTGCGTGCAAAAGGGCGTTAAGTCGGCGGTCATTATATCGGCGGGCTTCGCTGAAGTCGGCCCGGAAGGTAAGAAGCTTCAGGATGAGGTGTTGAGCATAGCGCGCAGGGGCAATATCAGGTTTATCGGCCCCAACTGCATGGGCTACTGGAGCGCATCGTCGTCGCTGGCCGCCTTCATGATGCCGCTGCTGGTGAGGGACGGGCCGCTGGCCTTCGTCTCCCAGGGTGGCAATGTAGGTGCTGCGGTTGTTGTGGCAGGCTATGAGCGCGGGCTGGGCTTCCACCGCTATGTCAGCTGCGGCTGCGCCGCCGATATTCAAATTGAAGACTATATCGAGCATTTTGGCAAAGACCCCGAAGTGAAAGTGATATTGGCCTATATCGAGGGTCTGAACGACGGCGTGAGATTCATGGACGTGGTAAAAAAAGTCACCCCGACCAAACCGGTAATCATATTAAAGCCCGGAAAAACCGAGGCGGCGGCCAAGGCCATTAAGTCGCATTCCGGAGCCATGGCCGGAAGCGATGAAATCTACGACGCCGCTTTTAAAAAGATGGGCGCTATACGCGTGGAAGACACGGAAGAAATGCTGGATATAGCCGTAGGGTTTTTAACGCAGCCCCTGCCTAAAGGGCGTTACGTGGCTATCATCACGCCCGGTGGAAGCTATGGGGTATTATGCGCCCAGGCCTGCGAAGAGGGTGGCCTGCGCGTAGTCAGGCTGCCCCATGAGACCATCGAGGAGTTGGATAAGATCTTTCCGCCCAGATGGAGCCGGCAAAACCCGGTAGATCCCGCCGGCGACAGGAATTTTATTGCTTACATGATTGCGCCGCTGAAATTACTGGAACTGGAGTGCGTGGATTCGCTTATTTTCATGGGGTTCGGTGGTTTCACTCTGTTCAGTAACCTGCTGATGCAGCAGCGCTCGCAGCAGGAAGAGAAAATGAAGCCTGAGCAGGTGGCCCAAAGAGTTGAGGCCATGAGGGCCATAGTCCCAATAATAGAGGATGTAAAATCGCCGGACTTTAAAAAAATGCAATCGGCCGTCAGACAGTTGTTAGAGATGCTGGCGCTATTCATGGGGATTAAGGACCTCACACAGGTCGTGACGCTGGCCGATGTAGTGGTGGAGGCCCGGCGTTCGGGCAAGCTCCGAGACAACGTGGTCAATGATGTGCTGGAACTGGCTAACGCCTCTGCCCAGGGAGGGTCCAGCGGCCGTACCCGGGCGGAGATTATCAATTCATTTATCGTAGGGCTTCTCACGGCGCTGGTGGACCAATGGATCGCCAGTTATAAGAAGCCCGTAATTACCACTACCTTTACCGAGGAACAGGTGAAGCTGGTTGGAGATCATTACGATTATACATCGGGGAAACGGGCTGCCAGGGTATTATTGCATCTTACAGCGTACCATGATTTCCTGGTTAAAACCGGTAAGAATAGCCGGATTTAACTATTTCTAAAACCGGGGTATAGTGGTATGAGGATGGTCGGCAGGGGATAAAATGAAATTCCTTTACATAATATTATTAGTTTTGCTGTATCCGATTGCGGCAGTCATGGACGGCCTGTCCAGTCCGCCGGCCTTGGCAGGGTCTTCGCAAGGTGACAATTTACCTCAAATCATCAGTTTCACAGTTTCGCCCTCAATTATCAGTGCAGGGGCTTCAGCTACCTTAAGCTGGCAGGCAACCAACGCGCTTTCGGTCAATATAGATCACGGTATTGGGGATGTATCGATGGAGGGTCAAACGAGTGTTGCCCCGGCGTCTTCGACAATTTATAAAATTACGGCTTCGAACAGGGCAGGAATTAAAAGCGGATATGCTACCGCATACGTCAGTGCGTCAGGTGCCGAGGAAGGAAATAATATCAGCAGCGATCCGGCCACAGGCAGGAACGCACAGGTGGACTTTTCATGGAAGGACTACTGCCTTTCCAGACAATATCAGGTGCAGATAGCCAGGGACCCCGGTTTCACCCTGAAGGTTTACGACTCCGGAGCTATGGACACATCTGACTCAGCATCACCGGCCTTTTGGATGCCACCGGGCAGCCTGGAGGCCGGGCATACCTACTACTGGAGGGTGAGGAGTATACAGGCCGCTACCGGGCAGTATATTGATAGTCCCTGGTCCGCAACGAAAACTTTTACCGTCGAGCCCGGCTATCGCACCATTGATAGCAGCTACGGTGCACACGCTTTCACCCCCGCCGAAAGCAGCGCCCAATACCCGGTAAAGCCAATATCTTTCAGTTGGTCGGGTTATCAGGGGACAACTAAATATCAGTTTATCCTGGCGAGGGATGCTCAACTGCATGATATCGTTGTGGACGATTTTGCATCTACGACGGCCTATGCGTTAAAGGATTCTCTGGAATACGATACAGCCTATTACTGGCAGGTCAGGGCCGTGGAGCCTGTTTTGAGCGATGCGGGCGCTGTATTCACTTTCCATACGGTGCAGGCCCCGCAATCTACTCAAGATGATAAGCCTGTTTTTTCAGACGGCATTCCTTGGTGGGCAGTGGTTGTGATACTGGCGGGGATATTAATCCTGGCCGCGTTGGTCATCTTTCTTTTCAGAGTGGGAAAAAGGTTTAACCGTTAGCCCTCAGGTTGTCGAGGCTCATTTTATAAGTTTTGGTGGTGTTGTTGATGGTGAATTGACACCCCTCTGTAGCAGCGGATATCCTAGTTATATTAAAAGACGAGGAGGTTGGTAAATGGCGAAATCATCAACAGGTATGGAAGAAAATGTGGCGGCCTTGCTGAGCTATGTTCTGGGATGGGTCACTGGCATTATTTTCTTCCTGCTAGAAAAGGAAAGTAAATTTGTTAAATTCCATGCCATGCAGTCCATTATCACTTTTGGCGCATTGACAGTATTGTCTATCATATTCTTTTGGCTTCCTGTCTTGGTATGGGTCATTGATGTAATTTTCATCGTACTGTGGATCCTCCTTATGATCAAGGCTTATCAGGGCGCCAAATTCAAGCTGCCCGTTATCGGCGACCTGGCTGAGAAGTGGTCAGCCTGAGACATAATACAAGTGGGTATTTAGTTTATACCCGTATAGGACTTTGGTACTGGTCACGTATGAAGTGAGATTAAATAGATAGGGATTTTCATTGACAGCCGAGCTTGCAATACCCTATGCTTCATAAATTAATTATTTTAAGGAGGGTTGTTGCAGATGCAAGCATATTGCATGAAATGCCGGGCTAAGAAGGAAATGAAAAATCCAAAATCCATTACCATGAAGAATGGTAAACCGGCAAGTCAGGGCCTGTGTCCAACCTGTGGGACCAAGATGTTCAAGATCGGCAAGGGCTAGTACAGGGAGTTCGACAGACAAAAGGGCTGGATAAAATCCAGCCCTTTCCGTTTATGTTAATAGTGCAGTATTGACTTTTATCCCGGTAGTTCGACCCTATAGAAGGACTCGGCCAGCTCATATCCCTTGCCCTTGGCCCTCTGTGCGTGCAGGAACTTGAATCCTTCGATCCATTCCTTCGGGAATTTACTTACCTGGCTTTTATGGCAGGCCAGAGCGGCCATTTTGAGGTCGTAGGTATCCGACACGTCGCTGTAGAAATTCTGTTTATCTGCGCCCCAGAAAAGCAGCTCTTTGACTTTGTGAGGCTGGAATCCGGCCTCCAGCAGGTCCGGGTAGGCCAAACGATCGCGAGCAAAGGGGAACACGGCATCAAGGACTACCTGGCCTGTGATTCTGTGGTCGCGGTGCCAGATGTATTTGCGGTATGGGTCGGGGGCTGCCACCAGTTCAGGCCGGTAGGTACGGATAACCTTGACCAACTCCTTGCGAAATTCAGGAGTATCTTCAAGCGACTGGTCGTCATGGTCAAGGAATATAACCTCCTGTACCCCCAGGGTTTTAGCGGCTCCCAGCTCTTCCTGCCTTCTTATCTCGGCCAGTTTCGCAGGCGTCATCTCGGGATCATCCGTACCTTTGTTGCCGTTGGTACAGATAACGTAAATGACCTTTTTATCCTGCTTTGTCCATTTTGCCACAGTGCCGGCTATGGCGAATTCAGAGTCATCCGGATGTGGGGCTATGATCATAGCGTAGTATTGCTCTTTCATTGCAGTGTTACCTCAAATGTAGATTATGGGATCAAGATTTATACGAACAAAGCTGCTGTGTATACTCTGCGTTTCTATCGATAATCGCCCTGTAGTGTTGAATTATTCTGTCCACCACGTGGCTCCAGCCGTAAAGTTCGACCATTTTGTTGTATCCATTTTTCCTGTTGCCGATATTGTCCAACATGGCATTGATACTTGTTGACAATTCCAGTGGTGTATTCCCGGTGATTATCTTGCAGGATTGACATATCCCCGCTATATCACGGACTTCACCTACATCGGTGGCTATTATGGGGGTGCCGCAGGCCAGCGATTCAAGGGCTACCAAGCCGAAGCTTTCGTAATACGATGGTATTACACAGAAATCAGCCGCGTTATAGTATAAATACATGCGTTCATGTGGGACCGAGCCTATAAAATTGACTCGGTGACTTACATCGTAATCGCAGGCGGCATCCATGATGGCCTTAAAGTCAACACCGTGATCGTTGCCGCCTACCACTACCAGTTGGAAATCATCACGCGATTTCAGGCAGGAGATCGCCTCCAGCAAATTACCCAGCGCTTTAAGCGGGTCCAGCCGACCCACGAACAGTGCCGTTTTTTTAGTGGGCAATCCGCACATTTGCCGGGCTTGCTGCTTATCGATGGGGCGAAATATCGCAGGATTGATGCCGCAGGGGACCACTTCAATTGCGGTTGGATCGGCCGCATATCTATTGATCAACTCGTGTTTCTCTCTTTGGGTAGAGGCGATTATGAGGTCGCTGGCCCTGATAACTACCTCTTCATTTAAGATCCTGTAGTCCGGCTCCAGCATTCCCAGCCCCAGGTTATTTTTTACAGCGCCAAGGGTATGAAACATGGTAATGTGAGGTATGCACCATCGCTGCTTTAATTTGCTCCCGACAACGCCGGACAGCCAGTAGTGGCTGTGGATCAAATCATAATGTTTATTGTGCTCAAGGCAATAAGAGGCGATGGAATCGGTCAACCCGCTAACATGATCACCAAGTGATTTCTCCGAAATCGAGCTGTAGTCCGGGGATTGTATATGAACTAAGCGTATGTTCTCACTCCCGTCGACCAAAGTGCAAAAATCGGCATCGACATGGGAACACGTATATATATCAATAGAATGTCCCCGTCTGCCTAGCTCCTGAGCAAGGTTTTGTATGTAGATATTCATGCCGCCCGTATAGCGGCTTCCCGGCCTGTCGAAAGGGCAGGTGTGCAAACTTAGTATGGCTATATTTAATCTATCTTCCAATAAATCTTCCGGATAACGAATTAACTATTTTTTAATTATACATCGAAAAAGCTGGGTCTCACTGCCGCCCAGGTGAAACTTATACTTTTCCGCTCCTTTAAGAAAATCGAATCGCCGTTTTCTGCTCTCAATGCTTCTCTTTATACAGAAATATTTGGACAGTTGGCCGATGCTGAGCGGCCGGTAATCGGGGTTGTAGCCGCTGTTATACAGGTACATATCATTTTGATAGGTGAAACATAGTGTAACGGCCACCTGCACTTTATTGAGCTCCAATATCCCCAGCTGTAGCATTTTATCGGCTGCCGCCATATCGATTATTGCCCTGAAAAACATCTCCATATCATCGGTCAGAAACTTATTTTTATCCTCTCTACTTTCACGGAAGAAGCGCAGGAAGGTATCGATCTCACTTTTAGTGCCTTCTTCCGTTATGCGATAGACTATTTCTCCTTCCTCGTTTAATCGTCTTTCTTTCCGGAGTATTTCATGCCGTTGTTTGCCGCTTAATAACGAAAGGTAGGATGATAGATCACCCGGGAGGTCAACGGCTACGGTCACGTCTTCAGGTGAACAGGATACTGCGAGGCCTCGATCCTGTGCACGGCCAGTCAAGAAGCGTTTTACATTGGAATCAGACAGCACCGGCATCAGGTCCATCGAATGAAATTCTGAAGTGGTCAAATGCTCGAGCAAAGTATCGAAAAAGAGGTTTTCCTTGCCTGACTCAATCGGAAAGTCCAGGAAATCACAGACGTTGTCGCCACCTATGAAATATAATGTCCCGTCTTTCGCTCTGAGTGGAGCTATGCCTATAGTAGAGCCGTTTTCCCGGACGGCACCCAGATGCAGTTCACTACCTGCGCCGAAATGCTTCCACCACTGCTCGGACCAGCCGGGCGATGAAAATAAAAGCCTGGTCTCCGATGCTTTATAGACACGTTCCCATTGGTCACGAAAATCTTGAAAATTGCCAGGAACAAATTCAATCATAGGAGCTTACTATCCGGCGATAAAACAAAATTGCTAAATTTCGAAGGTCTGTCCGAATTCGGGTATGACGACGTCATTCAATCCTATCCCTTTAAAAGCGTCAGCCAGCGAAAGCGCTGCAGATTCTTCGCCGTGGACCACGAACACCTTTTGCCATCTGTTCTTGCCGGCGCTTGTCCAGTTGATCAGGTCGTTGCGGTCGGCATGAGCGCTGAACTCATTAAAAACTTCCACCCTGCAGCGCAATTTATATTTCTCACCGAATATAGATACCTCCGGCCACTTTTCGGCTATCTTGCGTCCGAGGGTATTTTCGGCCTGCCAGCCAACGATTAATACGGTGTTGTTGGGATTGCCAATATTATTCTTTAAATGGTGCAGAACACGTCCGGCTTCGGCCATTCCTGATCCTGCTATGATCATCACCGGGGTCTTGATATCGTTGAGTTTTTTCGATTCCTCGACTGAAGATACGTACCTCAAACCCCTGAAGCCGAAGGGATCTTCTACAGTTCTCAAGAATTCTGCGGTTTGCGAATCGTAGCATTCCGGGTGTGCCCTGAATATGTCGGTGGCATCGATGGCCAACGGACTATCGACGAATATGGCGATATCCGGTATACGTTTCTCCAGCTTTAACTGGTGCAAATAGTATACCAGTTCCTGTGTCCTCTCAAGAGCAAAGGAGGGTACGATCAGCTTTCCTCCTTTGGACACCGTCTCGTTAATAACACTTGCAAGCCTTTCCTCCACATTCTTTATATCTGCATGCAGCCGGTCGCCATAGGTGCTTTCAATGATAAGAACATCCGAATCGGTCACAACATAGGGGTCCATAATGATCGGCATATCTTTGCGGCCCAGATCGCCGGTATAGCAAATGGAAACTTGTCTGCCGCCGTCATTAACGTTTATTACAGTTATTGCTGATCCCAGGATGTGTCCTGCATCGTGGAATGTAATCTGTGCATCGCCCGTGACACGGAAAGAACGGTCATAAGAACAGCCGCGAAATAATTTCAGCGTAGGAGGTATGTCGGCAGTATCGTAAAGGGGCTCCATTGGCGGTTCGTTGTGGCGATGCCGGATCTTATTTACAAATTGGATGTCGCCTTCCTGGATGTTAGCTGAGTCCGTGAGCATGATGTTGGCCAGGTCAAGGGTAGCCGAAGTGCAATTGATATCCCCGCTAAAGCCCTGTTTTACCAGATTGGGAAGGTCGCCCAGGTGGTCCATGTGCGCATGGGATATCACCACCGAATTGATGGATTTCGGATCGAAGGCAAAATGCAGGTTGCGTTCATAAGTCTCAGTCCGGCGGCCCTGAAAAATGCCGCAATCCAGTAGCAATTTATATCCATTGATGTTAATAAGGTGCCTTGAGCCGGTTACAGTCCGGTCGGCGCCATAGAAACCTAAGTTAATCAATTGCCCTTCGTCCTACGATGGCCTGTTTCAGGTACCAGCTGCTGACAATATCCTGCACGTCGGAGGGTTGGTCGGAAAGCCGCAGCAGGTGCAGGTCGGATTCGGAAATATAGTTTGTTATCAGCACCGAATTTTGAAGCCAATCAAGAAAGCCATGCCAGAATTTAGAGTTGAAAAGTATAACGGGGAAGGGTTTGATTTTATTGGTCTGAATCAGGGTGAGCACTTCGGTTAACTCATCAAGTGTCCCAAGTCCCCCTGGCATAATTACAAAAGCAGTGGCGTATTTAACGAGCATAATTTTACGTACAAAAAAGTGGTTAAAAGTTATATTGAGATTAGCATAAAGGTTGCACTTCTGCTCTTGGGGCAGCTCTATATTGAGCCCGACAGATTTAACACCCGCCTCACTCGCCCCCAGGTTGGCGGCTTCCATCATCCCCGGTCCACCGCCGGTGATTATATTGAATCCCTGTTTACCCAGCAGGTAGGCTATCTGTTTGGCATTTTGATAGTCAGTCTGATCGGAGGTTGCCACGGCAGCCCCGTAGATCGTCACTGCCGGTTCGATACCGGATAATTTATCAAAGCCCTCGACCAGTTCCCCTATGTACCTGAAGAGGCGCCACGACTCTTCTTTTTCCAGCGAATTGATTTCGTATTTTTCAACCATCAAACACCCCGATCTATATCACGAAAATAGTGAGATACTTGTTGTCTCTGCCTGCCCGATGATTGGATATTTATGTGCATCCGTTTAAATGTAATTAGGATAGCGCCGGCGCACATAGCTGTCAAGGAATGGACTGGATATTGTACGAGACTGATTTGAAGTCACTGATTGACCGTAATCAAAGAACCTTCGGGTGTTTTGGAGATATTGATGAGAACCGGGAATTTGTCCTTGAGTTCGTCCAGATGCGTAATGACGAACAATTTCTCAAAATCGTCCTGTATGGAATTTATAGCTTCAATCAGCTTTTCCAGGCCTGAATCGTCCTGTGTTCCAAATCCTTCATCTATAATTAATACAGGCATGGAAGCACCGGCCCTGCGTACCAGCAGTCTCGATATCGCTATGCGAAGCGCCAGGTCGATCCTGAAGGCTTCGCCACCGCTGTACATTTCATAACTGCGTGTACCCAGTTCATCGGCAATTTTTATATCCAGCGTCTCGATAGTAGACCCTTTCTTGGTATCCTTCTGTGTTTCCAGTGTTAGCGACATCCTGTTGGAGGTCATTTTGCCCAGCAAAAGATTGGCTTCGTTTTCTATCTCAGGCACGGATTCCTCAATGATCAGCGCCTGGATGCCTTTCTTGCTGAAATCCTTTGCCAGCTCGGCATACAGTCCCTCCTGCTCCCGGTAAAGCTGCAGTAAATTGCCTTTTTCACTTTTCTCCGCAGCCAGCAAATCCAGTTGCCTCACCATTTCTTTCAACTGGGCCAGATTGTCTCTCAGGGTTCTTTCATCTGTAACAAGAGTACTGTGTTGTACCTCGATCAACTCCAACTGACGGCCGGTTTCCGGTAACGCGGAGAGATCAGCCTCTATTTGATTACTCTGAGTTGTCAGGCCCTCCAACTCTTTTTGCAGTTGGGAAATCGCCGACTCGGAATCTGCCCTGGTTTTTTGCAGCGCTTTGAGCTGCAGCCTTGCTTCCGACAGCTCTTTGAAAAGCTGTTCAAAATTCTGGAGCGATTTCTTGCGCTGGCTAACGCCGGAATGAACGGCAGGATCATATCCCAATTCTGTAAGCTCCCCTTCAACTGCGAGAAGGGATTGCTGCGCATCCGGTGCATAGTTCTTATTTTTGAGGTTCTCATCCAGCGTGCGGAGAGCATCTTTCTTGGCGGACAACTCTTCCACCAATGAATTTGTTTCTGCGATCTGTTTATCTATCACTGCCAGTTGCTGGCCGACGCTGTCACGTTCTGACTTAAACTTGGCCTCGCTCTGGCTCACCTGCTTTTCAAGTGAGGCAAGCTCCGATTTCTTCGAGGATATAGAGTCAGTATATCCCTTCAATTCATGCAGATCTTTCTGTAGCTCCAAATTCAATTTGTCAACTATCCGCTGGCAGCCTTCGGGTCCAAGCTCCGATTCGCACAGCGGACAGGTGGCGCCGGCATGTGACAACAGCTCGACCTTCTGCTTGATTTCGGCAGCCGCATCCGTAAGCTGAGAAACACGGGCCGATACCGTTATGATGCTGCCCTTAAGATCGTTTATGGACTTCTTTCCGGCTTCGATGGCTTCTTCAGTTGTATCAAGCTCCTTTTTGCGCTGTTGAAGTTCATGCTGATGTTGCTGGAGTTGCGGGAGCATGTTGAATTTTGATTCCAGTTCGCTGATTCTGGTAGACAGCGACTTGCGTTCGATGTTAAAGGTGTTCTGAGCCGAAGTTATAAGTTCATTGAGCTTGTTCCTGCGGTTAACCAGCTCCAACGATTTTTTCAGCCGGTCATTAAGCGTTTCCTCAAGGGCTGCACTCTCTTTATATCTGGTATAGCCCTCTTCGATCTCAAGCGTACGCTCCAAAACTCCGGTAAAATGCTCGATCTGTTTGACAGCCCCGGCCAGCCGCGCCTGCCATGCCAGCAAATCCTTCTTTCTGCTGATGATCTGCTGCTTGATTAGCTCCACCTGCTCTTTTCGTACGGCCAGCGCTTCCTTTTTCTTGCGGAGCGCCGCTATCTCGGCATCGACTTGTTTAACGGCCTGTTCGATGTTGCGCAGCTTTTCGGTTTCGGCGTCGCTTTCTAGTAATAACTGCGGTTTACTATCAAGCCTGGTAACTATCGCCTGGATATCCCTCTCCAGATTGAGTGATTCCACTTTATTAGCTTCGGAATTTTCCCTGGCCTGCTGATCCAGGGCGTCGTAGAAGGAGAGGTCGAGTATATTGGATAGTATCTCTTTGCGCTCGCCCGGCCTTTTCCTGCTGAACTCGTTGGCCCTGCCCTGCAGAATCAGGGCGCTGTTAATGAAGGTCTGATATTCAAGATGCAGCAGGCCGATTATTTTGTCCTGCGTTTCGGTCTTGGTATGCTCTGAAATCGATTTGAAAGCGCCGTTGCTGAACAGCTGAAGGTCAAGCAACGATTGCCCCGGCCTTGATTGAGGGCCCCTGGTGTATTTGCGGACTACACGGTAAAGCTTCTCGTCCGATTGGAACTCCAGTTCCACGGCCATTTCGTTCAGGCCGGTGTGGATCAGGTCATCGTTGTCACCCCTTGATGCTTTGCCCCACAATGCCCACGTGATGGCATCGAAGATGCTGGATTTGCCGCTGCCGTTATCACCGCACAGACAGGCGACATGCAAGCCTGTGAAATCAAGTGGTGCTACATTGTCTCTGTAGCACATGAAATTTGTCATTGTAAGCTTGGTCGGAATCAACGCTGCCCACTCCACATGCGATTACTACGCTTAGAAATAATATTGGGGTCTTTATTCAAAAACCATGCTATTATATTTCAGAAATTCCGCGTTAGATGGATTGTCCGTTAAACATTAAATTGAAAAGGAATTGTTCATATTTTAGCATATAACTGGAAGTCCCAATCATCGTCGAGGTATATATGTTTGAAGTCCTGGCAGAGAAGTTAAGCAAGGTATTCAGCGGGCTGAGCAACAAGGGCAGGCTGAGCGAAAAGGAGATAGATGAAGCCCTGCGCCAGATAAGGCTGGCCCTGCTGGAGGCCGACGTAAATTTTAAAGTTGTCAAGAACTTTTTGTCGGTGGTCAGGGAAAAGGCACTGGATGCAGCCGTTCTGGAGAGCCTGACCCCAGTACAGCAGATCATAAAGATAGTTAACGCTGAGCTTATCAATATGCTGGGCACCGAGCCGGCAAAATTAAAAGGCTCCTCCAAAGCGCCTTCGATTATTATGCTGGTAGGGTTGCAGGGTGCGGGCAAGACTACCACTGCTGCCAAGCTGGCGTTGCATTTAAAACAATCAAATCTTAAAGCTTTGCTGGTTGCCGCAGATACACGCAGGCCCGCCGCGATTGAACAGTTGAAGGTCCTGGGCGGCCAGTTGGGTATACCCGTATATTCCGAAGACGTTAAGGTGGACCCGGTTGAGATTTGCCGCCATGCGATAAAGCAAGCAGAAGAGATGGCGGCATCCTGGATGATCGTGGATACACAAGGGCGGCTGCATATAGACGAGGCCCTGATGCAGGAACTGGTCGAGATGAAAAAGGCTTTGCAGCCGGCAGAAATTCTCCTTGTAGCTGATGCCATGACCGGCCAGGATGCCGTAAATATAGCCGGGGAATTCAATAACAACCTCGGATTGACCGGCTTGATACTGACAAAGATGGACGGCGATGCCAGGGGAGGCGCTGCACTATCTATTAAATTTGTATCCGGCGTACCTATAAAATTTATCGGCGTCGGTGAAAAAAGCAGCTCTCTGGAGGTCTTTTATCCTGACAGGCTGGCATCGCGCATCCTGGGGATGGGTGATGTCATGACCCTGATCGAAAAAGCCGAGCAGACCTTCGACAAGCAGAAAATGCAACAGCTCGAGCAGAAATTGCGCAAATCAGAATTTGACCTCGATGATATGCTCGAGCAGATGAGGCAACTAAAAAAAATGGGCAGTTTTACTCAACTGGTGGAGATGATACCCGGATTTTCCAAACTGACCAAAGGGATTTCGGACAAGGAGAGTCTGGATAAGACTAAAAAAATAGAGGCCATAATTTTATCTATGACTGCCGAGGAAAGGAGGAATCCGGACCTGATTAACGGCAGCAGGAAACGCAGGATTGCTAAAGGCAGCGGGACGACGCCCAGCGATGTAAACCAGTTGCTGAACCAGTTTCACGCCATTCAGAAGATGAGCAAGATGATATCTAAAGGAAAGATGCCCGGAAACATGCCCAATTTATTTGCACGCTGATCCGGGGTTATTGGGTTGCGCCGGTAGTACCGGTGATCTTGATCTGTCCGTCGCTGATTGTTACGTCCTTGAGGTTGATCTTAAGCTCTTGCAGGGGTACATTCAAGCGGATCAATATATTGGCTAGTTGCTGAACGCCCATATCAACACTGTCGGGCACCGATAGTTTCCCCAGGAAGAAGTCCTTCATCACGAAGGTAGGTTTCCCGTTATCGACTTCGATCGAACCCATGATGACGGTCTTTATGGGCAGCCCGGGAAAACTCCAGGCATTGTAGACCAGCATGTAGCCGTCGTTGAAATTTACCAGAACCTCTTTGGCTGGCAGGGTGCCTTCGGCAAGGGCCATTACCAGGGCTGAATTGACCTCTTCCTCAGTCAGCACGAGATTAATATCCTTTTTGGTATTTGAGGAGCCGGCTGTTATGCAATTGGTCTTTAAATCGTCTAATTTTTGGTTGAGGCTGTCGACTGCTTCGGAGGACAGTACAACTGGACGCATATTGGAGCGGATGTCAGGGGTCAGCAATGCCAGCACATAGCCCAGCACTATGGCTATGATGGCGAGCACCGCCAGGGCGCCCATAACTATTAAAAATCCCTGAAGGATTTTCATCGATTCTCCTCCTTAACTATGCCTGTGGTTATTCAAGGTAGTCTTTGAGCTTACGGCTCCGGCTGGGATGGCGCAATTTACGGAGGGCCTTGGCTTCAATCTGCCTGATCCTCTCGCGGGTTACGCTGAACTCTTTGCCTACTTCTTCAAGCGTCCTGGCCCTGCCATCCTCCAGGCCGAATCTTAACAGCAGCACCTTTCTCTCGCGCTCTGTTAATTCACTTAGCACCTTGTCAAGCTGTGCTTTCAACAGTTCACGGGATGCCGCATCGGCAGGTGGAAGATTTGACCTGTCCTCGATGAAATCACCGAGGTGGCTGTCCTCTTCTTCGCCTATGGGCATTTCGAGTGAAATAGGTACCTGGGATAACTTCATTATTTCCCTGACTTTTTCAGCGGATATCTCCATACCCTGCCCGATCTCCTCGCAACTGGGCTCCCGGCCGAACTCCTGCGACAGCTTGCGGTTGACCTTAAGCAGCCTGTTGATGGTTTCTACCATATGAACGGGTATGCGGATGGTCCTGGCCTGATCTGCGATGGCACGGGTTATGGCCTGCCTGATCCACCAGGTAGCATAGGTGCTGAATTTATAGCCTTTGCGGTATTCGAATTTTTCAACTGCGCGGACCAGGCCGATGTTGCCTTCCTGAATCAGGTCCAAAAGGGGCATGCCGTGTCCCACATATTTCTTGGCAACGCTCACGACCAGCCTCAGGTTGGATACCGTCAACTGTTTACTGGCCTCTTTACCCTCCCGGTCTATATGTTCAAATTTATGCTGGAAGCCGCGGCTTTTATCTTCTATCTTCTTTATTAGCTTGGCGTCCCCATCCTTGCTCACTAACTGCTTGACTTTCTCCCACGACACGTTGCCGTCCAGGATGGCAAAGATTTCGGGATTGAGCATTCTGACGTAAATCGAGTAATCAACCAGTCGCTTCTCGATTTCCGGAGGTTCAAGGCCCAGCTCCCCTGCAATCTTCACAACCAGTTCAGGATTAATAAATTCATCAATCGACTGATGCAGCTTGGCGTTGAGTAACCTTTCTTTGAAACTGAGTTTCTTAGCTACGCTAAGGTGCTCGGAAAGCTTGTCGATAACTGTATCGCATTCGGCCAGGTTGACCAACATCTGGATAACGAAATCGGAAATGGAGGGGAACCTGTTGAGGTGATTTTTAAACGAATACTTGATATTCTCGATGTATTTGTAGGGCTCGATCTTGCTGGCCAGTTCACGTTCCAACTTGGCATTCAAGAGCGGGTACTTGCCGATCTCATGCAAGTACATCCTGACCGGGTCGTCGATGGCCTCATGCTCGGCCAACTCGACTTCAAGCTCCACTAGCGGCTTCTCCTCTTCCGCCTCCGGCTTTTCCAGCCACTCCTCTTCAGCGAATTCGGGGGCCGCTTCTACCTCTGTAAAAAGAAGCTCTTTTTCCTCCTTAGGCGCAGGTTCAGCTTCGAGCTTGTCCCAGTGATCGTGATGGACTTCGAAATCGGTCTGTACTAGGTCGACGATATTGCCGGCTGCAATCTCCGGTACTATCGCTGCCTTTTTCTCGGCTTTAGCAGGGGCTTTAGTACTGGCTTTGGCTGTCGCTTTAGTTGTGGTTTTAGTCGTGGTTTTAATTGTGGCTTCAGCAGGCGTTTTAGCCGGTCGTGTTTTTTTCTTTACTACTGGTTTAGTCGTCTTGGCCATTTAGACTCCCTTTGTGCGGCTAAAAAAGCGGCCTCGTTTTTTAAAAATATCTTTCAGTTGCGGGCTTTCATCAATTCCGAGTTCCTTGAGCTTAGCCAGCTCACCCTCGGAATCGCCCTTCTCTTTTTCCTCAATCAGGATCAACTTTTTATTAATCTCCAGATTCCTGACGTGCCTTTCCTGGAGGCGGTTGATAGAGTCATTTAGCGCGTAGTCTCTTTCCCTTTTACTCTGGCCTAATGATGGGGGTAATTGTTTTCCCAATGCCAGTAAGTGGTCAAAATAATCATGAATGGCCGGGTCGAGACTGGCCACGATCGAATCTACATCGGCGTTTTCCTGCCACTTAAATAATATATCCTTATTATCCTCATGTTCAAAATATTCGGTTGAAAGTTTCATCCCTGTAGGCCTTAAATCGGGAAACTGCAGTAACAGGGCCAGGCAATATTCCTCGATGGGCTTTGAAGATTCAACCTGGCCGGCATAGCTCCTGATAACCTTATTTCCCCTTGATGTTTTACCCTTTTTCTCCTGATTTAGCAAGTTAAATAAGTCTTCATGCATGATCCGCTGATCCATTTTTAACAATGCTGCAAGCTTCTGGACGTAGTGTGCACGCCGTACGGGATCGTCGATATGGGCCAGTATCGGCAGAAACTTGGAAACAAAGGCGGATTTGTCTCCGGGACTGTTCTGGTTTATGGTACCAAGTTCCTTTTTCAATGTAAAATCAATAATCGGCTGTGATTCTTTGAGTAGTTTGCCCCATTGTTCAGGCGATTTTCTGATGATCTCGTCGGGATCTTTGCCGCCCTTGATCTCCACTACCTGCACCTCGTATTTCACCAGTTCGTCATAGGTCTTAGGCTCCAACCAGGGCATCCAGTAGTCCCTGGGTATCTGCTCATTGGTGGTGATGATGCTTCGCCTGGTGGCCTCATCTCCGGCCGTATCCGCATCCAGCGCCATGATTATATTCTTGGAGAACCTGCGTAAAATGGATATCTGTTTTTCCGTGAGAGCCGTCCCCATGCAGGCGACAGTGTTTTCATAGCCGAACTGATGTGCGGCGATGGTATCCATATAGCCTTCAGTTATCACGGCTGCATCCTTTTGCCGTATGGCTGCCTGCGCCCGGTCGATGGCATAGACAACGTTGCTCTTATTGAAGATCATTGTCTCAGGCGAGTTCAAATACTTGGGTACAGAGTCATCCAGTGCACGTGCCCCGAACCCGATAACACGGCTTTTAATATCCCTCAGGGGAAAGATAAGGCGGTTTCTGAACCTGTCATAGTGGCCCCCGCTGTCCCGGGTCGCCACCAGCCCAACTGCCAGCATGTCCTCATCCCGGTATCCGGCTTTGGCCAGGTGAGATCCGAGCTCGTCCCATTTGTTGGGTGCGTAGCCAAGCTGGAAATCATCGATTACCTTGGCCGACAGGCCGCGTTTTTCCGTATAGTTCCTGGCCTTTTCAGCTTCGCCGGAATGCAACAGCAGGTAGTGGAAGTATTCCGCCGCCACCTCATTGATCTTGTACAGGCGGTCCAGCCTGTCCTGCTCTTCCTTGTTGCTCTTCTCAGACTTATACGAAAGGGTTACATTGGCTTTTTCCGCCAGCAAGCGCAGGGCCTGCCCGAAATCCAGCCCCTCCTTCTTCATGATAAAGGTAAAGATATCCCCGCCCGTGCCGCAGGCGCCGAAACAATGCCAACTCTGCTTTTCAGGGAATACGAAAAAGGAGGCTGTTTTCTCGGAGTGGAACGGGCAATTGGCCTTGAAATTGCGCCCCGACTTTTGCAGCTTCACATACTGGGATAAAACGTCTACGATGTCCAGCTTCTGCTTGACGTCATCGACTACATTCATGTCTCAACCTTCTATTTAGCTCAGACAACCAGCGTTGCCTGAAGTTCCTCTGCTTTGTGTACAGCGTAATGATCGGTCATGCCGGCGATATAATCGACAACCCTCTGTACCGCATGGTCGGCATTCTTTAAATTATACTCGGGTGGCAACTTTTCAGGGTTTTCGATGAAATATTTGAACAGGAAAAATATTATTTGGCGTGCCTTTTGGACTTCCTCGGTTTCAAGGCTGGTATTATAAACCCTTAAAAATAAAAAATCACGCAGTTCGTTGGCGGCACGGCGTATTTTATCGCTCATAGCGATAACCGGTAGTTCCCGGTTCATATTAGCGGCTGAAAACTTCACAATATCCGTTACCAGCCTGTTGATGCGTTTGGAGTTGGTGTCTCCCAGCACCTTTAAGGTGGAAGGCGGCAGGTCCGAAGGGGATATAATGCCTGCCCGCATGGCGTCCTCGACATCATGATTGATATAGGCCACCAGGTCGGCTATCTTCACCACCTGCCCCTCGACTGTCAGAAGGTTGTTCCAACCCTCCTCCATTATTTCGAGGTTGCCCTTGGAGTGATTGAGTATCCCGTCCCGCACCTCGTAAGTCAGGTTAAGCCCCTTACCCTTCTTTTCTATATAGTCCACCACCCTCAGGCTCTGCTCGTTATGCCTGAAACCGTTGGGAAGCAGTTCATTTAATGCCTGTTCACCCATGTGGCCGAAGGGGGTATGGCCGAGATCATGACCCAGCGCTATGGCTTCTGCCAGGTCTTCATTCAGATTGAGGGCTCGGGCGATGGTCCTGGCTATTTGCGATACTTCCAGGGTATGTGTCAGGCGGGTCACATAATGGTCTCCCAGCGGTGCGATAAATACCTGGGTCTTATGTTTCAGGCGGCGGAAGGCATTGGAGAAGATGATGCGGTCGCGGTCACGCTGAAAAGACGTCCTCATAGGGCAGGGGTCTTCCGCTTTCATCCTGCCGCGGCTGTCGGCGCTGCGTGCTGCATACGGGGATAAGCGCTCTTCAGCCCTTTCCAATCGCTGCCGGATATTAAGATCAGACATAAGAAATCGTCGTTATAAATTATAGTACATTATTAATGCCGGGACGCCATTTAAGCCTGCAACCCATTCCTGCCGCCTTTTAATCGTGAATGACGCGTGTGTAGGCCGCTAAAAGTTGTAAATAAAGAAGGGCTATACGTTGAACAGGAAATGCGCGATATCGCCATCCTGCACGATATAAGTCTTGCCCTCCAACCTCAACAGGCCGTGCTTGCGGGCCTCGGCCATATTCCCGCTTTTCATGAAATCATTAAAGGTAACGACCTCGGCGCGGATGAACCCCTTCTCAATATCCGTGTGGATCTTGCCGGCCGCCCTGACGGCGGGCGTATCGCGATGAATGGTCCATGCCTTTACCTCGTCCTCTCCCACCGTGAAGAAAGATATTAAACCCAGTAGTGAATATGAATGCTTGATAACGACATCGAAAGCCGTCTCTTTCAGCCCGATATCCTTGCGGAATTCTTCCGCCTCGCTGTCACTGAGCTGCACCAGCTCCATCTCGAGTTTGCCGCACATCGAGATAAGGTCCACCTGAGGGCGCGTGTAGGCCTTCTTCAACTCCTCCAGCGTCTTCTCATATATGGGAAGTTGTTTTTCGCCGACATTGATGACGATCAGCATGGGCTTGGCGGTCAGGAACTGGTAGTTGTTAAGCGAACGCATCTCGTCGGCGCTGAGCTGCTGAAGCTTAATGGGCACATTCTGCTCCAGCGACTTCTTGATGCGCAGCATCAGCTCTTGCTCTTTCATGGCTGAATCGCGTTCCGCCGATTTGCCCATTTTGAGCGCTGACTCCAGGCGGCTGAGGCGCTTCTCGATGATGAGCAGGTCGGAGAAGATCAACTCCATATCCAGCGTCTCGATATCGCGCAGGGGGTCGACTTTGCCCTCGATATGGGGGATATTTTCATCTTCGAAGGCCCGGACTACCTGAAGGATGGCGTCTGCCGTGCTGAGGGTATTGAGGAACTGGCCGCTAACTCCCTGTTCCTTGCCGAAGCCCTTGGACAACCCCCCGATATCGATATACTTGATCTCGGCGGGGGTGGTTTTCTTGGGGTGGAAGATGTCGCTCAGCTTTTGCAGCCTTTCATCAGGGACCTTGGCTACAGCAGGGTTGGTGGTCAGGCCGCCGGACGAGTGCGGCTTGTTTTCCGCCGTGAACTTGGTGAGAGCATTGAAGACAGTAGTTTTCCCGCTTCCGGGCAAACCTATAATACTTATTTCCATCGTATGGCCTCGCTAACCTAAAAACTATATGCCAGCCCCAATGAAAATGCAATAGCGATGAGGGGTTTTGTGGTTGTTGCAGGTTTAGCCGTGTGATATAATCAATAGAATTTCGCAAGCTGGAGGATTTATTGTGCCCGGTTACGAACTGGTTTTCATTTTAAACCCAACACTAACTGAAGAGGATTTTTCCCGCTTGATGGGAAAGGTCAACGATCTTATTGCCAAACAGGGCGGGACGGTTTCCGAGACTATCCCCTGGGGCAAGCGCAGGCTTGCGTATCCGATCAAAAAGCAGATGGAAGGGAACTATATACTTGAAAAAATTCAGATCAATCAGACATCCCTTAAAGAGTTGGATGCCAGTCTGAAGCTCACGGATGACGTTTTAAGGTATTTGTTCATACGCGAAAAGAGTTAAGTTTCGGGAGGGGTTGATGGCGAGTTTGAATAAGATTCTGTTAATCGGCAATGTCGGCGGCGATCCGGAGATGAGGTTCACACCCAGCGGTGTGCCTGTGACGACCTTTACGCTGGCGACCAACCGAAATACGCCACAGGCGGATGGTTCGGTAAAAAAGGAGACCGAATGGTTCCGCATCAGCGCCTGGAGAAAGCAGGCTGAGGCCTGCAACCAGTTTTTAACCAAGGGGAAGCTGGTTTACGTCGAGGGAACCTTGCGGACCCGTACGTGGGATGGCAAGGACGGGCAGAAGCACCTCAGCCTCGAAGTTACGGCTGACAGGGTTATTTTCCTCGACCGGCAGGGCGCAGCACCGTTACCGCCCGAAGAGGTTCCGGCAGAAGAAGGGGATATTGAACCCGATGACATCCCCTTTTAAATCCTGAATATGAAGGAGGACTACTAATAAACCTATGGAAACCAATACCGGCCAAGTCAGAAGGGAAAGGGGACGCAAATTTATCGTCAAACCCAAGGTTTGCATGTTTTGCGTTGATAAAACGCCGATAGATTATAAGAACATAACCCTTGTACAGCGTTTCGTTTCCGACCGTGGGAAGATCGTACCGCGCAGGCGCACGGGTGTGTGCGCCAAACATCAACGCAGCCTGTCTCAGGCCATTAAAAGGGCCAGGTATCTGGCCATGCTGCCCGCTTCTCCCAACCACGTTTATAATATAAGCGGCGGCGAACGAAAAGCCTAATCTAATCTGGAGAATTGAATTGCCCAAGAGGACATATCAACCGAAAAAAAGAGGAAGAATAAGAAAGCACGGTTACCGTGCCAGGATGTCCACGCGCGGTGGCCGTGACGTATTAAAAGCACGGCGCGCCAGGGGACGCTGGAAGCTCACTCAGGTATAGCAATATATGGCCAAGAGATTGGCTTTAACCAGGAGAGCACAGTATTTAGCAGTGTATGAATCAGGCAGGGCATTTGCTGAGAATCTGCTGGTAATAAAAATACTCTCTAATGGCCTGGATACCACAAGAGTAGGGTTCTCAGTTACCAAGGACATCGGCAAAGCGACTGTCAGAAACCGCGTGAAACGACTGCTAAAGGAGAATGTGCGGCTACTGGGAATTAAAGACGGGTGGGATATAGTATTTATAGCGCGCCGCGGTATAGTTGATGCTGATTACCATAAATTGCGAGCCAGTGCGGTCAAATTGCTGCGCCGTGCGGATTTGTTGATAAACGATGTTAAAACAGTTGGCCCTGAAATCAATTAAGGTCTACCAGGGAACCATATCCCGGGTTACGCCGCCGGCCTGCCGGTTCACACCCACCTGCTCTCAATATGGTTATGAGGCCATACAGAAATACGGTCTGCTGAAGGGCGGATGGATGACTTTTTTAAGGATATGCCGCTGCAATCCCTGGACTGAAAGCAGGTACGATCCGGTGCCGTAAATTATTATATCTTGTATAGATCAGGATAGTTGATGAGCAAAGTAAGAAAATACGTAAACATTATATTAATACTGACCATCCTGTTGCTGGTGTTTGTCTCCGGTTGTTCGTTGTCCGGAGGCGGAGGCTGCTCTGGCACCGCGGCGCAGGGATGGTCCGGATTCACCGCTTACAAACAGGTTCTTTGCTTCGGATCGATGGAAGGCAAGGTCATTGCCCTCGACCCGCAGGCACGCAGCGACAATAAGACCTTCCCCGCCGATAACGAATGGGTCTATCAGATCAAGGCCGCCTCAGGGGGCGCCTCCTGCGGCCCCATGTGCTCGCCATCTTCTTCGGCCACCGGCATGGGCATTTATGATACTCCCGTTGTAGCCGAAGACCTGGTTTATGTCGGCAGCTACAGCGGCAAAATCTACGCCATCAACGCCGTTAAAGGTGCGATCAGATGGATCTATCCCAGGGAAGGGACCGATACGGTCGGCGCTATAGTCGGCAATATAATCACTGACGGCAAGAGCCTGTATTTCGGCAGCTCGGATTCCAAGATATATTCGTTGGATGCAGTTACCGGCGACTTTAACTGGGATTTCCAAACATCCAGCAAGATCTGGACTAGCCCGGCCATCGATAACGGCGTCATTTACGCAGGGAACTACGGCGGAGATGTATACGCCATATCGGCGGACACAGGCAAACAGGTATGGAGCATCAAGATCCCGTCGGCGGTATCTTCATCAATCACAGTTTCCAATGATACAATCTATTTCGGCACCTTCGACCGCTATCTTTACGCCCTGGACAAAGCTACCGGGCAGGAAAAGTGGAAGGCTACCGGCGACAACTGGTTCTGGGCGCAGCCATTGGCGGCAAACGGCAAGCTCTACGCTGCATGTTTGGATCAGAAATTGTACGCGTTCGACCCGGCCACAGGACAGCAGCTCTGGCAGTTTACGGCCGATGCCCCCATAGTCGCACCGCCGGCTGTTTCGGGGAACAACGTGTATACCATAAGCGACAAAGGCACCTTATATAAGCTCGACGCCGGCAGCGGAGCACTGATAAATACCAATTCGGTGGAATTCACCGTTTACAGCCCCATATATGCCAGCGGCGATATCGTCTATGTTTATGCCAGGGACCATAACATTTATGCCGTGGATACGGCCAAGAGCACTATCGTGTGGAAATTCTCATCGTATTTAAAATAGGTCAGATAAATGCTTGATATTTGGAATATAGCGATACTTAATCCCATGCTGAACGGGCTTATCGCCCTGTCAGAGGTGTGTTTCAAAAATTTCGGTTTGGCCATTATCGTGCTGACCGTGGTTGTCAGGCTGATTTTAACGCCGCTCACTTACAAGCAGACCCAGTCGACCAAGGCCATGCAGCTGCTGCAGCCCAAGCTTCAGGAAATACAGAAGAAGTACGCCCGGGACCAGCAGAAGTTGCAGCAGGAGATGATGAAGCTTTACAAAGAGGCCGGCATCAACCCGCTGGGATGCATGTGGCCAATGCTGATACAAATGCCTATCTGGATAGCCCTTTACCAGTCCATCATGCAGGCCCTGGCCGCCACGCCGGAGAACCTGCTGATGCTTTCACAACACCTCTATCCCTGGGATATGGTCGGGCATGCCATACCTTTGAACGAGAATTTCCTCGGGCTGCGCCTTTCACAGCCCGACCCCACCCTGATATTTGCCATACTGGTAGGCGTGACCATGTGGGTGCAGCAGAAGATGGTGACCCCTCCGCCTGCGGATGCCCAGCAGCAGCAGATGTCCAGCATGACGACACTGATGATGCCGCTGATGTTTTCATTTTTCACGCTATCGTTCCCCAGCGGACTGGCTCTGTATTGGGTGGTGTCGAATATAATCGGCATCGGGATACAGTATGCCGTGGGTGGTGGCTGGGGCTACTTCACTCTCCCGTTTTTGAAATCCAGGGGTACTGCTCCTGCGCCTGCGACGGGGCAGGGTACAAAGGCCCTTAAAGAAGGTAATGAAAAGAAGAAGGGATGAAATTGAGAGAACTGGAAATAAGCGCGAAAACGGTTGACGAGGCGACAAAAGTTGCGCTTGCACAGCTCGGAGTGTCCATAGACGAAGTCGACATTGAGGTAATCAAGAAGGGCAAGTCCGGTATGCTGGGGATGGGCGCTGAGGACGCTAAGATCAGGGTCACGCTGCTCGATGACGAGGAACAGCCGGGCCAGTTGGATGATATGTCTGAGATGGCACGCAAGGTGCTGAGCGATATTTTGAAAGCCATGGGCATTGCCGCCGAGATAGATGTAACTCCATCGCCGGACGAGAACACGCCGGTGACTTTGAATATAGAAGGTGACGACCTGGGGGTATTGATAGGCCGCAGGGGGCAGGCCCTGGCTTCGCTGCAATACCTGGTCAGGCTCATCGTTGCGGAGAAGTCTAAAAAGTGGATCCCCATCAATGTCGATGTCGACTGGTATAAGAAGCGCCATTACGATACCTTGAAAAAGCTGGCCGAGCGGCTGGCCGAGCAGGTCACGCACAGAAAGCGCGCCATAACCATGGAGCCCATGCAGCCCGACGAAAGGCGCATAGTTCATATAACGCTTGCCAATCATCCTGATGTGATGACACAAAGTACCGGGGAGGGGGACGGTCGCCGGGTAGTAATCCAAATGAGGAAGCGCTAGCCATGTTCCAGCCCGTCAACAGCAAAATAAGCTTCCCCGAACTGGAAAAGAGAATACTGGAAATCTGGCGCAGGGACCGCATTTTCGAGAAAAGCATAGAGGCCCGCAGCGCCTCTCCCAAGTATATATTTTACGAAGGACCTCCCACCGCCAACGGCAGCCCCGGCATCCATCACGTACTCTCCAGGGTCTTTAAGGATGTTATCCCCAGATACAAGACCATGAAGGGATTCTGCGTTCCCAGGAAGGCCGGATGGGATACGCACGGCCTGCCGGTCGAACTGGAAGTCGAGAAGATGCTGGGCTTCACCGGCAAGGCGCAGATCGAGGAATATGGCATCGCCAAGTTCAACGCCCTCTGCCGTGAGAGCGTCTTTAAATACGTCAAACAGTGGGACTCGCTCACGGAAAGGATCGGGTTCTGGCTGGATATCGACCATCCCTACGTGACCCTGGATAATTCCTATATCGAGTCCTGCTGGTGGGCCATCAAACAGCTTTGGGACAAGGGGCTTATCTACCAGGGCTACAAGGTTACACCACACTGCCCCAGGTGCGGCACCTCCCTCAGCTCCCATGAGGTGGCGCTGGGATACAAAGACGATACGGTGGACCCCTCCATCTATATTAAGTTCCGCATATCGAAGCTGCCTGCCAGTGTGCCCGACGACAGCAAAGAGAAGTTCTCTTTACATAAAACGGTGGCCGCCGGGAAAGCTTATTTCCTGGCCTGGACCACCACTCCGTGGACGCTGCCCGGTAACACTTCGCTGGCCCTGGCTGCAGACGCCGACTATGCCGTGATTGAATACCAGGGCGACTATTTGATATTTGCGCAGGCCCTCATGGAACAGGCGGGTTTGGGCGACTCCACAGTGCTGAAAACCTATAAGGGCAGCCATCTGGCCGGAACGCTCTATGTACCGCTGTATAACCCGCATGAGTTCAACGTGGAAAGGAAGAGGGCCAGGCCCGGACTGCAGGGACAGTTCGACGTCCAGCCAACTGATCCCCACTTGACTTACAGGGTCATCAACGCCGACTTCGTCTCCATGGAAGACGGCACCGGCATCGTCCATATCGCACCCGCCTTCGGCGAAGTCGACTTCCAGGCCGGGCTCGATGAAAACCTCGACTTCGTGCAGCAGGTCGATCTTTCGGGCAATATAACCGGCACCTACGCCTTCGCAGGCAAATTCGTTAAGGATGCCGACCCTGAAGTCCTCAAGGACCTGGAATCAAGGGGACTGTTGTTTAAGTCCGGCAAGATCACGCATACCTATCCTTTCTGTTGGCGCTGCGACGCCCCGCTGGTCTATTACGCCAAGAAGACCTGGTACATCCGGACATCCTCCAAAAAGGACGAGATGATAGCAGGCAACGAGCAGATAAACTGGTTCCCCGAGCATATCAAGGAGGGCCGCTTCGGCGACTGGCTTAAGAATAACGTCGACTGGGCCTTCTCGCGGGAGCGCTATTGGGGGACGCCACTCAACATATGGGCCTGCGACCAATGCGGCCATCTGGAATGCCTGGGTGGACGTGATGAGATCAAATCCAAGCCTGGGATTAAGGGCTTTTCCGATGACCTGGACCTGCACCGTCCCTTCGTGGACGACCTGAGCTATGACTGCCCCAAGTGTGGCGGAAGCATGAACAGGCGGAGCGAGGTCATCGATTGCTGGTTCGATTCGGGTTCCATGCCCTTTGCGCAGTGGCATTACCCCTTCGAAAACCAGGCCAAGTTCAAGGAAAGCTTCCCGGCCGACTATATATCCGAGGCCGTCGACCAGACGCGCGGCTGGTTTTACAGCCTGCACGCCATTTCCACCCTGCTCTTTGAGCAGCCCTGCTATAAAAATGTCATCTGCCTGGGGCACATACTGGATGCCCAGGGCGAGAAGATGAGCAAGACTCGGGGCAACGTCGTCGACCCGTGGACGGTGCTCGACTCGTCGGGCGCCGACGCCCTGCGCTGGTACATGCTGACGGTCACTGCACCGGGGAACGTGAGGCGTATGTCGCCCGACATGGTGGTCGAGGTCATGCGCAATTTCATGCTCACGCTGTGGAACACTTATTCCTTCTTTGTCATTTATGCCAATATCGATAATTTCGTGCCGGACGACAGGCCCATCTCTGCCACTTCCGACCTGGACAAGTGGTTGATATCCAGCCTCAACAAGCTGATCACGGATGTCGATGACATGCTGGCCAATTACGATCCCACGGCGGCCGGAAGGAAGATAGAGGCCTTTGTCAATGACCTTTCCAACTGGTATGTCAGGCGCAGCCGCAGGCGCTTCTGGAAGAGCCAGAACGACGACGACAAGCTGGCAGCCTACAACACCCTATACCGTGCTCTGGTCACCGTGGCCAAGCTAATCGCTCCCTTCACCCCCTTCATCGCCGAGGAGATGTACCAGAACCTGGTCAGGACGGTGGACAAGAAGGCCCCTGAGAGTGTGCACCTGGCCGAGTTCCCGGTTGCCGATAAAAGCCTGGTCGACCCCGATATCATTTTCGATACCGAGTTGGCCATGAAAGTCTGCAGCATGGGACGTGCGGCTCGCTCCAAGAGCTCCGTGAAAGTACGGCAGCCGCTGCCCAGGGTCTATGTCAAAGCCAAATCCGCCCGGGAGCGGGATGCGCTCAAACGCCTTTGCTCCCAGATCACCGACGAGCTGAACGTCAAGGCCGTCGAGTTTACCTCTGAGGACTTGAAGGAAGGTAAGGACCTGTCACTGGTGACGGAAAGCGACTACCAGGTCGGCGTGGTCACCGCACTTACCCCCGAGTTACAGGCCGAGGGCATCGCCCGTGAGGTGGTCAGGCGGCTGCAAACCATGCGCAGGTCAGCCGGGCTCGAGATCGCCGATCATATAGAGACCTACTACCAGGGAGACGAACAGCTAGAGAAGGTCATGACCGGCTTTGCCGACTATATCAAGCAGGAAACCCTCTCGCTGGAATTGAAGGGGTCGCAGAAGGAGTGGGCCGAGGCTATCGCGGACTACAGGGTCTACCGCGAGGAATTCAAACTGTCCGGAATTAAAGTCGAGCTGGGAATCAAGAAAGCCGGCTCATAGCCGTCAAATAAGTGACATTCACCCTGACATGTCATTGCGAACCCCGATGCAATCCCTTGAACGAAGGTGATTGCCAGACCTAATTCCATGAGATTGCCACGTCACTGCGTTCCTCGCAATGACGTTTTCCTTTTGTCATTGTGAGTGAAGCGAAGCAATCCTTTGAACGAAGGGAAGTGCACCTACGGGCTTAAAGCTTATTGAGTGGGCGGTGGGCTGGTGATGAGCGTAACGGTGGTGTTAAGCGTGGCCTTTCCCCGCATGTAGGTAATGCTCACGACGTCGCCTATCTTCGAGTTGCGCAGGTCGTTTAATAGAGTTGGTGCATCCGCGATATCCTGCCCCTGGTATTTGGTAATCACATCCAGCTTTTTCAAACCCGCCTTGGCTGCAGGGCTGCCCGGCTGCACGAAGGTGATGACTGCGCCCTGGTTAACGCCCAGGCCATTATAGTAGGCAACGTAATCGTTGACTGTGTACAGCTCAACCCCCAGGAAGGGGCGTGTAACGTAGCCCTTGTTAATGAGCTCCTGTAATATCGGCATAGCCGAATTAATGCTGATGGCGTAGCCCAGCCCTTCCACGCCGACCTCCGAGATTTTTGCGCTGGTTATGCCTATGACCTGTCCTTTCAAATTCAAAAGCGGGCCGCCGCTGTTGCCCGGGTTGATGGCCGCCGAGGTCCCGATCAGGTCGTATAAAGATTCCTGGTCGTTCATTGAAAGCGTGATCTTAAGGCCGCTGACTATGCCCTCCGAAGCGCGGATGCCCTGTCCCAGGGGGTTGCCCAGCGCCACCAGCCAGTCGCCTACACGCAGGGCGGAGGAGTCGCCGACGGTTGCCGCCGGCAGGTTCTGCATATCGACCTTGACGATAGCCAGGTCGGTCAAAGGGTCGCGGAATACATTGGAGGCGTTGCCTTCGAAGGTTTTGCCGTCCGAGAATTGAACGGCCACCTTATTGGCGCCTTCTACCACGTGGTTGTTGGTCACGATAATGCCGCTCTTATCGAGTATCCAGCCTGAACCTGCGCCCGACTGGGTTACCTGCCTGCTGAACATGTCGTTGACTACCTGCTCGGTGGTTATGGTCACCACCGAAGGGTAGGCCTGCTGCACTACGTCGGTAATGCCGGGCAGCACCGGCGAGTTCGCGGAGGCAACGGGGGCGGTCCAGCTCGCATCGGGAGGCGTTATATTGGCGGGAGCGGGCTGCGCTTGCGTTTGAGTTTGGGCCGGGGGCTGCGTGCCCGCCTGGAACCCGTTG
Source organism: Dehalococcoidia bacterium (assembly GCA_003142375.1). GTDB lineage: Bacteria > Chloroflexota > Dehalococcoidia > GIF9 > UBA5629 > UBA1162. Next base: position 24,124 of record PLME01000020.1, on the reverse strand, counting down.
GACGTTACTTCAAAATAGCACGAAGTGCTGACGATCAATACACACAAAAGCAGCAAAGCTGAAAAAGTTTTTTTCATGACATCAATCACCTGTTTAACGGAATTGTGCAGGATTGTAGCACAAAGCTATATGACTGGCAAAAGGCCGTAACACGTCATTGCTTCACCCCGATGCAATCGGGGTGAAGCAATCCTTTGTACGAAGGTGAGTTCGGCGGGGGCGTAGCGCCCCCGCCGCTATATACTGTTTATTTGGATTCTACGTAATCGACTTTGGGAAGCTGGGACAGAGCCTTTTTAACGCTTTCTTCATTGTAGGCGTCGGCTTCCAGTTTGCCGGAGAGGTACTGGTCGTAAGCGCCCAGGTCGAAATGGCCGTGTCCACTCAGGCACAGCACGATGGTCTTCTTCTCGCCGGACTTCTTGCAGTTAAGCGCTTCATCGATGAGTACCTTGATGGCATGGGATGGTTCAGGGGCGGGGATGATGCCCTCTGTGCGGGCGAATGTGATGGCACTCTCGAAGGTGGCTTTCTGATCGACTGCCCTGGCTTCGAGGAGACCGAGTTTGTGCATGTGTGAAACCAGCGGCGACATGCCGTGATAGCGCAGGCCTCCTGCATGGATGGGTGAGGGTATGAAGGCGTGGCCGAGCGTGAACATCTTGCAGATGGGGGCCATGCCGGCTACATCACCCAGGTCCCAGGTGTAAGGGCCCTTGGTCATGCTGGGGCAGGCGTTGGGTTCGACGGCGATCATTTGTGTTTTCTTGCCTTTCTTAATCTTATCTGCGATGAAGGGGACGGCCATGCCGCCGAAGTTGCTGCCGCCGCCTACACAGCCAATAACCATATCGGCCTCGACGCCGGCTTTTTCCAGTTGTAGCTGTGTCTCCAGGCCGATGATGGACTGGTGCATGATCACATGGTTGAGCACGCTGCCCAGGGAGTAGCTGGTGTCGTCGCGGCTGAAGGCATCTTCGCAGGCTTCGCTGATGGCGATGCCAAGGCTGCCGGGGCAGTTGGGATCTTCAGCCAGCATCTGCCTGCCGAAATTCGTTTCGTTGCTGGGGCTGGGAATGACGGTGGCGCCCCAGGTCTCCATCATGATGCGGCGGTAGGGCTTCTGGTTATAGCTGACCTTGACCATATAGACCTTGCATTCCAGTCCCATGTACTGGCAGGCCAAAGCAAGCGCGCTTCCCCACTGACCGGCGCCGGTCTCTGTAGCCAGGCGCTTGATGCCGGCCTTCTTGTTGTAATAGGCCTGCGCGATGGCGGTGTTGAGCTTGTGGCTGCCAGCCGGGCTGACGCCTTCGTATTTATAGTAAATCTTGGCCGGGGTGCCCAGTGCTTTTTCCAGTCTGAAGGCGCGTATGAGGGGGGTCGGGCGGTACATTTTATAGACTGCCTGTACCTCATCCGGTATCTCGATAAAGCGCTCTTTGCTGAACTCCTGCTCGTTCAATGCTGCAGGGAAGAGCGGCGGGGGCAGAATGGTCGGCTCATGCGTCTGGGGGTGTAGTATCGGAGGTAGGGGCTTGGGCAGGTCGGCCTGTATGTTATACCATTTGGTCGGCATCTCTTTTTCTTTTAGGAAAATCTTGGTCTCTTCTTTCACTTTCGTATCTCCTTATATTTAATAAATGATAATGTTCACTGTTTGTTGACTGATACTATTCGGCCCCACCGGGCCACATATAAGCTGTCATCTTGATAAAAACCTCCGTAAAATAAATTAAGCCTCTCGCCTTAAGGGGCGAGAGGCTTTGCTTCGCGGTGCCACCCTTATTAGTCCATACTAGACCATCTTTAGCGGGTACGGCCTTGCGGCGATACCCTGGATTGTGATCACGCTATCCCTGCGTCAAAGCCTACTCGGATAATTCCTTTCGGTTTGCGGCTCCCGGGCCCATTCGATTTCCGTTCCGGCGTCAGCTCTCACCTGGCCTGACTCTCTGTAGCCTTCGCTGCGAAATGTACTATCCCCGTTCACAGCCTTTACAATATTCAATTAGGCATAATATTAAATGAAGTGACGGTGGGCTGTCAACAACCCTCACCCCGGCCTTCTCCCAGTCCTCTATTAACAATGTCATTGCGAGGAGTGTTACGACGAAGCAATCTCACGTAATCAGGTCCGGCAACGCATTCGTTCAAAGGATTGCTTCGCTTCGCTCGTGATGACAGCTACAGGAATAGTTCCTTCTTCAACGCCACGTACTGATTGTAGGATTTGATCCTGCGGGCAGCCAGTGGGTATTAAACAGGTTTAAACTCGAACTTACCGCTGTTAAAGATCGCAAGACAAGCATCCACCACACCGGGGTCATACAGTCTGCCTTTGTTCTTGGATATTTCGTCGAGTGCTTTCTCTATTCCCAATGCCGGCCGGTATGGGCGGTGTGAAAACATGGCTTCAATCACGTCTGCAACTGCAAGTATTTTTGCTTCCAATAGCATGTCCTCACCTTTCAACTGATTGGGATACCCTGATCCGTCCAGCCTTTCATGGTGCTGCAAGATGGCCTCTGCGACAGGATAAGGGAAATCCATGCCTTTTACAATATCGTAGCCGCACTGGGAGTGGGTTTTTACCAATCTAAATTCCATATCGGTAAGTTTTCCGGGTTTGCTGAGTATATCGGAAGGAACATACATTTTACCGATATCATGAATTACTGCCGCCATCGTGAGCTGCTCAATTCGGGTATCTTCAAATTTCATTTCTCTAGCGATGGCAGATGCCAGGTCGGCCACTTTATGCTGATGGCCTGCAGTATACGGGTCTCTCATTTCCACAATTTTGACCATGGTATTGACGGCGTCATTAAAAGTTTTCTTCAGAGAAGCGTAGCTTTTTGCAAGTTTTTCTTCGGATAACTTGCGCTCGCTGATATCTTTAAAAACTGCCATAATTGATTTCGGTTTGCCCTCTTCATCAAATATCATTGAAGTACTAATCTCCACCCAAAATAGCCGTCCATCTTTTTTATGGCTGGTCACTTCCCAATTTCTGATAATTTCCGACTTCTGAAGTTTTTCCGCGTTCTTGATTGATTCCTTGTAGTATTCGGGGGATACCATGTCGATGATGTTCTTGCCCCTTAAATCGTCTGTCAACTCAAAGCCGAATACTTCCAAGGCCTGTTTGTTATACATCATAATAGTTCCATTTATATCCATGAGTCCTATAGCATCCGGTGAAGTCTCAATAAGGCTTCGATATAAAATCTCGCTTTCTCTAATTCTTCTCCCTGCCTCTCTGCGCTCGGTGATGTCCCGGGCCTCGCTCAGAAGGGACACCGCTTTGCCGCTTCCGTCACGTATGATGCTGAACTTACTTTCCGTCCACACGGTGGTGCCATCCTTGCGAGAAAATTCAAGTTCCAGTGTGTAGATGGGATTATAGCTTGAGTCTGCATCCACCTTGGGTAGCTCCTCAAAAAACAGTTCATACGCTAATTTGAGCGAGTCCGGCGTGAGCTGCTTTTCCAGCGCCATTTCCAGTATCTCCTGGGGCGTGAAGCCTCGGAGTTTTTGTACGGTGGGGCTAACGTACGTTATCTTAAAATCCCTATCCATCAGCCATACAGTGTCTGCCGTGTGCTCGGCCAGCATGCGGTATTGTGTTTCGCTCTCCCGCAGCGCTTCCTCCGCCCGCCTGCGCTCGCTGATGTCCCTGGCCTCGCCAAGGATGGACACAGGATTGCTATCCTCATCCCGTATAACACTGAACTTATTATCCGACCATAGTGTCGTGCCATCCTTGCGGTAAATCTCAAGCTCCAATGAGCGGACCGGATTGTACTCGGGGTCATTCTCTATCTTTGGCAATTCCTCAAAAAACAGCCCGGCCGCTAGTTTGAGCGACTCGGGAGTCACGCGCTTATCCAGGGGCAGCTCTATTAGCTCCTGGTGCGTAAAGCCGGTAAGTTTTTCCGCAGAGGGACTCTGATACGTAGGATTAAGGTTCATATCCATAAGCCAGACAAAGTCTGTTGTATGTTCCGACAGTAAGCGGTATTGCGCCTCGCTCTGACGAAGTTTCTCATTCACCTGCCTGCGCTCAGTTATATCCCTGCCCTGCATCAATATGCCGACGGCCTTGTCCTGGTCGTCCCTGATAAACCGGATCCTGTTCTCAGTCCACAGGGTATGCCCGTCCTTATGATAAATTTCAAGCTCCATATCCTGGTAGCGGTCAGGTTCGGCTGTGCCTGACTTTTCCCGTTCCAACTCAGCCGCAAACTGTTTTAATGCCCGCTCCAGCGATTCCTGCGTCATTTGCTTTTCCAGGGGCAAAGATTTTTGCTCTTCGCGGCTATAGCCGGTCAGCTTTTCACCAGAGGATGATAACCATGTTATATTAAAGTCCATATCCATAATGGTTACGACGTCAGCGGTATTTTCTGCCAGCAGGCGATAGTTCTTTTCGCTCACTTCCCGGGCCAACTCGGCAGCCCGGCGCTCGGTTATATCCCTTCCAGCAGCAAGAATGCCCGTTGCCTTTCCCTTCTCGTCCCTGATGAACTGGAGTGTGCAGTCGAGCAAGACCGTATGGCCGTCTTTGCAGATGAACTCCAACTCTATCGAAATGGAGCCGCCAGGTTCCGGAGTGTGTCCCTCCTGCTCAATATGCATCCATTTCCCCCACAAGTTCACTGCTTTTCCAAGCGACTCAGGGGTCAATTGCCTGTCCAGCGGCAGGGCAAGTATTTCATCCAGGCTGAAGCCCCTTAATTTCGCACTTGACGGGCTCACCCACGTAACATTCAGGTCCATGTCCATCATCCACACGGTGTCGTGTATGTTTTCCGCCAGCAGGCGGTAGGTATTCTCGGTCTTTTGCAGAGTTTCCTCCGCACGCTTGCGTTTAACCGCCAGCCCGGCTATGTATGCGTAGGTTTTTAATGCATCGTCCGGCACGACAGGCTGATCTCCCGGCAAATATGCTGCACAGGTGCCGATCAGCTCTGAAGCATAAACCATAGCAAGGCCAATTATCTGTTGGCACCCGGTAGCTGCCATGGCTGCATCGGAGATGTCCTGGGGTATTCCCCCGAATGAAAGTTCGTGCAGGTCTTTTAGTCTTCTAATGCCCTGGCTGAGCATTTCCTCCATAACATCTGCACTAATCGGCATGCGCATATCGAACAAATCAGGTCCCAAAAGGAAGTCCACTTTATGCCTGTAGACAGGGTCGATTGATACTGATACGACTTTTAGGTCCCGCGTTTGCTGATCATAAAGCGAAAAAGTCGCTCCCATAGCACCCGTAAGAAGACGGAAGGACTCTGTAATTCTATCGAACAGGTTTTGCTTGTCATCTGCCTCAATAAATGAAATTGAAATATCGTTGAGCTGCTTATGGTACGCAGCCAGCCGGCGGTAGCTTTGTTCGCTCTCCTGCAGGGCTGACTCAACCCGCTTCCGCTCGCTTGTGTCCCTGACAAAGGAGAGCATGACTGCCTGGCCTTTATACCGCACGACATTGGCTCTGATTTCTATGGGTACACGGCGGCCGTCCTTCCTGATGAGTTCCAATTCAGCAGAACTCGTGGATTCACCATTAATAGTATCCTGAAACAACTCGGAAGCCATGGTCAGGCTATTCTCGGGGATAAGATTCACCTCCAGGAAGTTTTTACCTATAACCTCTTCACGCTGATAACCCGATATCTCCTCGCACTTGCGGTTAACGTAGAGGAAGGTGCCATCGAGGTCGTTCATATAGACGCCGTCAGGGGCATTCTCCAGGGAGGATCTAAGTTGATCTTCGCTCTCAACCAGCGCTTCCTCGGCTTTCTTGCGTTCGGTGATATCCTGCGCCATCACCAGGACACCCTCCACATTCCCGGCCCGATTAATAATTGGACTATGAGACACTTCGAAATAGCGACGGGATAATAATTCATCGCCGGAATAAGCTTCTTCTATAACTGTTTCAGCCTTTGACAAAACTCGATCGAGATTTTCCCTGGCTTTCTCACAGTCCACCTTCACAGTCATGTAATTCAGCAGGCTCTTGCCCAGTTGAATATCAACTCCGTACAGCGACTTCATGACGGAAGCGTGGCTTTTATTAAAGCTGGTGTAACAGTAATCACTGCCGATAGAAAAAATAGGGGAATTAGAGCTGTCAATAAAGCTTTGAAGTATGTTAGATGGGTTCTTGATATTTGCGGTAGTGCCCCCGGGGACAATATTTTGGGTACTAGCCAGTGCAACAGGCTTGGCTGGTTTTTTGCTCCCCCCCCTCTTGAATATCTTCATCGAGCCACCAACTACATTTATTCTCTCCGAGGATTACATTATAGCTATAATATAACAATATTCAAGTGCCGTAAGGACGATTGAGTGGTTCGATACTCTAAACTCAAGGGATTTATACCCTCACCCCGGCCCTCTCCCTCAGGGAGAGAGGAACCCCATTAATAAGAGGGGCTTTAGCCCCTCTTCAACGCCCCCTGCGCGGAGCATTTCATCGCTGTAATACGTGTCCCACGTCGTTGGCTATGAAAAGACTTCAATGCCCTTGCCCTCTATTAACAACGTCATTGCGTGGAACGTAGTGACGTGGCAATCTCATGGAATTAGGACGGGCAATCGCCTTCGATCAAAGGATTGCTTCAGCCAATTGCGATCGGCTTCGCAATGACGTATCTATGGATAAGGGATTGCTTCGCTTCGCTCGCAATGACGTGTGGGAGGAAGAAAAGGGCGGGCCATCGCCCGCCCACGCATTACTTCTTCAAAAAGGCGTCTATCGAGGCGGCGGCCCTTTTGCCTGCGCCCATGGCGCTAATGACGGTGGCCGCGCCGGTCACGACGTCGCCTCCCGCCCAGACCCTGTCTTTAACGGTCTTGCCGGTCTGCTCATCGGCCACCACGGTGCCGTGTTTGGTGATATCCAGGCCTTTGGTCGTCGACGGTATCAGCGGGTTGGGTGTTGTGCCCAGGGCTACGACTACCACGTCCACGTCGATGATGAACTCGCTGCCCGGTTTGACCACGGGACGCCTGCGTCCGCTGGCATCGGGCTCGCCCAGTTCCATCTCGAAGCATTCCATGGACTTGACCCAGCTCTTATCATCGCCGATGATCTGCTTGGGATTGGTCAGGAACTTGAAGATAATGCCTTCTTCCTCGGCGTTCTCCACCTCTTCGTGGCGTGCCGGCAGCTCGGTGCGGGAGCGCCTGTAAACTATATAGACCTCATCTGCGCCCAGCCTGAGCGCGCACCTGGCGGAATCCATGGCCACATTGCCGCCGCCGATGACCGCCACTTTTTTGCCGATCTTGATCGGTGTGTCATAATCGGGGAAGAGGTAGGCCTTCATCAGGTTGACTCGGGTCAGGAACTCGTTGGCCGAGTAGACCCCGTTGAGGTTCTCTCCCGGTATATCCAGGAACATGGGAAGCCCGGCGCCCGTCCCCAGGAACACGGCGTCGAACTTGTTGGCAAGAAGCTCATCGACGGTAGCCAGCTTGCCCATCACGGAGTCGAGTTGGACGTCCACGCCCAGTGATTTTACATAATCAACTTCGGCCTGCACTACTTTCTTGGGCAGCCTGAACTCGGGGATGCCGTACATCAGCACGCCGCCCGCAGTATGCAGGGCTTCGTACATGGTGACTTTGTGTCCCAGCTTGGCCAGGTCGGCGGCGCAGACCAGCCCGGCGGGGCCGGAGCCGATCACCGCCACCTTTTTGCCGGTGGGTGGGGGCAGCTCGGTAGGCGACCTCTTTTCCTTATTGCCCAGGTCCCAGTCGGCCACGTACCTTTCGATGCGGCCGATGGCGATGGGGGCGTTTTTCTTGGCCAGGGTGCAGACTGCCTCGCACTGTGTCTCCTGAGGGCAGACCCTGCCGCAGATGGCGGGAAGAGCGTTCTTGCTCTTAAGTATCTTCACGGCCTCGGGCATGTCGCCCTCGCGCACCGCCTTGATGAACTCGGGGATATCCACGTTCACCGGGCAGCCGCTCACACACATGCGCTTGGGACACTGGATGCAGCGTGACGCTTCCTCTTTGACCATTTCATCGGTGTAGCCCAGCGCCACCTCTTTATAATTATGTGCCCGCACCTTGGGGTCCTGGCGTGGCATTTCAACTCTATTCAGATTGATTTTGGATTTAGGTTTTTCTTCCAAGTCTCGGCCTCCAATATTATTTGCTGCACTGGCAGGATTCCCATTTGTCGAGGGATTCCTTTTCTTCTTTCAGATATACCTTCTGCCTGTCGAAGGCTATGTTCCAATCGACCTGGTGCCCATCGAAGTCGGGGCCGTCCACGCAGGCGAACTTGGTCTTGCCGCCCACGGAGATGCGGCAGCAGCCGCACATGCCGGTGCCGTCGACCATGATCGAGTTCAGGCTGACGATGGTCGGCACATTGAAAGGTTTGGTGGTGATGGAGCAGAACTTCATCATGACGGCCGGGCCGATGGCTATCACGCGGTCGATTTTGCCGCCCTCCAGCTTGGCTTTGAGGGGCTCGGTGACCAGTCCCTTGGCCGCGTATGACCCGTCGTCGGTGGTAACTATCAGCTCATCGCTCACTTTTTTCATCTTGTCTTCCCAGAAGAGCAGGTCCTTGTTGCGTGCGCCGATGATGGAGATGACCTTATTGCCCGCCTGCCGCAGCGACCTGGCAATGGGATGGATAGGGGCGATGCCCACGCCGCCGCCCACGCAGATCACCGTGCCGAACTTTTCGATATCGGACGGCAGACCCAGCGGGCCGACCAGGTTGGTCAGCATGTCGCCTGCCTTGAGCAGGCCCAGCTTGCGAGTGGAAGTGCCCACTTCCATTGCCACCAGTGTAATAGTGCCTTCCTTGGCATCCCAGTCCGCCAGCGTAAGCGGTATACGCTCACCCACCTCATCAACACGGATAATGACGAATTGCCCGGCCTTCGCTTTCTTAGCGAGCGCCGGCGCCTCGACCCTGAGGCAATCGATGACCGGGGTCAGCTTCTCCTTGGCGATGATTTTGAACACGCATACCTCCTATTCAGGCGATTTTAACTCTAACCGGCGGCTGCATGGGATGGTTAATCTTAAGCCGGTAATCACATTTGTAGCATCTCTTGCCTTCGTCCACAGCTTGCTGTTCGCTGTAGCCGAATTCGACTTCGTCGAAATTGCCCTGGCGCTTGCTGTTCTCCAGCTCGGCCATATGCGGCTGCTTCTTGCCCGCGAAGTGCGCATCCTCGCCGAAGACCGGGTCCATGGCCTCGACGGGGGCCAGGACTTCATCGACAACTCCCTCGCCGCCCAGGTATTTGTCTATGGACGATGCGGCCAGCCTGCCCTGGGCGATGGCGCCGATAACGGAGGCAGGGCCGGTGACGATGTCGCCGCCGGCGAAAATGCCCTTCTTGTTGGTCTCCAGCGTCGTGGGGCTGGCCTTGATATTGCCGCGGTTGACCGCCAGGTCGAACCTGGCGGGTATATCGGAAGCCTGGCCGATGCCGGCTATGACGTTGTCGTACTCGGTTATATATTCGCTGCCGGGAATGCGCACCGGGCTCCTCCTGCCGCTTGCGTCGGGATCGCCCAGCCTCATCTTGATGCATTCCATGGCCAATTTGCCGTCCTTCTGCGTAATCTTATTGGGGGCCGCCAGGAACACCACCTTAATGCCTTCATGGATGGCCGCTTCCACCTCTTCGGCGGCGGCGGGCATCTCGGCCCTGGTGCGCCTGTAGACGATGGTGACGTCGTTGCAGCCCACGCGCAGCGCCACGCGTGCGCAGTCGATAGCGGAGTTGCCGCCGCCGATGATGGCCACCTTCTTGCCGATCTTGAACTCCTGTCCCAGCGCCACGGTCCTCAGGAAGTCCACGCCGTCCAGCACGCCGGGCAGGTCTTCACCCTCGGCGCCCATCTTGGAGCCCTTGTGGTCGCCGATGCCGACGAACACGGCGTCGAAGCCCTTTTGAAGCAACTGGTCGACCGACTCTATGCGCTGGTTTACTTTTATCTCCACGCCGACCTTCTTGATCTCGTTTATCTCGGCGTCCAGTATCTCACGCGGCAGGCGGTAGGCGGGTATGCCCACGCGCATCATGCCGCCGGTCTGCGGCAGGGCCTCGAAGACGGTGACCGCATGGCCGAACTTGGCTAAATAGAAAGCTGCGGTCAGCCCGGCCGGGCCGGAGCCGACGACGGCTACCTTCTTGCCGGTGGAGGGCATGACCTTGTTGCCCTTCTTCCACAGCTCGTTATCGTGGTCGGCCGCGTAGCGCTTGAGGAACTTGATGCAAATAGGCTCGTCGAGCTTGCCGCGGCGGCAGGCCTGTTCGCAGGGATGGATGCAGACGCGTCCAAGCGCTCCCGGGAACGGCACCTTCTCCCTGACAACGGCCAGGGCCTCAGGATATTTACCGCGGGAAACGAAATTAACATAGCGGGGGATATCTATATGGGCCGGGCAGGCGTAGCTGCAGGGCACCACGTAGCCGTCCCATTCGGCGATATTGCGGTACCTGGCCTGCTTGTCCACCAGTGCGCCAACGGGGCAGACCTCAACGCAGGTGAAGCAGTATTTGCATCCGGAATCTTTATAGGTATCTTTGACCGGCCCGCAGACCTTAACGCCGTTAACCTCCTTGAAGTCGAGCGCCTTGATGCCGCGCAGGTCGCGGCAGGCCCTCACGCAACGTCCGCAGGCGATGCAAAGGTTGTAGTCCAGGTCGAAATAGGGGTTATCGCGCTGGATGGGCAGGTCGGGGTATTTGTAAGGGATCTCGTCGTTGCCCATATCCAGGAAGTCCACCAGGCGCTGAAGCTCGCAGTGGGTATTTTCAGGGCAGGTGACGCAGCGCTCGCTGATGTCCACGTTGCGCAGGCAGATATCGAAGGGGCGGCAGCGCTCGCGCCGCCAGCAGGTGAGGCAAGCGTTGGGGTGGCGCTTGAGTATTTTCAGCAGGGCCTGGTGTTGCCTGTTCCTGGCGGTGGCGGAGTCGGAATGCACCACCATGCAGTCAAGGGCCTTGGTGCCGCAGGCCTGGACGAAGTCAGCCTGTCCTTCTACTTCCACGGCGCATATGCCGCAACCCTCTGTGCAGTTGTCTGACGTACATGCGGGCTTAAGGTCGGGATGGTAGCAGAGGGTGGGGATATAGATGCCGGCCTTATTGGCCGCTTCGATGATGGTGTCGGCGTTGTCTGCGCTAATGGTTTTACCGTCGATAATGAGCTGTATCTTTGACATGGTGCTTAACCTCCGGTTTCGTCAGGCTGCTATTTGGGGACAGTAACTCCTTGTGGAACGAACTTTGCAATAGAAGGTAGTCAAACCAATTTGTTAATTTATCAGAAAACGGCTTCAAAATCAAATAAGGGGGATATGCCAGGAAGTCCGCCACACGTCATTGCGAGCGAAGCGAAGCAATCCTTTGTACGAAGGTGGTTGCCAGGCCTAATGCCATGAGATTGCCACGTCGCCTGCGGGTTCCTCGCAATGACGTTGTTAATAAAGGCAGGGGGCGTTCGAAGAGGGGCTAAAGCCCCTCTTATAATATAGAGCGCCCTCTCCCTGTCAGGGAGAGGGCAGGGTGAGGGTAACCCAATTATTTAGCAAACATACGCGTATACTTTGTATGATCAGTCTGATAAAATACTTATACTAAGAAGTTACTAATTAGAGGGAGGTTAGTTATGGTTAAAACCTGGGGATGGATCAGTTTCATACTATTTTGCCTTGGCGTCATACTGGCTATTATCGGAGGTTTAGCATTTCCAGCGAGCGTGTTCATTGCAGTAATACTTGTCCTTTTCGGCTTTTTAATCGGCATTATACATGTCATAATTGACAAAGCAGGAACAGGACTGGTTATCCTGCTCCTGGCCACGATAGCAATATTGGCAATGACGGCTGCCTTTGCTCCCATTACAGCTTTAGGCCTCGGCACAATGGCGGCCGGCGTGTTAGTGAATTTTGCCGCGTTAATGTCGCCCGTGGCCCTCATCGCTGCCATAAAAGCGCTGCTGAAACTATTTCTCGAACCACAAGTTAAAATCTAGCCGGTCTTAAATCGGTAAGGCTAAATTGCCATTCATCTGAGACAGGTCGCTTTCACTTAAGTGTGGAAGATGGCTTGTCTCAGCTTATGCTATGGGTAGGTCAAGGGTAAAGGTTACTTTCCCGTAACCAATGACGCGGGGAAGTAAGTTTTACTCCTGTCATTGCGAGTGCCGTAAACATGTCATTGCGAGCCCCGATTGCATCGGGGCGAAGCAATCCTTTGTACGAAGGCGCAGGGCCGGCCTTAATGACATGAGATTGCCACGTCGCTATGTTCCTCGCAATGCTCGTAACTTGCGACGCGAAATCATGTATTATAATGCAGGGCCATTCGGGCAGGGGGCGTTTGAAGAGGGGCTTTAGCCCCTCTTATAATATCTCCTATAATATAGAGTCCCCTCTCCCTATCAGGAAGAGGGTAGGGTGAGGGTAATAATAAAGTGAATAAACGTAAACCTATTCTCGGTTTGGACCCCAACGTCTTCTACCTCGGCCTGGTGAGCTTCCTCACCGATATTTCCTCCGAACTTATCTTCACCCTCATGCCATTGTTTTTGGCCAATGTGCTGGGCGCTACCACAATAGTCATAGGCTTCATTGAAGGCGTCGCAGACAGTACAGCATCCCTGCTTAACATTTTAAGCGGCTATTTCAGCGATAAGTTCGGCAACCGCAAATACCTGTCGTTTATCGGCTATCTGCTCTCCTCCCTGTCCAAGCCCTTCATGCTGATTGCAAGCACCTGGGGCCCTATACTTGCCATCCGTTTTGCCGACAGGCTGGGCAAGGGCGTACGCACAGCGCCGCGGGATGCCCTGGTGGCCGATTCCACCGCCGAAGATGTAAGGGGCAAGGCCTACGGCTTCCACCGTGCCATGGACACCGGGGGCGCGGCGCTGGGCCTGCTTGCGGCGGCTGCGGTGGTGTATTTCGTGCAGGGCAGCGTGGTCAGCCTCCAATTTGATACGTATCGCTGGCTGATCATTCTGGGGCTTGTCCCCGCCTTCATCGCCCTCATCTTCTTCATCTTCATCCATGAGCCGGAGAGGCAGCTTTCATCTGCCACGTCCGCAGGGGTTGCTCCAAGGACGGCATTGCCCACAAAGTTCAAGATATTCCTGGCGCTCATGTTCCTCTTCACGCTGGGCAACTCCAGCGACGCTTTCCTGATATTGAGGGCGCAGAATTTGGGCAACGACGTCCTGCTCATCACCCTGATGCTGGTCATGTTCAATGTTGTCTATGCCCTTTTCTCCACTCCAGCGGGCATAGTGTCGGATAAGCTGGGCCGCAGGAATGTGATTGTGGTGGGCTGGGCCATATATGCGCTGGTCTACCTGGGCTTTGCGCTGAGCAACGAGCCGTGGACGGTCTGGCTGCTGTGGGCCTTTTACGGCCTCTACTACGGCTTGGCTGAGGGCGTGGCCCGGGCGCTGGTCAGCGACCTGGTGCCCGAAGAGACCAGGGGCACGGCCTTCGGCATGTACCACGGCATCGTGGGCATTACACTGCTTCCCGCCAGCCTGATAGCCGGCTGGCTGTGGCAGTCCATTAACCCTGCCGCCCCCTTCTACTTCGGTTCTGCTTTAGCTGTGATTGCGATGGTGGGGATGGTCGTGTTTATAAGAAGGTAAACAGCATATATGCTGTAGCTACTGGCTTATCATTGGGAGGTCGAATAGCCCGGCAGTCACAACTTTCGGGACCTGGATTTTTCATTGCCTTTGACCATAGCTGTAATAAGATCAACGATTTGATCCACATACTGATCTATTGTACGGCTGTCCTTATACAACCACCTCTTCAAAGCCCAGGTTTGACACATCATAACAATATTACTTGCAACTATTAATGGGTCTTTGACGTGAAACTGTCCCTGCTTGCATCCAGACTCAAGTATTTCCCGAAATAGATTGACGACCTGCTTTTCGATCTTCATTATTCCAGTGCTGTCTTCCCTTTTAACCTGCACTGCAGCATGGTACCAGAAAACTGTCATCTTCCACCCTGAATGAACCACGTAAGCATAGTCTGTTACTGCTCTCTTGAGTAGTTCGTCCGGGAGCTTAGCGGCGGACAGCAGCAGATGCTTGCCATTGCACGCGGGCTGATGGCAGTACCGGAACTGATTATGTTCGATGAACCGTCCCTCGGCCTTAGCCCCTTGCTGCGCCAGCAACTGGCCGAGAAGATCAAGGAGGTCAGCCGTGAAGGCGTTACGATCGTTCTCGTAGAACAAAACGCAAGGCTTGGCCTGATGTTAGCTTCCTATGGCTATGTCATGGAAAACGGACAACTGGTACTACAGGGCAAGACGGAGGACCTTATGCAGGACGAAGGTGTGAGGAAGGCGTATCTCGGCGTTTAACATTCCGAGTGGCCGGAGTAATTGCCTGTCCACTGATCAATTAAAAATGTGACTACTATCCTCCCTATGAACCTCCAGGGTTTCTGGGGCAGAGCCGGTTTTTGCCACCAAATCGGCTCTGCCCCGCTATAAAAAGCGTTTATAAATTAAGGACCCGGCGTATCGCAAGTCCCAAAATAGAACCATAAGTCTCGCTAAAGTGAGCCGGCTGGCGGCAGATTTGCTTATCGCAAATCCCATAAGATAAACCTATCAACAATGGGTATATTTAAAGTGGCCACCGGCCCGCAGGCCAGGGGAGGCTAAGACGTTTGCGGACGCACGCTGAGAGGAAATTGAAAAACATCCTCGGCTCGGTCCCGGCCGACATATCCCGCGTAGAAGAACTTAAGGATAAGCTGTCGCAGACGGAAGAAAGATACCGCACCATACTTGACCAGATGCAGGACTCCTACTACGAAGTGGACCTCGGCGGCAATTATACTTTCCTTAGCGAATCCGCAGGCGATAGCCTGGGTTATTCATGCGAAGAGATGATTGGTAAGAATTATCGCCTTATGGTGCTCGAAGAAGATACCGGGGGTATCTTCACTGCTTTCAACGAGGTATACAGGACGGGGAAACCCAATAGAGGCTTCCCCCACAGGATCCGTCACAAGGACGGCAGCATAATATTTTCAGAAGTGTCGATTGATCTAAAAAGGAATAATAGGGGAGAGGTTACCGGGTTCAAGTGCGTCAGCCGTGACATCAGCGAGCGCAGGCAGATGGAGGAGGATCTGAGGGAGGGCGAGGAGCTGTTCAAGACCTTACTCGAGAATGCCCCTGACGGCGTCTATATGAACGACCTCGAAGGCAATTTCCTCTACGGTAACCGCAAATGCGAAGAGATAATTGGCTACCAGCGTGGAGAGCTAATCGGCAAAAACTTCCTGGAGTTGAATATCCTCCCTGAAAGCAGCCTTGCCAGGGCTGCGCAGTTATTACAGGATAATATCGATGGCAAATCCACTGGACCCGACGAGCTGGAACTCATCAGGAAAGACGGCCGCCATATACCTATAGAAATCAACACCAATATCGTGCCGCGTAAAGGCCGGACAGTCGTACTGGCCTTTGTCAGAGATATCAGTGAGCGCAAACAGGCAGAGGAGGCGCTGCGGGAGAGCGAAGCATATTACCGCCTGCTGGCGGAGCATACGGCAGATACCGTATGGTTGATGGATAAGAGCCTTAAGCCCACATATCAGAGTCCCTCCGTGGAAAAGCTGCGCGGCTTCACGCTCCAGGAGATAAGGGAAATGCCGCTGGAGCAGAGGCTCACGCCAGAGTCGCTCAAATTAGCATCTGAATTGTTTTTTAAAGAGCTACCCAGGGTTGAGGCCGACCCCGGCTACAACCCTGTCCATATACTGGACCTTGAGTATTACTGCAAGGACGGCACTACCACATGGTCGGAAAATAAGTTCAGCGTCATACGGGACAAGAACGGCAAGCTGGTTTCCATCCTGGGCGAAGGCAGGGACATAACCGACCGCAGGCGAGCGGAAAAGGCATTGATGAAGAGCGAGGAGCGGTTCAGGGATATGGCCAGTTTACTTCCCCAGGTAATATTCGAAGCCGATGAGAAGGGCAAATTCACCTTCGTCAACCGCCAGGGGCTTGAAATATTTGGCTACAGCGCCTCGGAAGCTGCAGGTATGAATGTGCTTGAAACAATTATACCTCAGGACCGGTCCAGGGCAATGGAAAATATAGCTGACCGCATTAAAGGGCAAAATTCCCCGCCAAATGAATATACGGCGATAAGGAAAGACGGGAGCACATTCCCTGTCACGATTTATGCCTCCCCTATCATGTGTAACTCAAGGGCGGGCATGCGCGGCATATTGATAGATATCACCGAGCGCAAGCAGACAGAGGCAATACTGAGGGAGAGCGAGGCAAAATATCGCTTACTTGCCGAGAATGCCAGAGACATCATCTGGACTATGGATACGAATTTGCAGTTCACCTATATGAGCCCATCTGTTTTGCGGATCCGTGGCTATACCGCTGAAGAAGTTATGGCCCAGTCTCTGGAGGAGATCTTCACTCCCTCCTCCATCGAGATTGCGTTGAAAGCATTCGAGGAAGAACTAGCCTTAGAAAGCATGGAGCCAAAGGACCTGTCCAGGATGCGGACGCTGGAACTGGAGCATATCTGCAAAGGTGGCTCTACAGTCTGGGTTGAAATCAATATGTCTTTCCTGCGAGATACAGATGGCCAACCTATCGCCATTCTAGGGGTGTCACGGGACATCACTGAGCGCAAGCTGGCTGAAGAAAAACTTGCGAAAAGCTACAAATCTTTGAGGAAAACCTTGAATGACTCTATCGAGACCATGGTCAAAATCGTGGAAATGAGAGATCCCTACACTGCAGGCCATCAGCGTAAAGTGGCCGACCTGGCAACTGCCATAGCCGAAGAAATGAAGTTCGGAGAGAACGAAATTGAGCAGCTCAAGATGGCGGCAATAATTCACGATATCGGGAAAATATACGTGCCGTCGGACATTCTCAACAAGCCCGGTAAGCTTTCAGAAATTGAGCTTCAGCTGATAAGGAGCCATTCCCAATACGGCCATGATATCGTCACAGGCATGAATTGCCCTTGTTCTGTTTCGCAGGCCATTTTACAGCATCATGAAAGGTTGGATGGTTCAGGATATCCCAATCGACTAAGGGGTGAAGATACGCTGTTAGAAGCCAAAATACTGGCAGTTGCAGATGTGGTTGAAGCTATAGCTTCGCACCGTCCCTATAGGCCGGCCCGGGGTGTAAATGTGGCACTTGAGGAAATATCAAAGAATAAAGGCAAATTATATGATCCCGATGTAGTGGATGCCTGCCTAAAGCTCTTCTACAGCGGAAAGTTCGAGTTTAAACCCATTTGATTCCCACTGGCTGCCCGCAGGAATGATGGTAGTGTTTATTCCACTTTACATCCAGGGTTTTGACAACCTGCTTTCCAACAATTAATATGGGCGCAAAGGGTACTGTATTAAAGGGGGAGGCTATGGGAAATACAGGCGAAAAAGTCACCAGCACCGGGCAGGCAAAAGCAAAAACGCTTCCGTTTGCTATTAAGCTGAGTTACGGCATCGGCGACATATCCAATAATATTTTCATCGTTGCAACCGGGATGTACCTGCTTTTCTTCCTGACAAACGTTGTAGGTGTAAATCCAGCACTTGCAGGCATGATGCTCCTCTTACCCAAGCTGTGGGACGTAATCGCCGACCCAATTATGGGGGCAATCTCGGATGTTACACGTTCGCGTTTTGGCAGGAGGCGCGTTTACCTTCTTTGGGGAGCCATCCCTTTCGGTATAACATTCTTCGCCATTTTCATTGCCCCGAATTACGGGAATGAATTCGCAAACGCACTCCAGGTCTCAATCCTCTTTCTATTGGGCTGCACCGTTTTTGCGATTGTCAACGTTCCATACGCAAGTATGGTGCCGGAGATGTCCAGCGACTATAACGAGCGCATGTCGATTACATCTTTCAGAATGATATTTGCCTCCGTTGGCGCATTGCTTGCGGGTGCGCTGGCATTGCCCCTGGTGCAGGCCGGCGGGGGAGGGCCCCAGGGATATCACTTCATGGGCGCCATTTTCGGCGTGGGTATGATTATTACCTGCTTCATCTGCTTTTTCGGCACTGCAAAGGCACCCAGTCTGCCTCCCAAAAAGGAAATGCCTTCGATGAAAGAGCAGATCAGGATAGCTGCTAAAAATCATCCTTTTGTCATGCTTATGTCCAGCTATTTCCTGCAGGCGCTGGCCATCGGCGTTCTGATGGCAGGATTCATCTATTACGTGAAATATGCCATGGCCCTGCCCGAGACCGCAATGAATGTGGCCTTCCCCATTTTCCTGGTCACCGGCATCCTGTTTATCCCGGTATGGCTTGCCGTCGGTAAGAGACTTGGTAAGATCAAGTCATACTACATAGGGCTGGCAATATTTACGGTAATGATGGGATCACTTTTCTTCACCAGCCCTTCGTTGCTTTGGCTTTTCTATGTCCAGGTCTTCCTGGCAGGGATCGGCTTTTCCAGCTTCCAGCTCTTTCCCTTCTCGATGCTCCCCGATACCATCGAATATGACGAGATGCAATCCGGCCTGCGCCGTGAGGGTGTCTTCTCCGGCATGTGGTCGGCGGGCCAGAAGATCGCCTACTCTGTGGGTCCACCTATCGTGGGCTTTGCCCTGGCACTTTCAGGTTTTGCAGCCGATGGCACTCAGCCTGAGACCGTGAGTACAGGGGTCCGTATCATTTTCTGCCTCTTTCCGGCGGCAATGGTCCTGCTGAGTTTTTTCCCATTCAGCAAGTACACTCTCACAGAAGAGGAGTTCGAAAAGGTAAAATCACAAATATCCCGGCCTAATGGGTAGTTCTCGTATTTCTCAGGCATACTCAAAACGCTCTTCGGGCTCCATTGGGGTGCGACACAGTTGTCGCACAACTGCTGATGACGGATATATATCCTGAGAAACCTGCCACGGCTTTCGGCATGTACCACGGCATCGTGGGTGTTACCCTGCTTCCCGCCAGCCTCATAGCCGGCTGGCTATGGCAGTCCATCAACCCTGCCGCACCGTTCTATTTCGGCTCTGTCCGGGCCGTGCTGACGATGGTGGGGATGGTCGTGTTTGTGAGGAGATAACCTCGGTTAATAATATCATTGAGCATGCTAGGCCTTTTTAAAATTATTGATGATATCACCTGAGACTGGCGAAAGTCACTCGTAAAAATCAATTATGGTCCGACTGAGATCATCGTTTTTTATTAGAAAACCACAAATTTTAGAACGGAGTGTTTTTAGTATTTGTTTATGAATTCCTGATATGCGGTTTTAAGTTCACGCACTAAATTGTCCCTTCGCCGAACCTTAATATTACGGGAGAAATTTCCAAGCAGCCTGGAGTAAGCATGAGGGACTGGATTTTCTCGGCTGGCATCATGACATCGTTCAAATATAGCTGCCAAGTTGGGGAACGATGTTCCCAGAGAACTGGATTTTATTGCCCCAAATTCTTGGCCCATAGGCACAGGTATGCAAAGTTTTCTATATATTAATGTAAGAAATATTTGATTAATATTATCCATCTGTACAACCCACAGTGACCGGTTAGTTGCAAAACTCCCTTCGGCCATGTTTAGATGTAACATAATTTGTTTATATTGTCCTCTCGATAATATGTGTCGAAAACTGAAGCTAACAGGGATGGACACTCCGTATCTCTTCTTTATGATGTCGCCAACTCTATCGCCTATTACTCTATTTCTTAATAACCTCTTACTCTTCAGAATGGGGCTTGCCCAGGTATTGACAGGAACTGAGGATTTCGCCAATTTCAGATTATTGCTAGTTAGAAGGTAAGCAGCTATCATGGCAATATCTTGATTAGGTGACCTAAGTTGAGCATTGAGAAATTGCTCTCGCCGTGGATCTTCCAATGAATTAGCTAATGAAAAAAGTAAATGTTCTTTTACATAGATATCAACTGTATTATCAAATAATCGGAATAGTATATTTATGCCTATTTTGCGAAGACCAAGTATTTTCACAGCAGTAGATCTCAATATAGATTGATAAGACGCGGACAAAAATTTTTTACTTATAGTAGTTAGCCTACCAAAATGTCCTCTTCCACAAATATAATATGTGGTTTCAAGACAATTGCTTGCTGCGAAGCCATATATCGGTTCGCTCTCCAGGTACTTAAGTAGATACCCACAGATATCCTTATTCTCACCAAATTTTCTCAAATAAAAATTTACTGCAGCGCTTACAGTCGGCATTGTTTCGATAAGGTTAACAATCTTGTTCAATATTCTTCGATCCGGATTCATTCTAAATAGAGAGTAATTTAGCTTACTTATTAGCTGACTCTCTTTGTAGCTGATCTCGCTATTGCGAAAACAACTTAAAAAGATTCGCCTGGCCTGGCTATTTTGCCTTTGGGATACCCGGTCAGTGATGAAGGCATTACTTTGCATGGCACTTGGTTCAGGGAACATTAAGCTCTCAAGAGTATTTAATTCTTGGAGAGGTACTTTGATCTGGGGGATTAATCCCAGTTCTCTACAAATCATTTCGATTTTAGAAAATAATTTCCTTGCATCATTCTGATTCTTAGACATTATTGTAATGTCGTCAACATATCTGAAATACACGCACTCACCCAATCCATCCATTCGTTGGTCGAGATAATGCAAAACGCATTCGGCAAAAAAGGCGGAAGGCCCGGGGCCTTGAGGAATGCCATGACCATGTTTAAAACCCTTGGGATGTACTGTCCATTGAGATAGGCAAGAAAATAATAGATTGAGTCCGTCTTCATCACTATAAAATTCAGAAGTCAGATGTCCAAGTATTGTATGGTCGATGACATCATAGAAAGATGCGAGATCGAGCTCCCCATACCAAACAAAACCTTGTTTGAAGGCTTGTTTCCTGGCCTCGTCCAATTTCTTTCTGCCAAATTTCCACTGTTTGAAAAAATAAATATAGTCAGTTGACGTTAGCATATTGCTAAATGTTCTATTAAAGTAGTATTTTGATAGGCGTTTCCTGGCTTTCTCTGCGATGACATTAGCTACCGCCTGATAAATGATTGTGTCTCTTACCGTTAACACCGTCAATGGCCTTAATAATCCTGAGGGCTTAGGTATATATATTTTGGTTCCCTGCGTTGGGCTGAACGTATTATCTTTGAGTTCCTTTAACAGATGGAGTAGATTTTCTGTTTCTGCCCAACCAAAAGCGTCAAATTCTATTCTTTGCAAGTTGCGATAATCGGCATTTTCAATGCCTAGAGTACGAATCCAAGCTAAGCGAAGATTTTCTATGGTCTTTAAATTCGCCATGCTTTTAATTAAACCAATTATGACTATAGATACTTGCTGTTTTACTGCTATGGATGGGAAAAACTATATGTGCGGCATCAACTTTTGCGGTATTCTTAATAAGAGGTTCAGTATACAATCTGTCGTCCAACCCCTGGTCTATTTTAAGCTAATAATTCAACCGCCTGAAATATGGGATTGAGGACTTATATGCTGTGTATAGGATTTTATTAATTTACTTTTGGGGTTATCGCTAATCAGGTCATTTTTTAAGCCAAACCATTCTTTGATGCCCTTCCCCAAAGCCATGTTTGTGCTATCTAGATCACCTTCCCTACCAATCACTCGCAAATAGTCTTGCAGAAGTGCTGTATCACTCTCGATATAACAGAAGAATATGTCAGTTATTTCTTTTGTGAATTTTGTCAATGCGTTTTCCCTGAATTCAGCCAGCTCCATAATGCCTCCCTAAGATAATCTGTATTTACTTTCATACGTTACTGATTCGTCTACGTATCGTCTTTGACGATTTCTATAATACACGGTTAATCGTATCGATTCAATATTTCGAAAGTGGATTTACTATGCGACAGTGGTCCTCTTGTCTATGAACATAAAGCGGCATAAAATGAACTATATTTGTTTTGGACTGCCTGTAAAAATGGAAACCAATAGCAATATGTATTTCGAGTCAGTAAGGGAAGGCCGTGGCGACTATTTCGTTGAATATTGTCCCCCTAAACCTGGCTATCGGTTTGCTACTTTACAGTTAGTATTCCCCAGCCCTATTGAAAAAGTGGATATTGCACTACTAATGGAACATGAACTCAATCACTGGATTGCCCACTACAATATCCCGATTAGGGTTTATGCTTTTGATGATATAGGGACAGCTATTACCTTGGAGCCCATGAAAACAAGCGACTGTCTAGTGGGGTTAATCGATGATGGTGCCAAGGATATACGTAGTACATGGGGAATAATAGCAGACGATGAATTGCCCATGCATGTTTTAGATCCGGAATTTCTGAAAAGGGTTTATGTGGACATTCCTTTTAAAACGAAGGGGCAATTACGTCAAGAAATCGAGACGGAACATAGAAAATTGCGTACTGGATGGTTCATAGTTGTTATTTGGATAGTCGTCATTCCTGTAATTGTAGCTATCCTTGGCCTTGCAAATATATGGATTGGCATATTAGTTCTTGCATACGCAATTTATAAGGCAGTTGTAAAAGCACTTAAGCTAACGGGAAGATTTAAACCTACATCAAAAGAAATTCAGCAGAAAGAAAAAGAACGGAAAATGGCTCATTATTATTACCATTGTGAGCGGAATCCTAACGCTTTTAATAGATTGAAGTTAGAGAATTTTAAGAAAGATTTGAAAGATCAAACTCAGAACGAAGCCGAAATGCTTAAGCGTGAGCATCCTAAGCAGAAACAATAAGGGGTTTTCCTAGTACTAATTACTCCTCTATTATCTCACGCCGAAGCTCCGGAATAATGCCGCAGGCCCACCCGCCAGATTACCCTGGAAATCACCAGCAGAACCAGCGCCGCCCCCACCGCCCCCAGCAGGGTTTGCAGGTTGAGGCGGTTGGTCAGCGCTTCGGCTGGTATTGTGGTGGCAAAGGCGATCGGCACCACGAATGTCAGCCCGTAACGCAGCCACGCCGGATACAGGCTCACCGGCCAGCGCCCGGCCTCATACATGCTCTGGAAAATCACCAGTATGTTCTCTATGCGCACGAACCAGAATGACAGCGTGGCCAGTATCAGGAAGAAGCAATAGATAATAACCCCGCCCGCCGCCAGCGTGAGCACGAACATGCCGGCTTGCATTAATCCCACTGTATACCCCAGCCCTATCAAGGCCCATGTCATTATGCCCAGCCCCAGCAATATATCGATCAGCTTCCAGATGTCGATGCTCCCGATGCTGACCAGGAGCTGCGAGTCCTCGGGACGGATGAGCGTGAAATCGAGCGTGCCGTCGCGCACCGATTGGATAAAGGCCTCCATGCCCGGCTGGATGACCAGGCCGATGAGCCCGCCCACCAGGAAATAAACGCCCACCAGCGCCAGTATCTCCTGCGGACCCCAGCCCCCCAGCTTGTCGGTGTAGGAAAAAATGACGGCCAGGCCGCCCAGAGACACCACCAGGTTGAGAAAGGTCTGGAATAGCTGCACGAAGAAGTTGACCCGGTAGGCAACTTCCCCCATGAAGCTGACCACGAAATAGGCCCCCAGCAGGCGGAAGAAGTTCATGCGCCCACCGCAGAATAAACCTTCGTCCCCGCCTTCCACACGATCCTTAACAATACGTAGCCCACGATAATCCAGGCCGCCTGCGCTCCCAGGCCTATCAAAACATCAACCGGGCTGAGCTTGCCCAGCAAAAGCTCGACAGGGAAGCCTATCACCCAGCGGAAAGGCAGTATGTCGGCAATAATCTGGACCGGTTGTGGCAATAGAGTAAGGGGCGCGATCTGCCCGGAGAGGAAGAGCATCAGTACGAAATAGGACTGGTTGATGGCGCTGACCCGTGTGGTCCAGAAGGCCACCAGCGCCAGGGTCCATTCCAGCAGAAAGCGCACCATAAAGGCCATCAACAGTACCGGGATGAAGACCAAAACCGCCCAGGGCTGGGGTGCGATGGAGGCATGGAAGGCAAAAGCCAGGACGATGGCGATGAGCACCATGGCGGGCAGGGTTATCAGCTTGGAGGACACGTTATCGGCTATGTCGGAATGTATGGGGTGCACCGGCTTCAACAGCGCAAAGGAGAGCAGCCCCTCCCGTACGCGGTACTCGAACTCG
>PLME01000009.1 GCA_003142375.1 Dehalococcoidia bacterium | reverse complement strand
GGCATGGTCAGCACCTGGCCTATTCCCATGAAGCGCTCCCGTGTTCTGACCAAGAACGCTATGGTTAATGAGAACGCGGAGAACAATGTGGCGGCCAGGACTATCGTAATGATTACACCAAGCAGTGCCAGGGGATTCCAATTCATTTTAACGCCGATCAGTAAAGCTAATATATAGACGACCACAGCCTGGGTAAGGGCTCGTGCACCGCCGGATAATGCTTTGCCCAGAGCAAGAGCACCCCGCGGTGTCGGTGAGGCAAGGAATTTGTGGATAATTCCCAAGTCCCGCTCCCAGATGACGGACATGCCTCCGAAGATAGCTATGAAGAGTACACTTTGCGCAAGGATACCGGGAGCAATGAAGTCCAGGTAACCTATGTTCCCCGTGGGGATTGCACGTGTCTGAGCAAACACCTCACCGAAAAGCAGCAGCCATAATACGGGCTGTACAGCGCGCATTATGAGTTCTGTCGGATCATGGCGCATTTTGCGTACTTCCAGCTCAACTATGACCAGCGTTTTCCGGATAAAGCTTACAGCGCTGATAAGTGCAGACTTCAACCTAGCCTCCTTGCCGTACGCCTCGTCCGTTGTGTCTCCCGGTAATCGCGGTACTCGCCTTCAGACTCCAGCTCGCTGCCAGCGAAATGTACAAAGACATCCTCCAGAGTAGTGCCTTCCTTGCCGATGGCTGACTTGAGCTCAGTGGGTGAACCCAGGGCGGCTACCTTGCCCTGGTGCNNTCCACGAGTCTGTCCGGCCGGTCCATGTCGATGATGCGGCCGTGCTCGATGATGGCCACGCGGTCGCACAATTGCTCGGCCTCCTCCATGAGATGCGTGGTTAAAAATATGGTAGCGCCATAGTTGTCACGCAGATCGATGATGAGATCTCCGACGGCCCTCCGGGCCAGGGGGTCCAGCCCTATGGTAGGTTCATCCATGAACAGGACTCTTGGCCTGTGCATTATCGACTGGGCGATTTCCAGCCGTCGTATCATGCCGCCGGAATAAGTGCGTACAAGCCTGTTGGATTCATCCTCCAAATCCATAAAGGACAGCACATCATGAATGCGCTGTTTGCGTTCACGACGGGGAATATCGTACAGCTTGGCAAAGATCAACAGGTTTTCGTATCCCGTGAGTGTGCCGTCTGCGGAGAGCATCTGCGGAACATAGCCTATGACCCTCCGCACATCGGAGGCATGGTGCACGATGTCGTAACCTGCCACGCTGGCATTGCCTGATGTTGGTGGGAGTAAAGTGGTCAACATCTTGATTGCCGTTGTTTTACCTGCTCCGTTCGGTCCCAGAAGACCGAATATTTCACCCTGCTCCACGGCAATGGATAGGTTGTTACAGGCAATCAGATCGCCGAATCGTCGTGTTAACGAATTAGTCTCAATGATTTTCATGAATGTATGATTTAAATGTTAATTTGTAATTATTTACGGTGGTGAAATGTATTACATATATTGACATTATAATGAATATGGATTACATTATCAATATAAGCTTCACTATGAAGTCAGGATGTAATGGAAACAACGGAGTTAATAGGTGAGATCCTTAAGCTTCAGCGGAGGATTGACCGAGCCCGGAGGCAATATCAGCTTGATATCTGGATGTCCCTGCCCCTTACTATGGCTCAACTTAAATGCCTGTTCTTTATCAGCAATCAGGGTAGCACTAACTCAAAGAAGCTGGCGAAAGCACTCGGGGTTACCCCAACCAATATAACGGGGATAATAGACCGGCTGGTAAAACAGGGTCTGGTAAGCCGCACCGAGGATGCCCAGGACCGTCGCATGTTAGTACTGAAAGCTACAGTTAAAGGGGAGGGACTGGTGACTAGCCTCAGAGAGAGGAAAAGAAGTCTATTTTCTAAGGCATTGGCTTATATGAGCACGGATGAACTTACTGCACTCTACCAAGGGCTTACATCTCTGGCTAAGGTGGTTGAAGCTCATGAAGAATAAGTCAACGCTGACAACGATCAGGGGGATGCATTCTCTTTAACTGGATGTTAAATTGTTGCAATTATATGGCGCTAGTAGATCATTTAGGATTACTCTGTGGGTGAAAGGAGGATAAGATATGGATCGCGAAGAAGAAATCAAACTAATTGCTTATCAGATTTGGGGAGAGGAAGGGAGTGTCCACGGCCTGGATGCAGGTCACTGGCAAAGAGCTGAATTAATTTGGGAAAATCGTATGAAGCAGCGCAATTCCAATATTGATAAAAAGCCAGTTGTGGGAAAAATTGACACACATAAGAAAAAGAATACTAAATAGAATAGTCTAGATGAAGTCTACGCAGCACCCCGTTAATCAAGCTGCAATTTGCTGAGTAATTTGGCTATTTTGATATTCACTCTCTAAAGATTGTAACTGAATAAAACGACTATTTACGAAAATGTCACAATTTTTTCATGTTCTCCTAGCTGAATTTATAACTTTTTAATGCTTTCCGGGCTACAATCCAATTAAATTCGGAAGGGAGGAGATATATGAAAAAATTGCTTTTTATCCCGCTCATATCCATGATATTAATGCTCGGCTGCACGTCATTTATGCCTGCCATCACCACTTTTGATATCTCGCCGGCAACAATCACAGCCGGAAGCTCCGCAACGTTAACCTGGGATGTCCCCGGAGCCAACTCAGTGGTAATAAACCCTGAGGTGGGCGTGGTGGCCGCATCCGGATCTCGGATCGTAAGCCCCAACGTTACCACCGCCTACACGATTACCGTCAGTGCTCCGCTCGGCACGGTCAGCAAATCCGTGGTGCTGATCGTAAATCCGGCTCCGATGGTTATCAACCTGTCTGCTAATCCGGCTGTCCTTATGGCGGGCGGCTCCGCAGCTTTGCAATGGAATGTCATGGGCGCCGATTCCGTTTCGATCGATCAGGGCATTGGCAACGTTCCCGTCAGCGGAAATCAGCTTATCACGCCGACTCAGACCACCACTTATACTCTCATTGCCAGGAATACCAGCGGCATACTGACAAAATCATTTGTAGTAACCGTTAATCCCCCGGTAGTAGCGGACATAACCGCCAGCCCCACCAACATCAATGTTGGACAATCGGCAACCATTTCCTGGAATGTCACGGGAGCCGATTCAGTGTCCATTGACCAGGGTATCGGCCAGGTACCGCCCTCGGGATCGAGGGTTGTTACACCTTATTCGACAACCAGTTATGATTTGACAGCTTCAAGCAGCTGCTGCATCGTAAGCAAAGCGGCAACGGTCACAGTTGGCACTGTTTATCCCTATCAGTACCCCTACGGGGACTTATACGGGTATCCCTACAACTATTACCCCTACGGCATGATGCACGGCTATCCCTACGGCTACCCCGGCGGCAATATGGCGATCACGCCCTTCATTGAGATCTTCAGCATAAGCCCCAGCACGGTGCATTTCGGCCAGCCCGCCTTTCTGCACTGGAATGTGGTCGGCGCCACCAGCGTAGATATCAGCGGTATCGGCAATATGGCGTCCAACGGTTCTCAGGTATTGATCCCAACGGCAACGACTACTTATACGCTGACTGCAATTAATACTTATAGCAGTGACTCACGGTCTGTAACTGTGACTGTGGTGCCCTAATCGGGGCTGGTGACTCGCCAGGACCATGGCAATAATAATAATCAGTCCGCCGGCAACGACGAACTCCTTCCCGGCGGACTGAAAATATCGAATTATTTCCCCGGTCGTTTTATAATCTTCTTGTCCGCTGACTTGCTAGTCTATGACTTATTTTTACCGGGTTGTGCCTCGGATTTCTGGCAGGCCAACTCCTCCATCAGCTCTACCTGTATCTCCTGTATTTCCAGCAGCCTCTGCCACTGGTTCAGCAGCAGATGATCGATCTTATCGTGCAAATGGCGGATTTCCAGCTCGGCTTTCAGGTTTATCATGTAATCATGCTCGGCTCGCAGGCGGTCCCTGGCTTCCTGCCGGTTCTGGCTCATCATGATAACCGGGGCCTGCAGGGCGGCTATGCACGATAAAACCAGGTTTAGAAGGATAAACGGGTAGGGATCGTAAGGCCTCCAGACCAAAATTATAATTGAGTTAACGATAATCCAGACTATCAGGATACTTATGAATATGATAATAAAACGCCAGCTTCCCGCATAATCGGCCATCTTATCCGCCAGCCGCTGTCCTACGGTCAACTTATCATCAAATTCCACGTTGATATTCTTGGAGAGTATCTCCTGTTCCCGAAGGCTTTTCATGACCTGTTCTTCAAGGGTTGTAAGCTCACCCTTGTCGGCTTCGAGCATTTTCCTGATGTACTTCGCCCTGAACTGGTTAAAATCGTTGGCGCATATAACTCCGCTGGGGGTCCACTCGGGATATACCTTGTGTATCATGTCGGCCAGAGGTTCCCTGATAGATTCAGCAGGAATAGTCTCAGACAGCTTCTTCTTCTCTTTACAGATGGAACAGACAACGTCTTCGGTGTGCTTTCTAACCATGCTTTCACCTCAAGCCAAGAATTTCCAAAGGTTTTTCCATAGTCATTTTACAGTGATTAAAAACAGGTATGTATCTAAGGTAGATTATATCAGATAGCGGCCGCCTCATCTTCACATCGCAGAGACCTGTCGGGATGTGGTTTTGACCGTGAATACAGCAGAGCTATAATTATCCTGATAACGGATTTGAGCATCGGGCTGGGTAAATTCCTTGTCCCTGCGTTTTTATAAAGGAGAAAAATGAGTCAGGAGACTGAAACCGCCGTGTTCGGCGGCGGTTGTTTTTGGTGTACAGAAGCGGTCTTTTCCGAACTGAAGGGTGTAATCAGCGTTTTACCGGGTTATGCAGGAGGCACAACGCCCAAACCAAGCTACACGCAGGTATGCAGCGGCACGACCGGCCATGCCGAGGTGATTAAAATCGAATATGACCCGGAAGTCATTAGCTTCGCCGATTTATTGGAGGTCTTTTTCCACGTACA
The DNA here is from genome assembly GCA_003142375.1 of Dehalococcoidia bacterium. GTDB lineage: Bacteria > Chloroflexota > Dehalococcoidia > GIF9 > UBA5629 > UBA1162. The sequence continues at coordinate 18,272 of PLME01000009.1, read as the reverse complement.
TGATCCGACCACCTTAGACCGCCAGGGCAACGATGCTGGAGAACAGTACCGCTCCATTATCCTCTATCACAACCAGGGGCAAAAGGAAGCTGCCGAGAAATATATCAGCAAGTTGACTGCTTCAAGGGAATTTGACCGGCCCATCGTAACGCAGGTCAGGCCTTTGACCGAGTTTTATGAGGCTGAAGATTACCACCAGCGGTATTTCGCCGGCAATGCCGGCCAGCCCTACTGTCAGATGATCATCGCTCCCAAAATGGCCAAATTCAGGGCGAAGTTCAAGAATTCACTGAAGTCTGCTTGAGTTCAGGATCATCCCCAGATAGCATCCAGGATTTTAATGCGTATTGTCAGCCATACCGGTATAAAGGCGGCCACCAGAGACACAACCAGCAAAAGCACAGCCGTGTGTACCAGTTGAGCGTTATCCATCGCAAGATAAACCGGCCCGAAGGGGAAAATAAAGGGGTGGCCGGCCTCGAAGGGCATTACTGCATACTCAAAGAGCAAGCGTGCGCCGATCAGACCTACCGCCACATAGCATAGGGCGCGGATAAGGTATGAGAACATGATGGCCAGGTTCTTAATACCAATGGCACGCTGTATACCGATCTGGCGTCTTTTATTAATGACGTCCACATAGGTAACTATAAAAATGGTCACACCTGCCACCAGGGCATTTACCACATCAAGAATCTGGTTTAATATCTGAAAGCTGGTAGTCATGCTGTTGACTATGCCGGCGTTCTGTTCCCAGGTCTGAAAGTCCACGCTGTTATCAAACATAGCGATACGTTTGATTATCTCATTGGGGTTGGCGTTATCATCCAGCCTTACATGCACTTCAGTGGCCGAGTCATGAGCGCCCCGCACGATCGATTCATATTCCAATTCAGATATGTGGGCCTGCACATCGGACTGGATAAAAGCTGTGTGAAATATACCTTTGACTGTATATTGCTTCTGGAAACCGTTGCTGTAAGTTACGGTAACCTTATCTCCCACGTGTACATGCCGCAGGGAACGTATATATAATTCGACGCTGTTATCATCGGCGCCGGCTATCTGCATACCCAGCAGAATCTGGTCGCGGTCCCTTTCATCCAGATAACTACCTTCGATCATGGAACGGTTTATATCAAAAACCTTTTCCTCACGATCGGGCATGATAGCATCCACGATGCAGTTGACTTGCCTTTCCTGGTCGGTATTGTCTTTATATTTTATATTGGCGCCGATGGTATTCCTGGCAGTCGCCGCTACCACCCCGTTTATTGATTCTATTTCTTGCATCAGATCCGAGACGTGATTGATTTTAAAATTCTGCTCCTTTAGCCCGCCGGCCTCGATTACGAGATGGCTGGTATAGGTACTGATCAATTTATTGTTGGCGCTGGTGATAACCCCATTGAGCAACCCCGGCGTAAACAGGAGGTTTAAAGCAACCAATATAAGTATGAAGACGGTCAACAGAGTAACGCCGATATTGGCGCGCATAATGGCTTTGCGGGCCAGGAATCCGGCAACCCTCAACGACCTCAATGATTTCAGCGATCTAATCATCCAGTGTCACCGCCCTCATATCATCCTGTTCAACGATCTTGCCGTCGCTGAGTATGATCAGGCTGCTGGCGTATTGCTTATCATCCGGATCATGCGAGACAAATATGATGGTAACCCTGGTATCCCGGTTGAGATTGACCAGCGTTTCCATGACCAACTTGCTGGATATACTGTCCAAATTGGCGCAGGGCTCGTCAGCGAAGATTACCTTGGGACTGTTGATCAGTGCCCTGGCGATGGCGACCCTCTGCTGCTCACCTCCAGAAAGCTCTTTGGGATAGTGGCGGATCCTGTTGCCCAGGCCGACAAGTTCCAGCAGATCAGCTGCCCTTTTCTTATAGTCGACCCCCCGGCCTCCCAGCATCATACCGGGCAGGTAAACATTCTCGTGCGCTGTCAACTCTGTAAGCAAGGCGTATTCCTGGAAAACGTAGCCAAGATTCTTTAAACGCAAAGTTGATGTGGCGCTGTCGGGTAGCCTGGTTACGGATGTGTCTTCAAGCAGTATTTCGCCTGCAGTAGGGCGATCTAAAAGGCCCAGTTGCCTCAGAAGGGTAGACTTGCCTGAGCCGCTTTTGCCCATAATGCAGACCATATCCCCGGTCGGCACAGTAAATGAAACTCCGTCGAGGGCGCGCACCTCTACAGACCCGGTCTTATAAATTTTCGAGAGATTGGTTACTTTAAGCAAGTTCCGTCAGCTTCTTTAGAATTTAATGCTGTGATTTTATTCCTGGGGAACCATGGCTGTCCCTATAACATGCACCAGCCAGTTGACCCTGGTCTTGTCACCGAACCAGTTGGCGATGGCGTACGGCCAGCCGTTAGAAGTATTGTCGATGCCCTTGTTATCCCTGATTGTAAGGTCGGAGCGCGTATTCCCCAGGCTGTCGCTGACTCCCAAACGGAATCCCTGTCCCTCGGTGGTCCCGGTATATATGTGCACGTAAAAGTCGCCCTGAACCTTGATATCGGGCACGTCCCAGTCAACCCAGGCGCCCTGTACCGCATAATTGCTGGTTAAAAACGTCAAAACCGGGAATTTGTTGCCAGGATATGTTTGACGCAAGAGCACCTTTTTATCCTTGTCCAGAATTTGCAGCTCCGGGTCCTTAATCTGAAATCCATGCCCTCCGTAGATCAACCCATTGATGCGCACATCGCTGATAGTGAATCCTCCCGTGGGAGCGGTGAATGCCACCAGATATCCGGTGAAGGGTCTAACAACCGCAAGGTAATCCGTTATTATGCTGTTATCATTTTTCACTTCCACTTCTTGCGACACAAGCTTTGGGCCGACAGTATAGCTGGCGTTGGCATTGCCGATAGCGATCTCATATTTGCCGGGTTTATCACGGAAAAACTGGAAGTTGACGGCCTGGCTGGTCCCCGGCGCCAACTCGATATCCTGTGTCTGCATACTGGTGCCCTCAATGGAAAGAGTAGCCCTGTAGACACCCTGCATTCCGCCATTATTGGAAACTTCAGCGCTTATGCTGACCGTCTCACCGATTGTAGCCTGCGCAGGCTTGAAACTCAGAGAGCTAACGTCGAATTGTGCGGGGGGCCTGGCGGGCTGACAGCCGGACTGGACTACCAGGGCCGCCACAGCCAGAAATATTACGGCAGCGGAAAAAATTTTGATGTTCATAAGTTACTTCCTTGCAGGTCTGATTTGCATTCCTGGTCTACGGCAACATTCAGCTATCTTTTAGGCAGAGCAACGGTAGCCGTGCCGGACGTGGTAACCTCACCTTTGCCGTTTTCCAGCCAGATATCACACTCGACCAGATATTCGCCGTCCTTATCCGATTTCCCGGTCACTTTCCCCTTGCACAGCAACGTATCGCCATCCTCAGGAGCAATAAGGTTTTTCATATGCCGAGGGTGGTCCATAACCCTGAACTGCGTCTGTATCTTCTTCAGCCAGCCCTCATCGCCGATCCAATCCGTCATCATTTGAATAAGCCACTGCCGCTTCAGTGTTCCATGCACGATTATTCCGTCGGTCCTCATGAAATTGACGGCAAAATCGTTCTCGTAGTGGAGGGGATTGAAATCACCGAATGCCCCAGCCCATTTGACCAGCGTCAGAGTGGTTGCGATCTTGGAAAGCGCCGGTATCTCCTGACCTATATTTATATCTTCCCAGTATATTTGTTTCTTCATATTATTCACCTTCTCAATGGATGCCGTTGTGGCGTTGCCTGGCCACCACGTCGCCGTTCTGATTAACCATGGTCATCTCTATAGTTGAGAGCAGCATCTTTCCACCCTTTTTGCCCTCCTTCTCCTCGAACGAAACGATCTCGCTATTTACGACTATTGTGTCGCCGGGACGTATGGGCAATAAATATTCGGATTCCATACCGGCATTGATGGCCCTCGTATAGCCGGCTTTAACTATCTCAACATACATCTGGACGAACAGATCGCTGGCATTGATGAAGGTCTGGTTAGGAGCCCATTTTACGGGCCAGCCGAAATAGTCAGGCGGCGCTATGATGCCTCCGTATCTCGACCTGGCGGCATATTCCTCATCCCAGTAGAGGGGATTCCGATCGCCCGCCGCATCTGCGATGCGGCGAAGGCCGTTGCGGGTCACTTCGAAAACCATGGGCGTGCCTTTTTTACCGATTAAATTTTTCAATGCTTCCTGTACCATACTGACCCTCCGTGTAATTAACAGTGGGATTTTGAAGTCACAATGATAATTGTAACATACCGCTATCTTGATTTACCCCTGGCAAGCGATGCGAATATACCTGCAAAACAAAGGACGGTAAAAACGATAAAGGCCGTTCTGCTGCTGACCAGGAATAGCGGATAGTTGGCGGGTGTTATCTGAACCTGCCCGATGAACAGAGCAAACATGAGCATAACTATGCCCAGGCTGAGCATCTGCCCAACCAGGCGCATGGTAGCCAGCGTGCCTGAAGCCACCCCATAATAGCTTTTGTCAACGGCAGACATAACGGCGTTGGTATTGGGTGAAGAGAACAACCCGAAACCCAGGCCAACCGTTATCAGGCTGATCATGATGAAATAAAGCTGCGTATTCTGGTCCAGGAATACCATCATGGCAAGCCCCACGGTGGTGAAGGCCATTCCCACGGTTGCTATCAGTTGGGGCTGGATCTTATCCGAAAGCCTGCCTGCTATGGGAGACAAAACGGCCATCATGATAGGCTGCAGAACCAGTATCAGGCCGGAGGCCTCCGGGCTGTACCCCTTTATGTATTGCAGGTAGAGGCTTAGAAGGAAACTGATGGCAAATGTTGCGCTGTAATTGATTAAGGCTGCCAGGTTCGACATCGAGAAGACCATGCTTCTCTTGAAAAGCTCAATGTTTAACACGGGGTTTTTTATCCTGTTTTCCCAGAAGATGAACAATACCAGGCCTCCCAGGCCGAGCCCGACCATTGCTAAACCTGATATGTCAGGTAAAAGGGTAAACCCGTACATTACTGCTAGCAGGGCAAGGCCGTAAATGACCGACCCGACGGCATCGAACTTCTCCCCCTCCGCCCCGGCCCACTCTCCTTTCAACTTCCATAAGACAGCGATAATTATTATCAGCCCGATAAGCGCATCCAGAGCAAAAATGCTCCTCCAGCCCAGATACTGTGTCATTAATCCGCTGGCAGGAGGACCCAGCGATAACCCTATGTATACCGCCGCGGTGCTTATCCCCAGCGCTTTGCCCCTTTCAGCTAAGGGAAATATGGAGGTGACTATAGCAACGCCGGTCCCGAAAATCATGGCTCCGCCCACGCCCTGCAACAGCCTGAAGAAAATTAACAATGATCCTGAAGGAGAAAGCGCCGCGCCGATGGACGAAAAGGCATCGATGATAATTCCGTATGTAAAAATCCTTTTTCTGCCCTTTATATCGGCCAGTCTCCCGAAGGGGACGAGGAAAACGGCAGCAGCCAGCAGGTAGGCGGTTACTACCCAACCCAGAGTAATGGCGTCCAGGTTAAATTCCTGGGCAATTGAAGGTAGCGCAATGCTTACGGAAGAACCGACGAAGGGCGTGAGAAAAGAAGCCAAGACCGCCACGAACAGCGCCACTCCCTTGTCCATGTCTGCTCTGGCTGCGGTTTTCATTTATTACCTTATGTTTTCTAGGCAGGATCTTTACGTCCTGTTATGAGAAATACGGAAAAGGAGCGTTTGCCGCCGTCGGAAACCGGCTTAAAGACTTCGGCTGCCGTACGGTCCTTTATATTTGCAAACCCCACACCGGTCAAAGCATATCGTAATTTCGATCTCTCAAAGCCAAAGTGCAGAACGCCGTCATTGTTGCCATGGAATTGACCTTCCTCGGGGTCCAGGTCGGCAATGCATAGATAGCCGCCGACCTTCAGGACTTTATGGAATTGGCCGAGTAACGGGCCTATTTCCCCGATATGATGAAGCGTCATGCTGCAGATAATCAGATTATAGTTGCCCCGCAGGCCTTCTCCTTTTTCGAAGTCCAGCCGGCGGGCTTTAACATTGGTCAGATTGTCGCGTTGTATCTTGGCTTGCAGGACGTCAAGCATCCCTTGGGAGCCGTCAACAGCCATTACTGAATGCACCAGCGGGCTTAACCTGACGGTAATTAGTCCGGTGCCGCAGCCGAAATCCAGAACATCCATATCAGCTTTCAACTGGATTTCCCCTGCAATGGCATCGGCGATGTCGTTTGCCAGCCTGACACGTCCTGGCTCCTCATCCCACGTGGCCGCTTCTTTATCGAAATCCCTTTTATCTCTGCTCATATTTTGCACCGGCATCGGCTGATACCGCTTTACAGGCAGATATATTGCTATAAAACCGGATATTCGTCCGGCAAGGCTGAGCTCGCACGTTCAGCGTGCAAAACAATATGTGCTGCCGCTGTTTATTAGACGAAATACCTGGGTATCAGGTAGCGCACCTGTCTCAATATGTTTCTAAAAAAACCGATGCGTTTCTTTTTTATCTTTATCTCGGGCTTAGTTTTCGTATCCATATTTACCGACTCCCTATTTCTCATATTTCTCTATCAAATCGGCGGCATTCATGGCCGAAGAGATGACCACCGGGATACCGCCACCCGGATGGGTCGATGCTCCCACCAGGTAGAGGCCTTTAATCGATTTGGATTTAGCGGCCGGACGGAAGCAGATCGAATGTGGAACATCCTGTCTCAGTGCATAGATGGCGCCCTCGGGAGATAGCAACCTCTTGGCAAAATCGGCCGGCGTCGAAAATTCCGCCACCTGAACGTGTTCCGCCAGGCCAGGCACATATCTCTGTGAATAGTATTTTATGATCCTGTCCATCAGCCCGGCTTTCTCATTTTCCCAAGTAGTCCCATCCAGTTTATAGGGTCCGGGGCCCAGCGTCAGGATAATGACATTGTGGCCTTTGGGAGCCAGGCCAGGGTCAGAGTGCGAAGTCCAACTGATGATGCCAAACTGCTCCGCCGGGTAACGGGCCGCCTCATAGTAATCCCACCAGTAATTATTCATTTCCTCCATGGGTATTGTGGCCAGTGTATGATGCGATTCCAGCGGCGGCTCATAGTCGACGCCCAGGTAAATAGTAGGGGTCGACATGGAGCATTCATAGCTTTTAACACCCGTGCGCACCATACCGGATAGGTTCTCCTCCCCCACCAATTCAAGGTAGAGTTTTTTGGCATTTATATCCGATACAACCAGGTCGGCAGTGATCTCGGTTCCGTCTGCTGTCACTACTCCCATGGCCCTGCGGTCTTTGATGATTAAGCGCTTGACAAGCGTGTTCAGCTTTACTGTCAGCCCCATTTTTTCGCCCAGGCGCTGCAGAGCGGCCGGTATGGCGATCATGCCGCCTTTACTGTAATAGATCCCCTCGTGTTCGGAATAGGGGATGACGGCGTACAGGCCGGGGAGCAACTCGGGAGGGAGTCCGGCGTAAAACGCCTGAAAGGACAAGGATTCACGTATAGTATCGCTTTTAAAATACTTCTTGAGCGCGTTCTGGTAACTCCCGTTGAACAACGACATATACTTCAGCATTTTGGGAGTTTCGGCAAACATCTTGAAGATATCACTGAAGGTATTGGCAGGCTTTACGAAGAAACCGCTGACCGCCGCATCGTTAAACTCCTTCATGTACTTACAGAAGTCATACCACCCCTTTACATCTTCCGGTGAAATCTTGCCGATCTCAGCAGCCGATGCTTCGACTGAAAGGGGGTATTTCATCTTTTTCCCATCTTTCAGCATAACCGAGAAGATGGGATCGGGCGATATAAGCTCGACCTCGCTGCGCAAGGAAGTGCCCAGCCTCTGAAAGCACCAGTCGATCACCTGCGCGTCCTCGATGATGGATGCACCCAAGTCGAAATAATAGCCGTTCTTCTCAAACGTGGAGCAACATCCGCCCACCCTCTCGCTTTGTTCCAACAGTAAAACCTTGCGCCCCTGTTTAGAAAGGAGGGACGCCACACCAAGCCCTCCGACGCCGGCCCCGATGACGATTACATTATAATCTGCCATTCAGCACCCCCTTACTGCATATTTTTGAGACCTCTTATTCTATCCCCTGTTACCGGAATGCACAATAAGCTTATACGAGATTAATACGGAGTCAATAGACGGGTTTTTCATGCTTTATCCATTCAGATACAGAAATATATCCGTATGGGTAACTACTATATCCGGCCACTATGCTAGTATTATCAAAAAGTCGTATAATGGCCTGAAGCCTGAGAGTCGTGTGTGCCTTTGATGCAATAAACAGCTCCGTCAGGCGCCAACTGGAATTAAATCGCGGAGGTATGTGATAAAATGGCGGCCCAATACGAGCGCGTACAACTGGACTCATTCATAACCTGGCACAGTGGAGCCGGCGTCGATATAGATGAAAAAACAGGCAATATCTGTGTAATTAGCGATGCAGGGTTGTTCCTCTATACTAATAAGAACGGAAATTACACCAAGCAGCCTCAAATAGCACCGCTTACCTGCTGGGAAGGCGCTGCCAGCGTCAGCATCAATGATAATACGGGCGCCATAGCTGCCGTACATGAAGGTGGATTGAATCTTTACGAACCATCGGGAAATGGTTTCCATGAGTCAATTCTGGACAAGTTCACTAAGCGCCGGACCAGCGCGGATTGTGTGTTTCACAGGGCAACGGGAAATATTATCATAGTCAGCGATGCTGAAGGCCTGACCTTGCAGCAAAAAACGGCCCGGGGCTATATTAAGAGCCCCATAGATAGATTTGGGGCATGGCACGCCGGCGCAGGCCTGGACGTTAATCAGAAAAATGGTGATATCTTCGCTGTGGCCAACCACAAGGGCGGTGCAGAGGGCCCGTATCCCATAGATGCTGATAGCCCGCCGGGGGACCAGTGGCCCAAGGGCGACTGCCTTGTCAGATACAGGCCCATCGGCAATAACCAATATCTCAAAATGATAGTCCATCACCCGGTGTCGTGGCTGGGGGGAACCGATCTGGACGTCAATGATGAGACCGGAGAAGTAATTGCAGTCTCAGACCCGGCTATGAACATGTATAAACCTGAAGGGGACACATATTCAAGGGCCTCCCTGGGCGTGGCCCATACACATAGTGAGGGTGCAGCCTTGAAGATCAATATCCAAACCGGAGAATTTATAATGATTACAGACGGTCTGATCCAAATTTATGTGCCTGGGCACCAGGGAACGCCGATCGACACGGCCATGACGCGCAATAGCGGCGTGGACGTAGACGTAAACAGGTATACGGGTGAAATTGCCCTGGCCGATAACCGGGGATTGACTCTCTATAGAAAAAAAGCATGAAGGGCGGAGATTGACCGCTAATCTACGAATTTGAAGCTTTTTTCTCGGAATAGCTTCAGGCAAGCATCCACTACAGATTCGTTAAATAGCTTACCTTTTTTATCCGATATTTCCTCAAGCGCTTTATCTATGCCCAGGGATGGTCGATAGGGGCGGTAAGAGGCCATGGCTTCCACCGTATCGGCTACCGCCAGTATTTTAGCTTCCAGCAATATCTCATCGTCTTTCAATCCGCTGGGATAACCCGACCCATCCATCCTTTCATGATGCTGTAGAACCGACTCGGCCACGGCGCCCGGGAAATCAATACCTTTCACAATGTCGTAGCCGCCCCTGGGATGTGTCTTTATGAATTGAAATTCTACTTCTGTCAGACGGGCCGGCTTGCTCAGGATATCGGATGGTATATATATCTTTCCAATATCGTGAACTATGGCGGCCATCTGCACCTGGTCGGTTTGGTCTTCACTCAAGCACAACTCTTGAGCTATGGCCGTAGCCAGGGTGGCCACCCTTCGCTGGTGGCCGGCCGTGTAAGGATCCCTCATCTCTACAATTTTCGCCAGTGTTGTGATGGCGTCTTTAAGATTCTTTCTTACAGCTACCAGGCCTTTCTCCAGGTTTTCCTCCGCCAGTTTTCGCCTGGTAATATCCTGGTTGAAGGTGATAACGCCCACTATATTGCCATCCCTGTCACGATAGGGAATCCTGTCGATCTGGGCCCACCTTTTGACGCCCGAAGGCAACGTATATTGTGTTACTATCCCCAGCTGAGCAACACCCATCCTCACGACCTCGTTATTTGCGGTAGCGAACCCAGCGGCTTCATCAACCGGGAAGAAATCGTAAATGGTCCGGCCTACTACCTCCTTCGGTTCCCGGTCAAATGCTGCTGCGCCGGCCTTGTTGATACGCATAATAACGCCTTCTTTATCCAGGTATGCAATAGTAGGACGCACGGAATCGAAGATAGTGCGGTATTCCTCACGCTGTTGCCTGATCGTCACCTCGGCCTGCTTCCTCTCGGTATTATCGATTGCTGAAATTACAAAGCCGACCACGCCTTCGGCAGGCTCACGCACGACCGATGTTGAAACCAGGACCGGCGTACTGACGCCGGCCCTCGACCTGAATGAAAGCTCTTGGCGCAGGGTGCCGCCGGTTGCAATCGTCTCCTTAAGCAAATCATCGCCGTTGTCTGCGCTGTCTATGAATGAGCTGAAGCTGGCGCCCTTAAGTTTCTTGGCCGGAACCCCCAGCAGATAAGAGGTGGCATGGTTGGCGTAGATGATTCTGCCATTTAAATTCAAAAGCATCAGTGAATCGCTCATAGTGCCCAGGATTACGTCGGACACGGCAGCCGGACTTATGGTCGTTAACCGGTACCTGGAGACCGCCCTTACCATGCCGTACCCAAAAATTACGCAAATCACATCCGATATTTGAGGAATGGTGAAAATTCCCTGCTGATACAATATCCGGGTTGTCAGGGAAACCGTCAGTGCGATCAGGCCAGTTATCAACACCTGAGTACCACGCTTCTTAAGGTATGACGCCTTAACCTTGAGTATATAGCGAATGACAATATAACAGCATATCAGAGTCAAAATCACCACGTAGGCCAGGTATAAATATGCATAAACCGACCGCGACCAGTTAGCAACCCATCCCCAGTTTAGATCGGAAACCCCGGTCATAAGGTTTCCGGACATCTGCAGGTAAATAAAGAAAACCGGGAGCACCAGGGAACCAGGTAGAAAGGCCTTGCTGTCTAACAAATGGTCCTGATTAGTTATGGCAAGGCAGCACCAGAGGCCTGCAACAGGAACCAAACACGAACCTATGGAACCAACATTTATAAAGAACTGCGCCTTGTCCGCTGTGCCCGCCATACCGGCCAAGCCGTAACAAAGGCTCCAGAATGCAAATGTAGCCACTAAAAAAGCGCAAAGCCTGTTGGGAAGCGCCCCCGGATTTTTGCTCATAACATATATAATGAGCCACACGTCAGCCAAGAAGCTGCCGAAATGCAGCATGGTAATAATGTTCATTTTAACCTAACGTTATTTTCACAGGTGTACTAATCGACGACGACCTTAACTATCATACCTCGACAGATACAAATATACGTATCAAACCTGAACAACACAATAGCCTAGCAGGGTTAATAAGATGAGCTACTAGGATAATAAACATGCGAAGTCCTCAATTTCCGCGCAGATGACATTGCTTAGTCGTAGCGAACGGAGCTAAAGTTTCTCCAGGAACATTTAACATTACCGGTTTACAGCAGTATGATTACTTAAAGAGGGATGATTTAATGGAAAAGAAAAAGACACTTGCCTACTGGAACGTTTATGATTCCGGGACGGGTGCGGTGCTGGAGAAGGAAAAGGTGATTGAACGTAATCCCATGCCCTCCGCGGGCGGGTTGATAATCGGCATTACCGGCAAACCTAATGCCATAGTACGGGATTTCAAATTCAGCGGTTCCAAGGAAGGCCTGCCCTGTTACGACGTATATGTCTGAGAAAAAAGAGATTAATCCGGTTATACTAAACTGACTCCGCCCAAGCCGGTACAGATCTATTTTTACACCCCTTCGATACTGGAAAACACTGCTTCAAACCTGCGCAACGCCTCGTCGATCACCGCATCAGTGTCGGCCATACTTGTATAAACGCGTGATCCGGCCAGGGTGATAATTCCGTTAGCCATGTATGCTGCTCCCATCTCCTCTATCATGTGCTTGCGGGGGTTCATTTCCTTCAACAAACGGTCCACGTTCTTGAAATCCAGCAGCATTACGCCGGAAGTTTCCAGGTGTACGATCGAACCCTGGCTATAAACCACGAACGGCAGTTTAAGCCTCTTGATGATCCCCTGCAGGCCTTTGGTAAGCCTGTCACCTGCCCGCCCTGCAATGACCGGGGCGTTGGTGCGCTCCATTTCGAGTAAGGCATAGTAGCCTGCCACGCAAGAGAGAGGGTTGGCGGACAGCGTCCCGCCGATGTAAGCGCGTTCACCTGTCTTTCCACCAATTCCGGCGGCGAAACACTGGATGACATCGGCGCGGCCTCCCACGCCACCCGCCATCGGGTAGCCCCCGGTTACGCACTTGCCGAAAATTGTAATATCCGGCTTAACTCCGAAGTAGCCCTGGGCACCCCCCATGCCCAGCCTGAAGCCGGTCACTACCTCATCAAAAATGAGCAGTGCTCCAAACTCGTCGCACAATGAGCGTACTTTAGCGTTAAAATCAAAGGGGACAGGACGGGTGCCGCTTTCGGGTCCCACAGGCTCCACTATGACCGCCGCCGTCCCGCCAGCACGGCGGTTGGCTATGAGTCTCTTTTTCAATGCCACAAGATCGTTGGGGTAGAACTCCTGGGTATTGGCGGTAGCGCCGTTGGGGATGCCTGTGGCTTCCATTCGTCCCGTGCCGGGTATGTGCATACCAAAAACCATCGAATCGCTCCAGCCGTGGTATGCTCCGCCGACCTTGATAACCTTCTTCTTCTGGGTAAACACACGCGCCGCCCGGATGGCTGCCATCACGCTCTCAGTACCGGAGCCCAGCATACGGAACATCTCAACGGCGGGCATGTAGCGGTTGATCAGTTCCGCCAGTTTTAACTCGTATTCATGGAACAGGCCGGTTACAGGCCCGCAGGAATGAAGCAGTTCAATGACCTTATCGCGCACCGGGGCGTAATTGCTGCCCAACACGATCGGAGCGCCGGCCTGCAGAAAATCAATGTATTTATTCCCGTCCACATCCCAGAGATAAGCCCCTTCCGCTTTTTCAATGGCGATAGGAAATGGATAATTGAAGGCCAGGTTATGCTGGACGCCGCCGGGGATAAACCGTTTGGCTTCATCGGTCAGAACCTTTGAGCGCACACATTTTTTATCGAAATAAGCCAGGTATTCCCGCATCCTCTCCTCACGCACCTGTCGCATCGGCTGGCTGACGAGCTCCTCCAGGCGGCGGTAAATATCAGCAACATCCGGATATTCAGAAATGGCATATTGTTGTGTATGGCTCATGGCAACCCCCTCGAAAACGCAAAATGAACTTATTCCGTTTTCTATTTATGGTCTTGAGGCATTAAGATAGACACTAATTTTATACCTGACGGCCGGGAAATACCATCATGGCGACTTAAAAGACATAATAGAGGCCGGATTAGAATTCCTTGGAAAAGGGCTTTGGGGACCGGCCCTATTCACACGATCCTATAATAGGTGTCGGCCCCACTGCCATTCGGGGTGAACCAATAGTATACCAGCACCCTTCAATAACGGTTTTGGGGCGCAATATACTGATTAAATGCGTTAGCGCAAACTTAAACCGATACTTTTGTCCCGGACAAATTGAAGTCCTTTTTGCCCAGCACGGTAAGTATCAGCGCTATTACTCCCAGGAGGCGTCCGCTGATCACAGCACCTATAGACCCTGCCAGGGCCATGCCCCAATTCTTGGCTCTCAGGGCAAAGACTCCTCCGACTACAGCCAGGATGCTGATAACTATCAATGCTATACCCATCCACGGGTGAAACCCCGCGGGTATCGGGAGGTGCATCCCGAATCTCGGTGCATTGGGGACCGCACCGGCAGCCTGCCTTGCGGCACCTGGCACTGCACCGGCAGCGCGCCTCGCCAAGGTCATAAATAAGCCCATGCATAGCCCCATAGCGCCCGATACTATATCGAGAATGCCTGCTACGGTGGGCATCCATGATTTTGTCATTTCTTTTCTCCTTTCGCTAAATCTAAAATGAATTATAAGAGAAAATTGTTAACGCAGGAAGAAGTTTATGAAAAATCCGTGTAAAAAATGGCGCTGCAACGGCCTTTTTTAAGTAAAGCCTTGAAATGCATGCTGGACTAAGCATTAGCGATGTGTTTTAATAATGTCTACTTCTTTCTTTGAGGGAAAATAAGCTGCGGAGGATTTGAACGATGGCTATGCAATGTGCCTACCATCCCGATCGTGAGCCTGTGGGAGCATGTGTGGAGTGCGGCCGCTTGATCTGCTCTGAGTGCAAAACAGCCATACAGGGCAAATTTTATTGTTCTCCCTGCGCCGACAAAGTCTTCGTTCATAGGTCCGAAGAAGCTGTAAAACCGGCGGATGCCGCTTCCCCGGCGGCCGTCGTAGCGGGAGCGGCCACAGCTGCACAGCAACCGATTTCCATCACGGTCAACACAGGGGCGGCTGCTCCTTCAGGCACTGAGGCGGCAATCGTAAATAATTCGGGGCAGGGCCGTGAAGCCAAATTGCCCGACCAGCTCAAGGGGTGGAGCTGGGGCGCATTTGCTCTAACCTGGATCTGGGGCATCTTTAATTCGACGTGGATCGCGTTTTTAACCTTCGTTCCCTTTCTGAACATAATCTGGGTTTTCGTTCTGGGCGCCAGGGGCAAAGAATGGGCCTGGCAGCATAAGAAGTGGGAGAGCGCCGAACGTTTTAAAAAGACTCAGCGCACCTGGGATAAATGGGGCCTTGCCCTCTTCATTATCGGTCTTATAGTAATGGTGCTGTATATTGTTATAGCAGCCATCCTCATAGCGACCGGCAATGCCCAGTTACAATAGAACAAATCAACCCGGGATCAACTGAATTATCTGTTTATACCCTCGGGCTTGAACGGCTACGCGGTGGTCGGCTTTGCCTAACTCATTTCCGCCTCCCGACAGGCGTGCTCAACCGCTGGTTGTTATAGTACTTCGGCACCACCGTGAATAAGGTGCCAACGTTTAATGATCACGGCTGCATGATAAGCCGATGCGCTGCCCCGGAATCTACTTGCTGGCGCGTCCAGAGCATGGGGTGATATTTAACGTTGAGCCATGATTGGATCTGGTTCCCGTACCACTGGCTGGCAGGATTTCCGCTCTGACCTGTCAGGTTCATGCAAACACTCTTCGAGATGTCGCTCATATCGATTATCATTCGCATCGATGGGCACATGCTTACCTGAAAATCGCCTTTGTCCACGGTCCAGCGACAGGCATCCGGCACCTCCGTTGTCCCGCCGACAGGGAAAGGCCCCCTATTTACCAGGGACTCAATCGGGCCTATCCCGCTGGCCCCCAGGGGGTTGCTGACAAAAGTGGCGGTGTGCAGATTGCCCCATTTCCACAGGTTACGGTCCGGTCCTAATGCGGCAACCGTGGCGTCATAGCCTTCTTTAAATGATCTGGCTAGTATGTCATCACGCGTTTCGACGCTGTCTTTGGTTGCTGGGTCATCCCACCATTTATCATTGGACGTCTGAAGCAGCAGGTTAACGGCCCACATATCCCTGTCACCGCCTTTGGCTTTGATTACGTCTCCAAGCTTGTTCTGGTAGGTGTTGTTCACCAGCTTCATCCAGAACTCGGCATAAAGGGCCGCCTGGGGGCTGTCTTCATTGAAGGTGTAATCCCAGTTAACCAGCCAATCGATGGAGCTGGTGAGTTTAGGATCGCTGAACTTGACCTTTGCCAGGTAGGGCAATATCTCGCCCGCACTCAATAACTTGTTGTCGCCCTGGATCTTCTGGAAAGTCTCTATGCTGTGCGGCGCCAGCTCTTTCATCAGCTGATTAATGCGCTGGGCGCGGTACCCGTAATTCCATTCGTATCCCAGGTTGTAGCTAAAATCCGGATCAAGTGCTTTCTGCAGCAAGACGTAATATTCAGGCGGGACAACCGCCTGGTTGGCAGTGACTATATAGCCGCGTGCCGGGTTGTAAATGCGCGGCAGCAGGTCAAAGGATATGAAGCCTTTCCACTGGAAGTCGCTGGTCCAGCCGGGCATGGGCAAGAGTCCATTATCGTTCTTAGCGCGTATGGGAATTTTGCCTGGCATCTGGTAGCCGATGTTGCCCTCTCTATCGGCATATATAACGTTCTGAGAAGGAGTGTCCCAGTACTTGAGGGCATCACGAAAATCCTCCCAGTTCCTGGCTTTGTCGAGGCCCTGTATCGCCAGCATGAGGGTGCCCGGCTCCAAGGCAGTCCAGCGAAGTGCCAGGGGATCTTTATTATTGAAGCCAGAGAGCTGGCCCGTCTTGCTGTCGAACTTATTGTCGTTGATGATCGGGCCAGAGTTGGTCTCTCTGACCTCGATTGTTATTGGCGTTGCCCCGTTGCCGAAGGCGATACTTTCTTCCCGGACAGTGATGTTTTGCCATCCACCATCCCATTCGTATTGCAGCGGGTTGTCGGGGTTAATCTTGATCTGGTAATGGTCGTGCACATCCGGGTAAACGTTGGTGACGCCCCAGGCAATATCATTGTTGTGCCCGATGATAACGCCGGGAGAAGCTGCGAAAGCGAACCCGGCCACATCCCACGGTTGCCCGGTGCCATCGTCGGCGGCGTGCAGGTCGATCTCATACCAGATAGAAGGCATCTGGATACCCAGATGCGGGTCATTGGCTAGCAGGGGCTTCCCGCTCTGCGTCATGCTCCCGGCTACCACCCAGTTGTTGCTGCCGACGCCTGCCGGGTCTCCCATCAGCCAGGTCAAATCCGGTTTCGGATCATCGTAGCCCTTCACGGTTACAGGAGTTGTGCTGGACTGCTCTTGAGCTGCCGCATGTATACTTCCTACGGTGCTGCCGGTTATACCCATGGCCTTTACATCTTCGGACTGAAGTATGGTGGGTTTGTCGCCGTATCCGTAAGCCGGTGTCTGCCACTCATCTGCCATCTGGGAACCCAGCAGGTCGTATAGTTTTGTTCGCTGGATCTCTTCATCATTACTGTACCCCAGATCCCAGGACATGAGTTTGGCGAACGCCAGGGTATCCACCGATTTCCATGGTTCCACTTTGAATTTCACGCCGGTCAGCCCCAGGATGCTGTAGTTCACCGAAAGCTCCTGCGGACTCCTGTTTGAGATATAGGCATTAACACCATCAGCGAAAGAATCCAGTATTGCGCGCTGGGCTGGCGTGTAGCTGTCGTATTCCTTTTCGGCTATGTTATACCAGCCCATAGTTCGGAGGTAAATGTCCGACGAAATAAGGCTGGCTTTTTTGCCCGTGAGCTCTTCGATCCTTCCACCGCACGTGTGACGGAAGAACTCCATCTGCCACCAGCGGTCCTGCGCCTGCAGGTAGCCCTGAGTAAAAATGACATCGTGGAGGTTTTGTCCGTAGATGTGAGGTACGCCGTACGAATCGCGAATAACCTCCACCCTGGCCTGCAGGCCATTCGCCTTAAGCTGACCATCAATTTGCGGCAGGGGCGCATTGTTTATATAGCTAAAATAGGCGAAACCTCCACCTGTGAGCAACACTATTATGGCTAAGATAGTAAGTATTAACGCAAGGACGCCTTTGCCAACTTTCTTCTTTTTCCTTGGAGCAGACTCATTTGCCGGATTATTGCCCTTATCTTTCTGGTTTTCCAAGACGACCTCCTTCCGCGTGAATGATATTTAACAATGAAGCTGACCCTAATATGCGGTTGCGTAGGAAATATTACTCTGAGCAGTCTATGCAGTCAATACTTTTGGAGAACATGGAAAATCTCCCAATAACCGGCCGCCTGAAAAAGAAATCCGCCAATTCTCATGGATGCAGGAATCGGCATTCAATCCCAGTGTCGCTTTCATATAGCCCGGATTTTTCCAGTACTTGACCTTTCCCTTCCTTCGTCTTGCCTGTGCTAAGACCTATGCAAGGAAGTGAAAAAACCGGAAGCTAAATCATATTGGTGGACCTGAGGGGATTCGAACCCCTGGCCTCCTCAGTGCGATTGAGGCGCGCTCCCAACTGCGCTACAGGCCCTTCTAACAGGGTGAAGGGATTTTACCCGATGCAGGGATGAATGTCAAGGTTACGGGTTGCCCGTAGTGAACTCCCGGATTAGGGTGGTTGAGCCTGCGCAGGCTCAAC
>PLME01000008.1 GCA_003142375.1 Dehalococcoidia bacterium | reverse complement strand
CTCCTGCGCAATTTTCTTCATGGCCATCTGGACCTGTTCTCCGCAATCACATCTCTGGCTGCCGAACACGTCCCCGGTTACGCATTCGCTATGGACCCTGACCAGAACCGGCTTATTGTCGGATAGATCGCCCATCACCAGGGCAACATGCTCGTCGGTATCCACGGTGCTCTTATAGGCCAGTATGGTAAAATCGCCGTATTTAGTGGGGAATTTGGCTTCAGCCACTTTCTGCACAAGCCGTTCGGAGCGCCTTCGGTATTTGATAAGGTCAGCGATACTAACGATTTTAATATTATGCCGTGCTGCTATCTTTTCCAGTTGCGGCAGCCTGGCCATGGTCCCGTCTTCGTTCAATATCTCACATATAACGCCGGCGGGGTAAAGCCCGGCCATTTTAGCCATATCGACAATGGCCTCGGTGTGTCCTGCCCGCACCAGCACGCCGCCTTCCTTGGCCCTGAGAGGGAACATATGGCCCGGGCGGGCTATATCTTCAGCCCTTGTTTTAGAGTCAATTATCGCTTTTACAGTAACCGAGCGGTCGAATGCCGAAATTCCACTGGTTGTCCTATTTTTAGCTTCTACCGACACTGCAAAAGCTGTGGTGAACTTGGAGGTATTCTCCTGCACCATGGGAGGTATATGCAGCTCATCCAGCCGCTTGCCGATGATCGGCATGCAGATCAGCCCGCGTGCGTAAGTGGCCATGAAATTGATCAGCTCGGGAGTTACTTTTTCAGCGGCGATGCCCAGGTCGCCCTCATTTTCCCTGTTCTCATCATCGACTATGATGATGAATTTACCGGCTTTTAAATCTTCAATTACTTCAGTTATCGGTGATAGCGCCATTTTATTTCCCTCATTTCAGGTAATCATATTGGTTTAATACGTTGATTATACCTTTTTGGTTACCCTGTTTATAAAATTTTTCTATGTACTTGGACATTATGTCTACTTCCAGGTTGACACTTTGGCCCTGCTTTACGGCACCCAAGTTCGTATTATTCCGCGTATATGTCACCAGCGATACGGAAAATTGCGACGAGCGGCAATCCGTAACGGTCAAACTTACGCCGTTTACGGCGATGAAGCACTTATTGACCAGGTACCTAAGTACATCCTCCGGGGCGCTGATGCTTGCTATGACGGCCTCTTCCTGCCGGACAAGTGATACCACTTTCCCCGTGGCATCGACGTGACCCTGCACAAAGTGACCTCCCAGCCTTCCCTGCACCGGCAGTGCCCTTTCCAGATTTACCTTATCTCCAACCCTCAGGCCGCCCACAGTCGTGCGCTTCCTGGTCTCGGGCATGATCTCTACGCTAAACCAGCCTTTTTCAAGGCCCGTCACGGTCAGGCAGGCGCCGTCGACTGCGATACTGTCACCCAGTTTGGTGCCTTCAAGTACAATATCGGCCTTCAGGGACAGGCTGTTGCTGCCCAGATTTTTAACGGTGCCGACTTCTTCAATTATGCCGGTAAACATAGGCTTCATCACGCAGTATAGCCGCTTAAGAGAAACTCATTCTCAAATCTTTCGATTTTCACATTTTTCAGTTGCAGGGCATCTCTGACCTTCATTACGCCATCTCCACCCACAGCCACCTTGGCCTTCTCACCCCCGATGATAATGGGAGCTATGAAGACGAGCACCTTATCCACCAGATGTTTATCAAAAAAGCAGCCTATCAACTGGCTGCCGCCCTCAACCATCACGGTCGTTATCTGCCTTTGTCCCAGCATTCTGAGCAGTTCCGTCAAGTCGAGTATCCCGGATTTGGAGGGTAAGAATACATACTCCGTACCTTCGCGCTTAATCCTGGCTTTATCCCTGTTTTCAGGCGTGTCCGTAACGGCTACCAGCGTTTTCCCCGGTTCGGAAAAGATCCTGGCCGTGGTCGGCACTGTGCCTCTCCCATCGACGATCACGCGTAAAGGCTGCAGTTTGGTCCGTCCGCCCCGGCCGCTGTAACCCCGTGCGGTCAGGCGGGGATCGTCCACCTTGACGGTTGTGGCTCCAACCATGATGGCATCGACGATATGCCTCTGGCCGTTGGCATAGTTTCTTGATTCATCACTGGTAATCCATTTGGAGTCGCCGGTCCTGGTGGCAATCTTACCGTCCAGGCTCATGGCGAATTTGGCTATGACAAAAGGTATCCCGGTGGTTATATATTTGAAGTAGCCCTCATTGATTTCCCCTGCCTTCTGCTCGTACTCCCCCATATAAGTCTTGATTCCGGCCGCCTCAAGCTTCTGCATGCCCTTACCATTTACCAGGGGGTTGGGGTCTTTAATTGCTATGTGGACTTCGGAAATGCCCGCATTGATTATGGCGTCCGTGCAGGGCGGCGTCTTGCCCTGATGGCAGCAGGGCTCCAAGGTAACGTACATAGTGGCGCCCCTGGCCATCTCCCCCGCCTGGTTGATCGCCATTATTTCCGCGTGTTCCAAGCCGGGCTGCTGGGTATGCCCCAACCCGACGACTATACCGTCGCGAACTATCACGGCGCCGACTGCAGGGTTTGGGCTGGTATAGCCTAGCGCCAGCTCCGCCAGGGATAACGAATATGCCATGAAGTCAATAGGTCGGCTCAGCATTTTTTACTCAAATTAATTCGTAATACAAGTACGATGCGGATAAACGGGGTACGGATATAAATGTCAGACGGCTATATCCATTACGCAACCGTCTAAATTCAAGTTCATTTTAGCATCCCCGAACTTTATTTAGCAAAACCGGCCCCTCCATAAATCTGAAGGGGCCGGTTAAAGCGAATAAATGGCCGATTATTTAATTAATTTCGTAAACCAGTTGTACGTTGGCCTGGAATTCCAGCTCGCCCGGGCTTATAGCTGTGGGGGCTGCAGCCGCCTCCGGGACAGCCATCTTCAGGTAGTTGGTTTGAGTATACGGCACATAGGGGGTGCTTTCGGTTATGTAGAGGAGTTTGCCGAGCTTGACGCCCGATGCCTGCGACATCTGCTTGGCCTGGTCCATAGCATCCTGGATAGCCTTGTCCCTGGCTATTTTCAGCAAAGGAGTGGGATCATCCACCATAAAGCTTATGCTGTTTACCCTGATCAGGTCGCCCCCACCTTCCGCAGCAGCGTCGATTATGGAACCTGCTTTACTGATATCCCTGATCTTGGCGGTCACCATGTTGGTAACCTGATATCCGGTAACTATATTGGTACTTGTTTTATCGTCCCAGCGCGTCAATTGCTGAATGCTGAACTGCGATGTCGCAATGTCTTTATCCGCAATGCCGCCGCTTTTCAGCACCTGCATGATATTGTCCATGGCATTGGCGGCTGCCTTTTGAGCCTGGGCAACCGTGTTAGCCGTCGATTGCACGCCCAGTTGCAGTGCAACGACATCTGGGACGCCGGTCGTCTTGCCCTGACCACTCACCCACAATCCCAGGTTCTGCTGACTGACGATTATGCCACCCGAGCTGGCTACGGCAGGCTGGCCCTGGTATACAATTGCTGGCGCGGGAGCGCATCCGACGGACGCCACACTTATTATTAACAGGAACACACCAACTAAAATCGCACTATGTAATCTCATCTTTACCTCCCTGAGAATATTATTGCGTGCCATCCGCTTAAAAGCAATTATAAGTTTGCCTTTATTCACGCCTATTATAACGACAGGCCCCGGTTTGAAGTTTAGCATTATTAGCGGAAAGACAGCTTATATCATATAATTATCCAAATCAACTCAAGGACCGGTTTTTGAGATTATTTAAAGAATTCCTGATAACGCTGCTTATCGCGATAGTCATTTTTATCGGCCTCCAGATCTCCATCAAAAGCTTCGAGGTTTTCAATGTTTCCATGCAGCCTACCTACTATGAGGGAGACCTCATTATCGTCAATAAGCTGGCCTACCATTTTGAAAATCCCAAACGTGGCGAAGTCATAGTGCTATATGCTCCCGGCAGCGATGCCAGGCCCGTATTAGATTTGTTTTTTACCCAGCACACCACGCAGTTCATCAAACGCATAGTTGGCCTGCCGGGCGATAGCGTGGAGATAATGAACCAGCAGGTGTTCGTCAACGGTATTGCTCTGACCGAACCGTATATAAAGGAGCCGCCGAAATATTTCTATCCCGAGCAGGTCATACCCGCCGGCAAATACTTTGTGCTGGGAGATAACCGTAACAACAGCAATGATTCCCATACCGGCTGGCTGGTGCCCCGCGACGATATCATAGGCAAAGTATGGTTCCGCTACTGGACGGCGGACTACCCTGACATACGTTTCGTGATGATACCGATATTCGGGGTGATCGTCAGCATACTGTTAATCCTGGTGATCCTCGATGCTGTCAAAGGCACTAAAACAGAGTAGTATTAGATCAAACAGGCTTGCGGCCATGGATGACAAAAAGGTATTAAAAATATTCAAGGATGCAGGGGTTTTGATGGAGGGCCATTTCCTTTTGACTTCGGGCCTGCATTCTCCGGTCTACTGGGAGAAATTCAAGGTCCTGCAATATCCCGAACATACTTCCCAGCTCTGCGGACTGATCGCGGAACACTATAAAAAAGATCGTATTGAGGTGGTGGCCGGCCCCACGCTGGGAGGCGTGATTCTGGCCTTCGAAACCGCCCGGCAGCTTAAGACACGCTGCGCCTTTGCTGAGAAAGAGGGGACAACACGGGTCTTCCGGCGCGGGCTCTCCATCGAAAAAGGCCAACGCGTCCTGGTGGTAGACGATATCCTGACAACGGGCGGTTCGGTAGTAGAGGTGATCAATGCCGTCAAGTCATGCGGCGGACTCATCGTCGGCATCGGGATTCTGGTTGACCGCTCCGATCAAAAAGTAGACCTTGGATTCCCGCTCTTTAGCTGCCTGAAATCTGTAACTCAGACCTATAAGCCCGCAGAATGCCCGCTTTGTTCGCAGGGCGTTCCGCTGGTCAGGCTGGGAGGCTGAATTCTGCCTTTACTGCCCCTTTATGCGGACCGAGATATCATAGTTGGGGTCGGTTTCGTTGGGAACGGTGGCCGAGAATTTTATTGAATCGCCCGGGTTCATTTCCTTATTGACCGAATCCAGTACCGCCAGTATTTCGCTTTGCGGCCTGCCCGCAACTGTAATCAAGATCGGCACCTCGATATCTTTGACCAGCACGGACAGGTCGCCTGTATTGCTGATTTCCCCCTTTATATAAGTCCGTGTGCTGGTGGAGGATAGCTCCTCAATCGTCATCGAATGGTTCAAGACGACCACCTGGACCTTTCCCAGGCCGATGCCGATGCCGAAGGATTTTTGCTCTGAAACAGCTTCGTTACGGTTTTGGTCTATGGATTTTACCTTGAAATAATAGATGGTCTTGGGCTTGAGATTCATCAGGTCGACGGTATGCTGCGTCACCAGGGCTTCTTTTTCCGGGGTTGCGGCGGCATACTCGCCCTTGGGATTCCACAGCACCTGGCTGGTGGACGGTTCATCCGTTACCCAGCTTATCTCCACCGAATTATAGGTAGTGTTATCTACAGTAATATCGCTTATTAGCGGAGGGACTTTATCATTCAGCGTTGGTTGGCCGACCGGCTGTTGCGAAGAGTTGTCAACCGGCATGGGCGCAGCGGGTTTCTCAGGGGCTCTCATCAATATAAATACGCCCGCAGCCACAATGGCGACAAGCAATACCAACCCCAGTAGAGGGGCCAGCCAGGATGCCCGTTTTCTCCCCTCCTGCCCTTCGGCTTCTCCCCCACCCTGTCCCGGCTGCTGCTCCTCGTGAAAAGGCCAGGTTAAAGTATAGCTGCAACCGGCACACTGGGGCTCGCCTGCTTTTACGGGGGCGCCGCAGCCCGGGCAGTTATATTGAAAAGGCGCCCCGCAGTTCCTGCAGGTCTCATCGCCCATCCTGTTTCTCACTCCGCATTTATAACACGGAAAATATTTCTTCATTATCACTTTCCTATATAAGTAGTCAGAGACTATTTTAATGGCAATCAGGCATCAATTCAATGTTTTCCATGTCAGCCTGATAATGCGACGGATTTTACATACAAAATGGAACGTTTGAAAATTGACACTCAGGTGATCTAAAAGCTAAAATACCGGTCGCGCCGAGGTAGCTCAGTCGGTAGAGCAGTAGACTGAAAATCTACGTGTCCCCAGTTCGATTCTGGGCCTCGGCACCATTTGTTTGCCGATAGGCCGAAGTGGCGGAATGGTAGACGCGGCAGTCTCAAAAACTGTTGAGGGGCAACTCTCGTGTCGGTTCGAGTCCGACCTTCGGCACCAGTCTCAATTGAGCATTATTATTTCCCCAAAAAACGTCATTGCGAGGCACCAATCCCCTATCCACGTCATTGCGAGGAGCCCCCAGGGCGACGTGGCAATCCTTATAGTCGAAGGCTTCAATTCTCCATCCTCCGTACAAAGGATTGCTTCACCCCGATACGATCGGGGTTCGCAATGACGTTTTAAGTCGCCCCACGAGCAATGACCGTTTGAATTGTCATAGAAAAAGGCCGCTGTTGGTGAACAGCGGCCTTTCGTAATCTCACCAGGGGTGAGGATATCAGTGAGTCAATAGCAAGCCGGTATAGACGACAAGGGCGATCAGCAATAAGACGTCGATCAACATCCCGCCGAACAGGATCCATAACCTGTTATCTTTGTCGATGATCTGCATAAACTTATTCTGTATCATCATCCGGCTCCTTTCATTTATTCTTTATACTTTTAAAACGGCGCCATATAGCAAAGGTTTAGGTCGCATGCAATTTTCCAAGAATTGGTAGATTGACCGCCGCAAAAGCTGTATGATAACCTTAAAACCGCACTGCCGAGTTGTGTAGTGGTAGCACGATGGACTTTGGATCCATTTGCCCAGGTTCGAATCCTGGCTCGGCAGCCAACTTTTAATATTTGCACGTCATCCTACCCTTTTCTTCCAGAATAACAGGTTGCCGGTAAAATAAGCACAAAATTCCCCTGCAAAATGTTGAAATTTCATGACATTTTAGGAGCGGCTGTTTAGAGTACTGTTATCTTATCTTCCGCCCTGACCTCACCGCTGCGTATAACCTTAGCAAAGACCCCCTCTTTGGGCATGATGCATTTGCCGGCCTTTTTAAATATGGCACATCCCACGTGGCATTCTTTGCCTATCTGAGTTATCTCCAATACCGCCTTCTCCCCAACCTGCAGCCTAGTCCCGATGGGAAGGGAAACCAGGTCGATGCCGCTGGTCGTCAGGTTCTCGGCGAAATCCCCGGGCTTGAAGTCGTAACCCTCGCCGTTCATTTTGCCTATGCTCTCCAGCGCCAGCAGGCTTATCTCTCTCTTCTCCTCTCCACCCGCATGCGCATCGCTGACCAGGCCGACTTTCTCCTGCAGTAGTCCGCAATCCAGAGGGTGCTTGGACGTCCCTTTTTTATCGCTTCTATTGACCGCTATTATAATAGGCATTTTAAACCGGCTTTCTAAGGGACCTCAGCAACTGAACTACTTTATGGCGAAAGGACTCGATCCCGGCTGGGAATCCTTCATGGTATAAGCTGAGGTGGTGGTTTCGAAATTCAGACCTATTTCGAGGGGATAAGACATGGCCACGTTGCAGGCACGCTTGGCGGCCTGCACCACCACTGGATTAAAGGCGGCAATCTCCCGCGCCATCTTCATCACCTCTTCCATCAACTTATCCTTAGCAAAGATGTGCTGGATGAGGCCGATCCTCAGCGCCTCGGCCGCATCGATACGGCGGCCGGTATAGATGAGTTCCTTGGCCATGCCGATGCCCACGGCCCTGGGCAACCGCTGGCATCCTCCCAGGTCCGGAATTATGCCGAGCTGCACTTCGGGCAGCGAGAATACGGCGGAATCTACAGCTAACCTGATATCGCAGGCCAGTGCCAGTTCCAACCCACCTCCCAGGCAATAGCCGTTGATTGCGGCGATGACCGGCACCGCCAGCCTCTCATACATAGAAAATACGTCGCGCAGCTTGCGTATGCCGTCGCAATAGTCCCGGATATCGGGGCCGGTAATAAAATTCTCCCCTGCAGTTATCTTCTTCAAATCGATGCCGGAGCAGAACGATTTGTCGCCGGCGCCCGTGATGACGGCCACCCTGACATCGGGACTGCAGTCGATGTGTTCGGCCACCCGCTTCAGCTCGTCGTTCATGGCCTTATACCAGGCGTTCAATGACTTAGGCCTGTTCAGAGTGATGATGGCGATATGGCCTTTGACTTCATAGATCAGGTCGTTGTATTCGGGCATGGTCTTCTCCTGGACAGCTATTGATTTCTTTTAGTAGTTCACCTTGTCTATGCCTTTCAGCCCCAGCAATGCCCGGGCTTCGCCGGGCGTGGCCGGCTCGATGCTCAGTTCACGCATGATACGTATGATCTTCTCGACTTGCTCGCCGCTGCTTTTAGCCAGCACGCCTTTACTGAGATACAGGCTGTCCTCCAGGCCGACCCTGACGTTCCCGCCCAGGGCCAGGGCCACGGAGCAGAGGGGCATCTGGTTCCTGCCGGCGCCCATTCCGGACCACGTGAAATGACTGGCGCCCAGTGCTTCGCGTGCTGCGTTATACAGGCTTAGCAAACTGTTGACCGTTGCGGGCACGCCCCCCAAAACACCTGTAAGAAACTGGAGATGAACGGGAGTCTTGAGGTGGCCGCGTTCGATCATAAAGGCCGCGTTGTTTATCATGCCAAGGTCGTATATCTCCAGCTCCGGCCTGGTCTCATTAGCCGCGAATATATGGAGGAACTCCCGCAGTGTTTTGAAGGTATTGGGGAAAATATAGTCCTCAGTGGCCAGCATGGCCAGTTTTTCCCAGGGATATTTCCAATTTTCAATCTTCTCCGCAACCGGAAAGGCTGAAAAATTCATAGAGCCGAAGCTAATTGACCCCAGTTCTGGTTTGAAGCTGGTGATGGGCGCCGCCCTCTGCTCGGTGCTGATCCCCAGGCCGCCGCTGGTGGATAAAGATATCACCACGTTGCTCTTGGCCTTGATCCCATTCAGCACTTCCCTGAAAAGGTCTATATCGGGAAGAGGCATCCCATTTTCCGGGTTCCTCACATGCACTTGTATGATGGCTGCTCCTGCCTCTGCTGCCCTGATTCCATCTTCGATGATCTGTTGCTGCGTTACCGGCAAATGGGGCGACATGCTGGGATAATGAGCCGATCCCGTGAGAGCAGCTGTAACGATGACTTTTTGTTGCGGCATCACAAAACCTCCCTATCGTTATTGGACCGTATATACAGTATAACTGAGGGTTGCCAGAACTCATGCTAAAACAAGGGGTTTAGCTTGTAAAATGTTAATTTATGGCCTCTTAAAAGTCAATTGACTGTTTGTATTCAAACCATGCAAGTGCTAGTATTTACACTTCGTAAGCCGGTTGAGGTAGCGCGTACTTAACCCGGCTTTATTTTTTATAAGATAGGAACGGAAGTTATTACCGTGAAAATAGACCTTCATGTACACACCAGCGAGTACTCGCCTGACAGCACTATGGGCCCGGAGAAGGCCATCCAGGCTGCCATAGAATTGGGGCTGGACGGCATATGCTTCACCGAGCACGACAGGGCCTGGGGTAAAGACGCTATTTTAAAGTTGGGTGAAAAGTACAGTTTCCCCGTGTTCAGGGGGGTCGAATACATGATCAAAGAGGGCGGTGAGATACTGGTCTTCGGCCTCAACCGCACCTATCCCTCGATTATTGATATCGCAACTTTGCGCAGGCAATGCCTGGAAGCCGGCGGCTTCATGATCGCGGCCCATCCCTTCAGGGGCTTCCCATCCAACACCGTAAAGGATTTTAATGCCGCCGCCGAGCTGGTATTGAAGAGGCCTGTATTCGATAAGGTAGACGCGCTCGAAGGCTTTAACGGCCGCAATATCGAGACCAATAACGATTTTGCCTGCAAACTGGCCCAAAGGCTGGGGATGCATATTTCGGGCGGCAGTGATGCCCACGCCGAATACGAGCTCGGCAAATGTGTTACCATATTTGAGCATGACATTCATAATGAAGCTGAATTCATCGCAGAGTTGAAAGCGGGGAGATTTACCGGCTCGGTAAATAGCGTCAGGACATGATAATTGCGGGGGTTACCGGGACCATCGGCACAGGCAAGAGCACCGTGGCGCGCATGTTCGCCGACCTCGGCGCCTTCGTTATCGACGCCGACCAGTTGGCACACGACGTTGTTGAACCCGGCAAGGTAGCGTGGCAGGGCATAGTCGATTATTTCGGCCGGGATATTCTCAATGCAGACCAGACTCTCAACAGGCAAAAGCTGGCCGCTATAGTTTTCTCCAACCCCGAAAAACTTAAGAAGCTGGATTCGATTATGCATCCGGAAATACTCAAGGAAGACCAGCGGCTGGTCGAGGAAAGAAAGGCCGTTGACCCTAATGGCCTGATTATCAAAGACATACCCCTGCTGCTGGAAGTGGGGCCTGAAGTAGCGCACCTGCTGGTGGAAAAGATAATTGTTGTTTACGCCTCCGAGGAAACTCAGATTAAGAGGCTTATTAACCGGGGCTTATCTGAAGAGGACGTCCGCAGCCGCATAAAATCGCAGGTGCCCGTCCGGGAGAAAATGAAATTTGCCGACTTCACCGTCAATAATGACAGCACGATGGAAGTGACCAGGCAGCAGGTAAAAGTAATTTACGATAAGTTAATGCAGCATTGATACTTTTGCCCCCATCCACACCCAATGTTATAATGTCTCGTTTCTTTTACCGCAGGCAGTTACTCTCTGCCTGAATGTATATTCCTCGGTAGCTCAGCGGTAGAGCGGGCGGCTGTTAACCGCTAGGTCGTAGGTTCGAATCCTACCCGAGGAGCCAATTTCTTCCCCTAAACTCTGCTATATCATATACATTATCTATAAATCCATTGTACTCATTAGGCAGATGCGATAGAATACGGCCAAAGAGGTTGAGGCAAGGGAAATGAATAGTGGGCGGATTAGAATCTTTTATAGTATTATCATTCTAATTTTCTTTGTAGCTTGCACTAATACCACAAAATCAGCACCAACTAAGATTGACGAAACCGTAAAATAACCTGTTTTCACTGTAGATAATATAAGTGCGAAACCAGACATTATTTTTGTGGGGGACAATTTAACTGTTACCGCATTTATATCATCTGACGATAATGTTTCCGACCAATATTCTGCCCAATTGAAAGTTGACGGTACAATTAAGGATGCAAAGGAAATCGGAGTCATTGAGGGCTTACCATCGAAGGTCGTGTTTTCTGTTCAGGTTATAGATACGGCTGAGCATGAATTATCAATCGGTGATAAGACTACCAAATTCAAAGCCATCACTTTCGACAATAAGAAACCGATTACAATTCAATATGACGGTAAAGGTCAAGGGATCGCAAACTATATGTACACAGGTCGATTTGTATCTGGCGGTAGTGGTCACATGGTATGTTTTTCAGCGCCAACTTATCCTTTTAAACTAACTGCTGTACCAATGAGTGCTTCAGCGGTCGCAAAAGGGCATGGCTCACTTCAGGATAAAACTTTCACAGTCCATATCTGGGATAAAAATACCCATTCTTTAATATGGGAAAAGGACTATCCATGGCAACTTTATGGCGATGCTAGTGATTTCAGCACTATTTGGCACGACATTCCAATTCCAGGTGTCATAGTCAATAATGATTTCTGTGTCGAAGTTGTAACTTATAGCGACCAACCACAACCAATGCCTGGATTTAAGATGACCATAATTGGAGAAGCATCATTATTTACTGTTGACTATGAAGACACACGGGAAAGCACGAATTCTTCAGTATCGTATGATGGCCGTTCAATTAGTAATCCTGACTGGAAAGGGAACTGGTGTATAAGAGCAAAAGGTTATGCGCCGTTGCAATAACGCGCAACGATGACCGCTTCAATGATGTGTTGAGGTTCGAAGTGTTATTCCTCGGTAGCTCAACGGTAGAGTGGGCAGCTGTTAACCGCTAGGTCGTAGGTTCGAATCCTACCCGAGGAGCCAATTTCTACCGTCTTAAAGGAGCTGATTATGGGGTTGATGGATATAATACCTACTCATTACATTGTTTTTACACCAAAAGTTCCGATTAGTCCATATGATCTGGGAGATGGGCATACGCTGAGGACGGTTAAGGCCAAAGAAGAAATGTTC
Source organism: Dehalococcoidia bacterium (assembly GCA_003142375.1). Lineage (GTDB taxonomy): Bacteria > Chloroflexota > Dehalococcoidia > GIF9 > UBA5629 > UBA1162. The sequence goes on along the minus strand of PLME01000008.1, from coordinate 83,401 downwards.
AGAGGTTTCTCATATGGTATTCCTCACGGTTATGGAGCAGTTATGGCTCTAAATAATATCGGAATACCATCCTATTATGCATATCGTGATCTTGTATTCTTTCATGCTTTTATATCCGATGACAGTGAACCATTTGACTACGGAGAAACTGGACTTGATAACCAACAAGATGATTCTGATCTAACCTTCATTGAGAACTATAATTCATCTCTTAAACCATTTAGTCCTGACAGAATTAATGAGTTGGACTTCGATAGGTTTCCTCTAACATTATTCTGGAGTACGAGAGATCTCTTGCCCAGTATTCCTGAAACCCTCACTCCTGAACAGATAGACACTCTTCAAAAGAGAGGTATTTTGTTCACGAATCCAAAACCCAAGAATAAGATTATCAATTACAGGAAAGCATTTGCCACTTTTAGAGGACTGAAATCAGCCGGAAGCAAGGACGCAGAAAGACTTTACGATTTAATATGTCTATATGTATTTGTTAAAAGCATGAGTGAGTCAAGAGGACTATATCATAATGATTCGGCCGTAGTAGCATTTTATTTGGCAATTTTGCAGTCAATTGCGGGTGAACCGGCATACTGTGAAGAGATACATCATTGTGATCGCTGCAATAAGAAAGATATTAGACATCATGCAACTGGTGCTGGCCGAGAACAGCATATGCTAGATAGATTTGGATATGGTTTTAAAGAACAAACAAAAATTCGTGGTGCATTTTTTCATGATGGCGAATTTGTTAATATTAGCGATGCTTTATTCGAAATCCACGATAAAATCCATTTTGAGGGGTTACGAACAGAAGCTAATTTAGCACAAAGCGACTCATTATGGGAGGTTCATGAATCAACCCAGAGATTAGGTACTACTGTAAGAAAAAATCTAGCTGAATTATTTTTAGAACGATATGCTATACGTTAAAAGCCTTGTGAGCTAAAATGACAAGTTTTGCAAAGACAAAGGTAGGATTTGCGGTAGCACTGCTCGCTGCATTATTTACGATTTTTCCGATTGTAAAAGAGCTCAATGCGAATTTCACCTTATTCGGCTTTAATATAACGTTAATAACTATCTACTATATTTTCTCCTTTGCGCTTTTTATATCCGTTTATCTATTTAGCATTGAATTTATAACACCAAAAGCGTCCCGCCTTTCTCAAAATCTGGGCAATTGGTTTTTTGCAATATCAATCATAGTACCACTAATTGCATTATTTTTGTGGATCCTTTCATTAATAGAATATGCACTCAAACCTTATTGGCCTCCTAACCCCGATTTATTAAGTGCACTATTTTTAATCATTCAGCTAGCAACAATCGCAATAACATTAGTATCGTCAATTCAGTTAATACTGCTCTCTCAGCGTAAATTGAAAGAAAAAGATCTGGAGGCACAGGTCGAACAAAATTCTATAGATGAAGAGACTCACCTGTCCAGAGCATCCCAAATGTTCAAGATTGGATACTACGATTTATCAATTTATGAGGCTTACAAAGCTATTGAAACCGCCCTCCAGAAAATTGCCAGGAAAAATGAAATTACTCAACAATATAATCGAATTTCAGATCTAGTTATTAGATTAACTCAATCCGGAATAATCTCTAAAGAAACAGCCACAATCATTAATGACATTAAAGCCATTCGCAATGATGTAGTTCATAGCCAGACTTATGTTGAAAAAGATCGCGCTGAAATGATGCTAGCATTAACTCAAAAGGTTTTAAGAATTATCGATAGCGAAAACGAAATAAGGGTTTAAGAGAATTTGCTTTTAAGAAATCTTCTGTAATCTCTAACAAAAAGGGCCGTAATGCATTGCATTACGGCCTCTTTCGTTAACTAGCTCAAGTCTTTATTTAGGCGGGAACATGGATTCGACTACGAGTTCGGCGATATCCTTGGCGACCAGCGTTTCCTCGGCGCCTTTGGCTTTGATGGCGTCGGTGAACATCTGCACGCAGTAAGGACAAGCCGTAGCTACGGTATCGGCGCCGACGTCCAGCACCTGCTGGATGCGGGCTTCGCTGATACGTGTGCCGAGCCTTTCCTCCATCCAGAAGCGGCCGCCACCGCCGCCACAGCAGAACCCGCTGTTCCTGGAGCGCTCCATCTCAAGAAGCGGCAGCTTGTTGATGGACTGCAGGACATGCCTCTGGGGATCATAGATATCGTTGTGCCTGCCGAGATAACAGGAATCGTGATAGGTGATCCTGTTCTCTTTCATCACGGCCGGCTTGATCTTGCCTTCGTTGATCAGGTTGGAGATAAAGGTGCTGTGATGGATAACTTCGAAATTACCGCCAAACTGCGGATATTCATTCTTGATGGTATTGAAGCAGTGCGGGCAGATGGTGATGATATTCTTGATATTGTAGCCCTTGAACTGCTCGACGCTTTGCGCAGCCAGAGTCTGGAAAAGATATTCGTTACCTAAGCGCCTGGCCGGCTCACCGCAGCACATCTCCTGGGCACCCAGGATACCGAAATTAATACCCGCCTCTTTGAGAATCCTGGCGGTGGCAATAGCGATCTTGGTGCTGCGCTCTTCCAGCGATGCTGCACAGCCGGCGAAGAATACGTAATCGACATTGGGTTCCTCGGATAGCTGCTTGATATCAAGGCCGCTGGTCCAGTCCGTCCTGGTCAGCGTGGTGCCTTTGCAGCTATGGCCCCTGGCCTCCATGCATTTAAGAACGGATTCGCCGGTCTCCGGTATCTGGGCGAGGTCGAGAACGAGGTGACGCCTCATATCGATTATCTTGTCGATGTGTTCGACGAAGACCGGGCAGACATCCTGACAGGCGCGGCAGGTGGTGCAGGACCAGATCTCATCTTCAGTTATTATCTGGCCAACCATAGTTTTTTCCTCGACGGCAACATTGGTTGCGGCGCCGGAGCCGGACGCTACGGCAGCCTTCTTGGCGGCCATCAGCGCAGGAGCCTGTTCCAGCCAGTGGGTCTTCAAATCCTGGACGATTTTGCGGGGCGAAAGGGGCTTGTCGGTGAGGTAGGCGGGACAGCGGTCCTGGCAGCGTCCGCAATTGGTGCAGGCGTCAAGGTCAAACAGCTGCTTCCAGGTGAAGTCCTGTATCCTGCCCACGCCGTAAGTTTCGGCATTTTCAAGGTCCACCAGGCTGAGAGCGCCCTTGGGCCTGGAAGTCTTAAAGAGGACGTTGGCCGGCGATACCAGTATGTGGGTCAGCTTCTCCCATGAGAGGATTATATAGAGCACCGAGCCAACAGTAATGACAACGTGGAAATACCAGAGTATCTGGTACCACAATAATCTTGTAGTCTCGGGCAAATTGGCGAACATGCCGGCGATCCAGAAGCCGACGAAACGTGCCTGACCCCATTCGGGATAGACGTAATACTCAGGCTGGGTGAGGCCATTGGGTACCGCGGCAATCATGCGGAAACCCTGCAGGAAGAAGCCCGTGACAACCACGATTAAAATGAGCAGAAGGGCAACCCCGTCGTCGAACACGGTGTTGAGCCTCTTGGGCCTTTGAATATAGCGCCTGACAAATGCCAGGACCAGTCCCACCAGGACCATGACCCCACCGATATTCCACAACCCACCCAGGTAGATGTAGACCGGGCCATGGATGAACTCGGCGCCGAAGGGCGCAAATAAATAGTGGTTCAGAAAGTCGAGGCCCGCCCCGATGAAAAGAAGCACACAACCGATAAAGATCAGGAAATGCATGATTCCCGGATAGGGGTCCCTGAAAAAACGCCTGTGGATGAAGGCATCCAGGATGGTTATCTTGATGAATTCGGCTATCCTTTTGCCGGGATTGTCAAAACGCTTGTCCGGCTTGCCGAGCATCCACATCTGGTAGCGTTTGTAAACCGCATACCCGATGAGCAGTACAGCAACTACGGCTGCAGTATAGAGACTGATCTGAACGAAGAAGGGAATATGCCAGAAAATTTCGCGAGATGCGTCCATGTTTCTCCTTTCGCGCGGTTATTTGGCTCAAAACCGACATATTATATCATTTTTCACGTTCTGTTCCATCCGCCTTTTCACGTATTCCGTAAGCAGGTCATTGCGAGCAAAGCGAAGCAATCTCTAGGGTTAACACTGCAGTCTTCGATATAAAGATTGCCACGTCGCCTGCGGCTCCTCGCAATGACGTGTTTTGTAGAACGGCACTGTGTGCCTCGCAATGACGTGTTTCCCTTCGATTACAGGTCATTGCGAGCGAAGCGAAGCAATCTCTATGGTTAGCTTAGATCAATATGTTTACCGGCCGCTTCGAACAGCTTCTCGATGCAGGCTCTGGGGATATCCGCCGACCCCAGGGCAATCTCCCTGTCGTCTCCAAAATGATGATAATCGGTCCCCCCGGTGGTGAGCAGGCCATATTTTTGTGCGACCTTGACCAGTCTTTCAATAACATGTTTCGGATATTGAGCGTAGTAAGCTTCAAGTCCCACCAGCCCGGCCGCCTTCAGTTCCACGATCATCTCGTCCAGGCCCTGTATATCATCCGGGTGGGCCAAAACAGGCACGCCGCGGGCCTTTTTAATGATCTCCACAGCTTCGACCGGCTTGATTTTCTCGCGCTCTACGTAGGCCGGCCCGTTGCGCCCGATAAACTTGTCGAAGGCTTCGTGCTCGGTGGTAATATAGCCTTTTTCCAGCATGGCCTGCGCTATATGAGGCCTACATACGGACTCGCCCCTGGCCAGCTCCTGTATCCTCTGCCATTCTATAGGCTTGCCCAGCTTGCGCAGCTTCTCTATCATTTTCCGGGCACGGCCCACCCTCGACTCCCTGATCTTCTCCAGCGACGCGGCCAGGTCCTTATCCTTGAAATCGAGAAAATAGCCCAGGACATGCAGCTCGCCCGAAGCCAGGTCGGTATTTATCTCAACCCCGGGAATGACATAGAGATGCGGGAAGATGCGCGCGGCCTCAAGCGCCTCGTCGATCCCGACGACGCTATCGTGGTCGGTAACCGCCATGACCTCCAATCCCCTCTCTGCAGCCAATTTAACCAGCTCGGCCGGCCTTAGCCTGCCGTCCGAAGCCGTGGTGTGCAAATGCAGGTCGTACTTCAATTCTAAGTCTCCTCTCTCCGGATGCGCTCGATGCTTTCGGCTTTGCCGGTTTCATCATCGATATCCAGCAGGATGGCATCGAAGGCACAGAATCCCTTGCCGACGGATAACCTGTGCGGCAGCCCGACCAGGAAGCTGGTCAACACGTTATCCACGTCATCGCCGATAATGGAGTCCATGGGGCCTACCATGCCTATGTCCGTCACATAAGCGGTGCCGTTGGGCAAGATATGGCTGTCTGTGGTGCCGATATGGGTGTGGGTGCCGTAAACAGCGCTTACCCTGCCGTCCAGGTATCGCCCCAGCGCCACTTTTTCCGAGGTTGCCTCGGCATGAAAATCAACCACAATTATTTTAGGCATCGGGTCCAGGGTGCTGAGAAGAGAATCCATGGCCCGGAAGGGGCAGTCATACTGCCCGACAAAGATACGCCCGATGAGATTTACCACCAGGACGTTATTGGATATTCTATAGCCGCAGCCCGGTGCGCCGGGAGGGAAGTTGAGGGGCCTGATAACGGGCAATTCCCCATCCAGGTGATTCATGATGTCACGCTGCGCCCATACATGGTTGCCGGTGGTGATTACGTCTACACCGGCATCTATCAGGTCACGGGCCGTGTTGACCGTTATGCCGATCCCGTGGGCCGAGTTTTCCCCGTTGGCTATAACCAGCTTTACGCCGTATTCATTAATCAAGCCTGGAAGAAACTGCTTGACCGCATCCCTTCCAGGCTTGCCGATAACATCACCGATCGCCAGGATTTTCAAAGGTGCCTACCTCAATGATTTATTTTGCGTAGTCGACCGCCCTCACCTCTCGCATAACTGTGACCTTTATCTGGCCCGGATATTCCAGGCTTTCTTCAATTTTCTTGACTATGTCGCGTGCCAGTCGCATGGCGGCCAGGTCGTCCACCTGGTCCGGTTTCACGATAATGCGTACCTCGCGTCCCGCCTGGATGGCGAAGGCCTTTTCCACGCCGGGAAAGCTGCTGGCGACATTTTCCAGCGCTTCAATCCTCTTAATATACTGGTCGAGTGATTCACGCCTGGCCCCCAGCCTGGACCCGCTTATCTGATCAGCCGTTGCCAGGATGAAACCCAGTGTACTCGTGGTAGTGGATTCGCCGTGGTGCTCGGATATGGCCTGAGACACTTCAGCCGACTTGTCCCACTGCTTGACCAGGTTGGCGCCGATCAGGGCATGCGGGCCTTCGACCTCATGGTCGACCGCTTTGCCAATATCATGTAATAGAGCCGCCCTCTTGGCCAGCATTACATTGGCGCCGATCTCGGCTGCCAGCATGCCGGCAATGTGGGCGACTTCCAGACTATGCGTCAGGACGTTCTGTCCATAGCTTGTCCTGTATTTAAGGCGTCCCAGAAGTTTCATCAATTCGGGATGCAGACCCTGTACCCCCGCTTTCCTGGTGGCCTGCTCGCCCTCGACCTTTATGGTCGCTTCTACTTCGGATTTGGCTTTTTCTACTACTTCCTCGATGCGGGCGGGATGTATCCTGCCGTCGAGGATAAGGTTGGTAAGCGCTACCCTGGCGACCTCCCTGCGTATGGGGTCGAAGCTCGAAATGGTCACCGACTCAGGGGTGTCGTCGATTATCAGGTCGACGCCCGTGGCCTGCTCCATGGCGCGTATATTGCGTCCCTCACGCCCGATCAGGCGCCCCTTCATATCATCGTTAGGCAGAGCTACCACCGAAACTGTGGTTTCGGAGACAACATCAGTGGCACATCTCTGGATGGTGGTTGCCAGTATATCGCGGGCCTTGGCGTCTATTTCATCTTTAATGCGGACTTCCCATTCACGCACCTTGCGTGAAGCATCCTCTTTAATCTCATCCTCTACCGCATTTAGAAGGAGCTGTTTGGCTTCGTCGCTGGACATCCCCGAAATAGCTTCCAGGCGCTGCATTTGCTTCCCTTTTAGTTCTTCGATCTCAGCTTTGATGGTTTCTATCTCTTTCTCGCGTGCCATCAAGCTCCGCTCTCGCCTTTCGAGCGCTTCCAGCTTCCTTTCTAACCTCTCCTCGCGCTGACTGGAACGCCTTTCCAGCCTTTGCAGCTCATACCTTCGCTCCCTGCTTTCCGCCTCCGCAGCCGCCCTTAATTTGACAGCTTCTTCTTTGGCATCGAGCACCATCTGCTCGTATTTGGCTTGAGCGCTCTCTAGTAGCTTCTTCGCCTCATTCTGAGTGAGCCTTATTTGTTGATTCGCCAGAAGCTGGCGAGTGAAGTACCCGACAAGCAGAAACAAAACGGCCACGAGGCCGACAATTAGATAATATATCCAATCCATAATATAAATGCCTCTCTTTGTAAACAAACAAAGTTAATTTACACATAATTACTAAACCTTAATTTATAATTATACTATTAATTGAATATATACGACCAGTACCCTACGGAAAAATATTTATTTTTCGGATTTCTCCCCGGTAGTCTCATGCCATAAACGCATGGTTACTCCGTTAACAACATCAACGGCATAGCCCCGCCTGGCCAGGTAGGCAGCCAGCCTTTTGGAGAATTGGGGATAGTCCAATTGTTTGAGCAGCTTGGCCTTTTTTAAGCCGGCCTTGTAGGCACTGGCCGGGTCTTCGATCCCCTGCGTGGCTTCATCGGCGATATCATGGTCAATCCCCTTTTGCAACAGTTCCCTCTTGATCATCATGCGGCTTTTCGGCCGGTATGCGTTACGGTCCCTGGCCCAGTTCTCAGCAAAAGCCCGGTCGTCGATTAAATTCAGCTTCTTCAACCGGACTATGGCATTGGTAACCGATTCTCCCTGAAAATGCTTTTTATACAGCAGATGCTGCTTCAGTTCGGCCTCACTGCGGGGCCGGTATTCCAGGTAATTGAGCGCCGCCTCGTAGCACCTGTCGGCATCATCCTTTTTAATGAGCTTATCCAGGTCACGTATATCCACCTCTGAATATAAAAGGAGGCCGGCCTTTTTAGCCAGCCTCCTATCTACGCTCAAGGTCGATTGATCATCGAAAATGACCTCGACCATGCCCCTGGTCTTGCCGGCCTTTAACTCGACGATCTTCTTACGCATCTGACGCAATAGTTGAATAAATTATTCGGCTTCCTTAACCTCGTCCACTGCGTGTCCGGATAAGGCAATATCGCGTATCTGCTTCTCTATTTCAAGGGTTATTTCAGGATGCTGTGTCAGGTAATCGCGCGCTTTTTCCCTGCCCTGGCCCAGCTTGGTGCCTTTGTAATCGAAGAAGGCGCCCGATTTTTTAATAACGCCGGTGCTGACGCCCAGGTCTATGACATCGCCCTCTTTGCTTATGCCGCAAGTGAACATGATATCGAACTCGGCAACGCGGTAAGGAGGCGCCATTTTATTTTTTACGACCTTGGCGCGTACGCGGTTCCCTATTATTTCGGCGCCGTTCTTGATGGCATCCGCCTTCCTTAAATCGATCCTTACAGAGCTATAAAATTTAAGCGCCCTACCGCCCGGAGTCACCTCCGGGTTGCCGTAGATTACCCCCACCTTTTCACGCAACTGGTTAATAAAAACCACGGCTGTGTTGGACTTGCTGATCTCACCAGTAAGTTTTCGCAGCGCCTGCGACATCAGCCTGGCCTGCAGCCCGACGTGGGATTCGCCCATTTCGCCTTCGATCTCAGCCCGGGGTACCAGTGCGGCCACGCTGTCTATTACCACTACATCCAGGGCATGCGTCCGAACCATGCGCTCAGCAATATCCAGTGCTTCTTCGCCGGTGCCCGGCTGGGCGCCCTTAAGCGCATTTACATTCACTCCGCATAGTGAGGCATAGTTCGTATCGAGTGCATGTTCCGCATCGATATAGAGCACCAGTCCGCCTTTTTTTTGCGCCTGCGCAATTATATGCAGGGCCAGGGTGGTCTTGCCTGAAGCCTCGGCGCCGAATATCTCGGTAACCCGCCCACGTGGTATACCACCTACCCCCAGGGCCAGATCCAGGCTCAGCGAGCCCGTTGGGATGACCTCCACCTTAACCTTGGCCAGCCTCTCGCCCAGCGACATTATCGAGCCGATACCATACTGCTTTTCAATTTGATTAATCGCCAAATCCAGTGCCTTTTCTTTTTCCAGTTTCACTTTGTCCGACTCCATTTCGCCTCCTAATAATACGCTAACTGAACCTGATTATGGTTATTTTAACACAATTGTACTAAAAATAAAATAGCCCCGCAAAAATATTTTTTCTCCACAAAATTTGCCTAATGAAAAAGGCGGGCCGCCTTGCGACGGTCCGCCCGGGTCCCATGTATAACTGATTTCTATTTTGCCTCGGCCTGCTCCATCTCCTTCAAATGTGTATCCATCCCCTTTCCGAACAACTTCAACCTCACCGGCTCCCCATTCCCGTATTTTTTATAGACCCTGCAGGTCTGGCACATCGTAGTATCTTTGCCGCTGGACCCCATGTCGTCCAGTTTGCAGTAAGTCCCCTCTATTTCCCAGCAGGGGAGAAACTGGTATTGAGTAACCGGGCACTCATTTTTTATCACATCCGGGCAGTTGCACAGGTCCCAGCACGGCGATTTGTCAGTCCAGAAATTGGATCTCTTATCAGTCTTTTCTATTGTTTGTACTCCGTTGGTTACTTCCACAACTTTCGGCATTTGATTTACTCCTTTCATGTTCTAGCGTTTGTTACGCATACAATTTAACAATATCCATAGGCCTTACCATCCGCAGTATTGCGCAAACTGATTATGCGCAAAAGCGCAATAACAAATGATTGGGGCTAAGCAATATTACTTAGAGCAACTATAAAAAGGTTTGAAATGCAATTTGACTGGGGCAGGCGTAATGAGCTAAATTTTTATTCGAGGTTTAGGTTAATGCCGATTTATGAATATCAATGTCCTAAATGTGATTGCAGGTTTGAACTGATGCGTCCTCTGTCAAAATCAGAGGAGCTTGGAGATTGTCCCAAATGCAAGAGCCCATCTAAAAGGGCTATGTCCCGTTTCGTATCCCGTTCCAAATCCGACCTGAGCATGCTGAGCCACATGCCTGCCGGCGGCGGCAGCTCATGCGCCGGCTGCAGTTCTTCCAATTGCTCTACCTGCGGCGGCGGTTAAGTCTTACACCTCTGCAGACCGCTTCACGCTCTCCTGAGGTTATAGGATATTTTTCTGCGCACAAGAAAGGCGGCGGCCCAGATAACCACGCATAGGCCCATTATGGTGGCGACCATAAACAGCGCCACATCGTTAAAGAAACCCTCCGGGAACATCATGATCAGGTAGTCCTTGCTGGGATCCAATATCCAAAGGTTATTGGAAAAGCTGACGTAGTGAAACAGGAGGAAGAGGCCGTCAAAATCTATAAACGCCCAGGCAATCAAAATCATCGTGAAAGCTGCCGTGATTATCGATCCGATTTCCAATCCTCTCAGAATCCTGTTTATCCCCATCCGAAAGTAAATGATGGTTCCTAGTAGCAGGAATAGTATCAGGGAGACTATCTGGATGACATGAAATAAGCTGACAATTTTGAGCACGTCTTCCATGTGAGTTAGCTCTTTTTCATTGTAGAGCTGCCTGGTGCCGTCTTTGCTGTCCACCGTTAGCTGCAGTGTCCGGCTTTTACCGTTTAAGTAATCCGCCATCTGCCGCGCTACGTCATCCAACTGTGTTTTGTTTATTCCTGTGACCTGGCTGATCTGATACTTGTCGAACCCGTACTCATACAGACGTTCGCACCCCGTATACATGTTGGTCGTGGTGGAGATAATAAGAAATGGAATTGTAACTATCCACAGCAGAAAGGCAGCTATAAAAACATATTTCATTATTTATTCCTCAAGTGTTGACCACGGACGATATTTCGCCGTCCATATTGGCGTGAGCGCTTAAAATCTCTTGTGTTATAATTTTAACCGTTCCACAGGTGTAAAGTATGTTTACCCATCTCCATGTTCATACTGAGTATAGTTTACTTGACGGGTACTGCAGGGTTGTCCCTTTAATCCACAAAGCCAAAGACCTCGGCATGCACAGCCTGGCCATTACCGATCACGGCAATATGTACGGCGTCATCGATTTTTACAAGTGCGCCAGGGAATGCGGCATTAAACCTATCATAGGCTGTGAAGTCTATGTCGCCGCCCAGAATTTCCGGATCAAAGACCCATCCAACAAGGCCAATTCGCATCTAACCCTCCTGGCCATGAATAATACAGGCTACAGTAACCTAATTCAATTGGTGACGCTGGCCAGTACAGAGGGATTCTACTATAAGCCCAGGATAGATAAAGAGCTGCTGTGCAAATATAAGGAGGGCCTTATTCTGCTCTCCGGCTGCGCGCAGGGTGAGCTGGGCCGACTCATCCTGCAGAACCGGCAGGATATTTTACAGGAGACTGCAAGCTGGTATAAGGATAATTTCCAGCATTTTTATATCGAGATACAGAAACACCCTATCCCGGATATCGAAATTATCAACGCCGGGCTTATCGAGCTGGCCGCTAAGCTGGATATCCCTCTGGTAGCTACCAATGACGTACATTATGTTAACAAGGAAGACGCCTATATCCAGGATATACTGCTCTGTATCGGCACCAATACGACGGTAAACGACGAAAGACGTTTAAAAATGGCGGGCGATTATTTCTATCTTAAGAGCCCCAAGGAAATGGCAGACGAATACGTTGACCTGCCGTCAGCCATAGAGAATACGCAAAAAATAGCCGACCTGTGTAATGTCGAGATTGAGTTCGGAAAGCCCCACCTGCCACAGGTGGAATTGCCCGCCGGCAAAACCTCGCAGTCGTATTTATCCATCCTTTGCTGGAGGGGATTTAAGGAGCGCTTGCCGGATGCAGATACCGAAGCGGAAAAACGGCTGGCCTACGAACTCGACGTTATCGAGAAGACCCAATTTGCCGATTATTTCCTGGTGGTCCACGATCTTATATCGTTTGTCCGTGAAAACGGCATATTCTTCGGCGTGCGCGGCAGTGCGGCGGCCAGCCTGGCGCTTTATTGCCTGGGCATAACTGACATCAATCCCCTTGATTACAAGCTGGTCTTTGAGCGTTTCCTGAATATAGAACGCCGCGAAATGCCGGATATCGACCTCGATTTCCAGGATGACCGGCGCGATGAAGTTATCTCGTATGCTAACCACAAATACGGTACCGACCATGTGGCACAGATCATAACCTTCGGGACGCTGGGGGCCAGGGCCGCTATCAGGGATGTGGGCAGGGCGTTGGGACTGAACTATGGCACCGTCGACCAGGTGGCCCGGCTGATTCCTACCCGCCCCAATATCCGGCTGGATGAAGCCTTCCTGGAAGTTAAAGAGCTCCAGGATATGTATGCTGCCGATGAACTTATCCGCAAACTTTTAGACACGGCCAAGAAATTGGAGGGCATCTCCAGGCATTCCAGCACCCATGCCGCCGGCGTGGTAATTTCCAGAGAGCCTTTGACCCGGTACCTGCCATTGCAGCGGGCCAATAAGGACAGCGACCAAAACGCCACCATGACCCAGTTTTCTATGGATAACGTCGCCAAGCTGGGCCTGCTCAAACTGGATTTCCTGGGGTTAGCCAATCTCACGCTGCTGGCCGAAGCTAAAAAAGTCATCTTTGAAAACCAGGGCATTGAAATAGATTTCCTGAATATGCCCCTTGACGATAAAAAGTCCTTCGATCTATTGGCTTCGGGGGAAACCACCGGCATATTCCAGCTGGAAAGTCCTGGCATGCGCCGCTATATTAAAGAGCTGCAACCGACTAAATTCACGGATATTGCGGCCATGGTTGCCCTGTATCGTCCGGGCCCCATGGAGCACATTCCGACATTTATTCGGGCCAAACACGGGATTGAATCGGTCCACTATCCGCACCCCGACCTCTTGCCCATCCTGGAAGATACCTACGGAGTAATAGTCTACCAGGACCAGGTGCTTTTTATTGTTCAAAGATTTGCCGGATACAGCCTGGGCCGCGCCGACATTATACGCAAGGCCATGGGCAAAAAAAACCCGGAGGTCATGAAGAAGGAGAAGCAGAACTTCATAGAAGGGGCCAAGACCAAGGGATACACCGAAGAAGAGGCCAACGCCATCTTCGGGTTGATCGAACCCTTCGCCGGTTATGCTTTTAACAAGGCCCATTCCGTCAGTTACGCCCGAATCGCCTACGAAACGGCTTACCTTAAGGCTAATTACCCTGTTGAGTACATGACCGCCTTTTTAAACACTTACTATGACAAGCAGGAGAGGATCGTAACGGCCATCGCAGAGTGCCGGCGCATCAATATCGAGGTGCTCAAACCGAATGTAAACCACAGCCATGCCGACTTCGTGGTCGAGGGGAAGGGCAGAAATGCGGGCATCAGGTTCGGCCTGGCTTCCATCAAGAACGTGGGCACCAATGCCCTGGAACCGATACTGGCCGAGCGTTTCCGCGGAGGGGAATTCAAGTCCATCGAGGACTTCTGCAGCCGGGTTGACCTGCGTTACGTCAATAAAAAAGTTATGGAGAGCTTGATAAAAGCGGGTGCACTCGACTGCCTGGGCCAGCGCGGCTCGCTCCTGGCAGCGGTAGACCGCATCATGTCGCTCTCACAGCGGGGACAGAAGCAGAAGGAAAGCGGCCAGTCCAGCATGTTCGACATTTTCGGGCAGAGCGTCTCGGTGCCCCTGCCGGCCCTTGACCTGGATAATTTCGACGCCGCTCTGCCGGAAAAACTGGCCTGGGAAAAGGAACTGATGGGCATCTATTTTTCTGAGCATCCTTTATCCGCCCTGGCCTCCAAGCTGGCTGAACATGCCAGCGTGCTGTGCGGTCAGATAACCGGCGAGATGGCCGGAGAAAAAGTCATCGTAGCCGGCATGATTTCAGCCGTCAGGCATGCCTCCACTAAAAATAACAGCATTTTCGTGGTCGCCACCTTCGAGGACTTGAATGGAAGCATCGAAGTTATAGTATGGTCCAATGTATACACACAGACGCAGGACCTGTGGGTCGAAGGCAATATACTGATTATAGAAGGGACCGTAAAAGTCAGGGAGGACCGCGTCAGCATTGGCTGCAGCCGGGTGAGGAAATACGAGCCTGAGGCAACCAGGCCGCAGGTTGAGAGCAATAATCACTACGTAGCTCCTAAAAAACTGGTGATCAATCTAAATCAGGGCAGCGATACCGAGCAGGACCGCGCATATCTACAGCGTATCATGGAGGTCTTAAAAAGATATCCGGGCAAAGACAGTGTACAGCTTGCCATACGTGACCGGGACAGGGTAACCCGCCTGGATATTCCCGATATTAAAATCGACTACTGCAACGACCTTATGAAAGAGCTCAACCCCATCCTGACGTATTAACCCCCCGCTTCAGATAAAGCCCTATTCTCTAGGTCTGAATGAATTCCCTGATTAATTGATTTACCAGTGCGGGCTTCTCGCGAACTACCCAGTGTGTCGCATCCGGCACCCTCTTGATGGTCAAATTAGTTACATATTTTTCCAGCCCGTCAATACAGCCGGGCAGCAGGGCAGTATCTTTTTCTCCCCATATGACCAGTGTCGGGACCTTAATTACAGGCAGTGATTCGGTCCGGGCCGGCCATTTTATAGCTTCCTCATAGTTCTCGAGGATGCTCATATTGCTTGCCCTGTAGTAGTTTAAACCCCCGGTCAACGCTCCGGGTTGCGACCAGGCGTCGATATATCCCTGTATATCTTGTGCGTTGAGCACGCCACTTTTGATCAGGTCGCCGAAGGCCAGCTTTAACAGCAGCGAGTAATTGTTTTCCGACAATTTCTCCTCGATCCCCGGTTTCCTGAAAGCTATCATGTAGCTGCTGGCCCGGCGCTGGTCGGGATTATTACGCAACTCCCTCTCAAAAGTTATCGGATGAGGGGAGTTAATCATAACCAGCTTTTCAAGGTATCGAGGGAAAAACATGGCAAAAAGCCAGGCAATGGCGCCACCCCAGTCATGCGCAACCAGCGTGAATTTCTTGTAACCCAGGTTTTCAACCAACTGATGTATGTCTTCCACCAGGATTGGCTGCTTGTATTGATCGACACCTTCGGGCTTGGAGGAGAGATTGAAGCCACGCATATCCGGCGCCACTGCCAGGTGATCACGGCGGAATTCATCGAGCTGTTTCTGCCACATGCCCCAATATTCGGGAAATCCATGCAGAAACATCATCAGGTCACCTGTGCCGGTGTATGCGTAGTGAAGTTTAATGTCCTTTATATCAGCGTAAGCGTGCTCTATCAATTTACTTCTCCCTCATCCAGCAATTCTAATTCAGCTTGCAGCCTTCCAGCGATAACAGCTTAAGCTTGGTGTCGATGACGGATGCCTTGCCGGCAAAACCGCCTGGGGTTCCGTTTTTGCGGATCACACGGTGGCATGGGATGACAATGGGTACGGGATTCCTGGCCAGGGCCTGACCAACCGCCCGGCAGGCATTTTTGCGGCCCATTTTGTCAGCCACCCATTCATAGCTTTTAGCCTGGCCGAAAGGGATATCTGCGACTGTTCTCCACACATCCCTCTGGAATTGCGTTGACCCGCTCAGATCCAGCGCACAATCAAAGCGTGTGGATTTTCCGCTGAAATAGTTTATGAGCTGTTTCCCCAGGTTCCCAAGCCTGCCGGCCCGCACATATTCTGCGCTGCCGTCTATTTTCAGGCCATTTTCCGCTTCCAGCTCACTTTTCATGGGAAACGTCAATTTCCTCAGCCCTTTTTCCGTGAAGAGTGCTCCCACCCAACCCCAACGTGTATGGATTAAGGTATAGAACATATTTAAGCCCTCCGACTATACGCCGCTGATCTTGGCAAACTCAGCAGCATATATATTGTACGCATTTGTATCGTACAGAACGAAACGCACTTGCTCTATACTCGTGGAGTTAGCATTTAGATACTTTATAACGCTGCCGATCGCTATGCGGGCAGCGGGTTCAAGGGGATAACCATAAACCCCGGTACTGATGGCCGGGAAGGAAATGCTCTTAATCCGGTTGGCCGAGGCCAGTTTTAAACATTCCGTATAGCAGCTCGCAAGCGTGACCTCTTCACCGCCATTGCCTCCCCGCCACACAGGACCAACTGTATGTATAACATGTTTGGCAGGCAGCTTACCGCCAGTGGTAATTACAGCCTGGCCGGCAGGCAGTCTGCCCTGCTCGGAAACAATTGTGCGGCATTCCTCCACAATAGCAGGGCCGCCGGCATGGTGTATCGCTCCATCAACACCTCCGCCGCCCATGAGACTTAAATTAGCGGCATTTACAATGGCGTCTGCCTTTTCCCTGGTGATGTCCCCCTGGATTGCCTGGAGCAAGGTTTCCTTAACTTTTGCCTTTACCACCGTTCAACCCACCTTTTTAATATTCCGATTGCCGATATCTAGGAAAACAGCGGCTGTATAAGCCCGTACTTACCATCCTTGCGCCTGTACACTACATTTACCGAATTGTCTTTGGCATTCAAAAATATGAAGAAATCATGGCCGACAAACTCCATCTGGTCGATGGCCTGCGAAGTAGTCATGGGTTTGACCAAAAAGCTTTTCGATTTGGCTACCCTTGATTTATCAAGGACCTTTTTCTCTTCTTCGATATCGAGCATCCTGATAGATTCCGGCTCCCTGCCCTTATTGATCTCGTATCTTTTCTTATATTTTGTAACCAGTCGCTCCATTACCGCAAATACTTCATCCACAGTGGAACGGATATTATCCCCCTTATGTTCCCCCCTGAGAATAAATCCATTGATGTTTATGGTTACCTGGGCCGTGTACATTTGCCGCGTCTTGGATTTCTCATCTACCAGCTCCAGCTTGATGGTGCTGATCGTATTAAGATATTTATGCAGCTTTCCCAGTTTTTGCTCGGCATAATCCTGGTTTTCGGGGTCCAACTTCATATTTCTGGCAGTGACCTGGATTTCCATTACTAACTCCTGCTTAATATTTCTCTGGCCAGAGTGAAACCAATAACGCTTTTTGCTCCAGCCGCTTTTAATACCGTAGCGCACGCTTCCAGCGTGTTGCCTGACGTACAGACGTCATCAATGACAATAATATCCTGTCCGGCCGCTTCAGGGCTCTGGCATCTAAATACATTCTCCATATTTGCCCTGCGCTCTTCAGCGCTTTTGGTACGTGCCTGCGGCATATTATTCCTTACACGTACAACCAGATTGTCCTTAACCGGCACTTCAATGTGTTTGGCCATTTCCTGCGCCAGCAGCTCCGATTGATTGTAGCCTCTTTCACGTATCCGTTTTTCATGAAGCGGCACCGGCAGCAGGCAATCGCCCTTTAATCCGTTGTTCCTGTAGTATTCGGCCATGTATTCACCCAGGTTAGTAGAAATAGCTCGCAGGTTGCGATATTTAAGTTCATGGATTGCTGTCCTGATGGTTCCTTCAAAGACGAAAACTGAACGCACAGCATCTATGCGATTATTCTGCTTTCCCCAGCACTCCTTACAATAACGGCCGCTTGTTTCCGGTTTACCGCATCTCTGACATAAAGGCGGATAGATTCTGGGCAATTTTTTAGCGCAACTATTACAAATAAAGCCACCGATTTCCCCGCATCCTATGCATTGTCGCGGAAATAATAAATCGATGACTTCATTGCGGAGTTGTTTTAACCATCCGGTCAAAACCGTAACTCCATTTACTATCTGCTGTACTCTACCGCCTGTTACTATATCTTAATGAGAACGTAACGTATGGCTTGCGCCGCTGAAAATAGGCTCATTCAAATATATGTCGCCATTCCTGATTTTCAAGTTGAAGCCGCATTCAGGATTAGTGCACACCCAGGCTTTATAATGTATCGCTGCACCCTGGCTTCCAAAATCGGACAACGGGACCAAATCACCGGTTTTGCATTTTAAGCACTTTGGAAAGGAATAGTTTTCCACTATTATTTCCACCTCCTCCAAGGATGTTTAGAGTATAGCATTAATCCAAATTCAATGGCAAGTATATTGGGCTTATTGACAGCCAGTCAATTTATTTACCGTCCAGTCAATGGGAATTCTGCCAGCCGGGTATAGACAGCTCCCGCCGCAGCAAGCTGGCTTCGCATCAAGTATACATTTTCAACCTTCATCGAGAACGTCCGTTCGAAGCGGGCATCTTTGACTAATTGGGAAAACTCCAACCTGTCCGCAGTTGAGCCCTCCTCTTTGATTCTGGCCAAAGTCAGATGCGCAGTAAAAGGTCGATTTTCACGCGGGAAACCTATACGTGATAGAGCTTCATCGATTTTCGCCTGCAACTTGAGCAACTCCTCAATATCACCATCCAATCCCAGCCAGAACACGCGTGGCCGTTTTAAATCAGGAAAGCACCCGGTCTCGGATGTTACTATGGAGAAAGCCTTGCTGTCTTTCGCTATATCATCCAGCTCTCTTTTGATGGAATCCAACTGCTTTGATCTTACATTTCCCAGGAATTTCAGGGTAAGATGCACGGAAGCGGGGTTAACCCACTTCACAAACCCCTGCCGCGGCCTCATCAATCCGGCCTGAAACTCGCCCATCATTTTCCTCAGCTCCGCCGGAAGCTCAATGGCTATAAAAGCACGGATTTCCTGGTCGATCATTATAAAGCCTTGGATGAATTAATCATTCAGCGTAAAAAGCCTCGAAGCGTTGCCATAGAGGATATTTTCCGTCTGCTCTTTTCCCAGTCCGGCGGCCTTTATCTGCTCTATTACCCTGTCCGGATCAATCAGGGGCCAGTCACTGCCGAACAACAATTTTTCATTGCCGGTGATATTCTCCAGGGCATTGTAGATGTTTGAACCGTAGAGAAACGGTGCTGCCGCAGTGTCATAGTAAGTGTTTTTTAAGAACTGCTTTACCTCCGGCATCAACTCGTAAAAAGGCAATCCGCCTCCGAAGTGCGCCAGGACTACTTTGAGCTCAGGGTATTCTTTTATAAATTCGTAGAGCAGCCCGGGGACAACATTGCCCTTGCCGGCATATTCATGTCCTACCGGTTCAGAAGCATGAAGAGAAAGAACCATTTTATGGCTGATAATCGCCTCGATAATTGCATCCATAGACTCATTTTGGTTCAGATCGAAGCCCTGCACATCCGGGCGCAATTCTCCTATGCCCTTTATACCGCAGGCGCTGCATCTTTCGATCTCCCTAATTGCATCCTTTGTATCATTAGGTTGCACCGCACAAAATCCGATCAGCCTGTCAGGAAATCTGGCTACAGACTCGATGATATAGTCATTGGTCCGCCGGCATATAGCCTGGCTCTCCCAGCCTATATTCAGCACAACCGATTTGGATATCCCACGGTCGTCCATATTTTGAATCAATTCTTCAGCCGCATACATTTTGGCTTTGGGATGGGAATACAGTAGTCTGAAGCAGGCGTCGGAATAACAGATATCGTCCCTGCGGCTGATTATTTCCGGCGAGAAAATATGGGTATGCGCATCGATAATCATTATAAGCATTATAATTTACAGTGCTGCTAATCTCAATTAATGTGGCGGAGGCAGCGATTTAAAATAGACATCTTAATCTACGGTATCCTATAATAAATCCAACTATAGCTGTCCAGTGATGATCATCGGCGTCTCCCGTAATATCTGGTAAATATGACAGACAACATTAACGACCTTGAAAGCACCGCCCGCAAACTCCGACGTGATGTTATTACCATGATCTCCAAGGCCGGCAGCGGGCATCCCGGCGGATCGCTTTCTGCCGCCGATATCGTAACTGCGCTGTATTTCAGCATCATGCGGCACGATCCCAAGAACCCCCACTGGCCCGACCGGGACCGGTTCATTCTCAGCAAAGGGCATGCTGCTCCCATTCTATACGCAGCGCTGGCTGAATGCGGATATTTCCCCCTTGACTGGCTGGATACACTACGTAAAACAGGAACTTGTCTGCAGGGACATACCGACAGCACTTTGACTCCGGGTGTGGATGTATCGGCAGGTTCCCTGGGTCAGGGCTTGTCGGTTGGAATCGGCATGGCGCTGGCTGCCAAGCTGGATAGAAAGGATTACCGCACCTATGTTTTGCTGGGCGACGGCGAATGTGATGAGGGCCAGGTATGGGAAGCGGCCATGTTTGCGCCCAACTATAAACTGGATAACTTAATCGCCATAGTTGACTTCAATGGGCTTCAGCTCGACGGCGCCACCAAGGACATAATGAACCTGGAGCCCTTCGTAACCAAATGGCGTTCCTTCAACTGGGAAGTAATGGAAATCAATGGGCATGATATCACTCAAATCATCGAGGCCTTAAACAGCGCAAGGAAAATTACCGCTAAACCAGTGGTCATCGTCGCTCACACGGTTAAAGGCAAGGGCGTGAGCTTTATGGAAAACAACGTGGACTTTCACGGCAAGGCGCCTAATAAAGCTGAAACTGAACTGGCCCTTAAAGAACTGGCATGACGAATTACAGCGAACTTAGCACCCGGGAGGCCTTCGGCAAAGTTCTTACCGAACTGGCGGCGGCTGATAACCGTATTATTGTGCTGGATGCCGATGTCTCACGCTCCACCATGACCAAGTATTTCGCCCAGGCGTATCCCGACCGGTTTATCGAGTGCGGGTTGGCCGAGCAGAATATGATAAGCATTGCCGCAGGCCTTGCTTCCTGCGGGAAAATCCCTATTGCCAGCACCTTCGCTGTATTTGCCTCCAGCAGATGCTTCGACCAGGTGCGCATGTGTATAGCACAGCCTCACAGCAACGTAAAGGTAGTTGCAACACACGGGGGGATCACAGTGGGTGAGGATGGCTCCTCACATCAGGCCATCGAAGATATTTCCCTTTACTGCTCTCTGCCTCACTTCAATGTCGTTGTGCCATCCGATGCCATTGAAACGGTGGAAGTCATTAAAACCGCCATATCGACCGAAGGGCCCTTTTATATAAGGCTGGGACGTTCCAAAACACCCGTTCTGTATCCCGGCGGCTGCGCATTTAAATTAGGCCAGGGCGACAAGCTCAGGGACGGCAAAGATTGCACCATAATAGCTACCGGCATCATGGTGTCCATGGCAGTCCAGGCCGCAGATTCTTTGAGCAAATCAGGCATTCAATGCCGTGTGCTGAACATGTCGACTCTAAAGCCGATCGACCAAAAATCAATTCTTGACGCTGCCTCCGATACAGGAGCAATTGTCACGGCAGAGGAACATCTGCTGCACGGGGGACTGGCAAGCATGGTAGCCCAAATAATATCCTGCAATAAGCCCGTTCCACTGGCATCCCTGGGCATTAACGATACTTACTGTAAATCGGGCAAGCCCGAGGAGTTGCTGGAAATGCAGGGGCTGACGGCCGGGGACATCGTGGAAGCCGTCAAAGGAGTGATCAAACGGAAAAAAGGGCTGTAAGCTATGGATGCCGGAATTTAATTAATGCTAATATTAGGTAAACTGGTTTACTGATATGGAAGATATGCTGCGTACGGCGCTCATCCACAAGGAGAAAGCTGAGGTATTCCTGAGCAATTTGGAAAAACTCCGCAACGACAGGGCAGTCAATGATATCTCCTATAACGCTCTCAAAATGGAATACGCGTCCAACTTGCAGCATGCGCTATCTAAAATCGATCTTATCCGGCAGGATTTGAATAAAAGAATCAATATGAAATCCACAGAGCTATCCGTTTACAAGCAGGAACTGGCCAATCTGGAAACCAGGTTTAAGGTCGGCCAGCTTTCGGCTGCCGCTTATTTGAAACTATCTAAAAACCCCGAAAAAAAGGCTGCCATCGCCGAAGAGCAACTCTCCCATTTTACATCTCTGCTAAACGCCCAGCGTTCCAACGATGTCTCTGTGCCCGAAGCAACCGGATTGAAGGCGCTCGTTGCGCTCATACCAAATTTTAGAAATAAACCCGCCGGTTCACAATTAAGCGTGCCCAGCCACATCCAGTCTATTGCTTCACAAACGCCGGTTAAAGAGCCGTTCCATGACACAACTACCGTAACAAACCTGCAGATACTGCCCGACCGCGTGCGCCCGGGAAGCACTGTCGGAATCGTTGCTACCCTGGTCAACCCCGGGCCTGATCCTGTGACACATAAAGCCGAATTCAAAGTCAACCAACAATTAGAGGCTGTAAACGATATAGCCCTCAATCCCGGCCAAAGCGAAGAGGTCACCTTCATGGTCGTTGCCGGAGCTCCGGGTGACTACTATGTCTCCGTTGACAGTGCCAACGGCATTTTCCGTGTCATGACCGGCGTATAACAATAAAATGAAAACCCGTTTACTGGCGCTCTTCACCGCATTTTGCGCTCTGGCCATATTAGTTGCCGTTGCCCTTTACAGCAATCTGGCCATTTATATCTCGATAATTGCCATCGGCCTGGCGCTTGCCCTTCAAAAATACGTTGCCAGCTACTTCGGCTATTTCATCATCGTCTTCTCGAATATGCTTCACGAAGGCGACCGCATAAGGATCGACAGATACAAGGGAGATGTCCGGCATATCGGCATCTTTTACCTCACGCTGGATGAAGTGGGCGAGGATGAGAAATTGGGCGGCGAGCTGACAGGTAAAATATTGCATGTGCCCAACCTGATTGTGCTGGACCAGCCAGTGCTGAATTTCTCCAAAAACTATGAGAAAAACTGCAAAATAATGCAGTGCGATTATATTTTCGACGAAATACGGATACCGATATCTTCCGATAGCGATATAGCACATGCTGTGTGGCTCCTCGAAGATATAATCAACGGTGAGGATGCAGTATACGTAAAGCAGTCTAAAGAGGCTTTCAAGGACAATTATCCCGCATTCCTGCACGAAGCCGAGAGCGATCGCCATGTTTTGATACATGTGGATGAGAACAGGATATGGCTTAAGGGAAAATTCGTAACCCCTTACGGATTGAGGAACGAGCTGCGAACCAAAATGTACCTGCGGTTCATCGAGCACATCAAGAACGACGCTGCTATCAAACTGGCCTGATTATTATCCACCATTCTTAAAAAGTCCTCTTCATATGATTACGTCATTTGGGAGGAATGCTTATTCTTCTTGTGGGGCTAACTTACAGCGGACATATATTGGGGGCAGATCACTTGACAAGAGCTTATCCGGTTTCAGTATACTTTTAAATAGAAAGGATATTTATAATGACTATCAATAAAGCCATATCAGTATATTTTTCTCCCACCGGTACAACCAAAAAAATTCTCGAAGGGATTATCCATGGACTACAGGCAGCCGTGGTCGAGCATATTGATTTAACAACTCCTACTGTAAAAACGATGAATTTCACAATAAAACAAGATGATTTCGCCGTCATCGGCGCGCCGGTATACGCAGGGCGGATTCCTAGCATAGCAGTCCAAAGGTTGAAAAAGCTCAAGGCCGATAAAACTCCGGCCGCGATAACAGTCGTGTACGGCAACCGGGCGTATGAAGACGCTCTCTTGGAACTGTCGGATCTCGTCAAAGAAGTTGGGTTCATCCCTGTTGCTGCAGGGGCATTTATAGGTGAGCACTCATATTCAACGACGGCAAACCCTATTGCTGAAGGACGTCCGGATACAGAAGACCTGATACAAGCGAGAGATTTCGGTGCAATGGTCAGTAAGAAAATAGGGGAGATAAAGAGCCTTGATGCAATCGCCACGTTACCGTTGCCGGGAAATTTTCCATATAAAGATATTGTCGCATTGCCAGGTATATCACCGATAATACTGGATAATCTTTGTAATCTTTGTGGTGCATGTGCTACGGTATGTCCAACTGCAGCAATTACGGTAAATACAACTGTGCTAACGGATAAAACTCTATGTATCCGCTGCTGTGCCTGTGTAAAAAGCTGTCCGATTGAAGCGCGTGTTATGGAAGATGCGCGGATAATAAAAGTGGCGCAATGGTTAAGTAGAAGTTTTCAGGAAAGAAAAGCGCCGGAATTTTTTATTTGATCCTGTTTCTCAATAAAGCGTTGTCCAGTCCCCGTGCCCCTGATAGGGCATATTGAGATTGGGCCCGTTACAGGAGTATAGGGTATCTGATGAACGACGGGGATTGTAGGGGGGATAAACCCTGCCTTCTCGACTACAGAAACTTTGTTAACAAGTCGTAGCTAAGTTTGTTAACATTATTAACAGATTTGGGCTGAAAAGTGGGGGTTAATGCCGAGGGAGGGACTTGAACCCACACTCCCGTGAGGGAAGCGGATTTTAAGTCCGCCGCGTCTGCCATTCCGCCACCTCGGCATATCTTTTGGAGGCGGCGAGCGGATTTGAACCGCTGCATAGGGGTTTTGCAGACCCCCGCCTTAACCACTTGGCTACGCCGCCACGAAATAAAAAATGGAGCGGAAGACGGGATTCGAACCCGCGACATCCTCCTTGGCAAGGAGGCATTCTACCACTGAATTACTTCCGCTCGCTCCACAAAAAGATAATTAACAATCTGGTGCCGAGGAGGAGATTTGAACTCCTACGGGCTTACGCCCACCACCCCCTCAAGATGGCGTGTCTACCAGATTCCACCACCTCGGCATGGCAGGGGCGGCAGGATTCGAACCCACGACACGCGGTTTTGGAGACCGCTGCTCTACCAGGCTGAGCTACGCCCCTAAATTATACTAAAAATATGTATTTTTTAAAGTACCCCTGGTGCGAGTCGAACGCACGACACGCGGTTTAGGAAACCGCTGCTCTATCCACTGAGCTACAGGGGCATGAACCTGATCTATGGGCGCAGCCGTCGTATTACGAACCCTTCGGGTGTTAAATACCCCTTGGGACCCTCTTCGATTTCTCTCGGGGTCCTGGCAGCTTCACGCGATGCAAGTTCCTTTCCGCCTGTCGGCAATTCGGCTTTTACCCGTGTTTTCTCGCTATCTTTTGCTATCAGAACGCCCTGGGGCGTCCTGGCAGGCTCTTTCCTGACAGGTACCTTTCGTGCCGGGGCTTTCCGGGCAGATTCCTTCCTGACAGGTTCCTCAACGTCCCTGGCACGTTCAATCTGCCTCACCGGCGCATTCTCTTCCGATTCCTTGATCTCTGCCTTGGGCACCATCTTGGGCTCTTTCAAAATCCTTCCGGTCCTGCCATAGCTGCTGCGCTGCCCTCTGTCGGAGGCTTCCCCGGGCTCTTCAGCCTCCAATGCGCCTAAAAGGGGCCCCGCCGTTCCTGTTTTACGCATATCGGTCAGAGTGGCTTCAAGGTCTTTGATTAAGTCGGTTAGCTCGATCGAATCGGCTTCCTCTTCCTCAGAGGCCCAACTCTCAATCTCGGTAGCATAGTGCTGTAATTTAAAGCTATGCTGTTCAAGCTGCTTTATCCATTCTCCCAGTTCCTTGGATGCAGTCTGAATCTCGGGGATCTCCATCTCCAGTAAGTTTTTTATTATATTCTGCACAACGCTCTTTCGAGGCTTTGCTGTCATTTTCCCCTCTTGCGAGGCCGTTTGGGCCGTCGCTACCTATAAATTCGAGTACAACTGTAAGAAATTATATCAACGCCCCTAAGCCATTGCAATCAAGGACACTAGGATTGAGCTTTCTTCACGAACACGTGCAATTTCCCACCCTCTTCCTCGATGCCCAGGAACTCATTCCCGGTCATTTTGGCCCAATTAGGCATATCCTCCTTTATCCCCTCGTCATCGGCAACGACTTCAAGCACCTGGCCGGGCTGCATTTCTTTCATTTTCCTGGCGGTATGCACGATAGGCATCGGACAGTACAGGCCGAGGCAATCAACCGTCACATCAGCTTTCATTACGCCGCTCCTAAATAAACAAACTTATTTTGCTTTCACGGGCTTCGGCGATATACGTGGCAACACCGGCAAAGGTGTCGACCTCAGGGATAAAAGCATCCCTGGTAATGCCCATCATGCCCATGGTCGTGGTACAGGCAATAAACTTGACGTCAAGCTCCTTGGCCAATTTGATCAGCTCATCGACCTGAGGGAAATTGATATCCTTCATCAGCCTTTGCATCATAGCCTTGCCCATCCCCATCATGTGGAACTTGGACAGCGGCAAGCGTTTGGCGCCGCCGCGATTCATGAAGTTCAACATATTGCGCATTATACCCTTGCTCTTGATGCTCCCCTCGTTCCTCTTTATGACATTCAGGCCCCAGAAGGTGAAGAATATGGTAACGTCCATACCTGAACTGGCCCCGCCCACAGCTATATTGAATGCTGCCAATGCCTTATCCATTTCACCCGAGAAAAGGATAAGGGTCATCTTTTCTTTCTCGGCCATCCCCAACCTCCTATTATTTGAGCGGCTTACCGCAGCTTGGACACTTGACGGCTTTTTCTTCCATTATCACGGCTCCGCAACTGGCGCACCTTCCAAAACTCACCTTGCAAACATTGCAGAAAGGTGAATCCTCCACGATGATTTCAACATCGCAGTACGGGCAGACGCATCGGCAAATTACGGGCTTTTCATCTTTTTTAGGTTTCGCAGGCATGTTCATCTTCCTCCTCCGGCTCTTCTTGATCAGTAAGACCCGGTATATCTATCTTATTTTTAATGGCATAATTCCTGATGGCTTTCCTTAATGCTTGTGCCCCCAGGTTGGAACAGTGGAATTTGTTTTTGGGAAGGCCTTCAAGCTCCTTGGCAACCATGGAAGGTGTCACCGTCAGCGCTTCCTCCAGTGTCTTCCCCTTGACCATATCGCTGACCATGCTGGATACTGCAATCGCCGCCCCACAGCCAAAAGTCTTGTACTTCACATCCTCCAGGCGGTTGTCTTTTACCTTTATGTAAAATGTCATCATGTCGCCGCAAACCGGGTTCCCGATTTCCCCGATACCATCGGCATCGGCAATCTCGCCCACATTATGCGGGTTCATGAAGTGTTGCATTACCTTTTCACTATATACAGGCATAAATATCACCCCTTCTGCTCTTTGATAAATTTTGAATACAATGGAGACATCTGCCTAAGCCGGTCCACAACCTGCGGCAGCTTCTCCAGAACATAAGCAACGTCATCTTCTGTGTTGTCCAGACCAAGGGTAAACAGCATGGAGCCCTGCGACACCTCGTGGGATATCCCCATAGCAAGGAGTACATGTGACGCTTTCAGCGCACGGGAGGTGCAAGCGGATCCGCTGGCGCCGGCTATACCATGGCTATCAAGCAGCATAAGCATTCCCTCGCCCTCGATGAACCTCAGGCAGAAACTGGCATAATTGGGCAAACGTTGGGTAGGGTGTCCGGTCAACATGGAATGCTCGATTTTGTTTAATACCCCCTCTATCAACAAATCGCGCAGGCGGATAAATCTGCTGCTCTTTGCGGGGATTTCCGCTTTGGCTATCTCGGCAGCCTTTCCCAATCCTACGATCGCCGGCACATCTTCGGTCCCCGGCCGCCGGCCGCCTTCCTGGATGCCGCCGTCCATGAGAGGCAGTATCCTCACTCCTCGCTTTACCCACAGGGCCGCGCTGCCGCGGGGCCCGTAAAATTGGTTGCCTGCCAGGCTCAGGGCATGAATGCCCAGTTCTTTCACATTGATCGGTATATTCCCAGTGCTTGCCACTGCATCGGTATGGAAGGCCGGGCCGTCTTTGGGCAGTTTTTTCGCTATCTCGACTATCGGCTCAATTGTACCTACCTCGCCATTAGCGTGCATGATGGAAACCAGCACTGTATCCTTCCTGATATTGCGGACTATTTCATCAGGGTCGACTATACCGTAGCTATTCACAGGTACCATCGTGACCTCAAACCCTTCTTTCTCCAGTGTGCGTGCAGAATTCATCACGGAGAAATGCTCAATGGCGGAAATAATTATATGTTTCCCTTTATCGGCCCTGGCCCTTGCTATCCCCTTGACCGCCATATTATTTGACTCGGTGCCGCTGCAAGTGAAGAACACTTCTTCGGCAACTCCGCCTATCAGGGAAGCTACCTGCTCACGTGCCTTTTCAAGAGCATCCCTTGCTCCATCGCCCCATGAATGCAAGGATTGAGGGTTTCCAAACGTTTCTTTAAGAAACGGCATCATGGCCTCTCTCACCTCGGGAAGCAAGGGAGCGGCCGCTACATTGTCCATATATACTTTTCTCATCTTACCCCACTATAAAAATGTTAATGCAATAACCGGACGTAACCAAATTATATAGCCAGCATTTTATCAAGGGCCAATTTAGCCCTCACCCTGATATCTTCCGGCACCTTGATCTCGTATTTCATACCCTCTAACGACCATAACACTTTCTCAAGCGTAATCCTCTTCATGTTGGGGCAGAGTGCCTTGCGCGTAACAGGAACAAAGGTTTTGCCCGGATTCTCTTTGCCCAGCCGGTGCAGCAGGCCGCTTTCCGTGGCGATGATCATCACCTTGGCATCGGTCTGGCGAGCAAATTTCATCATGCCGCCAGTGCTCAACACCCGGTCTGCCAGCGCAATAACGTCCGGGCGGCATTCGGGATGCACCAGCACCAGCGCACCGGGATATTTTTCCTTCTGGTTCAATATGTCCTCGGGTTGAATCTTAGCATGGGTCGGGCAATAACCCTGCCAGACAATCAGAGGACGGTTAACCTTGGTTGCCACATACTGCCCCAGGTATTGATCCGGCACAAACAGGATTTCCCCTTCGCCGATGCTTTTTACCACCTCGACAGCGTTGGCCGATGTGCAGCATATCTCCGACTCGGCTTTCACGGCTGCAGAAGAGTTGACGTAGCAGACTACATGTACACCCGGCAATCCATTCTTTTTTTCAATAAGGTCTTTGGCCGTGATCATATCAGCCATCGGGCAGCCGGCGCCCTCGTCCGGCAGCAATACGACTTTATCGGGACAAAGAATAGAGGCTGTCTCAGCCATAAAATGCACTCCGCAAAATACTATCACCCTGGCATCTGTTTTCGCTGCCTCCCTGCTCAATTCCAGTGAATCACCGACAAAATCCCCGATATCCTGCACTTCCGATCGCTGATAGTTATGCGCCAGGATCACGGCGCCGCGCCTTCGCTTATGCTCGAGTATTTTATCGACCAGTTCTTTATTTTTATCGTCAGGTTCCATGGATTTTCCCCAAGTCTATTTGCCGGCGTATTCTTTTTTATACAGGCCGGAAATTTCCACAGCCATCTTGACCACGCTGACCGCATCTTCACCAAGGGCAAAAAACAAGGGCTCCTTACCCCAGCCATCACCTTCATAAAACAGTATGGGCACCTGTCCGCACTGCTTAACCAGATATTTCACCTTCCATGGTATGGACATGCCGTCGATGCTGGAGGCTTCCGGGGGCTCCTTCGTCCTGTCAATCCAACCGTAAGGCAATTTCTTTTGACGGGCATATCTCTTAACCAGCCCGATGATTCCCTTATCACATTTGAAATTGATGCCGGCATTGATCGATGGGTTATATTTACGTGCCTCAAGTATAAGCCGGGCCATATGATCCGAGGCGCCCCATTTCGGCAGGCCCGATGCGTGAGGATATCCATTTACTACTGTTATCCTGCCATCGACTGCAGCCACATCTTCACCGGTTTTTGCTCCGCGCATAGCATAGACCACATTGACCCGGACCTCCGGCATCAGCAGAGAAAATTCTTTACATTTCTGCAGGCGGTTGACAGCCAGCAGCAGGTTGCCCATAACTGTCTCTTTACTGCTTTTCTTAATCTGCATTTTTCGCTTTGTCCAACCTGTTTTTGTATGAACTTATGATACAATCAGAAAGGGCTTAAATCAAACGGTGTGGCCCCTCGACGCCTTCGCATTTGAGCATGTCGCATAGTAGTAACGTGATTTTATTAATGCTAAAATAGTCCGAATTCACAATCGGAGCGAGGTGGAGCATGCCTGATAACAAATATATTCTTTCCATCGATCAGGGAACGACAGGAACGGCAGCTATATTGTTTGATGGGGAAGGAAAACCGGTTGCGGATGCGGATAGGGAGATAAAACAGATCTACCCCCAGCCAGGCTGGGTGGAACACAATCCAAGTGAAATATTTCAGACTGCCGTGGATGTTGCTCATGCCGCGATAAAAAAAGCAGGCATATCGCCGACCGCCATATCCGGCATCGGAATTACCAACCAGCGGGAAACTACAGTAGTCTGGGACAAGAAGACCGGTGAACCTGTCAGCAATGCCATAGTATGGCAGTGCCGGCGCACTGCATCTCTCGTGGAGGACCTCAAGAACAAGGGCCTGGCTGATGTAATTTATCAGAAAACAGGTTTAATACCCGATGCATACTTTTCCGCTACCAAAATACGCTGGATATTGGACCATATTAAGGAAGGACAAAAACGCGCCGAGCAAGGTGACCTGCTTTTCGGCACTATAGACACCTGGCTTGCCTGGAAATTAAGCGGCGGTAAAGCTCATGTAACGGATTACAGCAACGCCTCACGTACCATGCTTTACAATATCAACACTCTCAAATGGGATAAGGATATTATGGCCGCCCTCAATATTCCCGCTAATATGCTGCCCAAAGTTATACCCTCCAGCTTAGCCTATGGTATAACGGCACCCGGTATTTTGGGTAAAGAGGAGATTAACTTATGCGCCATTGCGGGCGATCAGCAGGCTGCTCTTTTCGGTCAGGCGTGCTATACGCCCGGCATGGCTAAAAACACCTACGGCACCGGTTCTTTTATATTGCTTAACAGCGGAGAGAAACCGACATTTTCCAAAAAAGGGCTGCTTACCAGCCTGGCCTGGGGTTTGGAAGGTAAAATCATCTACGCACTGGAAGGCAGTGTTTTTATCACCGGAGCAGCCATCCAATGGCTGCGCGACGGCCTGAAAATTATCAAAACCGCGGCGCAAAGCGAGGCGCTGGCCGAGTCGGAACCGGACAACGGGGGAGTATATTTCGTTCCTGCACTGGCTGGCCTTGGCGCCCCTTACTGGGATATGTATGCCAGGGGCACTATCATAGGCATAACCAGGGGCACCACCAACGGCCACATCGCCAGGGCTACACTGGAAGCAGAAGCGTACCAGGTCCGGGACGTAGTCGACACCATGAAATTGGAAGCCGGCATAAAGATTCCAATTCTTAGGGTGGACGGCGGCGGCACCGCCAATTCACTGCTCATGCAATTCCAGGCTGACATCACCAATATGCCTATCCAGGTTGCTGCCGTGGCCGAGACCACCGCACTCGGTGTAGCTTATCTGGCCGGCCTGGCTACCGGCCAATGGAAAAATACCGACGAAATTGCTAAAAAATGGCGCTCCTCAGCTACATTCGAACCCAAGATGTCCGCAGACCAGCGTGATCAATTATATTCTAATTGGCTGCGGGCGGTTGAAAGGGCTCATGGGTGGATTAAAAAATAGCTTGAGGTGGAAAAAATGAAAAGAGATTTCAAATCGATACCCAATAAAACCTACGATGTAATCGTCATCGGCGGCGGAATTGTGGGGGCGGGAGTCGCCCGCGACACTACTCTACGCGGGCTGGACACGCTGTTAATCGAGAAAGATGACTTCGGTTCCGGAACGACGTCCCGTTCAACCAGGCTCATCCACGGAGGATTGCGCTACCTCGCCCAGCTTGAATTCGCCCTAGTCAGGCAAGACCTCAGTGAGAGAGAAGTTATGCTGCGCATCGCTCCCCACCTGGTGCACCACCTGTCGTTTCTTATCCCTGTACACAACACATTCCTGAATATCAAAATGGCCCTGGGAGTGACACTGTATGACGTCATTTCCTTCGATAAAACCCTTCCTAATCATAAATATTTCTCCAAAAAGAAAACCCTCGAGCTTGAACCGGGTTTGAAAATAGACAACCTGCAGGGGTCTTACATGTATTCGGATTGCGCTATACCCCTGACTGAAAGGCTCAACTTCGAGACCGCGCTTTCCGCCTATGAAGGCGGTGCAACAGTGGTCAATCATGCCCGTATCACCAAGCTGATACGTGAAGATAACCGGATCACCGGTGTTGAAATAAAAGATGAAATATCCGGCAAGACATTACAGGCCAGGGGCAAATTGATCGTCAACGCGGCCGGTCATTGGGTGGACGTGGTCAAGGACATGATATTTACTAACAAACCGGCCTATTTGCGCAGGACCAAGGGCGTTCACATTATGATTCCCAAAATTTCCCATGATGCCCTGGTACTTTTTTCACCGGTCGACGGACGCCTCTTCTTCGTTATACCCTGGCGGGAATACTCCCTGGTGGGCACGACAGATACAGACTATAAAGATAACCTTGATGCCGTCTTTGCAACTGCGGCAGACGTCAAATACATCCTGGACGGCCTGCATTTTGCTTACCCTGATGTCAAAACCGAGGATATTTTCTATGCCTATGCCGGCCTGAGGTCCCTGGCGCTCAAACCCGGAAAGTCAGCTTCGAATACATCACGAAGCCATGAGCTGATTGACCACAGTAAAACCGATAAACTGGATGGGCTGGTAACTATCCTGGGCGGCAAAATTACTGCCTACAGGGCCGTGGCAAGGGATGCAACGGACCTTGTCTGCAAGAAAATGGGTAATAAAGCAAAGTGTATAACGGGTGAGAAGGCTTTGCCGGGAGCGCCGGAGCTTACGGATGAAGATGTAAAGAGCTTGGTTGGCGAAAGCGGACTGCCGTATCCAGTCGTAAGCCATCTATCTGAGCTGTACGGGTCCCGTTGCCGTGAGGTGATCGCTATTGCCAAACAGGACACGTCCGGAGCGCAGCAGATCAGCGCAGGCGGCCCCGATATCATTGCTCAAATCCGGCATGCGGTCCAAATGGAGAGCTGTATGACAGTCAATGACTTTATGGTCAGGCGCAGCATTGTCGGACTCAGGAAGGACCAGGGAAGGGACGCGGTAGCAGTTGTCGCAAAGGAAATGCAAAATTTGCTGAAATGGACCGAAGAGGAAAAAAACCGTCAAATCCAGGCACATAATTTCCTCTCCTCGCTGGGTCAGCGCTTTAGGAATCCTTGAATAATTTCTTCAGTAACGATCAATTCGGAAGCTGCAGGAAGCGGGAGGTACGATTCTACGCAATGGTAGTGCACATACCCCCTATTAATTACCCAACATTTTAGATATTATTTATATAAGGAGGTATGGATATGAGAAAAAAGGTGCTGGTTATGGTCGCACTTTTAACCATTGTCCTCACCCTTATCCCAGTCGGCAGCGTTCAGGCAAGCCTGGGAATCAGTCCTACTCAGGGCGTTGTTGGGCTGGAAGTGACGGCCACCGGGTTAACCAGTGGCGTTTCTTATAATATCAAGTGGGATGATGTATCTATTCAGCAGGGTACCGCTGATACCAATGGTTCTGCCTCGTTTGCCGTCCCGGAGTCGTATGGCGGCGAACACACTGTAAAAATAGAGGTGCCGACCGGCACACAGGTATACAGTGGAACGTTTACTGTCATGCCTTATATCGCCATCACCCCTAATTCCGGTGCTGCGGGTACAGCCATTACAGTTGCCGGGCATGGTTTTGGTGTCAGCGAGAAAAACGTTGCGGTCACCATTGACGGTACTATCGCAAGCTCCGGCATTTCAGCCGATGCCAACGGCGCATGGAATACCAGCCTGACTGCTCCGGCGTTAACCAAAGGCGTTCACAACATAGACGCCTCCGGCGATGTAACCAAGGCCTCTGATGTGACCGACAAGCCGTTTACCGTCAGTCCCGTCGTAACAATAGATCCTATTTCGGGCGGTGTCGGCACTCTGGTAACGGTCACCGGCACCGGCTTCGCCACTGCTGAAGGAATCAAAATACAGTTTTCTTCCAAGGACGTACGTACGGGGCTCACAGCACAAATTGATGGCTCCTGGAGCACCTCATTTGCTGTGCCCAGCTCCAATAAGGGCAGCCACATAGTGAATATAATCGGTGATAATACAACAGCCAAGGATGTTCCTAACCTCATTTTTACTGTTTCCCCGGCAGTATCGGTCAGCCCGGGCTCCGGGTATGCGGAAGATGACATCACAATTAGCGGCAGCGGGTTTGCCAATAACGAGACCACCGTAGAGGTTCTATTCGACGGTAAGCAAATACTGAGGAACCTTGTGGCAGATGACACCGGTTACTGGTCTTCCCCCTTTAAATTGCCGGAGTCGGTCAACGGCCCCCATACCCTGAAGGCAGATGGCAGAATGACTTCTTCGGCGGATGTTACTCCTGCCACCATCACCACGCTTCCGCAGATAACGGTTGTGCCGAAGACCGGGTTTGTCAAAGATGAGCTCCGGGTTACCGGCTCGGGATTCAGCGGCAGTAAGGATTTCAGCGTGTCATTCGGCGATGCTCCGGCCGCGAGCGGGACAACTAACGATAGTGGAAGTTTCCAGACTATCTTCAAGGTACCCGGCGGCAAGAGCGGACCGATGACGATCACGGCGACTGACCTGAAAAATGTCACCGCATCTACTATATTCACGGTGGATACTACGCCTCCTGAAGTTCCGCAAATATCGTCGCCCAGAGATGGCGCTACGGTGGGCTTCATGGGGAATACCAAGGTTACGTTTAAGTGGACTGACGTTTCAAGCCGCAATGGTGTTACTTATGATATTGAGATCAGCGACCAGTCCAATTTCGCTAAGACTCTGATCTCACAAACCAAATTGACCGAGGCCAAATATACGCTGAGTGAGGCCGAGGCGCTTCCCAACGGTGAATACTACTGGCACGTTCGTGCCGCGGATGGCGCCGGCAATACCAGCAACTGGACTACCACTTCCCTGGTTAAGGTGGGATTCGTAACCACAACAACGCTTATTCTTATTGGCGTGGGTATCTTAGCTCTCCTGATACTCGTAGCAGTATTAAAAAGGAAGCCGCATAAGAAGAAGGTCAGGCGAGATTGGGAATAGCACTCGTGTAACATCGTAGATCGTTATGATAAAAGGCCCATCGTGACGATGGGCCTTTTATTTTTGTATTTAGTCACCGCAAAAGTTTATGAATTTTCAACAACTTAACGGAAATTTTTGTGATTTCTTTATTTCTTATCTTATAGGGTCAAACCGTGTACGATAGGCACCGTATCCACCACAACATTCGGAAAACAGTTGTGTAAACATCAATTCGCGAATGTACTTAGAAAGGCATGGATGGTGGGCAGTACAAGACTTGAACTTGTGACCTCTGCGATGTCAACGCAGCGCTCTAACCACTGAGCTAACCGCCCCTGAAACAACTTGGAATTTTATCAACGGCAATGGATATAGTCAAGAACTATGATTTAGACAAAATTTGAGGCCGGGGAAAGGTCATCCTTTGGTAGACAACTTGGAATTGCCGGTCAGAGAAACATGTACATCAGTGCCGCATTTGGGGCACGTCACCTCTATGGTCATAATAGGCTTACGCATCACCCGCTCGATCAGCGTAGACACCATCGTATCAAGCTGGTCGATCCTTTTATACATCATTTCCAGCCGTTTTTCCATCTGGGCCAGTTTGTCCAGCTGTTTCTCGGCGTCCTCGTACTTCTTATCCATCTCCAAACTTCCGCTCTAATATAGATGTTACTATAAAGAAAATAAGAGGAGAAATCAAGGACTTCTCCTCTTATTCAGGTCATTCAGATCATCCTCACAGGCTCTTTTCTTGCACTCCCATAGCGCTTAAATCTTCCTTGTCCCGCTTCATATGCTCTTCAAGCTTCCCGCCCATGGTCTGTTCCAGGTATTTGCGGTAGGCTTCCCTGGCCGTCGGGGAACTGCGCACGGCAACCTTAGCACACTCCCACTCTTCGGCCACCACCTGGTCCTGCCGCTCAGGGCCGAGGGGAAATTCCACATCCATCAGGGCTTCCGCCCGTTCTATTATCCTGTTCATAACCGCCCTTCTGAGGCGGTCAAAAGAAAGCAACTCCTGATCTTCGTAAGGCCGCGAAGTATATTGTTCGTTAGCCATAATTACGACCCCCCGTTCACAATTTTTGTGACCTTATAATATTCTGCAACTAGTACAATGTCAAGCTTTTTAAAGGCCCGATAACTCTCGTTTTTTTACCCGATTAATAGCTTCAATTGTATATCCAGGCGGTTGATTGACCACATTCTCCGGAGTATGTGCTACGTCCCATTAATTGCATCTCATGTTATATATCTGTAACATTTCCAACCCTTAGTTTATGACTTCTTAACAATTTATTTATTAATATTACAATCGGAATATGCGAAAAAGGAGAGGATCAAAGATGAGAAGATTGACACTTTTGCTATGCTTATTGCTGATAGCCGCCGCCGGATGCATTTACTACCAGGCCCCCGCCTCTGTTCAAACGCCGGCCCAAACTCCCGTGCAGCAGCCGGCTCAACAAGCGAATACACCCCCCACCATTGCTGCTTTTACCAGCGTCCCGGCTACAATTAATGCAGGCAGTTCGTCGAACCTGCTATGGACGGTTGCCAATGCAACCTCAGTAAGCATCGACCAGAACGTGGGAATTGTGCCCATAGCAGGTACTGTTGTGATATCACCGGCCGCCACAACTACCTATACCCTCAATGCAGTTAACGCCTATGGGACCAGTACGGCGACGGCCACCATTACAGTCAACAGCACATCGGTTCCTACGACAGTAAATCCTTACCCTACTCCGTATCCCAATCCCACTCTTCCCCCTCCCAATTCGGCCAACTTTGGTGTTACCAATGTCCTGGCAACTGTGGATGCGCCATCCTATTCAGGCCCCTGCCCCAAAACCCTGACATTCACTGCAATTATTACCGCCAACGGACCTGGAACGGCTACCTACGGCTGGGAAAGGAGCGATGGCTCGCCCGGTCTTCACCACAGCGTCACCTTCGCTGCGGCAGGTTCGCAAACGGTAACCGAAACCTGGCAACTGGGAGCAACATACACGGGATGGGAGCAGCTACATGTTTTCAACCCGAACGATATCCTATCCAACCAGGCCAACTTCACTCTTAACTGCGGATTTGCGGTAACGGGAGCAACTGCCAGTGTTACGCCGGTAGTGACAGGCGTCTGTCCCAAGACCATTGCCTTCTCCGGTCTAATTACGGTGAATGGAGGGCCCATGACTGTTACCTACAGGTGGGAAAAGAGCGATGGGGTGGTGGGCCCAACGCAAAACATATTCTTCGGCGCATCCAGTGCGCAGACAGTTAGCGAGACCTGGCAGCTGGGAGCTTCATATTCCGGCTGGGAACGCCTGCACATCCTGGCTCCCAACGATATGCTTTCCAACCAGGCCGGTTTCACTCTGACCTGTTTTTAACGGCTATTAAACTGAGTTTCTCCCGCATGGTCTGAATGCTTTGACAACAGGGTATTCGGAGGTTAAAATGAATTCACTTTGCGGGAGTAACTCAGCGGAAGAGTTCCTGCCTTCCAAGCAGGCTGTCGCGGGTTCGAATCCCGTCTCCCGCTCCAATAATATCCAGGCGCCCTTTTATCTAAGTTCCCCCAGGCAGTCGCCATTTGCTTCAATATCATATAGTCAATTTTAGGATTGAGTTTGCCTGTCCTCTATGATATTCTAATGCTGTAAATCCAAAGTTGGGCAGTCACATTTAATTGTTAGGGGGTGAGGGGATGAGCAATGGAGTTCCTGAGTGGACATATGCAAGCCCACGGCCGGGCCTGTATGAGCCTCCCGCAGTACCAGTTCATTACAATAATGGGAATTGGAGCGTCCACCCACTATACGATAGATTCAATCTAAAACATGATTTTGATATAGACCACTACCTGGGCGCCGCCTATTTTGATCACAATTACCCGCTGGCTGTATGGCTCTCCGACAACAGGATAGTTAAAGCCGAGTCGCCACAGGAATTTACAGATTTAGTGCGTTTTACCTGGCAGGTCAGGGGAAAATTGCCGGCAGAGTTGCCTCCTTTTCCTAATGACCATGTCCAGATCGTTTCGTTCGAAGCATTTAAGCAGCAAATGTCATAGACCAACTCACCATAAATCTAAGCTCAAAGTTACGGCTTGGTAAGCTGGTCCCTCATTCACACCTATTACCTTAGTCCGGGTGGACCTCGTACTTAATCGCTATTTACATCAGTCCTGAAACATTTTATAGTGCAAAAGGGGATTAATCAGAGTATATAAAATATAATGATTGCAGGTATCAGGTCAACAGAAAAAGGTTTTACTCTTATCGAGCTTCTCGTGGTAATCTCGATACTCGGCGTTCTGGCGGCGGTTGTTGTACTCAACCTCACCAGATATATTGGGGCCGGGTTGAACGAGACGGCGGCAACCGAACTGTCCAACGTTCAGACAGCAGTATCTGTTTTCATGTTTGACAATGCAGGCGTAGCGCCCACCAATACTTCTCAGCTGTCGCCTTATTTCCTGGGGACTCCGCACGGCACCTACACTATCGACAGCACGGGTAAAGTGACACAAACATCTTATCCGTGACCCGCATATTCCGGGCTGGCCCGCGTTTCTCAACATGCGTCTTTTGTACTGTTAAACCACAATCCGCGATCGTGATTTAGTACCAAAGTACTAAAGGCCCGGGTACTATCAGGGGATTTAATATACTGCCCGAGCAGAGTAAGCTAGAAATATGAGTAATGCGCCCGGACGCGGTAGAAGTAATATGCCAGCAAGCCCTCCCACTTTTAGTATAGGCAAATTGCTACATGGTGGACTCACAATCATCGTCGGCTTGCTGACTTTTGCTGCCTTTATTTGCGCTGTCATGTTTTTCTCATCCGGTGGGTATAGCGCTGACTCAATTTCAGCACAGACAGTTAGCGCCGGCGCTCTCCAGGACAAGATTAAATTGGAATCCCAATCAGCAAGTCCCAGCCAAGCAAGTGGTTCAAGCAATGGTTCCCTTTCGGGGACCGGCAGTAATGCCGGAAACAGCAGCGGCGGTTATGGCACTGGCAGCGATAGCAGCAATCCAGATTCCGCCAGCACCAGTAGCGACGTTGCCAGCAACAATGATGCTGATAGCAACGCCGGCGGCACCGGCAGCGGCACCAGCGGCAATACCGGTGTAGCTAATAGCAGTACCGGCGGCGGCAACGGCAGTTCCGGTAGCCAATCTATCGATACTGGCAATACAGGCAATGGCAGCTCCGCTGGAACTAGTTCATCCAATAATGGGTCGGGCAATGATTCTTCAAACACGGTGAACCGGCAGAAAAGCGCCTGCTTTGGCGGTTTGGGCCACTGCTATACCGGAAAGTAGTCCGCTCAGTCATGGCTCTCTTTTAAGTCATCCCCCTCAGCATTTATCCTCTTAAGAATGCAAATCTAAAAATCCCAGATTTTTCCTTCTACATCCTTTCACTTGCTCATATGCGACAGCATTGTTATCCTGTGTAGCCAGTCAATTCCATAATCTGCTTGCCAACCAAAGGTTTGCAGTATAGAATAACCCTACATTTATTAAATATAGCAGGATGGATCTGAGTCTGATGAGAATGAAGGAGTTGCTTGAGTTGGCCATCCAGTACAGGGCGTCGGACTTACATTTGACAGTCTCATCCAAACCCACCCTGCGTATCGACGGCAATTTGACCCCGGTCGAGGAACTGAAACCGCTATCGCCTAAAGAAGTTGAAGGTTATCTTGACGAAATCGCCAACCCTGAGAGAAGGGAAGCATATAATAAGCATCATGAGTTGGATTTTGCCTACAGCATCCCGGGGTTAACCCGGTGCAGGGTCAACGTATTACAACAGAGATCTTCCGTCAGCATCGCAATCAGGCTTATCCCTTTTGGCATCCCCACCATTGAGAACTTAAACCTGCCAGCTATTTGTAAAAGGCTGATACTAAGGCCGTCCGGCCTGATTTTAATGACGGGACCCACCGGCAGTGGAAAATCCAGCACAATTGCGGCAATGATCGAGCACCTGAACGTGACCAAAGCATGCAACGTCATTACAATTGAAGATCCCATAGAATTCGTTTATTCCAATAAACTGAGCCTGATATTGCAGAGGGATATAGGTGAAGATACGGATTCATTTGGTTCCGCTCTCATGCATGCGCTGCGGCATGATCCCGACGTCATTGTACTGGGTGAAATACGCGACCTGGATACCATGACCATAGCCGTCAGGGCTGCCGAAACCGGCCATCTAGTCCTAGGCACTTTGCACACTATCGACGCATCGCAAACAATCAACCGCATTGTAGACATGTTCCCCGGTCTTCAACAGGACCAAATCAGGAACCAGCTCAGTCTTGTACTGTCCGCAATTGTTTGCCAGACACTGGTTCCCCGGGCTGACGGCGTAGGCAGGGTCCCCGCCTGTGAAATAATGATTGCCAACATGCCGATCAGAAACACCATTCGCGAAGGCCGTATTCACCAACTATACAGCATCATACAGGTTTCCAAGAAAGAGGGGATGCAGACTCTGAACCAGGCACTGGCCGACCTTCTGGTAAAGGGGACTATCAGCGAAGAACAGGCATTTCTGAGGACAAATATGCTTGAGGAGTTGCGGGGAATTTACGAATCCTACAAGCATTAATGATTGACCTGTATAATCAACGGAATTATTGATCAAGGCAATTTACATTGAGCAGAAACTCTCAGTCGGATCAATCCAATACAGGTGCTGTAATTTCGGTTATTTTTGCGCTGGTGGTGATTCTTCTCACA
This sequence comes from Dehalococcoidia bacterium, assembly GCA_003142375.1. Taxonomy (GTDB): domain Bacteria; phylum Chloroflexota; class Dehalococcoidia; order GIF9; family UBA5629; genus UBA1162. Next base: position 42,702 of record PLME01000008.1, on the reverse strand, counting down.
CTTTCTTTTTTAGAGGTTGAACCTTTTTATTCTTTTCGGGCTTCCGTCAGAAAATGGATACAAAGCTTTCCGGCCGGGGTACAGCAGACATTTACACCGGCGGCCTCAACCGCGCTGCCAACTGCTACAACATCCACACCGGGACCTGCGGATGCCGCCACACAGACGATCGGCAACTGGTCCTATACACTTAATAGCGTGGATTGGTCAGGCAGTACGGTGACGGTAGGTATAACGATTCAAAATACGGGGGCTAGTAATTATCCTTTCGGATTTGGTTACGAGGTTAGCGATCAATCATTTAACTCGATATATAAACTCTGTGCAGTTGACAGCAATCATCTGGTATTTTGGGATAAGAGTATGAACGCCTCCGGTATCGGATTCTACAACCGCAGCTTCGGCCCAGGTGAAAAACAAACCGGCACGCTTAAATTTACCGTCGCTTCAGAGTCCCAGAAAGTGTACCTTTGCATATCCAACGGAGGCAACCCGGCTAACAAGCTATTTTACCTGGGTAACCCCAGATAAGCCGCTGTTAGATTCCCGGCAATTCTACCTGCTCTATCAGCTGTTGAGAATATGGCGTGCAATAACGACTTTCTGGATTTCGGTAGTGCCCTCGTAAAGCCTCGGCTGTCTGACAGCCCTGTAGAGCTTCTCCACAGGCATACCTCTGACTACACCATAACCGCCATGTAGCTGTAGTGCCTGGTCCACCACGCGCCACGCCATCTCAGTAGCATATAATTTGGCCATGGATGATTCTTTGGTAACTCTGCCACCAATTTCATCCTTCATCCAGGCGGCCCTGTATACCAGCAGTGCCGCAGCATCGATATCCAAAGCCATATCCGCCAGTTTAAACTGAGTAGACTGAAACTCAGAAATCGGTTTCCCAAAAGCAACACGTTTACGCGAATAGGCGACAGCTTCCTCAAATGCTCGGCGCGCCATTCCGACCGCCGATGCTCCAACGCCCATGCGAGCGTTGTCCAATGAGCTCAAAGCCACTTCAAGGCCTTTACCCTCTTTGCCCAAAAGGTTCTCTTTAGGAAGCCTGCAATCAGTGAAGGTCATCTCACCTATGGGATGAGGGCCCATCAGCTTCATCTGTTTGCCCTCGAACCCGGGTGTCCCCTTTTCTACAATAAAGGCCGAAATGCCCTTGCTGCCGGCTCCTGGGTCTGTCTTGGCAAACGTAAGATATGTCTGCGCAAACGGCCCTACTGAAGCGAAGCACTTGCTCCCGTTCAATACATATGAATCGCCATCAGGAACTGCCGTAGCCTTTAGGTTACCAACATCAGATCCTGCGTCCGGCTCAGTAAGCGCAAAGCTGCCGATATGTTGGCCGCTGGCAAAGGCTGGTAGGTACCTTCGCTTTTGTTCCTCAGTGCCATAGACGCTGATGGGATATGTGCAGAGTACATCCTCGGCGTAATAGACGTCGGCATGAACGGATATTCTGCTCAGCTCTTCTCTGAGAATGCAATTGGTCATGGCCTTCATGCCTATGCCACCATATTGCTCTGGCACCGTAAGTTTGAATAGTTCATGTTCCGCCATAAGCTTCACGATCTCCCAGGATACCTCATCGCTCTCATCCGCCTCCACCGCCAGCGGCGCAAGTTTATCCTCGGCAAACTTCCTGACTTTGGCCCTCAATAGCTCTTCTTTTTCACTAAACCGGAAATCCATGCTTATCTCCTTTATAGTTATTGGTGGGTTATACCGGCGGCCAGTTCAATCATCTTCTTATAATTGCTGAACCGTCATTAGTCCCATGGCAACCTCCCTCGTTAATAATGTTGATTAATTCGGGATTATATACTTGAAGCGTATTGCCATGATATAATAGCTGGTGATGTCTATAACGGACTTCGCCATTATAGCGTTGGGATTGATTGCAACAATGGTAGGGTTTCTGACTCTAAGGAGCCAGGCCATGCCTAATCCACAGCCCAAAACAGCAAGGATGCACTTAATATTTTTCTGGATAATTTTCGCAATATTTGTGCTTTTTGCTCTTTGGTATTTTATATGGCCTATTATCCAACAGCATATGAGATCACAGTCTAACCAGTCATTGAGTACATATGGTAGCCAATCTAACACGACTGAGCATCTGGATAGTGATTTGGACATTGATGTGGATTATCTCGAAGGTACCCCAGATATTCAAAATGGAATGATGCTAATAGTGGCACACGTTACAATTACCAATTCATCCAGTAATACGAAAAGTATACAGGCAAATATGAGATGGGGAATAAGATCACCTGGTAACAAAAATGTGGATAATGAGCAGAATATATTTATTGCTTCTTGGGAACCACCGGAAAATACTGTTTTAGACTTCAAGACTATGATCGAAAAGGAAAATGACCGTTCTTTTGGTGATTACCTAAAGTTTCCATTGCGCTTGGAACCACAAGGATTAGCTAGTGGATTTATGTTATTTTGTATGCCTCTACAAGCCTATGTTGATTTTAATAAGCTGCTGCCCACTACGCCTACTACCTTGCCCGATAGTAAGTTATATTTAGAATGGACTGACCGATTAACTAAGGAGGATTTCAGGGAAATTATAACTGACATATATCCATTAGGGTCTTCAGAAGGATTCCGCTTGTTCAAGATATCAAAACCTATTATATTGAAAGGCAATGGGTCTTATGTGGTACCGCTTAGGTAACTAGCTTCTTATATTCGAGGTTTTCGGAATGAATGAGTTTAAGAAGCGTGTCACGAAACAAGTACGGATTCTCACGATTGTTGAATCTCCACTCCAATTCGTCGAGGTAAGCATCAAGATGCTTCTTAGAGACCTTATGATAGGAACCCATAACAGACCTCTTAAAGAGGCTAAACACGTTCTCGATAGAGTTCGTATTGACATCACCACGAACCCACTCATCAGCACTGTGATTAACAGACTCGTGCCTTGTGTCCTCGTCCTCAATTCCTTTGTAAGTCGGAAAGTCGTCTGTATAGATAGCTTCCGCATCGGGTGCTACCACAGACTTGATAAAGTTGTGAAGCGTTTCGTGGGTGCGGTTGTCGATCCGTTGAAGTCTCGTATCACCGTTGCGCTCAACAGCACCAGCAGCAACTACCTTGTTTCCCTTGTAGCCATGCCCAACATGCTGCCTCTTACCACCTACCCAGGTCTCATCAATCTCAACAATGCCACTAAGAGGCTTCGGGTTTATCTCTGTCATGGCAGCGCGAATCCTGTGGCAAAGGTACCAAGCCGTCTTGTAGGATACATCAAGGGTGCGCTTCATTTGATTGGCGGATATGCCCTTCTTAGACTCGATCATCATGTAAATGGCTATGAACCACTTCGGAAGCGGGAGATGGCTATCATGGAAGATGGTATTAGAGGTTACGGAGAACTGATAACCGCATGAACCACAATCAAACTGATTACGGCTGTATGAATTACGGATGTCCTTGCTCTGGCAGCGGGGGCAAGTCACGCCGTCCGGCCAGCGTAGATTCTCCAGCAGATTACGGCAAGCATCCTCGTTGTTATACTTTGCCATCAAGCGCATCATATCGATGTCTTTTTTCACTTCTTTCTTTGCGATCTTTTTCATTGGAGAACTCCTATGCCTAAAAGTAAGAAACACCCGAAGAACATGACAACAGACGAAATAGCAAAGGCTGTGTTTCACCCGAAACTACATGAAAAACTGAGGGAGAAAATTGACGAATTCTCTCAGGACAAGAAACCGAAAACAGATTCAGAATCTTCATTACAAGGGTAATATAACATGATAGCTAATCCGTGTCAAGTATATAATCCCGGATTAATTAATATCTCTTAACTGCACGTTAAGAATCGGCTCAAAGCGGCTCGGTTTTAATCCGGCTGTTTTCGAGTACACTTTAATATAATCACATCGCTTAAGAACGGCAAATAACGCGAAACACAATCGAGACTTCCCAATACCTTATCTGACAAAACACGCGGAAAGGTTGATAGCATGTCTCCCCATCCGGGCATGCTGCACAACATCGATACTCCCAATATTTCCTCCACCCTCATATGCTTACGCACCATCCGGACAACAACATCATAATCAAATTTCATGGTGTGATCAGGTGGTATCTCCCAGGGAAGCCTGCTGTAGGGATTGCGTATGTTAAACAGTTTTCTTAGGCTGAAAATCAATTTGCCGATTTTGAATCCCAGGCTTTCGAAGTTAGCAATGGCAATTACCGCTGTACCCGCTGGTTTAATGGCGGCAGCCATCTGACGTACAGCCCCCTCGGGGTCTGCAAAATGGTCAAGGGCGCCTTTGCAGACTATTTTATCGATAGACCCCGGGACAACAGGAATGCTCTCCGCGATAGCCTGCAACACCCCCGTCCTATGTCCGTCCAACTTGAGCGATTGGCGTGCGTGCTCAAGCATCACCGATGACGGTTCCACGCCGATCACTATCGAGCCGTATTTCGACATGGCCACTATATCCATGGCCCGTCCGCAGCCTATATCCAGGATGCGGTCACCCGGCTTCGGATCTACCATTCGGATAGTGGCCTGGCTCATCCTGGAAAAAAGGAATTCGACATCGGGCCGCAGCTTATCCGGCAGCACGTCATTGTCATTCCACGTAAGATCGATTTTAATCATATTTTAGAAGTACTCGTACGCGGGACGGCTCGAAAAATGGAAATTCCAGCCAACTATTTAAATATAAAGGAAGGGCGTCGCAATTCGCCGCGTTTGCGTAAAGTATACCAGAACAAAATCACGCACCGCATTGCTTAGCCATGGATAAACCCAAACATATCAGTAATTGGCTATAGCCTTCTGAAGGTCGGTATAACTGGTTAATTTTGAGGCTTCCTCGATAAAATGAGATAAAGTCGTGTACCTGGCTCGCAACTTCTGCATAGCATCGTAGATGGGGCTTACTGCACCGGGATCCTGCCCGTATATCCCGTGAAAAGCGAAATAGGCCTGGTTCAATTTCCTTATGGAATATCCGTTCCCGTTGAAAACCAGGCATCTTTCATTCATGTACTGTTCGGCTCCCTTTATATCTCCCTGCGCTAAGAGTACATCGACATTTCTCCGGGTCAGGCGCATTTCCCGATTGAAATCAAAGCCACGTCCTGCATGTGACTTTTGCTGCTCCTCAGAATTATTATAGTAATTTTCATATACCTTTTTACCGATCTCACCGGCCATGATTCCGGCCAGTGTCTCATTCATTGTAATCACATCTGGATTTTGGCTTATGCCTAACGAATCCAGCAAATATAAATAGCCCAGAGGTCTGAAGGCCAGATTTTGGTGTGACCACTCCTCGGCCGCGGCGTCAACCACGTCCCTTACAGGCATATCCGGAGATACTAGAGCAGGATAGGCCGCCCCCAGACCACCCAACTCGACGACCAGCGCTGAAAGGTTGACTTGATCAAGCTGATTTTCCAGTGATTCCATCTGGCTTAAACTCATATCCGGCGACAGCAAAATGCGGTCAAGGTATTCGATTCTATTTCTGGGTGATAGGACCAGCAGCAATGGGGGCCTTTCCAGCCTGATGCGAACCGGCGGAACAATGTCGATGCCCTGGTCTTTTAACACCAATTCAATCTGGCTGTCCAGCCCGCTGAGATCAACCTCCTTATCATTTTGGCCGCGGCTATTTTTCAAAGGCCGTAAGAAATTCTCCAGTTCCCAGCCGGGAACTTTGAGAGAGTAGGGTTCGGCAATCCGTCGGATCTCATTTTTCAGGTCTGATGTCCCGGCATTACCGGTCGATGGTATGCCCGCTGCACAACCTGACATCAGTAATATTAAGATAGCTACACAGATAAAGAATTTGCTCAAGTCATGACCGTCTTAAACTTCAACTGAAGGTACTTGTGAGATTCCTCAATCTTGATGACAGCTCTCGGATATCGCTAATTGGAGCCAGACATGTACTCTGTTCGCAAATATAAACCGTGGCCTTTTCACGGGTCATACCGCGTTCCTTTAGAAGCTCTACCCTGCGGTCAACTGCATCCCCGGTCGGATCATATGCACATGACACCTTATCGGGTAGATATACGCTGTAAATCAAGTGTAATAATTTATTTGAATCTTTTGCTCCGCGCTTACCGGCTATAACCAGCTCAAGTCCCGCTGATAAATAGAAGCCCAGCGCACGCAGCCAGTTGGCAAAACCCCTGGGAAAGGACTCCATCTGCTCCTGCATAATTCGCAAAGAACGTTCGGCGATCCTTTTATAAGAGGGGTCTCCGGTCAATGCCGACAAGTATAGCAGCGCCCTGATTGCTGCGGCGTTCCCGGAAGATACCGGACTATCGACCAGGTTGCGCGGCCTGATAAAAAGCCTTTCGCTTAAATTCGGTGTATCGTACAAAAGCCCATCGTCACTGCTTATAAATTCGGCGATCATGGTATCGGACAGCGATACGGCCAGGTTCAGGTATTTAGCTGAAAAACTGACCGCCTGCAAATCCAGCAGGCCCAGAATAACCAGCGCATAGTCCTCGAGAAAGCCATGGCCACCCATTTTCCCTCCACTATATGTATGTGACAGCTTTCCGTCGGGCATCATTTTACTGATTATAAAGTCCGCACAGGATTCCGCAGCCTCGAGATAGTCTTTTCTTTCCAGCACGGCAGCCGCTTCGCTCAGGCTGCTTATCGCCAGGCCGTTCCCGGATGCGATAATTTTATCATCCATGTTTGGCCTGACCCTCTTCTGCCTCACCTTTCTCATTTCAGCTTTGGCCCCGGCCAGAAGATCTTTATTCATAGTGTTTAGGCCTGTCACATAAAGTACGTTCCTTCCTTCGAAATTCCCTGCTTCCGTTACTCCATAGTAGCGGCTGACCTTTTCAGCATCCTCAACACCCATGCTTTGATTTAACTCATCCATGGTCCACGTATAATATTTCCCCTCCAGGCCCTCACTATCCGCATCCTGTGAGCTGTAAAATCCGCCATCCTTTGATCGTAATTCCTCGATCAAATAGTCCAGGGTCTCGGATGCAATTCTTCTATAAAGCTCATTATGAGTAGCTTGATATGCGTGCAGGTAAAGGCTGCCCAACTGGGCATTGTCATAAAGCATCTTCTCGAAATGCGGTATGCGCCACTGGTTATCCGTGGAATAGCGATGGAAACCTCCCGCCAACTGATCATAAATGCCGCCACCCGCCATCTTCCTGAGGGTCAGCTCGACCATCCCAAGTATTTTCCTATCCTTTTTACGTGCAGCGGTGCTCAATAACAGATCCATGACCGTAGCCTCAGGAAACTTGGGAGCATCGCCGAAGCCGCCGTTGTCAGAGTCGAAATCTTTATTTAATTTTTCACAAGCTTTATCCAACGATTCCGGTGTCAATATTTGCCCGGCTCCGGGACTTGGCGCCCGCCCCAGGGCGGACTGTAATTCCGCCGCGTGCTGTTCAATTTCCATCTTATCCTGGCTGTAAGCCTGAGCCATTACTTGCAAAATATAGCTAAAACCTGGTAACCCATGCCCGTTCTCCGGAGGAAAATACGTACCACCAAAAAAAGGAATGCCTTCCGGCGTTAAAAATACGCTTAAAGGCCAGCCTCCCCTGCCCGTAAGGGCCTGGACCGCCTGCATATAAATATGGTCGATATCCGGACGTTCTTCCCTGTCTACCTTGATGCTGACGAAATTATCGTTAAGAAATTTGGCTACTTCCTCATTCTCAAACGATTCATGCGCCATCACATGGCACCAGTGGCAGGATGAGTACCCTATACTGAGAAAAATCGGCCTGTCTTCTTTCCTGGCTTTGTTAAACGCCACATCCCCCCACGGATACCAGTCTACCGGGTTCTTTACATGCTGTAGAAGGTAGGGGCTCGATTGGCCGGCCAGGTGGTTCAATTTTTCATTTCCATTCGCCATCGCACTAAAAACTCCGTGATTATTGTGCCCTAAAAAGGCAGGCCATCCAAATATTTTATATCGGCGCTACGCATTTTGGCTTAATTCTTTTGTACCGTTTATGCGCTTGTGCGCAAATTTAAATTAAGCTTCATGACGGATGCTGCACGCCGTAACAAATGTTAAATTTAATGTGTAAAAGAGACCAAAGCTAGAAAAATACTAAAGGAGGCAACTAAAATGGCTGAACTGATGGAAAGGACTCAAAAGGTAGAAACAGGCGACGGGACTTCACAATTCAATTTCTGGACCGACAAGCAACCGTGCTGGGAAAAATGCCACTGTCCCGAAATGATTAAAGACGAGTGCCCGGCGACCAGGTACCAGTTTCTGCCCTGCTGGGAGATCGAAGGTACTTACTGCAAGCTAGATGACCGTGGCGCAACCGGCAAAGATACCAGCATCTGCGAAGTATGCCGTGTATACAAGAAATATGGGCATGACGAGCCTATCCGGTTGAAGCTCTTTGGCAAAGGCATGGATACGCAGCTCAAAGCCATCGAAAAAATAGCGCAGTAATTGCCAGACCAGCTCCTTTAGCAACTATAGAGAGCCGGCCCCAAAGGCCGGCTCTTTTTACGTCCCTGACATATTTTCTCAATATGTGACTTTTATTACTTCAGCAAGCTAAAATATTGTTATAATTGGGTAACCGTGATAAATACAAAAACAAGAATGGTAATGGGGAAGTCGAAAACGGCGGACTATAAACGTATCAGGCTGATAATTCCATAAATATCGATTTGCAGGTGTGAGGAATGGCAGAATTTTTTAGAAGCAGCGAGCTATATCGTATTGCCATGCAAATGGAAAGAACCGGACTCGCTTTCTATACGGCAATTGCAGAGCAGTCACAGGATTTATCGACCAGAGCTGTTTATGAATACCTGGCGTCGGCCGAAAAGAGACATCTGAAAACGTTTAGAAAGTTATGGAATAAGATCGGTAAGTCAGCACCTCCCGAAAGCTATAAGGGAGAATATCGTAAATATCTTAAAGCCCTGATTAAAGATACGGTTTTCCCAAGTACGGCTGCCGCCAAGAGCCGGGCTGCTAAATCAGGTCCGTCTGCAGCACTTAAAACAGGTATACAGGCCGAGAAGGATAGCATCCTTTTCTATACGGAATTGCGTAGCTTAGTGCAGAATCCGGAAAAGGAGGCAGTTAAAAAGATACTAAATGAAGAAAAGCGCCACCTCCGGCGATTGCTGGAATACCAGGTGGAGTTCGCAGGATGTTTTAAATAGCTATGGATCTCAAAGGCAGCCAAACAGAACAAATGCTGGAAAAAGCATTTTCGAGGGAGTTATTGGTTCGCGCACGCTATAAATATTATGCCGATACTGCCCGTCAGCAGGGCTTGGGACAGGTTGCCGATATTTTTGAGGCGACCTCCTCTAACGAAGCCGAGCACGCCACTCATGAATTCCATTTCCTGGGCGGATCCCCGAATACAGTTACTAATCTTGAAAATGCCGTGGAGCGGGAGTTCGAAGAAGCGCAAAAATTCTATCCGGAGGCGGAGGCCATCGCTCGGAAAGAGGGCTTCTCCGCTATAGCAGACTTCTTTAAACTCACAGCCAGAGTGGAACAAAAGCACGGTGAAAACCTGCAGGCTGTTCTCAAATCCTTAAATACTTCCGAACCTCTTAAAGGTAAGACCGTCGGCCATTCCGCCGTCACCTTATCGCAGATAATGATGCCCAGCCAGACAAATCCGGTGGGCTTTGTGCACGGCGGAGAATTGATGAAAATGATGGATAACACGGCCGCTATAGTCGCCCTGAGGCACAGCCAGCATCCTGTGGTAACCGCTCAGGTGGATACTATTACCTTTAAGAACCCTGTACATGTAGGCGAACTGGTCACAATTGATGCCAGGTTGACATTCGTCAGCCATGCGACAATGGAGACCGGCATCATAGCCACAGCGGAAAATATGCTCAGCGGAGAGAAAAGGCTGGTGCTTACAGCAACGTTCATTTTCGTTGCGCTGGATACCAACGGCAAGGCTATTGAGGTCCCTCCCCTCATCATCAGCACAGAGGAGGAGGAGAAGCTTTTCTCAGAAGGCCAGGCCAGGTACAATGCACGCAAGCAAAGAACAAAATAGGAGTTTGCCAATGATGGATGAACAACACAGATTGGTCGAAGCGCTCAAATATGCTATACAAATGGAGGTCGATGGCAAAAAATATTACACGCTGGTCAGCCAGGAGATAGATAACAAGGTAGGCAGGGAGCTTTATTCCTACCTGGCTGAGCAGGAGGACCATCACAGAAGAAAATTCGAGGCCATTTACAAGGCGACCGTCGATAAGCAGGGATGGCCTGCTGAGATCGTGCAGCCGGCCCAGACTTTTCAGCTCATAACATTGTTCGGTCAAGCCATAAAAAGTGAGGGGAAAACAGTCAAACCAAACCAGTATGCTCTTGACGCCACCGCCAAAGCTGTGGACATGGAAATTAAATCAAGGGACTTCTACAAAGAGCAGGCGCTAAAATCGGCCGCCGATATAGAAAAGAAATTCTTCTCGTGCATAGCTGCTGAAGAACAGGGACACTATTTGGCCCTGATCGATTATAAGGAATATATATCCGATCCGGTTGGCTGGTTTACCAGGACTGAGCATCCCCATCTCGATGGGGTCTAGAGCATCTAATTGAAGCAATATTGAGATTTCATTAAAGGTTGAAATAAAGCGTCAGGGGGAATTAGTCAGTGGATACCAAAGCATTGCACGCGCTCTCGTACGGTCTGTATATTGTCTCTTCATTTAAAGGTGATAAAATCAACGGACAGATCATTAATACTGCCACGCAGATTTGCGCTGAACCGACGGTTATCGGGGTAATTGTAAACCGCAATAACCTTACACACGAATACATTACCAGCAGCCAGGCATTCGCCGTTTCTATCCTGGCGCAGGAAACCCCCCTAAAATTCATAGGCACTTTTGGTTTCAAAAGCGGTCGGGAAATCGACAAATTCGCCGGGGTGAATTATAGGCGCGGAGTTACACAGTCACCCATAGTTCTCGATAATACAGTCGCTTTCCTGGAGGCCAAGGTAATCAGCCACCTGGATGTACACACACATACTATTTTCGTTGGCCTGCTGACCGATGCCGGCATTATAAAAGAAGCGGAACCTTTGACATACGCTTATTACCAGCAGGTCAAGCGCGGCACCACGCCTAAATCGGCATCCAGCTATATTGCAGATAATAAGGAGGAGAAAATAAAGATGGATAAATATCAATGCTCTGTTTGCGGTTATATTTACGACCCGGAAAAAGGCGATCCTGATGGCGGAATCAAGCCGGGGACCAAATTTGAAGATATACCCGCAGATTGGACATGCCCGGTCTGCGGGGCCAGTAAAGACCAATTTAATAAACTATAACGGAGTGTTCAATGAGTTATCACGAGATTAAGCCAGGAATATATTCTGTAGGAGCTGTCGATTGGGACAGGCGACTGTTCGATTCTCTTATACCGCTGCCGGACGGCACCAGCTATAACTCTTACCTGATTAAGGGCAGCGAGAAAACAGCCCTGATCGATACGGTCGATCCTGCCATGGACTATGTGCTCATCGACAACCTTGACCGGCTAAATGTAGAACAGATCGATTACATTGTATGTAACCATGCTGAGCAGGACCATGCCGGCAGTATCACCATCATGCTGGACCTGTATCCTGAGGCTCGTGTTATATGCACGCCAAAATGTAAAGGCATGCTGATGGACCTCCTGCACCTGGATGAAAGTGTGTTCCAGACTGTGAATGATAAGGATACTTTATCGCTGGGAGATCGTACCATGGAATTCATCCATGCTCCCTGGGTGCATTGGCCTGAGACCATGTTGACCTATTTGCGGGAAGACAAAGTGCTTTTCCCCTGTGACTTCTTCGGCTCGCACCTGGCGCAATCAGCGCTTTACGTGCAGGATGAAGGCCTGGTATATGAGTCCGCTAAAAGGTATTTCGGCGAGATAATGATGCCTTTCAGAACCAATATCCAGAAAAATATGGACAAGCTTAAAGACTATAAGATCGATATCATTGCTCCCAGCCACGGCCCGGCCTATGACAAGCCGGAGTTCATCCTGAGCGCCTACAGGAGCTGGGTATATGATGAGCCGCTGAATATAGTCCTGCTCCCCTATGTATCCATGCACGGCAGCACCCGTGAGATGGTCGAACACTTAACACAGGCACTGACCGAGAGGAACGTCAATGTGAAACAATTCGACCTTACGGTAGCTGATCCCGGTAAGCTGGCCATCGCGCTGGTCGACGCTGCCACCCTGGTGCTGGGCACATGCACGGTGCTGGGCGGTGCGCACCCGCTGGCTGCCAACGTTACCTTCCTGGCCAACGCGCTGAGGCCCAATTTGAAGTTTGCCAGCATCATCGGGTCATACGGCTGGGGCAGCAGGGCCATCGAACAAATTACCGGCATGCTATCCAACCTCAAACTGGAGGTACTGGAACCTGTCTATATCAAGGGCAGTCCCGGGGACGATGATTTCAAAGCTCTCGATAAGCTGGCTGAAACCATCGCTCAGAAGCACAGGGAACGTGGATATAAATAAATTGGAGATGAGGTGAGGTTATGACGTACTGGATGTGTGAGAATTGTAGTTTTGTGATTGAGAACGCCAGACCGCCCGAGCCATGCCCGGGCTGTAAGATCAAATGCGCTTTCATGGACGTGACCTGCTATACGCCGGATTGCGGGGGTATAGGAACGCTTGACTCCAAACTGGTCGCACACCGGGTGATGAAAAAGGAAAAGCCGGGTAAGGTCGTGCGCTTCAGTGACTTGATCAGAGGGAGGACCTCAGAGGGTAAGGAAAAGCATATCCCCTTTATCGAGATGGCCAAAGGACAGGGCCCCGGTGGTAAAGACCTGGTAGAAATCGAGGTGGGCAAGCAGGCCCCACACCCCAGTACGCCGGAGCATTACATAGTCTGGGTACAGGCCTTTGGCGCCAAGAAGGACGGCCAGGTACTGGACCTGGGAAGGAAAGTTTTCCGTCCGGGAGACGGAAAACCCGTCTATCAATTTGAAATCGACTCTTCACAATTCAAGCACCTGTTTTCATTTGCCTACTGTAATCAACACGGCGTTTGGGAACAGCACCTTGAACTGTGATCACATCTCGTTATGAATACGAGTACAATATAGTTGGCAGGAATGAGGTGAAAATTATATGGCAGTAGTCGGACCTGACGGAGCCCCGACGGAGTCGGGTTCTAAGATACTTCTGGCCATCAGCGCCGAGATGTCGACTCCGGAACTGATCGCCCAGAGCACCGGGCTGGCCTTATTCCTCATTAAAAGCGGCCTTCGCGATCTTGAGAAAGCCAGGCTGGTCAGGCGGTCGGGAGAACATTACGTCCTGGACCAAAAAGGCATAGAATTATTGAGTTAATATGAAACCTGCTAGCTTAGAGGTCTACTAATGAGGGAGGTGTTCACATGGCAATTGATCCAGTATGCGGCATGAAGGTAGATGAAAAGAAGGCGCCGGCGACATCCGAATATAAGGGTAAAAAATATTATTTCTGTGCCATCGGGTGCAAGAGAGCTTTCGATGCCAATCCTGAGAAATACCTGGCACAAAAGAAGGAAAAGTAAAGGAATGAATCACTACCCTGCAAGCTGGATTGTGAAGTCACCGTATTCCATTCTTTAAGGAGAAAAAATGTATGGCTGGCATCCAAACCAACAAAGATCAATTTCATGAATTAGCCGGTAATACAAACGAAGAACCATTTGTCATGCTCAATCTCTTAAAGTTTAAGAACGGAGGAGGCCGGGAGGCATATTTTCGCTACATCAGGGAATCGGGTCCCTTCCTCGAAAGCGTCGGCGGCAAGGTACTTTATTTCGGCAAGGCAAAAGAGTTACTTAATGGAATAGAGACGTGGGATATTGTAATGCTAGTCCAATATCCGTCACGTAAGGCATTCCTCAAAATGGCCAACAACCCCGGCTATCTCCAGGTTCATCATTCCCGTGAAGAAGCCCTGGAACGGGCTGTTCTCTATGCGACAGATCCTGTAAAATTCAAGGATATCATTTCTGGGTAGTAACAAACGGGTTGACATCACCCCAATGATAAGGAGAGTATTCCCCCCCATTTTTTAATAAGGGAAACTCCCGCATAAAATCTCGTTTATTTGAACAGGGAGGTATTATGTTTTTATTAACGTCCCATCGCTATCACAGGTCTCTGACAAAATATCTGTTCATCCTATTCGCCGTACTGATAATCGGCCTTTCAGCCTGTCAGGCGCCTCAACAGACAACCCCTGCCGCCCCTTCAACTTCACCAGATCAACCCTCTGCGGCTGCTCCAGTTGGCGGTGTCCCCTGGGTCGCCGACGGCATCATCACACCCGGCGAATATCTGAACCACAAGGCATTTGGTGATTTTGACATCAATTGGTACAACGACGACCATTACATATATATCGGCATGAAGGCCAAGACCATGGGCTGGGTGGCCGTAGGCTTCGGCGCCGAAACGTTTATGAAAAATGCCAATATCGTTCAGGGTTATTTCAACGGCACCAAGGTGGAGGTAGCCGATCAATACAGTGTGGGCAATTTCGGTCCGCACCCTGACGTAACTACCTTGGGAGGAACGTATTCAATAGTGGATTACGGCGGCAAACAGGTCGATGGCTACACCATTATCGAATTCAAGCGCAAACTCGACCCTGGCGACCAATACCACAAGGCACTGGTCAAAGGCACCAATAATATTATCTGGGCCTACGGTTCAGACAATCAATTCTTGATCAAGCACATATCACGAGGAACAGGCGAGATAATTATTCAGTAGCAATCATCCTGGCAATAACTGGCTGAAGAAGAACAATATGAAAAGCAAGATCATTTACATATTCATTGTCCTGGCTATGGTACTGGTGGCCGCTCTGCAGGCTTGCTCGGCCGGGGCGACTTCGGGGACGTTGAAGGAATTGGAGTCAGTGCAGATCAAGGAATACCAGGGCCAAAAGCTGTCTTCCATCGGGGATTTCCACGAGAACTCCATCAAAGGCCCTCAATATGTAGATAATCTGACCTACCGCTTGAAAGTAGACGGCCTCGTTGATCAGCCCATAACATATACGTATGAAAACGTTATTAATAACCATCAAAGCTATCAAAAGCTGGTTACCCTCGATTGTGTCGAGGGTTGGTCGGTCACCCTTCTGTGGGAAGGCGTGCTGGTCGACGACCTTATCAGCCGGGCCGGTGTTAAACCTGAAGCCAAAATTGTCATCTTCCACGCCTATGACGGCTATACCACTTCTCTTCCCCTCCAGTACATTCGGGATAACAATATCTTGCTGGCCTATAAGATGAACGGCGTTATCCTGCCTCCCGAGCGAGGCTTTCCCTTCGAGCTGGTTGCCGAGCAGAAATGGGGTTATAAATGGATCAAGTGGGTAACCGAGATAGAGCTATCTAACGATGAAAATTACCGGGGCTACTGGGAGCAGGCAGGCTATTCAAATGAGGGCAGCCTGGACAAGCCGTTTTTTGACCGCTAATCGTCTCCTTTTGTACGTGTAAGCTGCCCTTACACGATCATCTTTCGTCAAACCGCGGCGGGATGTATAATATAAACTCTGAAACTCACTGAGCGAGGATAAAAATGAAACCCCGAAATACTGTACACATATTTGCGCTCGCTATCATATTGCTCTCCTTACTCTCAGTATCGTGTGCAGGTCAGAGCCATGTCACTTATGACCCGGCCAAGTCCTATGCCGCCGTGATCGCAATCGATTTGCCGGCCGCCCACGCAGCAGTAGATGATATCAGGCAGAAGTCGGCAGTGGACGGCTTCGAGGTCGGCCCGGTGGAGTATTATCAGCCGGGCGATGCAGACTTTGTAACGCATATTAATAAAATAACGTCCCAGGCCCATGTCTCACTCCTCTGGATAGCCGGTGGGATCGAAGATATTCCGCATATTCAGGAAGCGCTTGCCAGCGCCGGGTATGCGGGCCAGACACGCTTAATGCCGGTTTCGGGAGCAGTGCCCTATCACCATACTAGCGATAATCAATCGGTTTTTTATTAACGGTCAGCTTTAGACCGTCTATCCCGGACACGGTAACCTCCTGGTTTTTGGCCAGGTAGCCATCCTTAGAATGTGCCTTCCATAACTCCCCCCGCACCCTCACAAAACCATCCGGGTTCAAGTCTTTTTCCACCACCCCCGTACTGCCTACTATCGATTCGGGCGCACTGACTTTCCTGTAGGATATGGTGGGATGCCCGATGCGGTACATGATATATGAATATATGGCGAAAACGATCAGGGCCAACCATAGTCCCCAGGCCGGCAAAACAATCCCGAAGATAGGCAATATCCACAAGATCAGGGCCGCAATTGCAGCTTCTTCCACAGCTGTGCTTATAATGGAATAAACCGTGTGCCAGCGGGCCGGATCACGCTTACTTAATTTGACCTTATCAGGAGTTTTTATGCCATCCATATCCTTGTTCACAGCTACGATTATGTCACAAAGGCCGTTATAGGTAAATCCCTATACAATAATAGCCAGACTAAATGATATAATCTTCACAAACGGGTTGTAATAGCGAAATTCAGATGGCAGAAATCGATAGCGTCAAGCAGAAGATAGCCCAACTCAGAGACCAGCTTAATTACCACAGCCGCCGTTATTACGTCCTGGACAGCCCTGAGATAAGCGACTCTGAATACGATGCGCTAATGCAGGAGCTAAAGAAGCTGGAAGAGTCGCATCCCGACCTGGTTACCGCCGATTCTCCCACCCAGAGGGTAGGCGCAGAGCCGATCTCAGCCTTCGGCATTGTGAACCATCCCCGTCCTCTCCTCAGCCTGGCCAACGCCTTCAGCGATGAGGACCTGGATGCCTGGCACAAGCGTATTTCCAACTTGTTACCCGGCCATGATTTCGACTTTGTCTGTGAGCTTAAGATCGACGGCCTGGCCGTTGCGCTGACCTATGAAAACCACATTTTTACGGTGGGAGCTACACGCGGCAACGGCCTGCAGGGCGAGAATATAACGCAGAACCTTAAGACCATCAGGAGCATCCCCCTTTCCGTGCCGGAGAAAGCACCTTTAAGCTTCGAGGTCAGAGGCGAAGCCTACCTTCCTAAAGACGGGCTCAAGAAGCTCAACGATGAGCGCGCCGCAGAAGGATTGCCCCTGTTTGCCAATCCCCGCAATGCGGCGGCCGGCTCGGTAAGACAGCTCGACTCCAAGATAACCGCCCGCCGTCCCCTGGATACCTTTATATATCAGTTGGGCTGGGCCGAAGGCGGGAATTTACCCGCCAACCACTGGGAGATCATGCAGTATTTAAAGTCTTTGGGATTTAAAATTAACCCCCACGTCACTCACTGCCGCAATATCGATGAAGTCAAGGAATATTTTCATGGGTGGACGGATAAGCGCGAACAATTGCCCTACGACATCGATGGCGTGGTCATCAAGGTTAACTCCATCGCCTTTCAGGAGGAACTGGGTGCCGTCGGCCATGACCCGCGCTGGGCCATAGCCTACAAATTTCCGGCTGTCCAGGGCACCACCCGGCTGGTTGATATAGGGATAAACGTGGGCAGGACCGGCAGCCTCAATCCTTTCGCCATACTCGAACCGGTCAATATCGGCGGCGTCACCATCAGCAGGGCCACGTTGCATAATGAGGACGATATACATCGCAAGGACATCCGCATAGGAGACTGGGTGCTGTTGCAGCGCGCCGGCGAGGTCATACCGGAGATCGTTGAGCCCATTGTCAGCCGTCGCACAGGAGATGAAAAGGTCTTCTACATGCCTAAAACCTGCCCTGAATGCGGTGCCGAGGTTATCAGGATTGAGGGTGAAGCAGTGCACCGCTGCACCAATACTGCCTGCCCGGCGCAGGCCCTCGAATCCATTATTCACTTCGCCAGCAAAGGCGCCATGGATATTGACGGCGTAGGCGAAAAGCTCTGCCAGTCGCTATTCGAACAGGGGCTCATCAAAGACTCCGGCGACCTTTATTACCTCAAGCGTGAGCAATTGCTGAATCTGGAAAGAATGGGAGATAAGAGCGTTTCACGGGTTCTGAATTCTATCGAGGCCAGCAAACAAAGGCCCCTGGCACAGCTTATCTTCGCGCTAGGTATACCCAACATCGGCGGCGAGACCGCCTCTGTGCTGGTTCAGCACTTCAGCAGTATAAATTCACTTTCCAAGGCCGGGTGCGAGCAGTTGATGAACATACCGTCCATCGGCCCCAAGGTATCGGAAGGCATTCTGGCCTTTTTCCGCCAGCCTCAGAATACTGCCATTATCGATAAACTCCGGAAGGCGGGAGTGAAGATGGAATCGGCTGAGGGCTTGCGCAAGGACCTGCCCCTCTCAGGGCAGGAGTTCGTTATCACCGGCAGGATGGAGTCGGCCGGTAGGCCGGAACTGGAGGCGAAGATCAGAGCGCTTGGCGGTAAGGCCGGATCGGACGTGACCCGCAAGACCGATTTCCTGGTGGTCGGGGCAGACCCGGGCTCCAAGCTGGCAAGGGCACAATCCCTTGGCACCCGGCTCCTCAATGAAAAAGAATTACTGGCTGTACTGAACGATGCTGAGGCTAGGCTGAAATAATACACGAAGAACTATGAAAATTATTGTAGGACTGGGCAACCCCGGGAACAAATACAAAAACAACCGCCATAATATCGGCTTCCGCTGTATTGACTACATGGCGGAGAAGTTCTCCATTCCCGTCAATAAACGCCTCTGCCAGTCAGACACGGGACGCGGCCTGATAGCCGATCAAGAGGTCTTGCTGGTCAAGCCCCGCACCTTCGTCAACCTCAGCGGTAACGCTGTCGCGTGCCTGATGGATAAGTTTCATGCTGATCCTGACGAGCTGCTTGTAATACACGATGACCTCGATTTGCCTACCGGCAGGCTGAGGCTCAGAATGGGCGGCCGTTCCGGCGGTCACCGGGGAATCAAATCCATTATCAACTGCATTGGCAGCCAGGATTTCTATCGCATTAGAATAGGCATATCGCGACCCGAAAATACTACCAGCCGGTTAAAAGACGAGGAAGATATTATCGACTACGTACTGGGCGATTTTCCCTCCAATGAAGCAGATCTAATTCAACCAGCCTTAAACGGCGCCGCCGAAGCTATTTCATGCATCCTGGCCGAGGGCATGACTGCAGCTATGAACAGGTTCAACAGGCACGGGGCCATTTAATGACAGCAGTCTCCCTGACCGCTTCTCGTATTTCCAGCCTGTTCAATTCAGATTGTCCGTTAAAAAAAACGGATGGTATAATGACAGCGCTTCAAATTATCGCTATGTTAATCATCTCACCCCGGCCAAAACGCTTCGAATAATTTAATAGAGGAATATACGTATGAGCGACAACAAGAAAATAAAGGGCGTCAGCGCACGCCAGATAATCGATTCCAGGGGAAATCCCACCATAGAAGTTGAAGTATTCCTGGATGGCGGTGCAAGCGGCAAGGCCGCTGTTCCGTCGGGTGCCAGTACAGGAAAATACGAGGCGCTGGAACTAAGGGACGGCGATAAAAAGAGATACGGCGGCCTGGGCGTACTGAAAGCTGTAGACAACGTGGTAAAAATTATTCAACCGGCCATCATCGGTTTCGATGCCTCAAGTCAGGAAAAGCTGGATACCAGATTAATCGAGCTGGACGGCACTCCCGATAAATCGCACCTGGGAGCCAATGCCATGTTGGGGGTCTCACTCGCTGCGGCTTACGCCGCGGCTAACTCGGCGAATAAACCGCTTTACCGGTATATAGGGGGGGAATCAGCCGTTACCCTTCCGGTTCCCATGATGAATATCCTCAATGGCGGCAAGCACGCTGAGAACTCAACTGACCTGCAAGAATTCATGGTCATGCCGACCGGTGCTAATAACTTTGCAGAGGCCATGCAGATGGGATGCGAAGTCTACCACTCCCTGAAAAAAGTGATAAGTGGCAGGAAGCTTAATACCAACGTTGGAGATGAGGGAGGGTTCGCACCCTCTCTGCCATCGAATAAGGATGCAATCGAGGTTATTCTCGCTGCCATCGAAGCGGCAGGATATAAGGCCGGAGATGACTGCAATATCGCCATCGACGCCGCGGCCAGCAGCTTTTACAAGGACGGTAAGTATATCCTGGAGCGCGAGGGCCGCACCCTTAGCGGAGCTGAGATGGTGGACTTCTATGCCGACTGGGTCGCAAAATATCCAATTATCAGTATAGAGGACGGCCTCGATGAGGACGATTGGGAAAGCTGGGTTTTACTAACGAAGAAGCTGGGCAGCAAGGTGCAATTAGTGGGCGACGACCTCTACACTACCAACGTGAAAAGGCTTAAAAAGGGAATCGATATGAAGGCCTCCAACTCGATACTGATCAAAGTCAACCAGATCGGAACCCTCACCGAAACCCTGGCAGCTATCGATATGGCCCGTAAAGCAGGATGGACGGCCGTCATCAGCCACAGGTCGGGAGAGACCGAGGATACCACCATCGCCGACCTTTCTGTAGCCGAGAACTCGGGCCAGATTAAAACCGGCGCGCCCTGTCGCAGCGAGAGGGTAGCCAAATATAACCGCCTCCTCAAGATTGAAGAGGAACTGGGAAGTAAGGCCAAATATTTAGGACGTAAGGTAGTAATTATTTAGGAGGAAAAAGCTTCATGGAGCTGTTTAAGGGCATCAATCAAATCAAACTACCCCTGCCCAACGCCAGCCTGGACAGCGTGAATGTCTATATTATTGAAGGAGCGAGCGGGAACCTGATGATCGATACCGGCTGGAACACTCCCGAATGCTTTAACGCCCTGGCCCAGGAGATGAAGAACAGCGGCTTTGCCATGAAGGATATTACCGATGTAGTTATCACGCACATCCACCCTGACCATTTTGGACTGGCCGGCAAAATCGCCGAGCTCTCCGGAGCGAAGATCATGGCTGGGGAAATCGAAAACGGTTTGCTGGATTCCCGCTATTACCATCCCGAGGACCTGATGCAGCAGATGTCCGCTTTTCTCAAGGCCAACGGCGTGCCTGATTGGGAATTGAAAATGCTTACTGAAGCCTCATTGAATATACGCAACAATATCTCGCCCGTTAAGGCCATTACCACGCTTAAACCCGGCGACAAAGTCAGTATGGATCCCTTCGAGTTTCAGGTATTACTGACCCCCGGGCACTCTCCAGGCCACATTTGCTTATACGAACCGAATAAGAAGTACCTGTTTTCCGGCGACCATGTTTTGGCCGAGGTAGTCCCCAATATCAGCTACCACCCCCAGTCCGGTGAAAACCCTCTGGGTGATTATGTAAACTCTCTCAACTCCCTGGCCGAACTGGAAGTGCGCTTTGTGTTTCCCGGGCATGGGTCCGTTTTCAGCGGCCTGGCCCCTAAGATAGATGATATAATGCATCTGCACCGCGATCGGATGAGGGGCATTCAAAAGGTGATGGGCGTGGAGATGAAAAGCGGCTACGATGTAGCCAAGAACATCCCGTGGATCGTCAATGGCGAGACCGTGCAGTACGATAAGCTGGAGCCGATAGACCGCAGGCTGGCCCTGCTGGAGACGCTGGCCCACCTGCAGTTTATGACCGCCGAGAAGCAGGGTAAAAAAGTAACAGAGGGCGAAAAAACAGTCTACTGGTCGGGAGAATAATGCAGGATAAGCTGTTAAAGAAAATACTGTCCTTAAACCTTGAATACAGCGACCGCCCACAGCCGGAACTGCTGATCGCCATGCCCAATCCTTCCGCCGAGCAGGAATACGAGGTACAGGTAGTTTCACCGGAGTTCACGGCGCTTTGCCCGGTTAATACGGCACAGCCCGATTTCGCCACAGTCACCATAAAATATGTGCCTGATAAATATATTATCGAGTTCAAATCGCTAAAGCTGTATTTAACCAGCTACAGGACGGTGGCAATTTTCTACGAAGCCTCGACCAACCGCATCCTTAAGGACCTTGTCAATGCGATCAAGCCGAGGTCCATGGAAGTGGTAACCGATTGGAATGTCAGGGGCGGCATCTCGACCAGGATTACATGTTCGTACGATAAGAAAAAGCCTGCATAAGGAGGTTTGTTCATGGCTTATAAAATAGGTATCAACGGATTCGGACGCATCGGACGTTTGGTCTACCGCACTATGAAACAGCATTACGGCGACAAGCTCGATATAGTCGCCGTCAACGATCTTACTGACGCCAAGACCAATGCCCACATGTTTAAATACGACAGCACATACGGCATCTATCCCGGCAAAGTAGAATCTACCGCCGATTCCATAATCATCGATGGCGCCGTTACCAAAGTTATCGCCGAGCGCGAACCTGCCAAGATTCCCTGGAAGGACCTGGGAGTCGAAGTTGTGGTTGAATCGACGGGCCTTTTCACCGACGGCCTTAAGGCGGCCGCCCACTTTCAGGGAGGGGCTAAAAAAGTCATCATCTCCGCCCCTGCCAGCAACGAAGATATAACCGTAGTCATGGGCGTGAACGACGACAAATACGACCCGGCCAAACACAAGATTATTTCCAACGCCTCCTGCACCACCAACGGCCTGGCACCCGTGGTCAAAGTGTTGAACGACAGCTTCGGCATCAGCAAAGGCCTGCTTACGACCGTCCATGCCTATACCAACGACCAGAGGTTGCTGGATATGTACCATAAGGACCTTCGCAGAGCCAGGGCGGCTGCACTCAACATCATACCCACCTCCACCGGCGCGGCCAAAGCCCTTTCGCTGGTGTTGCCCGAAATGAAGGGCAAGCTCGACGGCATCGCCCTCAGGGTCCCGACACCCTCGGTCTCCCTCTGTGATTTCGTCTGCAATTTGAATACCGAAGTCACGCCAGACCAGATAAATGCCAAATTTAAAGAGGCTGCTACGGGTA
This sequence comes from Dehalococcoidia bacterium, assembly GCA_003142375.1. Lineage (GTDB taxonomy): Bacteria > Chloroflexota > Dehalococcoidia > GIF9 > UBA5629 > UBA1162. The sequence continues at coordinate 19,764 of PLME01000008.1, read as the reverse complement.
AAATGAAAGGCATACTCGAATACTGCGACGAGCCGCTAGTTAGCACGGACTTCAAAGGCAACCAGCACAGCTCAATATTCGATGCACTTGAGACCATGGTTCTGGGCGGCAACATGGTTAAGGTGCTCGCCTGGTACGACAACGAATGGGGCTATAGCTGCCGTGTGGCTGACTTGGCCCTAATGATATTCGACAAAGGGCTGTAACCCGAAGATATCTTATTTAACCGGGAAGTGAAAGCCAGTCAGCTTTTCGCTGACCTCCCATAGCTTTCGAGCCGTCTCAGCATCGTAGGTCACGGGCGATGTTTTGCACATCGCCCCCGGCGTTTTAACATGCTGGAACTTCAGGTGCTCCCTCGTCTGGAAATACTTGCCTGAGAGCCCTTCGACTTCAGGAGATGAAGCCAGGTAAACCGGCAGCCTTGCGCCCTCTTCAGGACCTTTGGTAAAGGTCCTGAAGAGATAATTGATGAGCGGGTTGGAATTTTCCCACAACCGGGAGGCCACACCTCCCGGGCAAACGCTATTAACCGTTACCCCCGTCCCCTCCAGCCTGCGCCCCAGTTCATAGGTAAAGATGATGTCGGCCAGCTTCGATTGTGCGTAGGCAGTATCCCGTTTGTACCTTTTCTCACCCTGCAGGTCGGCAAAGTCCAGCCTGGCTGAGCGGTGGGCCATGGAGGAGATGTTGACTACTCTCGAAGGGGCGCTCGCTTTGAGCGAATTTATCAGCAGGTTGGTCAGCATGAAATACGCCAGGTAATTGACGGCGAAAGTCATCTCGATCCCATCCTCCGTCATGACCCTTTTGTCCATCACGACACCAGCGTTATTAACGAGCACATGCAACTCCTCAAATTTCAATTTTACAGAAGCCGCCAGCCGTCTTATTTGGTGCTGTGATGACAGGTCTGCCAGAAAAAGCTCGAGTGACTTATTACCGCTCTTCTGCCGAATCTCCTCAAGTGCTTCACGGCCCCTGTCCGCATCGCGGCAGACCATTATCACCGAAGCCCCCTTCCGTGCCAGACCCAGCGCTATCTCCTTGCCTATGCCCGAACTAGCGCCTGTAACCACGCAATATTTTGCTGTCATATCATCATGCATAACTCTTTTCCTATCCTTATTCAACCTTGACGGCTTTGATCAGGCGTTCCACGCTCCTATCAACATACAGGTTGTCATGGATGCTCAATTTAATGGCATTGTTGGGGCACACTTCCACACAGTGCCCGCAGCCCACGCAGCCTTCGGCTATCACGGAGTGGCCATCAGCCAGGCTGATCTTACCGATGAAGCAGGCCGGACCGCAGGTGCCGCACCCGGTGCATGCTTCGGTCACTTCCACGCTCACACCGGGCATCCGGGTAACCTTGCTGGCAATTTGCGGGTTGATATCCGGCATAAACCGCCACAGGCAACAGCAGGGGCAACAGTTGCATACGGAGAGCAGGTTTTCGCCGGGGCCGATGCCCAGCCAGACGGTATCCAGCTTATTTCGGCCTATCAGGTGAAAGAGCCCCTTTTCATCGCAGCGCCTTATATGCTCATGGGCTTCGTCTTTCGATACCAGCCTGCCCAATGCAGGGTTGATGCCCAGTACGGCCTTGCCCATGAATAAACACCCCAGGCTCTGCGGATAGTCTTTACAGTTCGAACTCTCGCGGCAAATGCAGAAATTCATCACCCAGTGATAATTGGCGGCATCTATGAAACGATGTATGACTTCCGAAGGTAAAACGGTTTGACGTGGCGTCTCCAGGTCCTTTTCCACCGACACTACCCTGTCCTTGGGCATGTAGATGATATCGTCCCTGTCGAACAGCCAGCGATCGAAAACCCGGTCCAGCACAGGCAGCCTGGTCAACCGGGCCAACATGAACCTCAGCGGGAACCCGATCTCGATCAATTTGACCATCCATGTGGGCCTGGACATTACATTAATACTCCCATACAGAATAACCTTTGAAACAGCGGATTTTTACCTAGCAATTTTAAACGAGAAACGATCGAAAAACAATTCGTCGTAAACTTTCCGTTGTATTCCACGTTTCTATATAATAGACGCCGGGTCACTTAGAGGTAGCCTGGTGTTATTAGAAGAGCAACTTGTACAGAGGGCCGTAAATGGAGATCAGGAAGCATTTACGCAAATATATGACATGCACTTCGATAGGATATATCGGTATATCTACCTCAAAGTGCATATTCAAGCTGCGGCCGAGGACTTAACCCAGGACGTGTTTATTAAGGCATATGAGGCAATAAATTCTTATAAATGGCGCGACCTTCCGTTTACCGCCTGGCTATTCAGGATTGCCCACAACCGGGTTATCGACTATATCCGCAAAATCTCCAGGGAGAAAAACGTCAGCCTGGATGAAGCCGACGCCATATCCTCCGGCGACCCCGTTTATATCACCGAACAGAATTTCGAAATATTTCAACTCATGGACGCACTCAGAAAGCTTCCGGATGCCCAGAGGGAAGTGGCAACGCTGCGCTTCATCTCCGAGTTGTCCATAGCCGAGGTGGCGTTAACACTGGGCAAAAGCGAGGGAACGGTCAAGGCCCTTCAGTTCAACGCTGTGGCATCCCTGAGAAAATTGCTTTACGGTAGAATCGATGTCTAAGAGAATCGAAGAAGTATTTAACGACTGCTTTGAAAGGCTGCTCCTGGGCGAGAGCCTCGAAAGCTGCTTGCTCAGGTACCCCGAGTACTCTGACGAGCTCGATTCCATGCTGCGCACTGCCTTCGACGTCAAGCGCAAAGCATTCCCGGTGCAACCCAGGCCGGAATTCAAATACTGGGCGCGCGTTAGGATGCAGAATGTCCAGTACTATTCAGAGCGTGAACCGGAAGAGGAAAAAGTCAGCGGCTCCAACCTGAGGCGCAATCTTGCCTTCTCCCTGGCCGCCCTGCTGGTCTTCGTGATAGCCTCCAGCGGCACCGCCGCAGCTTCATCTCAGGCCATGCCGGACGAGCCGCTTTACACAGTTAAGATGGCAGTCGAACAGGCACAGCTCACCCTGACGACCTCCGACGTAGATAAGGCCGAGCTTTACGCCCACCTTGCCGAAAAAAGGGCTCAGGAAATCGCAGTCATGGCCGATAAGGGCAAAACGGACCAGGTAGTAGCCACTACTGCAAAATTAAACTACCAGCTTGAGCAGGCGGACGCCCTGCTGACCAAATATGAGGCCGCTCTGGCAGCCTCGGGCGCCCTTCCCGGCTCTGTTGCAACCACACCCAAAGTTGTGGTGCCTCCTCTCACCAATATACCTGTTGTGCCGCCAGCCCCACCCCAAGTAACCACTCCTACCCCAACTTCTGCTGCAGTCTCGGAGAATACCTCCACGATTAACCTACCCCCACCACCGACACCTCTACCCCTTGCCACCGTTGAAAACGCCACCGCTGAGAATGCCACTGTTGTGACGACTCCCGTGCAACCCGCTAATGTCATCGCTGTCGAAAACGCAACCGTTGAAAACGCCACCCTGATGACAGCTCCCGTACAGCCGCCCGCTGCTGTCGCTGCAGAAAACATCACCGTTGAAAATGCTACCGTGGTGACGACCTCTGATAACAAATCGCTGGCCGGTTCCAAACGTCTGGCAACTCTCACGCAGAACCTTAAGAACGTCAACGAGGCCAAGACCAGCATCGACGTTTCTACTGATAAGAGCCTCACTATACTTCAAAATGCCCTCGATAAGGCGCCCGAATCAGTGAAATCAAGTCTGAATGACGCCATTCAGAAAACCAAGAAGGCCAGGGAACGCATCACGTCCCTGCAAACTTCCAGTGAGAACCAGACCTCCATTACATCGGAGACAAATACCACTACGAATATTTCCACGCCAATCCCCACGTCAACCACATCTGTTACCAGCACCAATGTAGATAATTCCAGCCAATATCAAGGCACAACCAATCGCCTCCCCGATAAGCATAAGCGCTAGGGCATTACACGGTGCCAATAATTCATGTAATATAAAGGCTGTACGTGCGTATATATACATATATATATGGAGGGTTAGATAGTGTTAAATAATTTATTCAAACGTACGGCCTTCATCCTATTTATCATCTCGATCCTGGCAATGGCCGGCTGTTCGTTCATGCAATCCTCGACGGTCAATCAGGCATCTAAGACTTATTCGTCCCCGGCAGCAATCCCATCCATTGCACCAGCGCCTGCCGCACCTTCCTACGATACGGCACGGGAATATAGCGCAGGCGGCTCCACAGGCTCCAATACCGTCGTCTGGGGAACTGACCAGACTCCAGACCGCAAGATCGTGCGCACCGGGTCGGCCACGCTGGAGATAGCCGATGTAGACAAGACGCTGGACTCCATCGCCGCGCTGGCCGTCCAGTATAACGGCTATGTGGTCTCGTCCAACCGTTACAATGGCGACCAGAACCAGGTGTACGATAAATCCGTCATGGTCCCCGCTGCCGGCAGCCAGGGGGGCGATATCTCCCTGAGGGTGCCAGCCGACAAATTCGACGAAGTCCTGCAGAAACTCAATGCTATGGCCGTCAAGGTCCTAAGCGAAAACACCAATAGCCAGGATGTAACCGAGCAGTACACCGACCTTCAGGCCCAGCTCAAGAACCAGCAGGCCGCTGAAGCTCAGTACCTGGACATTTTGAAGAAGGCCGATAACGTCAAAGATATACTGGCAGTGCAACAGGAGCTGACCACTGTCAGGGGCAATATCGAGAGCCTGCAAGGCCGCATCCAGTATCTGGACCGCACCTCCGACATGTCCCTCATATCCGTTACGCTGGTTAAGACTCAACCCATCGGCGAAAGCACCTGGGATATCACAGGCATCTTTAAGTCCGCCGTCGACGGCCTGATCACCTTCGGCAAGGCCCTGCTCTCCGTCTTGATCTGGCTGCTGGTCTTCTCGCCGATATGGATAATCATACTGGTGGTGGTCTGGCTCATACTCAGGTACAGGAGGAAGTCCCGGAAGGCCTGAGCAATTTCAGCTAAATACGTTATAATAAAGGACAGCTTTGTACAAAGCTGTCCTTTATTTATCATATGGACAATTTATTGTATGCAGACCGGCGGAGGCTGCTGTGAAGCCCATCGAATGGCTGGGCGACCGGCTAAAGCTCCTGGACCAGACCGAACTGCCGCACAAAGAGAAATACCTGGAAACATCCGACTACAGGCAGGTCATCAGCGCCATCAAACAGCTTAAAGTACGCGGTGCGCCGGCTATCGGTGTGGCCACAGCCTACGGCATTGCGCTGGCAGGCCTGGAGATCAAAGCCGGCAATAAAACCTTATATATTAAACATCTCGAAGCTGTTTTAAAGCAGTTCGCGGCCGCCAGGCCTACAGCAGTCAACCTCTTTTTCGCCATCGACCGCATGAGGCAGGCCATTAAGGGTAAAAACACCGTTGCCTCCATCCGTGAGGCACTGGTCAAGGCCGCCGTCGCTGTGCACCGGGAGGAAGACCGGGCCATGGCCGCCCTCAGCAAACACGGAGCAGCGTTAATAGAGGACGGCTTCACGGTGCTCACGCATTGCAACACGGGGCAGCTTGCCACGGGCGTGCGCTACGGCACGGCCCTGGGCGTAATCAAGGCAGCCGCCGAACAGGGCAAGAGCATCTCCGTCTACGCCGATGAAACGCGCCCCCTGCTGCAAGGCTCACGTTTAACGGCCTGGGAGCTTTCCCGGCTGCATATACCCTTCACCATCATCACGGACAATATGGCCGGCTATTTCCTCAGCCAACATAAGATCGATTGCGTCATCGTTGGCGCCGACCGCATCGCTGCCAACGGGGATACAGCCAACAAGATCGGCACCTATTCACTTGCTGTGCTGGCCAGAGAGAACCACTTCCCCTTCTACATCGCCGCCCCCACAAGCAGCATCGACATCTCCATCAAATCGGGCGCCTCCATCCCTATTGAGCAGCGCAGCCCGCAGGAGGTGCTCAAGCTCCAGGGCATAGCCATAGCACCGGCCGGAGCAAATGCGGCCAACCCGGCCTTCGACGTCACGCCCGCCAAATATATCGCGGCCATCGTCACTGAAAAGGGTATACTTAGACCGCCCTTTAAAACTTCTATCCAATCTATATTGCAGGAGGCTCGTTAATGCAGGAAGCAAAGGTAGGTATCATCGGCGGCAGCGGACTCTATCAACTTGAAGGCCTGACCAAGGTCAGGGAAGTCAGAATAAAGACCCCCTTCGGCGATCCCAGCGACGCCTTTACGCTGGGGCATCTCGAGGGCGTCAATGTTGCCTTCTTGCCGCGCCATGGGGTAGGGCATCGCATTATGCCGACCGAGCTGCCTTCAAGGGCCAATATCTACGGCTTCAAATCGCTGGGCGTCGAATATATAATCGCCATCTCGACGGTGGGCAGCCTCAAGGAAAAGATCAGGCCCACCGATATCGTGATACCCGACCAGATCATAGACCGCAGCACCCTGCGCCCCAACACATTTTTCGGCAACGGCATCGTCGGCCACATCGCCTTCGCCGACCCCTACTGCTCCGCCCTGAGCGACGTCCTCTACGACGCGGCGCATAAGACCGGGGCGCGCGTGCATGATGGAGGCATCTGCATCGTTATGGAAGGTCCTCAGTTCTCAACGCGTGCCGAGTCCGAGCTTTACCGGTCCTGGGGCGCCGACGTCATCTTAATGACAGCCCTGCCCGAAGCCAAGCTGGCCCGCGAGGCCGAGATCTGCTACGGGATGATGGCCATCGTCACGGACTATGACTGCTGGAACGAGGTGAGCGAGACCGTCTCGGCCGAGATGGTCATATCCAACTTACTTAAGACCCTTGAAACGGCCAAGAAAGCGCTGAAGCACGCCATCGTCAACCTGCCCGCCAAAAGGGAGTGCGCTTGCAGCCATGCCCTGGAAAATGCCATAATTACCGCCCCCGAGCTAATCCCTGACAAAGTTAAAAAAGACCTGAATATAATAATAGGTAAATACATCAAATAGCTTTACAACCATGAACAAGACGAACTTCAACTGCATGGCGACCATGATCGGCAGCGTGCCCTACGCTGACGCCGATACCGGCTGCGCCAGGGTCGAGAACTTCCTGCAAAACATCCCGGCCTGGCCTCAGTTGCCCATGCGCTCCAACCTGGAAAACATGTATATACAGTATAGTGAGGGCTTCCCGGGCATAGCCGTCGACGGCCAGAAAATAACGATTGTCCCGGGCTTCAATTTCGATCAATTGCTCGAACAGATTTTCACCGATGCTCATGGGGGCAACAGCGATAACTACGGGATAAGCCGCGATTACGCAGCCGGGCTTTACTGCGCCGTTTCGCACGGGGCGGAACATGCCATCGTCAAGGGCCAGATAACCGGCCCCATAAGCTGGGGACTATGCGTTACGGATACCTCCGGCCGCGGCATTATTTACGATGATACCCTGGCCGATGCGGTGGTCAAGTTCCTGCAGTTGAAGGCCGCCTGGATGGAGAAGTTCCTCCGGAAGGCAGCCAGACAGACCGTAATATTTATCGACGAGCCCTACCTGGCTTCGCTGGGATCGGCCTTCGTATCCCTGAGCAACGAACAGGTATCTTCATCCATCGCCGAGGTCCTGGGCGGTATACAGGGACTTAAGGGCGTCCACTGCTGCGGCGGGACCGACTGGTCGCTGCTGCTCAAGCTGCCCATAGATATACTCAGCTTTGACGCCTACAATTATCTCGATTCCCTGCTCTGCTACCGCTCCGACGTGGTTTCCTTTATCAAAGGCGGCGGATCCATAGCCTGGGGCATCGTGCCCAACGACGCCGATGTACTCGTAAAGGAGACACAGGCCAGCCTTTACGACAGGTTCAACACGTCCATAGCCCAGTTCGCTGCGGAGGGCTTAACCGTAGAGGAAATAGCGGCGCACAGCCTGATAACCCCCACTTGCGGCCTGGCCTCACTCACTCCGGGAAAGGCTGATGAAGCCCTTTTCCTATTGAAGGTGCTTTCCAAAAAAGTACGCGACTGCTACGGGCTGTGAACCTGCTTAATTTGAAATCCTCAGTTACTTTAGCGATAATACACGAAGAAATAAATATAAAAGGAACGATATCATCGATATCAAAGGTAGCGCAGAATGAATAAAAGAAAGAAAATGGCAATCCTTAAACACCGTCACAAGAGGAAGAGGTCAGAACAAAGGCGTAAGGCCCTGCTGATATCCTCCGGCGGAACGATGAAGCCCGTCGTAAAAGTAGCCCCCAAAAAAGAGAAGGAATTGCCTAAGCCGGTCAAGGCCCTGGCCGATATCCTGAAACCGAAGGAAGCTGCGCCCGTCCACAAGGCGGCGCCTGCCAAAGAGAAGGTCGCCCCGGCTAAAAAGCCCGCGGTAGCCGCCAAACCCGCAAAAGTCGAGAAGGTTGAAAAGGCCGCTAAAGTCGAGAAAGCTGAGAAACCCAAGAAAGCTCCGGTTAAAAAGAAGACGGTAAAGGCTGAAGCCGAGCCGGCAGCTGCCAAAACCGACGAGCCCAAGAAGAGCACAAGCAGGAAAAAGAAGCCCGAATCCAGCGAAAAAAGTTAATGGGTCAAGCTTATCTGCTTACCGGTATGCCCGGTACGGGTAAAACCAGCATAATCCGGCAGGCGATTTCGCAATCGCAATGCGATGCCGGAGGATTCTTCACGCAGGAAATAAGAAGTGTGGGCATAAGGGAGGGCTTTCGCATCGTCACCCTGAGCGGCAAGGAAGCCATCTTCGCCCATATCTCGATTGACAGCCCCTTCAGGGTAGGCAAATATGGGATCGATATCAGCGCCCTGGACGGGACCGGCGTCGAAGCCATCTACGACGCCATGGAGCACCATAAGGTGGTGGTTATCGATGAGATAGGCAAAATGGAGCTTTTCTCCCCCCACTTCATCAAGGCTGTCCAGGATGCCTTGGCCAGCACCAAAAAAGTCCTCGGCACCATCACCCTGAGGCCCCATCCACTGGCCGATTCCATCCGGGAGAACCAGAACATCCGGGTGGCCGAGCTGACGCGGAACAACCAGAAATACGTGCTGGCCGAGATTTTGACCTGGTTGACACATTAGCTGACGCATGGAAATCGATCTTCAACCTGTAGGAACGATAAGCGACATTATCCTGCAGGAGCTCAAGCAGGGACTTCAAAACACCTTCGGCTGTCCCTTTAAGATCAATGAACCACTCCCCATCCCCTCATCCTCCTTCAACCCCGAACGGGACCAATATCTTTCCGACGCCTTCATCGACCTGCTCAAACATTCACGCAAAGCCAGGGTAACGGTGCTGGGCATCACCGACGTTAACTTGTATACGAGCGGGCTGAACTTTGTATTCGGCCAGGCCAGTGAGGAGGGCGGGGTAGCCGTCATCTCCCTTAACCTGCTGCGGCAGGAGAACTACGGCCTACCGGCCGACCCCCAACTGCTGGCGGAACGAGCCCTCAAGGAAGCCATCCACGAGCTTGGGCATACCTTAGGCATGGGACACTGCCAGGATGGTATCTGCATCATGCACTTCTCCAACAGCCTCATCGACACCGACATCAAGAAGCCCTTTTTCTGCGGACGCTGCCGGCCAAAACTGAAATTATAAACGTCAATTTGTCATATTCCTGTATAAAATCTGTCGAGCGACTGTTCGTTTACCGGGGTAATTGACAAATTCAAAATTATTGCCTAACATATTAATTGTCCATCGACCCTGAGTGGCGGTGAGGCAGAAGTCCTACAACTGAATAACAAGTCCGCTTGGATCAGCGATGACCGAGACGGTTTATACGGGTTAGTTAACCTTTACCTTCTCGTGCCTTGCCGAGAAGGTTTTTTAATGACTTTTTAAGGTGAACTATGGTAGAGCCTAGACCGACAATAGGATTTATAGGCGCCGGAGTAACAGGCACGGCGCTGGCCAGCGAACTATACCGCTGCGGCTACCATATCTCCGCCGTCTACAGCAGAAGTCCTTCATCCTCTATGCGGCTGTCCTCGCGTGTTCAGGGCTGCGCCGTCTATTACCGCCCGCAGGATGTATCCGACCACGCCTCGATCGTATTCATCACTACGCCCGACGATATCATTGAAGATATGGCCTCAGGCCTGAAATGGCACGAGGGGCAGACAATAGTCCACTGCAGCGGCGTGCACTCCACCGAGATCCTCGAATCAGCCCACAAGTACGGCGCCTTCACCTGCTGCCTGCATCCACTTCAAACCTTCGCCAGCATCGAGGAGGCCATCCATAATATCTCCGGCTCCACTTTTGCCCTGGAGGGCGATGAGCCGGCCATGGCCGCCGGCCGCCAGATGGCCACCGCCATGAAAGGCACCGTTATCACCCTCAAGCCCGGCGACAAGGTTCTTTATCACGCCGCCGCCGTCACGCTTTCCAACTACCTGGTAACTCTCATGAAGACCGCCGCCGAGTTATGGCAGTCCTTCGGCATACCCCAGGATGAGGCCGTTAAAGCGCTGCTCCCGCTGCTCAAAGGCACGGTCAATAACATCGAGCGGGTCGGCATACCGGACTGCCTCACCGGCCCCATAGCCCGGGGGGATGTCCGCACCGTTGAGAAACACATCAACGCCCTGCGCCGGGAGCATCCCGAACTGCTCGAGATCTACCGCGTGCTGGGCCTCAAAACACTCCCCATCGCTCTCACCAAAGGGCATATCGGGCTGGAAACCGCCGAGGAGATACGTGAGCTGTTGCAGTCAGACACATCATCCGGGACCGCGTTGAACGGAGAACTGGAGTCTAATCCGGTCGCAGGTTTTCTTTACCACTTACCCCGTTAATGAATGCATATTAAGATTGAGTAATATTAAGGAGAAATAGGATGTCAACCAGAACCATGCTCAAAAGTAAGATACACAGGGCGAGGGTGACGGATTGTAATATTGACTACGAAGGCAGCATAACCATCGATACCGACCTGCTGAGGGCGGCCGACATCCTACCGTACGAGCGGGTCGAGATATTGAACGTCAACAACGGGGCCAGGTTCAGGACCTATGCCATAGAGGGCCAACCGGGTTCCGGCGATATATGTTTGAACGGGGCCGCCGCCAGGCTGGCTTCCAAGGGCGACGTAGTCATTATTTTAACCTACTATGAAGTTCCCTCCGATGAGGCTTCCCACGTCAAACCCAGGCTGGTCTATGTGGACGCCGACAACCATATCAAGGCCACTAAGAACGTCGACGACTGGATGGACCATCTGATCTCAGCCAAATAGAATTGGGAGGCCTGTGATGCGTGTAACCATCGCCAAAATCCAGGAGATGAAGCAGAACGGTGAGAAGATCGTTATGCTCACTGCCTACGATTACTCCACCGCCAAAATCGTCGATGAAGCCGGCGTTCCCTTAATACTGGTTGGCGACACCCTGGGCATGGTGGTGCTGGGCTATGAGACCACCCTGCGCGTCACCATGGAGGATATGCTCCACCACACCAAGGCAGTGGTGCGCGGCTCCAGCCAGGCCATGGTCATCGGCGATATGCCATTCTTAACCTACCAGCTAGGCGAATCCGAAACCCTTCGCAACGCCGGACGCTTCATGCAGGAAGCCGGCTGTCAGGCCGTCAAACTCGAAGGCGGCGTCACGGTTGCACCCACGGTCAAACGTATCGTCGACAGCGGCATACCCATAATGGGACATATCGGCTTAACCCCCCAGTCCATCTACCAGTTGAGCGGCCACCGCGTGCAAGGCAAGACCCCAGACACCGCCAAAAGACTGCTGGACGATGCTCTCGCTCTGGAGCAGGCCGGGGCCTTCGCCGTGGTGCTGGAACTGGTCCCCGCTCCACTGGCGAAGCTGATCACGAGCAGGCTGAAGATACCCACCATCGGCATAGGGGCCGGGCCCTACTGCGACGGCCAGGTGCAGGTAATCCACGATATGTTGGGTCTTTTCACCGACTTCGTGCCCAAACATTCCAAGCAGTACGCCAAATTGGCCGTCGATATTAAATCGGCCGTAGCCGGCTATATAGGCGAGGTTAAATCAGGGACATTCCCGGGTCCCGAGCATGGTTCGACTATCGATGAGAGCCTGCTTAAGGGCCTTTGAGCTTTAAAGTATGCAAACAGCCCATTCCACAGAGGAAATGAAAGGCCTGCGCAGAAAATGCAAGGGTTCCGTGGGCTTCGTGCCTACCATGGGCTACCTCCACGAGGGGCATCTCGAGCTGGTCAGACTGGCTAAAAATGAAAACCACATAGCCGTTGTCAGCATCTTCGTCAACCCCACACAATTCGCCCCCAGCGAGGATTTCAAGGCCTATCCCAGGGACCTCGACCGCGACCTTGCCCTGCTGGAAAGCGCCGGGGCGGATATCGTTTTCATACCCGGCGACAAAGATATGTATCCGGCGGGCTATGACACCTGGGTGGAAGTGAAGGGCATAACTCAAACGCTGGAAGGCCGCTCGCGTCCCACGCACTTCCAGGGCGTCACCACGGTCTGCAACAAGCTTTTCAACATCGTCCAACCCAACCGGGCCTACTTCGGCCAGAAGGACGCCCAGCAGGCGCTGGTTATTGAGAAGATGGTCTCGGACCTCAACATGAACCTGGAGATAGTCGTGGCGCCGACCATCAGGGAGAAGGACGGGCTGGCCATGAGCAGCCGCAATATCTATTTGACGCCTGAAGAACGCCGGTCAGCGCCTGTGCTCCATAAGGCCTTGCAACTGGCCTCGGACATGTACGATAAGGGTGAGCGGGACGCCATTTTAATCAAGAACGCCATGACCAGGCTCATCACCGCTGTGCCTGCGGCCAAGATAGACTATATCAGTATCGCCGACATCGAGACCTTACGGGAAGTGAATGCCATAAGGGGCAGGGTCCTCATCTCGCTGGCCGTCAAACTCGGCAAGCCGCGATTGATCGACAACGTCATTTTGGGCTAGCTGCAGCATCCTTGCTACAATTCATACAAAGATACATGGAGGTATGAACGTGGCTACTGTGCAGATCTTCGACGTCAAGCAGAATAAGATAGTGACGGTTGAGAAAATCGAGAAACCGGACGATGAATGGAAGAAGCTGCTGACCCCCAGGCAGTACGAGATCACCACCAGGAAGGGCACCGAGACGCCGGGCACCTGCCCCTTTAACGAAGTCCACGGGCAGGGTATTTTCAAATGCGTCCGCTGTGAGACCGACCTTTTCAATTACACTACCAAGTTTGAATCGGGGACCGGCTGGCCCAGCTTTTATCAACCGGTCTCGCCGCTGAACCTTGTCGAGCAGGTTGACAACAGCCTGGGTATGAGGCGGACCGAAGTATTGTGTGCACGCTGCGGCTCGCATCTGGGCCACGTTTTCGACGACGGCCCCAAGCCTACGGGCAAACGCTACTGCATGAACGGCTTTGCCCTTAAATTCGTTCCTGACAAATAGCGGTCAGCCAGTCATTGCGAGCGAAGCGAAGCAATCCTTTGAACAAAGGCGGTTGCCAGACCTAATTCCATGAGATTGCCACGTCGCTACGCTCCTCGCAATGACATTGTTAATAGAGAGTCGGGGGCGTTGAAGAGGGACCATTTCCCGTAATTGACGGCGTGGGACATATTCTCTAACGGTAATGTATTCCGGGCAGGGGGCGTTGAAGAGGGGCTTTAGCCCCTCTTATTAACAAAGTCCCCTCTCCCTCAAAGGGAGAGGGCCAGGGTGAGGGTATCCCAATCTTCTCAATAAGCATAACTAGAGGTTGTTTGCGCTGATGGAATAAGGACTACCTTAAGGGTGTTGGACGATAGGATGTAGGTAGCCCATATGTTGGTCTGATAACCGTACGTGGATGCGTTAAAAACCCAGGCGCCGGTTGCTCCTGTGATGCTGATATAACCGCTGACATTTGTGGTCTGCGAAAAAGATACCCCGTTACCATCCTTGCCCGTCACCAGCACGCCGGAAAGGGCCTGACCATTTGTGCTTCCGTCATACGCATATACGTACAATGTGACGGTTACATTTGCGGCGTTCACAACTTGCGATGGGATAAAGGAGGATGCCAGGACAATAAAGCATAGCAATGTTGCGAAAGCCATTTCGATTAATTTCGTCTTAATTTTCATTTTTTTATCCCACTATTCAATTATACCGTCCCTGATCGTAATATGAATAGACAATTAGTCACGTTTAAATAGGTACTAAGGTCATATTCCCCCACAGTCCCCTTCATATTCAACCACGTGAGAGAAGTAAGTTTCCCTCTGGTCATTGCGAGCAAAGCGAAGCAATCCTTTGAACGAAGGGGGCTGCCAGACCTAATTGCGTGAGATTGCCACGTCGCAAAGCTCCTCGCAATGACGCAGTTAATGGAGGGCAGGGGGCCTTTAAGTAAGTTTCCCTCTGGTCATTGCGAGCAAAGCGAAGCAATCCTTTGAACGAAGGGGGCTGCCAGACCTAATTGCATGAGATTGCCACGTCGCAAAGCTCCTCGCAATGACGTTGTTAATAGAGGGCAGGGGACATTTAAATAAGTTTCCCTCTGGTCATTGCGAGCAAAGCGAAGCAATCTTTTAAACGAAGGCGGTTGCCAGACCTAATTCCGTGAGATTGCCACGTCGCTACGCTCCTCGCAATGACGTTGTTAATAGAGGGCAGGGAGAGGGCAGGGAGAGGGCAGGGTGAGGGTATAAATCCCTTAGAGCTGATTCTCAAATCCACAATGCGGACAGCGTACCGAGGGCTGGTTGTAAGAAGGCGGCAGCCGCAATAAAGTCCCACAATTCGAGCAATTGAGCGACCGGTAATTGTTCATCCTCCACAGCATATCCGAGGTCTGGCGCGTGCGGTCCAACTGGTCCTGTAATTCCCCTGCCTGTGCCCCAGGCGTCGCTTCTCTCAACCCTACAGCCGCAGTTTCCTTAAGCGCCGAGGCCGGGATGACGCTCTCCTTCTCAACCTCTTTATAAGATTTGTCATAGTCGGCGTAGGAAGCCCCGGACATAGCATGCAGTATGTGTATCCTATCGTCCAGCGGCGGATGAGTGGCAAAGAGGTCGTTGCCCGCCGAGCCGCCCTTGTAGAAGGGGTTGCTGATATACATGGGGGCCGTGGCCTTGTTAGCGGTCTGCACCTTGGTGTCGTTGTCCTTTAGCTTCTCCAGCGCCGAGGCCAGCCCGTCCGGATAACGGGTATACAGCGCCGATGAGGCATCAGCCAGGTATTCCCTCCTGCGCGAGACGGCGAAGTAAATAAGCTGGGCAAAGATGGGCGCCAGTATTAACAGCAGCAGTCCCACGACCAGTATGATCAGCTGCGCTGCGCCTCCGCCTGACGAACCGCCCCTCCTTCCTCCCATGCCGCCGAAGAACATGATGCGGGTGGCGTACCAGGACAGTATGACGATGGAGCCCAGCAGTATGCTGGCCAGCATCATCAGCCGGATATCGCGGTTATTGACATGGCCTATCTCGTGGCCGATGACGCCCTGCAGCTCGTCGCGGTTAAGCTTATCCAACAAGCCGGACGTGATGGCCACGGAAGCATGGTCGGGGCTGCGCCCGGTCGAGAAGGCATTCAGCGCGGGGTCATCGATGATATAGACATCCGGCATCTTCTGCAGGCCGGAGGCTATCTTCATCTCCTCCACCACGTTATATAGCCGCGGATGGTCGTCCGGCCCTACCTTGTGGGCGCCGGACATGCCCAGTATGATGCTGTCCCCCTGGAAGAGTGCAATCAGGTTCATCACACCCCACACCAGGGCGGCTATAACCAGGCCGGCAATCGGGTCGCCCAAAAAATAGTAGCCGATCACCGCACCTACCAGGAGCAAAACGATGCCCATGAAGGTTACAAGGATGGCCGACCGGACCTGGTTGTCCCTTATCTGTTCCCACATAGGATTAATTCAAAGCCATTTAGCTGCCGGTTTTGGGAGGGGCGCTGAAGCTCACCTTGGGGGCTTCCCTTTCCTCAGTCGCTTTGACCTCGAAGAACTCGCTCGGCTGGAAACCGCCCATGCCGGCGATGACATTCGAGGGGAACATCTGGATCATGTTGTTGTATTTCAGGACGATATCGTTGTAGAACTGGCGCGAAAAGCTGATCTTATTCTCAGTGGAGGTCAGCTCCTCTTGCAGCGCCAGGAAGTTCTCGTTGGCCTTGAGGTTGGGATAGTTCTCAACCACTGCCAGCAGGCGGGAGAGGGCGCTGCCCAGGTCGCCTTCCGCTTTGGCCCTGTCGGCAGGGCCGGCATTGGACATCGATTGCGCCAGGTTGCGGGCGCTGGTCACGGCTTCCAGCGTGCCGCGCTCGTGTTCCATATAGCCCTTGACCGTCTCCACCAGGTTGGGGATCAGGTCGTGCCTCCGCTTGAGCTGCACGTCTATCTGCGCCCAGGCATTTTTAACCCCGTTGCGGGCGCCGACCAGCCCGTTATAAATGCCTATAAAGACAAAGATAAGAATGACGACTATTGCTAGAATAATGATCCCGAAAATCATCGTAAACCTCCCTGTTTATATCTCAACTGCACTGAAGTTATTTCTATTTCTTGACTGGCTGCCAGTAAGCAGCGGGAAAAGCGTCCTGCAGGAAGCAGACGACTTCAGGAGAAGGGGCTGCGCACATCTCGCTCAGGGTATTCTGCAGTTCACCGCCGTCGAACCACATCCCGTGGCCCATCGGGCATTTGTCGACGAGGACATCAGGTCCCTTGTCCATCACGCCCTCAGCTTTCTTCCCCAGCCAGATTTTATTCATCCGGTTATGGCAGATGGGACATCGGCGCTTGCCCTGCCCGGCAGGCCGGGTAACCAGTTCGCTCAGTGACAGGTTGGCGCCTTCGGAGTTGAGCACGGCCGTCAGCAGCTCCAGCTCGCCCGAGTCCAGCCAGACCCCCGAGCATTCCAGGCAAAAGTCGAGCTCTATCTGCTTGTGCTCGACCACTATCATGTCGCTTTTATCGAAAGGGCATTTCATCGAATCATGCTCCCCCATCTCTGTCTAATATAATACATCACTATTGGTATAGCCCCGGCTTCATTGGGGCGACTTAATTTGTACCTGCTGAGTATAGACGGCTGCGGTTCCGCTCTGCAAGGTCGCCTTTACCGTCAGGGGATACATTGACGTATCATCGAATCCCCCTCCGATCATAGTGATTTTACTGCTAATGCTCCCGTTGGGCATCAAAGGAGCCGAGGGGGAAACTTCAAAATTGAAATCGAATGACCTGCCTGCTACGAGCGTGGCCGTTAAACCCGTGACTGGTTCAGCGGACACATTCTTTACGGTTATTTCCACTGCCGGCCCGCCCGGGGTAAACGGCGGGATGGGGCCTATTACCGATATGATTTCAACGGCCTGATTCTGTGGACTATCATTACAAGCTGCACCGCCGGCGAATATCATCACGGCCGCAAGCGTTAATATAAGGGAAATTACACTTATACCGGGGCTGACCTTCCGAACATATTTCAAATAACCGTTTAACATACCCTTCCGGCACTCCACAAATTAATACCTCATTGATTATTATCGAATCCTGGGCGAAAGGCAAGAGATTACGACTGTAACCACGAACAGGATAAGCAGGCTGAGAATGTCCTGCTGGCTCGCTACTGTAAAAGTCAATAGCGGGAGGGTAAAGAAGAAATCGAAGGCCAGTACGCTTAGAAAAGATGCCAGGATGGACGGGCCGAACCCCAGGTAAACCGCTGAGAGCGCAACGCACAGGATGTAGAGCATCTCCGTGCTGTAGGGAGTGAAGGCGGGCAGGCCCTCCAGTAGCTTGCCGGCTACCGTAACCACGAGGACCATCCCGAGACTTATCAGGTAACCCCACCAGGCGCCTGACCACTTATTCAATACTTTCTCCTGCGAATCCTATCATGTCCATCGCGTCATTCTCTGTTACATCCGGTATATAGTCTAAATATATAGGGCGAATTGTGCAAAGCTATACGTCATGGCGAGCGGAGCGAAGCAATCCTTTGTACGAAGTTGGCAGTCTTCGAATATAAGGATTGCCACGTCGCCTGTGGGCTCCTCGCAATGACGTGATAACGCCTTTGCTAGCGCGGAAAACACGTCATGGCGAGCGAAGCGTGGCAATCCTTTGATCGAAGGCGAAAGGCCTCACCACACGAACGGAATCAACGCTTTGGTACGTTTCTTGTAATCAGGAAATTCATTCGGGAATTGTTTCTCCATTAGCTTGTCTTCTGCGCCCACGCGCCCAAGAAAAATGGTACCAAGGATGAGAAGAAGAAATATCCAGGCTCCGCCGCAGACAATCGCAGAACCGATGCATGCAATGAGGCCTCCTGCATACATCGGATGCCTTACGTAGCGGTATGGACCAGACGTTATCAATTCTGGTTCTTTCTTGATGGAGACAGTCTGGCTCCAGTTTCTGCCAAGATGCTGCCGCCCCCAGACGAGGAATGCCATGCCTGCGGCGCACAGAATAAGACCGATACTGCTTAAAAGAGGGTTTACGGGAGCGAAGTTGAGGAAGTTGAATATTGGAAGTAGCGGAAGCAAAAACGCGGCGATAATGGCAAACATGAGGCCAAAACTCTGCAACAAGTGTCCTTTGGTCTCCTGTTTTACGCCTATCCCGGAAACGGTCAGATATACAACGACGATAACCCAGATAGCATAGATGGTCCAGATGAAGATTGATGGATTCATAGTTTTACTATTAAAATGATATCTACTGATTTTAATAGAAAGCGGGTTATATTAACAACGTCATTGCGAGCGAAGCGTGGCAATCCTTTGTACGAAGGCACCAATCAACGGGATTTTGGGGAAACCGGGCAAGATGTTATATTATCCTCTACTGTGAGCACACAAAATCCCCCGGTCATTCACATCAAGGACCTGCGCAAGGTATTCACCGTCAGCCAGCAGGATAGCGGGGCGAAGGCCGCCCTGATGGGACTGGTCAAGCGCCGCACCATACAGGTGGCGGCGGTGGACGGCATCTCCTTCGACCTGGCCCCCGGCGAGATAGTCGGGTTCCTGGGTCCCAACGGCGCCGGCAAAACCACCACGCTCAAAATGCTCTCCGGCCTGCTGCATCCCACGACTGGCGAGGTAAAGGTGCTGGGCTACATCCCCTGGAAGCGCGAGAAGTCCTTCCTGCGGCAGATCACGCTGGTCATGGGACAGCGCAACCAGCTTGTGTGGGACATCCCCGCCATCCACTCCTTCGAATTGAACCGGGCCGTTTACCGCATACCCGCCGATATCTACCGCAGCACACTGAAAGAGTTGACAGAGCTGATGGACCTGGGCCCGCTGCTGAACAAGCCCGTGCGCAACCTCTCCCTGGGCGAGCGCATGAAGTGCGAGATCGCCGCCGGGCTGCTGCACCGTCCCACAGTAGTCTTCCTGGACGAGCCGACCATCGGGCTGGACGTCACCATGCAGCGGCGCATACGTTCGTTCATAGCCGAGTACAACCAGCGCTTCGGCGCCACAGTGCTATTGACCAGCCATTACATGGCGGACGTTGAGGCGCTCTGCAAAAGGGTGGTCGTCATCCACCACGGCAAGCTCCTCTTCGACGGCGAGCTTTCCGCCCTGGTGCAGAAATTCACCGACCACAAGACCATCATAGTGCGGCTGGAAGACTGCAGTGCCAACTTAAAAGATTACGGGGAAGTAATATCCTGCGAAGATAACCAGTTCACCCTGCGGGTGCCCAAGTCCAGGACTGCGCGTGTCACGGAGCGGCTGCTGGCCGACCTGCCGGTGAT
>PLME01000017.1 GCA_003142375.1 Dehalococcoidia bacterium | reverse complement strand
CCAAAATGCCTCATTTGCTTATCGCAGGCGCCACCGGCAGCGGCAAAAGCGTCTGCCTCAACTCCGTTATCTGCTGCCTGATGATGAATAACACACCCGATGCGGTGCGTTTCATAATGGTGGACCCCAAGCGTGTCGAGCTGGTCAATTACAACAGCATCCCGCACCTTATAGCTCCGGTGGTGGTGGATACCGACAAGGCCATCCTGGCCCTGCGGTGGCTCAATGCCGAGATGGACAGCCGCTACAAGCGCTTCTCAGCCACCAAGACACGCAATATCGAGGACTATAACAAGAACCGTACGCTTTCGGAACGTATGGCCTACATCGTTGTCATCATAGACGAGCTGGCCGACCTCATGATGGCCGCCTTCGACGAGGTCGAGCACGGATTGTGCCGCCTAGCCCAGCTTGCCCGCGCCACCGGCATACATTTGATCGTGGCAACGCAAAGGCCGTCGGTGGACGTAGTCACCGGGTTGATCAAGGCCAACTTCCCCACGCGCATCACCTTCGCTCTGATCTCGCAGGTGGACTCACGCACCATTATCGACTCCGCCGGCGCCGAGAAGCTTTTGGGAAGGGGCGATATGCTCTATATGCCGCAGGACGTCTCCAAGCCCAAGCGTTTGCAGGGCACGATGGTCGGGGATCCCGAGATAGAGAGGTTGGTCACCTTCTGGTCCGCTCAGCGCCGCCAGGAAGCGCAGCCTGTAAGGTTCGAAGATATGGCCCAGTCAGGTCTCGAGGGCAGAAAACCTATGGACGATGAATTGCTCGATGCCGCCCGCCAGCTTGCCCTCGAATCCAAAGAGATGTCCGCCTCATTCCTCCAGCGCAAGCTCCAGATCGGCTTCCCCCGCGCCGCCCGGCTGATGGATAAGCTCAAAGAAGAGGGGTGGGGGAAGGATAAAGGAAAAGAGAGACCTAACGAATAAACGTATACAGCGTTAACAAAATCCTAATTTATTATCTCTTTAACTCTGCCAACCTGGCCGCTTTCCAGCCGGACCTTGATGCCATGCGGATGAAATGAAGAGTTCGTCAAAATATCTTTGACTATACCTTCAGTTATTTTTCCGGACCGCTGATCTGCCTTCATTACTATTGAGACCCGCAAGCCCGATTTTATATTTTCACGCTTTGTAACGCTCATACCGCTAATTCTAACTCGTATTATTCTATTTCACTGTACGTCCCTTCTGATCGGCTTAAGAAGGTATCCCAATCCGTTAAGTTTTATTTCGTACAGAGCAGCTAATAGCGCGCCAATTTTTCCCGGAGGGAAACCTTTCTGGTGAAACCAGACCAGATAAGGTTCAGGCAGGTCACACAGGACATAGTCTTTGTATTTTCCAAAAGGCATTCTTATGGACACCAGGTCAACTAATATTTGTGGATTGATGGGGCTGGCCTTATTTTTTTCCATTGTCAATCTCTCTGGAATCTACCACCGGGCATGATGCTCTTCCGCCCAGCCAATAAGATTGTCTATCTCAATGCGCTCACCCTGATCTGTGACCACGAAGCCGCTGTAGCGGCCGAACATCTGGTGGACCTCGCTCGATAGGATTATGGCATTGGTTTTGGCTACTCGCTCAAAGAAAGGCTTGAACTCCAGCGCAAGGCGGCCGTCCTTTGAAGTCATCTGCCAGGGCTTCTTGAAGTCCCTGCTATCGTATTTGAAATCCACCGTGCCCAGCTTATACACCTTACCGTTCAAAATTATGGCGTTATCGGTGACCTCGGGGTCGTTGCCGATGCCTCCGCCCAGGTTGAGGCCGATGGTCCGGCCGTCGGGTAAATGCTGTGATAGGCTGCCCCAGAGCCAGAACGAACGGTAAGGCCAGACCCCCACCCCCCAATCCAGCGTGCCCAGGCAGTCCCCGGGAGCCATCTTGTATACCTGCCCGAGCTCGACAAAGCCCTCGGCAGGCAGGCAGTTGACCTTGCGGGTATAGAAGAAGCGCTTGTTGGCATAGGGGAACACGTTGACCACCGATTCATGCCCTTCGTCCAGCACCAAGTTCACCTGAGCCTTGAGGCCACTCCCACCAAAGCCGGGCCAGTCGATATCCAGCACGCGCCGGCTGCCGTCCTCTATAAAGAAATGCAGGTGGATGTCCGCCTTCGTGTAATGGCAATCGCCCTCATTGCTGTTGCGGGGCAGGATAATGCCCCTGCCGAAGGGGATGCTCAACGTCTCCTCGTGATACTTACCCGTGCTGAACTCCAGCACGTAGGCAAAGACCAACCCCAGGTAGCCCACATTGCTGAGTGTGAAGGAGAAGAAATGGGTAGGCGTGGTGATCCCATAGTACTGCCAGCGCTTGATTCTTAGGGGCTCAAACAATCTAAAGTAATAGAAATTAATGTCCTCCAGATTGGCATCTAGATAGGGCTGTCGCGCCCATCCGTAAGCGGTGAGGTTGCCGTCATTGTCCAGCAGGGGAGCTTTAGCTGTTATTTCTTTTGCCATATGACCTTGCTTGATACTGAGATAAAATATACTCTCGCCTTAAATCGCGGTCAATCTTCTCCTTACTGGATTTTTCTAAAGCAGCCACAATATATATTCATTCATTAAAGGTGTTCAATCGAATTGTGCTAATATCTACAACATTTGAACTCATTTATCCGGAGCAACAAATGTCCGTAAAATCTTTCTATATTGCACTATTATTGATACTGGTTGCGTTCGCACTCGTTTTTAACTCCTGCGAGGCGCCTAAATATTATGATAATGCCACGGCCACAAGCGCAGGCAGACCGCAGCTTAACAACCTGGCAACAGGCCCATTGCCTCCCGCTGTGCCTTCGTCTGTTCCCCCGGCTTTACCAACATTAATGCTGGCTTTGCCCTGCACTAATGTTGGCTGCCTGGCGCCTGATTTCAACCTTCCCACCTCCGACCAGAAAGAGCTCACGTTAAGTTCGCTTAAGGGGAAAAAGGTCGTACTGGCATTTTTTTCGACAACCTGCAGCGCTTGCATTAAGGCCGCGCTGTGCCTTCTTCCCCTTTACGCCAGCTGGCCGAGAGACCAGCTCGAGATGGTATTCGTGGTCAGCGGGGAACAATTCGATGACGTTCAGTATTGGATAAACACGTACGGTATAAACTGCCCGGTGGTGCTCGATTCGTCAGGAAAAGTGCGGGACATGTATAAACCGGACCAGGTACCTGCCCTCTATTTCCTATCGTCCGAGAGGGTCATAAAGGTAAGGGAATATTCCCCCGTCGATAGCTGCACAGAGCAATTTAACGCGCTGCTCAGACAGTATTGAGCCGTAATTGGGACCTATGTGATGAATGAATATATTCAGCCGAAATATGCTAATATTTACAACATTTCTACCACATTCATCCGGAGCTATAAATGAGAGTGAAATCTTATTATCTTGCACCGTTACTTGTTTTAATCGTATTCACGCTTGTATTTAACTCCTGTGAGGCGCCCAAATATTATGAGAACGTTCAGAGGGTCTTCCCGGCCGTGGTGCGCGTGAGCATCGAGGACCGCATGGGCTCCGGCGTTATCATAACGGATAAAGGCTATATACTGACCAGCAAGCACGTGATCGGCGACAGCAAGTCACCAACCGTTATGCTCAACAACGGCACTCAATATCAGGCTACCGTTGCGGCGGCGGACGAAGCCAGGGACCTGGCGGTCATCAAATTGCCCGATAATCCGGCAGGCTATCCGTATGCCACGCTGGGCAGTTCGACGGAGTCGGATACACTGCAGACCGGCAGCCCGGTACTGGTGGTCGGCTACCCCGGCGAAAATGATATCAACCACCTGATGCTCAGCACCGGTAGCATCTGCCGTTTTCCCAGGATCGATTCTGTCCAGTTCCTTCAGACCGAGGCCAAGATCTACCCTGGGAGCAGCGGCGGCCCCATGACCAACAGCAACGGTGATGTAATAGGCATCATAAACAGCCAGTACACCAACCTTAAGGACTCCTGCGCTACCTTTGCCACGGCCATCAGCGAGGCGAAACCGCTACTCGACAGCCTGGCTACCAGCCAGCAGCCCGTGGTGCCGGAGGAGAAAAATACTTCGACTTCAGGCTTGCCCTGCGCCACTGTGGGCTGCCCGGCCCCCGATTTCAGCCTTTCAACACCGGACCTGAAAGAAATTTCTCTGAATTCCCTCAAGGGCAAAAAGGTGATCCTGGCCTTCCTGACAACCCGCTGCATTTCCTGCGTCCAGGTGGCCCTGTTGCTGGGTCCGGTATATGCCGCCTGGCCGAGGGACCAATTGGAAATAGTCATGATCGTCAGCCGCGAGGGCAGCTCCGACGTTCAGGACTTCATCAAGACCTATAGCATAAAATGCCCGGTGGTGCTCGATACGGATGGCAAGGTCTTCGAAACCTATCAGGCCGGCAAATGGCCGGCACTGTATTTTCTCAACAGCGACGGCGAGATAAAGATAAAGAAGTTTCCTCCCATCAAGGCCGACGGGGAGGTCGATTCTTTGCTGAAGCTCTACTAGTCTCCCCCAATCCCCTTTAACCTTGCCTCTGCCAACCCGCAGTAGTCACGATTTATATCGTACCCGATATATTTCCTATTAGCTTGCAGGGCGGCCAGGCAGGTAGAACCACTGCCTGCAAAGGGGTCAAGCACGACCTCGCCTTCGAAGGTATAGAGCTGGATTAAACGGCGGGGCAGCTCCAGCGGAAAGGGGGCAGGGTGGCCTATTTTCCCGGCACGTTCGGACGGGAACTTCCAGACGCTTTTAGTGAACTCCAAGAACTCCTCGCGTGAAATGGTGCTCTTATTTTTTTGCGGATTGGGACGGGTGAAGGACTGCTTGCAAAAGACCAGGATGTACTCGTGCACGTCGCGCAGCACAGGATTGCCGGCCTTCATATAGGTCCCCCAGGCAGTCGACGAGCCGGCGCTGCTGCCCTTGTCCCAGAGTATCTCGCCGCGCATTAAAAATCCCGACTCCTGCATGGCCCGGCTTATATGTGAGTTCAGCGGGATATACGGCTTGCGGCCCAGGTTAGCCACGTTTATGCAGGCCCTTCCACCCGGCACCAGCACTCGATATGTCTCTCTGAATACCCTCTTAAGCAGGCCGAGGTACTGTTCGAGAGAGAGGTCATCGTCATATTGCTTGCCGACATTGTAGGGAGGAGACGTGACCATGAGGTGGACCGAGCAGTCGGGCAGCTCGGACATATGCTCGCTGCTTTTGCAGAAGATCCTGTTGATGTATTTGACGGGTATTTTATTCTCAACGTATGCAAGCTTCTGCTCTTCCTTGGCGCCATCATACAGCTTGCCCTTATAGAACTTCGACGAGTCGTGGCTGATACGGCCTCGCGTGCCGAAGGCACTTGTGCTTGTAGGATGGCGTTTTCTTTTAGATGGCTCAGAGTTCATTATGGGTATTATATTTGAAGTCCCGGCAGAACGCGAGTTTATTCACTGGCAGATGATGATTTATCCCCTCACCCTGCCCTCTCCCGGTGGGAGAGGGGATTCGATCTATAAGAGGGGCTAAAGCCCCTCTTCAACGCCCTCTGCCCAGACTACCTCACTGTTAGAACACGTGTCTCGCGTCGCTGGATACGAATCGGGAACGAGTTCCCTCTATAACGCATGCCTATTCAGATGTCATTGCGAGCCCCGATGCAATCGGGCCGTGGCAATCCTTTGATCGAAGGCACACACCATCTCGCGTCGCTGGATACGAAACGGGTACGAGTCCCCCCTTCAACACCTGCCTGTTCAAATGTCATTGCGAGCCCCGATGTAATCGGGGCGTGGCAATCCTTTGATCGAAGGCACACACCATCTCGCGTCGCTGGATACGAAACGGGTACGAGTCCCCTCTTCAACACCTGCCTGTTCAAATGTCATTGCGAGCCCCGATGTAATCGGGGCGTGGCAATCCTTTGATCGAAGGCACACACCATCTCGTGTCGCTGGGTCACCGATTGACCAATCGGTTGGTGAAGTGGCATAATTCAAAATCCAACTAAAGATTTGCCGGTCAATCATTCATAAATTCTGTCTATTTATTGGCCTGAATTGCTGAATTATTTTAAACGTAATGAGACCCTGCTCATCCTCTGTATAGAGGGCATGCTCATGCTCATGGGCATGGGTCAGGTCAGCCCCATACTGGCGCTGTATGCCGAGCAGTTCGGCATAAACATGGTGCTGGTCGGACTCATCATAACCTCCTTTGCCTTTGCCAGCGTTATAGTAGATATCCCGGCAGGCAGAATTGCCGAGCGGCTGGGCCGCCGCCCCACCCTCATAGCAGGCTCTCTCGTCATGGCCACTGGAGCTGTGGGCTGCGCGCTGGCACCCGGCTACTGGCCATTTTTGGCCTGCCGCCTTATTCAGGGTGCCGGCTATGCCCTCTACACAACCACGGCTATGATCATGCTGGCCGATATTAGTACCGTGCACAATCGCGGCAAGAATATGGGATGGTATATGGGCAGCACATGGATCGGCTACGGCCTGGGACCGATCAGCGGCGGCCTTATCGGCCAGTACTTCGGCCTGCCGGCCGTATTCTTCGTTTATGCCTTTTTCTGCGTGCTGGCGGCGATTTGGGCTTTCCTGCGGCTACCCGAGACACGCCCCTCTCTTACCAGACAGACAATCAAAGAAACGGGTGACCAACCGCCTGCAATAGGAACAAGGCTTAGCATCAAAGATCTGCTGGGCAACCCCAATTTTATCCTGATCTGCCTTATCGCTTTTTGCATATTCTTTACCAACAACGGGTCCAGGTACCAGATATTGCCTCTGCTTTCTCACGACCGACTCGGATTAACTCCGAGCGAAATAGGTTTGGCTGTCACCGTAATAGCCATGGTCAATATAATCGTGCTGCTGATCATCGGCAGGGTATCCGACAAGGTTGGCAGAAAGCCCATGGTCCTTCCCGGGTGCATTCTCCTGGCGGTCTCTCTGGTGATGTGGGTGTTGAGTACCAATTACCAGTTCATTATCCTAAGCTGTGTGGTATTCGGGATAGGTATAGGCATAACAGGGCCTACTCCGGCCGCATACGTAGCTGATATACTTTCTGGCCAAAACTCCAGCGTCGGTATGAGCATCTTCAGGACGGCCTGCGACCTGGGCTTTGTCGTGGGCCCCGTTTTCGAGGGATGGCTGGCAGATATGAACGGATTTGATTTCCCGCTGATCTTCAATGCCATCTTACTGTTCACCGCCGCTCTGGTCTTCCAGATCGTGGCCAAGGAGCACCCTTCCTTTGCAGCCCGTGTTTCCTGAATTGTCATTGCGAGCCCCGATTGCATCGGGGCGTGGCAATCCTTTGATCGAAGGTTTGACCTGACTCAAGACCATGAGATAGCCACGTCGCTACGCTCCTCGCTATGACATTACTAGAACTTAGAGTCTCTCCAGAAACTCTTTCCTCCTGACCATGGCCCCCAGGCAGTGTATGGCATTCTCAGGCATGAGATAGACCGGGATTCCGTCCTTGACGGCCATCTCCATGCCCAAAACCTGGTCACTGGGATTGCCGGGCACGTATAGCACCGGCTTTTTTAACCGGTCGCGCAGCTCCACGATTCGCGACCTGAACTGGTCTATTTGCAAAAAGCCGTAGGCCACCATTACGCAGGCATCTACATCGGATAAGATCATCTCCAGACAATCGGCGTAAACGCCATATGTGTCCCCGATCGGGACCCATACCAGGTCTACCGGGTTCTTGCGGTTGGTTGAAGGCGGCACCTTATCTTTCAAATAGGCGGCCAGCCTGTCCTGCGTCTGCTGCGAAAGCTGTGGAATGGTCAACCCCTCCCGGGCAGAGGCGTCTGAAGAGGCCACCGCCCCTCCACCCGCCTCGATCAACAGTCCCACACGCCTGCCAGGCGGTAAGACAGGACAGTTGAAGGCGATAGCCAGGTCGATGACGTCCTCCATGCTTTTAGCAGCTATAATGCCGACCTGCCGGCACATGGCCTGAAAGACCTCGTAGTCGCCGGCCAGGGAGCCGGTATGCGAGGCGGCTGACCTGGCCCCCATCTCGGAGCTGCCGCCCTTCCAGACGATAACGGGCTTATGCGGGCATATCTCCCGGGCTATCTGCATAAAGCGTCGGGCATCTTTCAATCCTTCCACATAGGCGGCGATCACTTTTGTCTGAGGGTCTCCGCCCCAGTATCCGATCAGGTCCTCCACCCTCAGGTCGCTCTGATTGCCGATGCTGATGACGCCGCTGAAGCGCAAGCCGCGTGCACTTCCCAGCCTCAGCATGGTCTCGCTGGCCCAGCCGCTCTGGCCCACAAACCCCACACCCCCCGGCTCCAGAGGCAGCCTTGCATACGGGACCACCGTGTTGACTCGGCCGCGTGATGTGAAAATGCCCATGCAGTTGGGACCTATGATCCTGACACCGCCTTCATGTGCGATGTCCACCATCTTCTTTTCGTAATCGCGTCCCGCCGCTCCCATCTCGCTGAAGCCTACGGCATGCACCACGGCGAATTTGACATGCTTGCGTGCGCATTCCTCCATAGCAGGGATGATGGCGGCGGAGGGTATGGCCAGTATTGCCAGGTCGATCTCGCCGGGGATGTCTGCCAGGTTGGGGTAGCATTTTAAACCCATAATCTCGCTTTCCTTGGGATTGACAGGATATATCGTACCGGCGTAGCTGTCTTTGAGCATGCTGTTGATGAACATGCCGCCCGATTTCCACTCGTCCTTTGAGGCGCCCACGAGGGCAACGGAACGGGGCTCAAATAAGTACTTGAGATCGGGTATACCGTTATTTATCATCGCAGGCCTCCGCTATATATATATAGATGGACTGAAGTTCAGGTTATTATCTTATGGCCTTCAGCGCGGTGTCAAAACGCAGGGATTATGTTATATTACTGTTATTGAACCGGCCGTCAACCGTTGTTCGGTTTTTTACCCGCCTAATAATATTGGAGGAGTGAACGATGCCGTACGAGACCCTCATCTACTCGAAGGATTCAGGCATAGGCAGGATCACTATCAACCGTCCCGATGCAATGAACGCCATCACACCCGGCATGCTTAAGGAGCTAAAAGCCGCTGTGCTGGAGGCCGGCAAGGATAATGAAGTCAAGGTCATAGTGCTCACCGGCGCAGGCAAGGCCTTCTGCGCCGGTGTAGACCTTAAATCGCTGGGCGACCA
The DNA here is from genome assembly GCA_003142375.1 of Dehalococcoidia bacterium. Lineage (GTDB taxonomy): Bacteria > Chloroflexota > Dehalococcoidia > GIF9 > UBA5629 > UBA1162. Next base: position 70,210 of record PLME01000017.1, on the reverse strand, counting down.
CAAACTGGTGAGGGGCAAGGTGGGCAATATCCTGGATATCCCCGCCAGGGAACTGATAGATGCCATACGCGCCGTGCCCAAGGTGGTCATTGCGTTGGTCAACGGCTTCTGCTTCACCGGTGCTATGGAGATCATGCTGGGCTGCGACCTGGCCATAGCAGCGGAGGGGGCTAAGATAGGCGATACCCATGCCAAGTGGGGGCTGAGGCCGACCTGGGGCATGAGCGCACGCTTGCCCCGCAGGGTTGGCTTCCTTAAAGCCAGAGAGCTTTCCTACACCGCCGATGCAGTGAGCGGCAAAGAGGCCGAACGCATCGGGCTGGTAAATATGGCGGTGCCGCTTGAGAAACTGGAGGAGGCGCTGCAGACCCTGGCCAAGAAGATCATGGCCAACAGTCCGCAGTCCATCATGGCCTATAAACAGCTATATAATGCCAACGAGAGCATGACGCTCGACAAGAGCCTTAAGCTGGAATTCGGCAGCGAGTTCGACATTACCGATACCGACCAACGGTTGGCTGAGTTCCGCAAGTAAAATCCTGTTAGACATAAACGGCTCCGGGCACACGACCCGGAGCCGTTTAAAATAAATATAAATTACAGGAGGTCACAGATGCCTGCCAAGAAGTTCAAGTATCTGAGCAAGGAATGGACGGAGGAAGTGGAGAAGAGGCTGCAGGAAGATCTCACACCCGAGAAAATGAAGCATATCACGTCCTCCATGCTGACCATCTACACCAACTGCCCGGACAAAAAGACCAGGGCGCTTTTTTACAAGCTCAAGGATGGCAAGGTGGAAAGCGTTTCGCTAGTGGAAGGCACGCTGCCAAAGGCCGAGTTCTCCATCACTGCGGACTATGAAATGTTTGCTAAAATCTCCCGCGCCGAGTTGAAAGCACGTTCGGCATTGATGTCAGGCAAGATGACACTGAAAGGCAACCTGGTCAAGGCGCTGACGCTCTCGCCGACTGTCGACAGGCTAAACGAGGTGATCGCCACGGTCCCGACCGAGTATTAAGGTCAAGGAGATATTGAAATGCCTGAGAAGAAACTGAAAAGGGACGACCCTTATTTCATAGATTTTCCTAAAAGGATAAAGTCCATCCAGAAGGAGATGGCCAAACACGGGATCGATGTTTACCTGGGCTCACGGCTGAGGACGCTGTCATGGACGGTGGATGCCTTCATGCCCTGGCGCTCCTATATCGTCATACCACCCGAGGGGCTGCCGACCGCCATCACCTTCGTAATAGACGCGGCCCGTGTGCAGGACGAATCCTGGCTGGACGAGGACCATATCCTGGGCTACGGCCCGATGGGCGGGCAGGACCAGGTGTCACTGCTGGCAGGGCTCATTAAGCCGTATCTGAAAGCGGGCAAGGGCATTATCGCCATGGAGACCGGCATGGGCACCTATCTGCCGGAGGGTCACCTGACCCTGTTCGAATTCGTGATGCTGAAGGCGGCGCTGCCCAGGGTTACCTTTAAGAACGCTCACGAAATTATCGACAGGCTGTCTCTGATCAAAGACGCAGGCACCATCAACCGCTTCCGCGAGGCCTCCCGCATGGTCGACATCGGCCACAAGGCGGTATATCAAGCCATCCGGAACGGAGGCTACAAGAACATGACCGAAACCGAGATCGCCGGATTGGCCGCCTATGCCATGCGCAAGGCGGGCAGCGAGTGGGAATGGTCGTTTACGGGAGGCAACGAGATAGCTTCGGGCTACCGTACCGGCCTGGCGGCCGGCGCCTGCACCCCCGCCAGTAGGAAGAAGCTGAAGACGGGTGAAGCCCTGATGGTGGACCTGCACGCCATGTTCAGGCTGGGGCTGGGCGATCATTCACACAATTATTTCCTGGGCAAGGCGACCAAGCGTCAGCTCTGGCATGCGAAAAATTTCGTCGACCTGATCCACAAATGCCTGAAGGCCTACAAGCCGGGCGTGTCACCTACCACATTGGCCGACGAGATGCTGGCCTTTACAGAGGAGAGGGGCTTCCAGGATTACATGGTACCTGGCTTCGAACACGGCATCGGGCTGATGGGCGATGAATGGCGCATCGGGCTGAACGACGGTCCCTTCGAATACTGGACCAACCCGGACCATGTTTATAAGAAGGATGAGATGCTGATCTGCGCCGTGCAGTATGCCTGCCCCCAGGAAAACGTAGGATTCCGCTACGAGAACCCTATACTCATCACAGCCAAAGGCTGCGAATTCCTGTCCAAATTCCCGTTGAGCATCGATGTAGTATAAGCATACAGAGAAAAGAAGGCGTTGAAGAGGGAACCTGTTCCCTCTTAGGAAAAAAGAAATCCCCTCTCCAGGGAGAGGGCCAGGGGAGAGGGATTAAGTGTTTAGAGCTTAGCGTTTCCTGAAAGGTTACCAGTAGATTTTTACCCCTTCCACTACACCCATTTCAGGCCAGAAAGCGCCCAGTCCGTCGGCGTCCGCAGAGACCTGTGCGGACAACTTATTGATCAAATGCTTTTGTGCGTTGACACTGGTGATCAAACTGCTATTCCTGCTTCGGTTGTACTGATCCGCGTAGCTGTTGTACTGCACTATGGCTGCATTGCAGGCGTCAAGGTCATTTTTAAACTTATCGAACCTGATTTTATATAGCTCGTAGTAGCTGTACTCGGGTGAGTCTGCTACTTCCATGCTTACGAATCCCAGCCCTTTGCCGACCGCAATATAGGCGATCTTGTCATGACTATCAGGCTGCCCGAATATCCTGGCCGGCTTGCCGTCGGGAGACAGATGAGGGTCTGCGTCGGACAACGATTCTTCAATGGTCATACCGGTGCAGTCAACGTAGGCCATGCCCTTGTCGGTCGTCTCAAAGGCGTTGCAGGCATGACCTATGGTGCTATCTTTCAGAGTGACGGCCACGAAAGCCGCCCTGATGCCGATAGCTTCCGCATTATTGTAGATCGTCTCGGCAAAGGCGCCGCAGGGATTGACAATGGTATTATAGGTATCTTCATCGGTTTTATCCTGCTGAATGAAATCTTTGAGCTGCTGCCAGGTCGGGTTTTGGGCAGCGGGATTGGCAACCAGATGAACATTGCCCACATCCCCTGCATCCACAATCTTGCTCCTTAAATAGGGAGGCTGTACCCCGCTATAGACTTCTATTCCCCCTTCATTTGATATGGGCGCGCCCGGTCCGGCGCAGCTAATGGCAATTAAAATGATAGCTGAGACTGCAATCAGTGATGATATCGGGTTATTCCGCTTGCCCATGGCGCAGGTCCGGCGCGGATATTTATTTGAATTCGTTATGCGCCCACGCGGTCAGGACTATCGCAACAATCCCGAAGATAAAGCAGCAGAAGAACGCTGCGATGGAGCCGGCCAGCGCCATCCCCCAGGCCTTCCGTTTAATAGCGAAGATGCCACCCAATACAGCTACTATGGCCACTACAATAAATAAAATAGCTATAGCAAAAAGCAGTCCGGGCACCCACTGCGGCACATCACGCACGATGCCCGTAATGCTGCCTGCCAACATCAGCCCGAAACATACAAATATCATGCCCACACCTGAGATAATATCCAAAATGCCTGCCGTCAGGGTCTTCCACGATTTCTCCATGACTTTGCCCTCCTGCTCGGAATATTCCACTGACATTATATCCCTACAACTGATTGATTACTTCTTTTTCCTGAAAGGTGAAAACAGCTCCTCATCCTTTCTCAAATCCACTATGCGGTCACGCAGCAGGGCAGCTTTTTCGAATTGCAGGTTCTTGGCGGCCTTCTTCATTTGAGATTCAAGGTCCTTGATCAGACGCGCGATCTCGTCGGGCGGGACATGTCCGGCCTCGTATTTGGCCCTCTCCTCGGCTACGACCTTGACCCTCTCGGTGATATCTTTGATCGCCTTTTTAATGCCTTGGGGAGTAATGCCGTGCTCCTTATTATAAATTTCCTGTATTTTTCGCCGCCGGTGGATTTCTTCTATGGCATTCTTCATGGAATCCGTAAGTCTGTCGGCATAGAGGATGACATGCCCGTCTATATGCCTGGCAGCCCGGCCCATGGTCTGGATCAGCGAGTCCCTGGACCTCAAATAGCCTTCCTTATCAGCATCCAGTATCGCCACCAGGCTGACCTCGGGCAGGTCAAGCCCTTCACGCAGCAGGTTGATGCCAACCACCACATCATATACGCCCAGCCGCAGGTCGCGCAGTATCTCCACGCGTTCCAGCGTCTCCACCTCAGAATGCAGGTAATGGGTCTTGACGTCCATCTCCCGAAGGTAGTCCGCCAGCTCCTCAGCCATTTTCTTGGTCAGCGTGGTTACCAGGCAGCGCTCAGCTTTGCCCACCCTTAGCTTGATCTCATGAATTAAATCATCTATCTGCCCCTTGGTCGGCTTAACCTCGATGGTCGGTTCAAGCAGGCCGGTAGGACGGACAAGCTGCTCAACAATCTGCTGGCTGTTTTTATACTCATAGGGGCCTGGCGTTGCGGACACGAAAATAGCCTTGTTTATTAAATTCTCGAATTCGGGGAAGTTAAGCGGACGGTTGTCCAGCGCCGAAGGCAAGCGGAAGCCATAGTCTATCAGCGTCTGTTTGCGGCTCATATCGCCATGATACATGCCGCGTATCTGCGGTATGGTCATGTGCGATTCATCAATGAAGAGCAGAAAGTCCTTCGGGAAGTAATGGATCAATGTCCAGGGCGGGCTCCCGGCGGCCCTGCGCTGCAGGTGGCGTGAATAGTTTTCGACACCGTTGCAGTAACCAAGCTCAGTAAGCATCTCGATGTCGTAGTTGGTGCGCTGCTCGATACGTGCCGCTTCGATCACCTTGCCCTGGCGGTTGAATTCGGCCACCCTTTCCTGCATCTCAGCTTTGATATCCACGATGGCCAGCTCCAGCTTTTCGGGGGAAGTAACGAAGTGCTTGGCCGGGAAGATATCGACCGACTGTTTTTCCGCCAGCAGCTCGCCGGTGAGGCTGTCCACCTCGATAATCTTCTCGATCTCATCGCCAAAGAACTCAATGCGCAGGGCGATCTCTTCGTAGGAAGGCAATATCTCCAGCGTATCCCCGCGTATGCGAAACTTGCCCCGCGTGAAGTCGTAATCGTTGCGCTCGTACTGCATGTTCACAAACTTGCGCACAAGCTTGTTGCGTTCAATCTTTTCGCCCTTATGGATGCTGACGACAAAGCTCTGGTATTCCTCCGGCTCGCCTAAAGAATAACTGCAGGATACAGAGGCTACGATAAGCACATCGCGCCGGCTAAGCAGCGCCCGGGTGGCGGCATGCCGCAGCTTGTCGATCTCCTCGTTAATATCCGTGTCCTTCTCAATATATGTGTCGCTCCTGGGTATATAGGCCTCCGGCTGGTAATAGTCGTAATAGCTGACGAAATATTCCACCGCATTTTCGGGAAAGTACTCCTTGAACTCGGTGGCAAGCTGCGCCGCCAGGGTTTTGTTATGGCACATCACCAGGGTCGGCCTTTGCAGCCTTTCGACCACATTGGCCATAGTGAAGGTCTTGCCGCTGCCGGTTACGCCCAGCAGTGTCTGCTTATCGAAGCCCGCTTCTATACCACGCACCAGCCCATCGACAGCCTCGGGCTGATCGCCGGTCATCTTGAAGTCTGAAATGATTTTGAAGTCGGGCATGGCTTAATAATTATAGATACCAAATTCCAAAATACAAATTCCAATATTTGCGTTTTGCGTCGGCTAACAACGTCATTGCAAGGAACGGAGTGACAAAGCAATCTTTTAGCATTAAGACTAGCCTTTCGCCCCCGAACAAAGGATTGCCATGCCCCGATGCAATCGGGGCTCGCAATGACCTGTTTATTATTGGAGCTATGTATTTGTTTAGAGTTTAGAATTTAAGGCTTAGAGTTTATTAAGTATCTGGAGCTTGGGGATTTCTATTACCTGGAGGAGAGCCTTTGCAGTGCCAGCCTGACCTTCTCCTCGAGGGTCATGTCGGCGGCCTGAGGGATGCCGCTGAGGGCCTGCGTCGCTTCCCGTATGGAATAACCCAAACCCGTTAGAGCCGCCACAGCGTCGTTGTCGCCCTGTGAAAAATCGGGCAGGATCTCACCTTCCCAACCCTTCTCCAGTTTGCTCTTGAGATCGATGATAATGCGGGCGGCAGTCTTCTTGCCGATACCCGGGACCTGGCTGAGCAGGTCGGCATTGCCGCTGATAATAGCCGAGACGATTTGCTCCGCACTGAGAGTGGTCAGCAGCGCAAGCGCCACCTTCGGCCCTATGCCGCTGACAGTTATGAGCTGTTCGAAGAGCGCCAGCTCCTGATGAGAATAGAATCCGTAGAGGGAGATATTGTCCTCACGAACATAAAGATGCGTATGCAGGAAAACTTCAGTCCCTGCATGCCCGAGCTTGGTCAGCGTGGAACCGGGCACATTGAGAGCGAAGCTGACAAGGCCGGACTTAACAACCACTGAGTTGGTCCCTTTGCTGATCAAGGTGCCTTCAACGGCTGCGATCATTTCTTTCAATATCCCCTGTTTAAAATCCTATTGAGGTGCTGCTGGTTGAGGTGGCAAATAGCCACCGCCAGAGCATCGGCCGCATCGCTGGCTTCCGGCAAATCGGTAACCCCCAACTGCAATTTGACCATCTGTCTTACCTGGTCTTTACCGCTCCTGCCGTAATTGGTGACCATTTGCTTGACCTGTGTGGGCATATAGCGTGAGACCGGCAGACCGGCCTGCGCAGCCGCCAGGATGGCAACAGCCTGGGCCCTGCCTATGGCCAGGGCAGAACGGGCATTGCCGGCTACAAAGGGCTCCTCGACCGCAACTTCAAGCGGCTCGTATTCTTCGATTATTCTGAGCAACTCCCTGTGGAGAGAACGGAGCCTCTGCTCTATAGGCATCTTTTGCGGCACAGAGATAACGCCGCAGCCCAGCATAACCAGGGAATTACTGCCCGTTTCCTCGATAATCCCATAGCCCATATTCAAGGTGCCTGGATCGATACCTAACACACGAACCATGTTAATCCGTAACTATCTGGGCGGCTTGCAGACCGGGCAGGGATGGTATCCCGCCGCCTGGGCTTCCATAGTAGTATCAAACCATATCCTGGACGGCTGGGGTATATTCTGTGCGATGCTGCACCAGGGATAATGATACTCAAGTGTATACGTGCTGCCCAGCCAGTCTTTAGGATAGTTACCTCCTGACGAGTTTGGAGGCAATCCCGGGGACACCGCCAGGGCAACCGTGCTTATTACCGATCCCGCCGCATTAGCTGCAGTAAGCGTATATATCACCGGTATATCCGGCGACACAGCCCTGGAACCGGAGAGCGCTACCTGTCCAATGCCCTGATCGATCACGACGGTGGTGGCATTGGCCACATTCCAGGAAAGGATAGCTGTACCTTTGAGTGTAATATTCGTAGGGTTGACCGAGAATTGGATTACCGGCAAGCTTGCCGCAGTGGACGGTGTTGTACTGGTGGCGGGAGTTGAAATAGTGGACGGTGCTGTGAAGGTGATACATCCTCCCAACAGAAGAGGAATGGCCAGTGTTAGTAGCGTTAACCTGATAGTACTATTCTTGCACATAGCTGTGAAGATCCTCCTGCATCTTAAAGCACTGCTTACCTTTTGGAACCGGAAACAACTAACAGGGAAATTGATTGACTTCTAGGCCTCAGCCTTGAGCTTTTCGATCAGAGCGTCGCTGTAGTCCAGGTTGGAAAATACTCGCTGGACATCGTCCAGCTCCTCCAGTCTTTCCAGCAGTTTGACGGTTTGAAGCGCCTCTTTCTCCTGCAGGGATACAGTATTTTGGGGGATCATAGTGACTTCGGCTGAGATGGGCTTTCTGCGTTTCTCGACGGCAAGCTTAACGTTCTCAAACTCTTTAGGCTCCGTGTAAATTTCCAGCAGTCCCTTCTCTTCCTTTACATCGGAGGCTCCGGCATCAATGGCATACAGGGCCAATTCATCGGGGTCTATGCCGGTTGTGTCGACCGTTATGACGCCTTTATTTTCAAACATCCATGCCACGCTGCCGTTTTCACCCAGGCTGCCGTTGTTTTTCATAAAGGTACTGCGTATCTCAGCAACCGTACGATTGCGGTTATCGGTCACGGCTTCCAGCATGACGGCCACTCCGGAAGGCCCGTACCCTTCCATCACCATCTCTGTAAACGTTGTGCCCTCGGCAGCTCCACTGCCTTTCTTGATGGCATTCTCAATATTGTCCTTGGGCATGTTACTGTCACGCGCCTTCTGGACGGCCAGGCGGAGGCGGAAATTACCTTCGGGGCTGGGGCCGCCCTGTCTGGTAGCGATAATAATTTCACGCGTGAGTTTGGTGAACATGGCCCCGCGGCGGGAATCCGCTACGCCCTTCTGTCTTTTAATAGTTGCCCATTTAGAATGTCCGGACATGGTATCCCCTCACCAAAAATATTTTATATTCCGCGTACTAAGAATAAAACATTACTTAATCATTATGCAACAACTATAAACAATCCCCCCCGGCCAAATCGATTTTGATGCTATAATGGGGCATCGTAAACAGCTAATAATGACACTTTACATTATCGAATTCATCACACAACTAATAGCGACCCTGGGTTACCCCGGTATTTTTATCACCATGACCCTGGAATCCATGCTGTTTCCCATCCCCAGCGAGGCCGTTATGCCATTTGCCGGGTTCCTGGCCTATGAAGGTAAAATGGAAATCTGGATTGCCGTGCTGGTCAGCAGCCTGGCTAATCTGGCCGGCTCTCTCATAGCTTACGCCATCGGCCGCTACCTCGGCAGGGGCTTCGTTCAAAGGTACGGCAAATACGTATTGCTAAACATGCATCACCTTGAACTGACCGAGCAGTGGTTTCTTAAATATGGCAGCATGGCCGTGCTGTTTTCCAGGATGCTGCCTGTCGTGAGGTCGATAATCGCCCTGCCGGCCGGTATCGGGAAAATGAATATCTGGCATTTTTGCCTGTTTACGTTCATTGGGTCCATACCCTGGAACCTGGGACTAATCTATGCAGGTTATGTGCTCAAAGAGAACTGGGGTATGCTGGAGAAATATACGGTTTATATAGATATCATTGTCATAACCGCTGTAATCGCTATTCTGGTTTACCTGGGTACCCGGATAGTGGCCGGAGCGAGACAGCGCTGAATATAAGATAAAGACTTGAAAAGTAATTCAGCCGGGCTTAAAAAGATCGTAGACAGCTATATGCAACGCGTGCCCATGGTCCATGAGCATTGCGACCGATGCCTGGCCGGAGCCAGGTGGCACAGCAATGCCCTTCTCATGGTAATCGACGCCGCCTTCGATTCCATAGGGCTTAACTACTTTCAATCGGTGGTCCCCAAGGTAGAGCTTTTCAGACAAAGATACGTTGAGACCGGGAAAATCCGAACCCTGGAAGACCTGGCCGGGGCGGATACTTCCGGCTTGCAGGAGATTTGGAAAAACGCCCGTTCATGGAAAGTCGCCAGGGACATTGCATATCACCTGGCTTCATTGAAAAGCAAGTACAGCCTTGACGACAGGTCCGCACTTATACGCTGGGCTCAAAAAGCTCCTCTAACGGGATGGGAAAAAGACGCGGTGGGCAGCATCAGCGGAGTGGGCATTAATACCTATCAATATTTGAGGATGATGGGAGGCATCGATACCGTGATGCCGGACAAGATTGTAAAAAAAGTTCTCTTCGAGATATTGCGTGAAGCAGGGATAAAGCTGCCGCAAAGCGACATTGAATTCGTTCAACTGGTGGAAAGAATCGCTCCGGCGACCGGCTACAGGGCGATCGAGCTCTGCTGGATGACGTGGCTTGTGCAATCCGAGGCGGGGCTAAGCCGGACCGAGAAGTATGCAGCGCTTTTGCCGAAAATATAGAATTATCGGGAGAGGAGAATTTGTCACAGCCGCCAAACCAAGAGCAGAAAATCACTAAGGAAAAGTTCTGGCACAGGGACAGGATACTTCAGATAGCGACACTTGTCTTTGTGATTTTGCTCATCATCCTGATCGTCTGGCAAAGAAGAAATATCGTTGCATTTTCTAGTGGACTGGCAAATTACTGGGGGCTGAAATACCTGGCCATTTTCATTATGTCGATGCTGGCTTCTGCCAGCATCGTTATCCCCGTGCCGGGACTGGCCTTCACATCACTGATAGGCGCTATCTCAACCAACCCCTGGGACCCGCTCTGGGTGGGCACAGCATCCGCACTGGGTGCCACTATCGGCGAGTCCACCGGTTACCTGCTGGGGTTCAGCGGCCGTATGGCTATCCCGGATACACCGAATTACGAGAGAGTGGTGGGATGGATGTCTAAATGGGGTAACCTTTCTATATTCTTACTGGCGTTGATACCCAACCCCCTCTTCGACCTGGCGGGCATAGCTGCCGGCGTATTGAAATATCCCCTCTGGAAATTTATCCTGGTCGGAGCAGCCGGCAGGTTGCCCAAGCATATCCTATTTTCCTACCTCGGTTACTGGGGCATACACCTGATGCCCCGATAAGGTTTGCAGCATAAAACAAAGGGGCACGTCTTACGTGCCCCTTTGTTTTACAACCCTTTTGATCAGTTCGCTACAAGTCGCAGCTACTCATCAAATAGCAAAGTGGGTAGCCTCAGAAGCAACCACGATCCACACAATCAGTATGGCTATGAGGAAGGCCCCTGTATACACATGGCCGGTCTTGCGGAAGAAATAAGTGTATACCAGGGCCGCAATGGTCATAATAGGCAGGAATTGGAAAGCTATAATGCCAAACAGGATAGGACCAGCATTGGTAATAGCAAGTGTGCCGCCGGCTATAAGCGGAATATACTGATACAAGATTAACCCAACGAATCCTATGACCAGCAGGGCTATGTTGATCCACGTTTCGCCGCAAAGGCCAAAGGCCTGGCCGTTTTTCCTGAAAGGCCGCAGCTCTCCCTGCAATACTGTAGCCAGTACCAGGAAGAAGATAATGAATGGAATGAGATAACACAGGAACATCCGGAACTGGAGAATCGACATAGGTTTGACGGCAAAGACCCATATACGGTAATCAACGTTGAACAGCAGGCCGGACAATACCAGCGTTAGATAGCCGACAAAGGCCACTACGATTGCCAGCAACAGGGCTTTGCCGATCTTGCCCCATTCCAGCTTGGTGCCCCAGGCCAGTCCATAGTTCCCCGCATTGGCCTTGCGGTTGAATATGAAATGCCAGAGTACAAACAATACTATTGAGATGGCTGCATTCATCAAAACCCAGACCATAATCTGGTTAGTGATTATCTGCGGAAAGATTGCACTGGTAAAATTTAATGTAAGACCAAAGTCCGTAAACGGGAAATATGTCACAACCGGAATAGCAATCAGAAGGATAGCGCCGATCCACCATCCGATGCCCTTGACTGTCTTGGGTTCCGGTGTTGCTTCGGCCAGTCCTTTGAAGAATTTGGTCTGCAATAGCAGGCCGCCAACCGGGAAGAGCAGCAAAATCATACCGATGAGGGCGATCAAGTTGCCTATCTCTTTCCAGTACCATATTTGGTTGGCAGGCGGTAGGCTATTGCCTCCCTTTAGTGTTTGCTGGAACCAGTAAATCGCATCTCCAATGGCCGCAGTGGAAAAATGGTCGCCGGGATGTATATTTTGAGGCATCCAGAGCTCACGGGCGGTGCCTTTCTCGATAGAACCATATAGCTGGCCCACCACTACATCCTTGTCCGTACCAAATTGCTCTTTCAACTGATCAGTGCTGACAATGTTCCTGGGAATATCCGCCCCCCACATGCTACCGGAGAACTCTTCCCACAGTCCAAAAACCACCCCAAGATTTTTCGGGAAGTTGGCATCACCCGCGGGAGCCGGGGCGGTAGAAGACCCTTCCAAGACCATTGCCTTGTACAGATCCGGATAGGCGTCAGCAGCAGTCGCAACGGCCGAACCACCCATTGAATGGCCTTCAAGGCCGATATTATTCTTGTCGACAATATCGAGACTGGCCAGATATTTAAGACCGTCCGGGCCGCCAAAACCATTGGCGAATGCGGGCGGGCCGGAATAGCCGTGACCCGTCTGATCCATAGCAAGTACCACATAGCCACGTCTTGCGAACTCGATGGCAAAGCCATCCTGAGTTTCGCGGGAATTAATATAACCGTGTATCGCCAGGATACCGGGCGCGGGCGTTGCGGCAGTGGCGGTCTTGGGTACATACAAGAGAGCACTCATAACAACGTTATTTACCTCATCTGTGCTAGACGTGCCCACAAAACGTATGTCCTTGACTTGAACATTGCCAAAATCGGTCTGAGTGCAGGATGCCAGTAAGTCACCAATTAGTATTAGCAGCAGGGCAATTGCGAGGACTATCCAGGTCTTTTTTGATTGATTGGCCATTTGAAACTATACCTCCCCTATTGATATTTGATCTGCTTGAAACTCATACGGTTTCTTGCTTAATCTTCACGAAATATACATGTCTCACAATAAGACAGGGTGAACACCCCAATATCACAAATTCTCTCACCCCCTTTCGAACCAGAATTGATGGCGGTTTGAAACCGACCTAGTATAACTGAATATTCTCCATAAAAGCAATGGGTTATATTTGTATTTTTGTCGGTTGACCAATTATTTCCGGGCGAAGGCCACGATCGCATCATTGATATCATAACTATTTAACATAACGTGCCTGGATTATATTACTTCTACATACTCACACTGTTAGTATTTACTAAATAGTAATTATAGGAGAACTTAAAATGAGAAAGTGGAACATTCACTTATCCGCAATAGCTATCATTATGCTACTTGCCATTACACTGGTGTCAGCCGTCCCTGCTTATGCTGCCGGAAAAGTACCCCAGAAGGGGCCACAGGCGGTAGTACCCCTTGGGTCGGCCGGCGATTTCGTGATTCTGGCAAAATCAGGAATCTCAACCACTGGAACCACTGCAATTATTGGGGATATTGGAGTGAGTCCAATTGCCGCCACGGCCATTACTGGATTTGGGTTAATAATGAATGCCTCGAATCAATTTTCAACATCATCCCTGGTTACTGGAAAGGTATATGCAGCCAACTATGCCGTTCCTACTCCGGTTAAAATGACCACAGCTGTAAGCAACATGCAAATCGCGTACACAAATGCAGCTGGACGGAAATTGCCCGATTTTACTGAACTGGGTGCCGGAAATATTGGCGGGATGACACTCACTCCTGGACTCTATAAATGGGGGACGGGTGTTATCATACCAACTAACGTTACTCTCTCGGGCGGCAGTAATGATGTCTGGATCTTCCAGATTGCGCAGACTCTTACCGTGAGCAACGGTGTCCATGTTAATCTGAGCGGCGGCGCACAGGCCAAGAANNGGCGGCGCAAATGATGTCTGGATCTTCCAGATAGCGCAAACCCTCACCGTGAACAGCGGCGCCATTGTTACTCTGAGTGGCGGCGCACAGGCCAAGAACATCTTCTGGCAGGTCGCTGGCCAAACGACCCTTGGCACGACGTCTGTCTTCAATGGAAATATATTGGATCAAACAGCGATTGTGCTGAACACTGGGGCAAAGCTGAACGGCAGAGCGCTGGCACAGACTGCGGTTACATTGGACGCCAATGCTGTTATAAAGCCTACAAAGTAATAAATGAAAAAGCATGACAAATTCCGAAAAATTGGGATAAGATAAAGGAACAAAGGCAAAAACAGCCCTTCTGAAGTAGGTAAGTATTTGAGAAAATACGCCAACACAGGAGGGCTGTTCTATATGTATGATACTATTAAAAGTCGCATCATAACGCCCCAAGTCGATAGTGACCATAAAACCAAAACCGCCATTTATGCCTGTTTTCCAGGTGGCGGTTTTGAAAGAAGGGTCAAATATTCAGTTATATAAGCAAACCCATCTACTCCCAAGAAAGGAAATGGGTCATGTTTCTGGTGGAGGCGAGGGAGAGTCGAACTCCGCCTGAAACACGACAGCAATGTGGTGCTCCCGCGGACACGTTTAAAAAACACCTTGTTGGACTAATGGGCCATAAATGCTGCACCAATTGGCACTTTCTCTCTGCCTCATAAACTGTGTAATATATATTAATCATATGTGCACAGCTTATAAAATCCTGAAGGAAAAGAGCGGCATGAGCGGAACGGATTGCCATCGCCCTTATCGCTTTTATCACTTTAGCTACAAAAATAGGAGGTGATTGACATAAAAACCATCTATAAGGTCCTAATAGCAGCTGTGATAGCTCTGGTTCTAGGTGGCATCATCGGCTTTTTCACTGTCAACCCCGTTGCCAATCTTGTCACCAGCTCGAGCAACGTTACAAACGGGCCATGGTCTACCAATTTTGCTTATGGCAGCACCGGGGCAAACCCTTATGTGAAGGCCTGGGTCGCCGAAAACGGGCTCATGGCAGTGAGTGCATCCTTAAGCCTTTACCTGGACGCTTACACTGATGACAGCGGGCAGCCACTGGTCGCCAACTGTGACTATGTTATAAAGGGTCCGGCGCTTAAGGCAGGATACTGGAATATCACCGTTTACAATGAGAATGGCTTCGTGATAGCCAATGCCCAGAACCGCTATTCGTACAGCTCTACCGATATCCAGTTTGAGCCTGACGGCAGCTTCATAATCTATCTGTCGAAGACGCCGAAGCAGGGGAACTGGCTGCCGACCGGCAACGCCAAAACGCTGAATGTGTACCTTCGCCTGCATGACTCCGGGCCTGATTACCAGAACGCCAATGCACTAAAGGCAGCGCAACTGCCACAGATCATCAAGGAGGGCTGCCAATAATGAAGAAATGGATACCGTGGATAGGATGGACGCTTCTGGCTGTTATTGTTGTGGCCGTCATCGTAAACGTGGTCGTGGCAGTCCGTATTCCCACCACTATAATGGAAGTAACAATCAACAAGAAGTTCAACTTTCCCAGCAACCAGTGGGTTTTCCAACCGCCGATAACAGACAACAGCACGGACGTGGTCAGGCCGGCGCCTGATGATATTTATTCACTCCTGGTTTACGATGTAAGCCAGCACCCGCTTCGCGTGACGTCTGAGACCTCTGAGTACTGGACCATCTCCGCTTTTGCCATGAATACGGATAATTTCTTTAACCTTACCAGTTCGCAGGTAAAGACGAACCCGGTTGAAGTTGTATTCGTTTCCAAAGGAATGACATACCAGGACCCGACGGGAAAGGCACAAGTCGTAACAGTGCCGAGCGACAAAGGCATACTCATGATCACGATGGTTCTGCCCAATCAGGCTGCTTTGCCAGGTATTTTGCAGATTCAGAAGCAGACTACCGCCGAGCTGGTTAAGTAATCTCCTTGATCTCTCTCGACCTTAATCAATATATGTGGACCGTGAAAATGAATCCGGGACCTGCGTCAGGTTGCGATTCAAACCATATTTTGCCGGCTGGTTCCGCGATGGCCCATTAAAAACTGTTATCGCTGCCTTCTTCTGGTTGCCATGAAGATCACGCCACCGGCCAGTGCGAAGAGTATCAACGCGCCGCTGATGTAGAGAATAATGTTGGGATCGGCGAAAGTATCGACGGTGAAGGTGCCGGCCGGAATGCTGCCCACGTAGACGGAGTAGGTGCCGGGCTCATCGCGGCTGACCGTGAACTTTACAGGGGTGCTGGTGCCGCTGGAGAGCGTGATGCCCTGATGGGCTTCTTCCTGTCCGTTGACGTAGAGCTTGATCTGGCTTGAGCCGTTGGCCGTGCCCTTGTTGGCCACGTTGGCTGTGATGGTAACTGGTGCGCCCGGGGCTACTCTGGCAATGGAGAGCGAGGCGCTCTGGACTGCGATATTGGCTATGGGCGCGGGACCCTGCACCGTGGGGACCTGTGCCGACGACCGGTGATTGTTACTGGTGTCCATAAAGGCCGGGCCGCAGGGGTCGACGATGGTGCCGTTGGCAACTCCGTCGGCGTCGCCTTGTCCACCGTCCTTAAGCGTCAGTATGAAGGTATTGGGGTCAAGCTGGGTTGAGTTGGCTGAGAAATCGGTCAGATTGCCGTTCTGGCATTTAAAAAACTTGGAGCCCATAGGTACGGAGATGGGGGTGCGAATGGTAACAATTGCAGTCGCACCCGGGGCCAGATTGGTGATGCTATAGGAGAACATTCCATAGGGAAATATGAAACCGCCGGCTGAGCATGGCATACTTTCTGGCGGGATGTTTGCCAGGCCTGAAATAGAGCCGGCGTCGGTGGAGAAGTTGACCTGACCCAGGCTGGTGTTGACCGAAGCCAAGGTAGTATTTGGTTGTGCCAGCGTCGCGACGAAAACGTCCTCGACGTCGTTGGTATCCCCGGGCACGAGGTTGCTGGCAGTGGACTCGAAGGCGACATGCTGTCCGTCTGCGCTGATGCTCGTATAAATGGCGTCACCGTTGCCCTGTGTGCCATCAGTGGCGAGGCTGACCCTGGTCGTGGTGTCGGTCTGCCGGTCACGGACAAATACGTCCGATACCCCGTTGGTATCTGCGGGCACAAGGTTGCTGGCAGCGGAGGCGAAGGCGACATAGCGCCCGTCGGCGCTGATGCTCGGCCACTCGCTGGCACTATTGCCCTGCATGCCATCGTTGGCGAGGCTGACCCTGGTCGTGGTGTCGGTCTGCCGGTCACGGACAAATACGTCGATGGTGGCGTTGGTATCTCCGGGCACAAGGTTGCTGGCAAAGGACAAGAAGGCGACATAGCGCCCGTCAGCGCTGATACTCGGTGAAGTGTAACTGCTATCGTTGCCCTGGGTGCCGTCGGAGGCGACGCTCACCCTGGTGGTGGTATTGGCCTGACGGTCGCGGACAAATATGTCCCAGACACCGTTGGTATCTCCGGGCACAAGGTTGCTGGCATACGATACGAAGGCGACATAGCGTCCGTCAGCGCTGATGCTCGGAAAAGCGCTGTTTCCGTTGCCCTGAGTGCCATCGGATGCGATGCTGATCCTGGTGGTGGTACCGGTCTGGCGGTCACGGACAAATATGTCACTCCTGCCGTTGGTATCTCCGGCCACAAGGTTGCTGGCATTGGATGGGAAGGCGACATAGCGCCCGTCAGCGCTGATGCTCGGAGAATTGGAGCTATTAGCATTGCCCTGGGTGCCGTCGGAAGCGATGCTCACCCTGGTCGTAGTATTGGTCTGCAGGTCTCGCACAAACATGTCCCAGTCACCGTTGGTATCTCCGGGTACGAGGTTGCTGGCATAGGAGCTGAACGCGACATAGCGCCCGTCAGCGCTTATGCTTGTCCACTCGCTGACATCGTTGCCCTGTGTGCCGTCACTGGCAAGGCTAACCAAGGTAGTGGCATTGCTCTGCCGGTCACGGACGAATACGTCCGGTGCCCCGTTGGCGTCTCCCTGCACAAGGTTGCTGGCAGCGGAGGCGAAGGCGATATGGCGCCCGTCTGCGCTTATGCTCGAAATAAAGCTGACATCGTTGCCCTGGGCGCCGTCGGAGGCGACGCTGACCCGTTCCATGCCGACGATAGCCACGACTGCTGAGATGCCAATGGAAAGCAGAAGCGCCAGTATTCCAAGAGAGACAAGTAGCGCTCTGGTTATCATATGCCAGCCTCCGACAAAAAATTGCAGCCGACTAACGGCTCAACCATTATATACATCTGTAGGCGGTTGTCAATGCACAGGATTCAGTCTATTTCGATCCTAAGAAGACCATGTCGATAGTGACCATAAAACCAAAACCGCCATTTATGCCTGTTTTGCAGGTGGCGGTTTCAAGAGAAGGATCAGCTATTCAGTTATATCAGTAAACCCATCTGCTCCCAAGAGTGGATATGGGTCGTGTTTCTGGTGGAGGCGAGGGAGAGTCAAACTCCACTTGAAACACGAAGAGTAAGGGCTTTTGCTTTATCGTAGCGCCCGTGGCAGGCAATTTCAGCAGATGTCTCCGATGCCTTCAAAACCGAGAAAACCTTACTATGCAGTGGTCTATAACATGGGGTGAAGTCAAGATAAACTTCCCTGATGATGGAAACAAAGACTATTCTGAAAACTGATTGAACTATCGGATCAGTAAAGATATACTAGGATCCAAATGGCCATAGAATCATTACCTGCTTTTATCCGCGATAATTACGAAGTCCATGAATGGAAGCATGCCGTTGCAATCATGCAAGAGGATTTTCCTAATGAACTAAATGATATCATCACTGTTTTAACCAGTTTTCGTCTGAAATACAATGACGTTATTGCTCCAGGTGGCAGAAAATCATCAATATCAAGTTCCTTAGATTCCTCTCTTTTCGCTCGTGGTTGGAAAACTCATAGATTCCATACCCATGTAATTATTGATGATGAAAAAACCGAGAATCCCACTCATGAAATTGACTGTTATAAAAATCATATAGCACTTGAAGTTGAATGGAATAACAAGGATCCTTTCTATGATAGGGATTTGAATAACTTCCGTGTTTTATTCGATCTTAGAGCTATAAGTGTAGGTGTCATTATTACAAGGTGCGATGAACTACAAGAAATATTCAATGAAATCGGCAAAGGCAAATCATATGGTCAATCCACAACACACATGAGGCACTTACTTTCAAAGGTCAGAGGAAATGGATCGGGTGGTTGTCCAGTATTGATATTTGGGATAAGCAAAAAGTTATACATTGAAAAATAGATATTATGATATTGCATAACCTTGAAAGGCCGCTTGTTGAACAATTTATGACTCTAGGCCAATTTGGTACTATACTGGCCGATCCGCCTTGGCGTTTTGCTAACAGAACTGGAAAGATGGCACCGGAACATAAGAGGCTGTTGCGTTACCCTACAATGTCATTGCCGGAAATCATGGAATTGCCAGTTTCTCAATTAGCATTGCCACAAAGCCATTTATATCTGTGGGTTCCCAATGCCCTTATCCTTGAGGGTATGGAAGTGATGAAAAGGTGGGGATTTCAATACAAGACAAACCTAGTTTGGTTTAAGATAAGGAAGGATAATGGCCCCGATGGACGGGGAGTAGGATTCTACTTTCGTAATGTTACAGAGTTAGTGCTATTTGGTACTCGTGGTAAGCTTCGCACATTACCTCCAGGCCGGAGCCAAGTAAATATAGTCCAGAGCAGAAAACGGGAACATTCAAGAAAACCTGACGAATTGTATGACATTATGGAGAATTGCAGCCCAGCACCTCGTCTTGAATTGTTTGCCAGACATGATAGGGATGGTTGGATTCAATGGGGAAATGAGTTAATTCCTCAAGACATAGAAGATTAACTATCTACCTTAAACCAGGATATTCCGAAAAAGAATAACATTGACTCAATTGTTTACCGAGAGGAGGCCGTATGAGTAAGATTCCAAGAAATTGGCGCGATCCATTTATTTGGTTGATGTACAACTGGGTTGGAATGTTATTACCGCTGATATTTTCCCTCTTTCTTTCATTAGGATTAAAGCACGGTTTTACACTTGGATCTGTTACGGACGGAGGCCAATTTGCCCTATATAGCGCAGCGATGATGATAGCCACTTTCTATTACGTAGCTAAACCGGATCCCAAACGGCTTTCATTTACAGAATACTACGTGCTCCTCTGTCTTATAATGCTATTTGTGTCTTCGGCACTGTTCGGATTAGCAGTACTCAAAATGAACGGTGCAACCATAGATGAGACCTACGTTGAATGGCCCACTATTGCCCTTTTTGTCATTTGCTCGATCATTACCTTGTTTGCTGTCAATGAAGATTGCAAACGCTCAACGGTAACCCAAACTGACCTGCGCCAGACCGCTGATTCCGCTCAGGCCTCGCTGGAACAGGAATTTGATCGTAAATATAGTGGCAATTAGCCATCAAGGATCAAAATATGAATAACATTGATACCAATGAATGGATAGAACTTAAAAGCATTGAGGTGAGCCAACCCATCGGCACTTTTTATATAGCTACTATAGGAGCAGCAGATCTGGTGAACATATCATACTCAGATATAAGACGCTTAGAAGCGCGGGAAGTTGAAACCTATCTTGGCATAGAGCGACCGTTGAACAAAGACCGTGTTAAAGAACTCATGCAATATGTTGCAACGGTCGATGCCACATTTCCTTCGTCAATAATATTGGCAATTGAATCAGAAAATACCAAGTACGATAAGGAATCCTGCACTCTTACCATCAAGAACAATCAGAACGTCGCGAAAATACTGGATGGACAACATCGCATTGCTGGGCTTCAGAACTTCTCCAATGGTAAGTTTGAGCTCATTGTTAGCATTTTCATCGACATGGACATCGCCGATCAAGCAATGGTTTTTGCCACTATTAATCTGGAACAGACCAAAGTGAATAAATCTCTTGCATATGATCTATATGAATATACACATCACCGAAGCCCGCAGAAAACCGCTCACGAAATAGTCAAACTACTAGATAAGAAAGAAGGCAGTCCGTTCGCCGGAAAAATAAAAATATTGGGCACTGCCGGCAACCCGAACGAGATTATTTCCCAAGCTTCGTTTGTTGACTCTCTTCTTCCAATGATATCGAACAATCCAATCGACGATAGGGATCAACTCAAACGTGGAAAGACTCCAATTCGAGCAACAGTTACTGAAGAACGCTCGCTAATCTTCAGGAATCTATTTATTGATAAGAAAGACGCTGATATTGCAAAAATACTTTGGAACTATTTTGGGGCAGTTGAGGATAAATGGCAAGAGTATTGGCGTGATGTCAAACCTGGTTATGTACTTAACAGAACCACAGGTTTTCGTGCATTAATGCGATTCCTGCCATTCGCATATCTTTCGATAGCAAAGCCTGGAGATGTGCCTGAACGTGCTAGGTTTAATGAAATATTCAATCGTATACAACTGAAAGGGGATGCGATCACTCCCGAAAACTTCCCTCCTGGTGCAAGCGGCCAATCACAGCTTCGTAAAATGCTTTGTTCACAGGCTGGACTTGAATAGATATTATTATCATTAAACAAGAGGCATGTAATGGGTGGTTACTGACAAAGAGCTTGATACTATTCAGTTCGACAGGTTATTACGAAGGAGGTGCCAATGATAAAGGCCGGACATAAGACAAAAAGCAAATATTGGGGTGCGTTTGAAGTAACAAAGATCGCTAAATTGACTGAACCAATAGTATGTTACAGCGAAGTGAAAGGAGATGCTTTTTTCAACCCAACATTAGTAAAAATTCAGTGGGAGAAGCCACCTTCCAAAGACCTTCATGAGTTTTGGTTCCCCTATTGGATCACGATTGATGGCAAAGAAAAGTATGGGCAATTCGCACCCATGCTTGGAGAAAAAGCTTTGCTTGAGCTCCTCAAAGATGCTATAAAGCAAGATTTCTTCAGCAAAGATTTCCTTGGCCAACTGGCTGAAGCTATAGCCGAATATAGGAAGAATTTTTAGAGAGCAATGGCTTTATCTTTTACCAAACACTAGATGATGTAATCGTTCTCTAGTTATGGGTGAATAATTGACCTTCCCCCTGTTTTAGTATAACCGGCTATAGCATACATATATTCTGATTGCAGTAATAAAACTTAAATAGTTGCTGTAATATATTCCATACCGCGGCGCTTGCACCATATTTCTGCGGCCTTGCGTTTACGTTTCACTTCGTCGCTATCGATCTGATGGAAACCCTTGACCTCCAGTAATACCCTTTTACCGTCAACATATTGAACAATGAAATCCGGGCAATAACGACGCATATGCTTTTGAGCATCAACCCAGGGGATTGTTATACCATGGCGCTTCATCCATTTCGTTACAATCGGATCATCATCCAGCTTTTGCATCATGAATAATTCCATCTGACTATCATATTTCTCGAAGTTATATGGGCTCTTTTTAGGCGACTGATATGTGCCATGCTTACTTATCTGCATATTCGATGATCCCCGCTATTAGACCAGGTACACGAGAAATCTTATCCATAACCTGGTCAAGCATTCGCCATGCATATTCAAGGCTCTTTTCTTCAGCCAAGCCCAAAGATGCACCCATTAGAAACTTTGAACGGATGTGCTGTATAAGTGCACTATATACCTCACCTCGAAAACCAGCCGCGTAGCCAGAACTTACGCACAACTGCTCAGCCATTTCAAGTAGACGCTCTTTAATTGCCTCCCTGACAATATCATCAGTCACAGTAATTTCTACACCATTACTTCCTGGGGGTAATTCCGGTGGGCTCGTATAAGTCTTCCATTTTTTACCGGTAAGTTCTTTCCCAATTACCGAGCGGATTTGAACGTCCGTAATTTCTATTGTCTCAGTGCTATATTCGAGACCCTCCAAGACTGCAATCCAATTTTGGACAGGTTCTGCTGCTTCCTCAGTCTGAATCTCGAACATGCCATCATCCTTATAATCTTCCAATTCCTTAGGCATGTCGATGACTAACTCCGGATGAGCAATTTCTTGTTTAGGTGGAGGTGGAGGTAAATCGATTGTCTCATCAAAAGATTGTTCCGTAGATACGTTCTCACGAATTCGACAATTGAATATTTCCCACAACCAATTGTGTTCCAATTTAGGATGATCCACTACTGCACAAATTTGGGGTTCATCCTGTTTTACCCCCTTAGTGCGAACTTTGCGCAGACCACGCCCAATAACCTGTTGTCCATATACTTTGCTACTGAATTTCCTGAGCAAGAGTATCACACTAACCTCAGGAACATCCCAGCCTTCACGAAGCATGAGGACACTCACAACGGCTTTATAAGGATCGGTGGTTTTTTGCTTGCGCCCTAGTTCCCTAGCCTGCTTCCTGTCTTCTTCCTCGCTATCTTCGGTAACAAGTAACGTTTTTATTTTAAATATTTTGTTCAGTGTGCTCGCGGCCTTCTGAGCGTCCTTCTTACATACAGCCACAACAAACAATATGGGCTGGTAGCGTCCTTTAGCCCTGGTTTCCTGCTCCTTTATTCGTTTCAAAGCTATAGACATCTGCTGGCGCATGGGCTTGTCGTCGGTTACCCATTGGGTGGCGCTTAATCCCTTTCGATCCACTTCTTCCCAATCTATCTCTTCAACACGTTTGGTTATACCGGTTAAAGCGTCCGTATAAGTAAGCTCAACAGTCTTAATATCAGGTTGATATACTACAGGAGTGGCGATAAGGCCATCGGCCAATGCGTCATTAACATTGTACTCATAGATCATATCGCTATCTGGAGTTTTGCCATCGGCCCGATCCGGAGTAGCCGTGGTATCAATTCGCAATAGTATTTTATTCTCCATATGCTGCAATGTGGCTGTATATTCTTCTGCAGGGGAATTATGTGCCTCATCATTAAACAAAACGAAGTCTGGCCCATTCATTAAAGCTGATAAATTACTTTTCCCCGAAATATTGCTGAGGTAAAATTGATGTATATTACCCAGTATTATGCTAGCGCCCAAGAAACTGGCCCAACCACCACTTTTATCCGAACCTAAAGTAGTTAAATCAAAATCCCGTGAACGTACTGGCGACCATTCAGGCAGTAAATCACGATCTTTAAATACTTCACCCTTTTCAAAATCCACTTCCAGTCGATCGCGCACTATGAGATTGGGACAAAGCAAAACGAACTTCTGGATACCATGAGCAATTTTCAGCCAGGCGATAATAGCTGCAATGTCTGCTGTTTTACCACCACCTGTAACAATGTTCAACAACAAACCATGCAGACCAATAGTTTTTTTCCCAACAACCTCGTAGCAATAGACAACACGTAAAAAAGCTTCCCATTGATGGGGCCATAATGTACCCTCTCTGGGGGCTTGATCATTCGAAGGATCACTAAGGAAATCTATATAGCGGTAGGTCTCAGGATTTGATGTTTTATAACCATCCTGACACCATTGCTTGAAGGCATCCTCATAACGGGCAAACTCATTAAACAATTATTGCACCGCAACTATGACACTTCTATATATCCAGACCATAACCCTTCGCCACCAATATCATCCTGAACTTTGCATGCAATGTGTAAGCGGCCTTTCCTGGGAAAAGTATAATCAGTCAGAAGAGTTGGCTCGTTCTTTGGCGTACGAATAAAGGAATATTTTTCCGTGGCGGTAAAACGGTTATCATAATCAAAATCCCATTGCACATTGATGATTTTACCGCCTGCATTCAAAACTACAGTCTCACTTACATCAAAGCGATAGTTCAATGAACTTAAACGTTTCCAGCCGACTTCAACACGAGGTGGCTGAACAAAGGTTAAAAATGCGCTGTAATCTGCTTTATCAGTAGATAGCACACTGATATGCTGACGGAAATCCAGCGAATCAATACGAATCATATCAAGACGAATGAAATTTAGATCAATGGATTCCTGCTCACGAAGTTGTTGTGCGGCTTGAATAGCTTCAGGGCGAAAAGCCCACGCCAATATAATACCATCGCGAAGATTATCCTGCTGATAACGAATAGTTTTGCGTATAGCATTAGCAAAATTAACCACATCTTGTGAAGATATCTGTGATTTCATTGCAGGCTCACCGACCCAGATAGGAATTGCACCTTTGTGCCCATGGATACCCGGTTCACTTTCATCTGGCACTGCACCAAAAGCACGTAACAAAAACTGGCGAAAATCACCAGGTGGCATTTCAGATAGACGCTTAGCTTCATATATACCCCAATGTTCAACCGTGAAGTCCTGTATCATAAATGATTTTGAAACATCATCCAAGGACATTTGCTCTACCAAACGAGAAATGCGGTCAGCGGTAACTGCAACGGCTACTCGCGACTGATCACATGCAATCCAACGGCGACCAAGGCGTTGAGCAACAGATGGCGTAGTTCCGCCACCACAGAAGAAATCGGCAACTATGCCGTCATCCGGACTTGAAGCCAAAATAACGCGTTTTAACAAGGCCTCTGGCTTCTGTGTAGGATAGCCAATCCTCTCGCCGCTTGTGCGACCGACCATGTCAATTTCCCAATAATCCTTCATCCCCACTAAGGTATACCAGCCTATATTATCCTGGTATTCTTTGACACCCTTAAAGCGATAAGGCTTAAATTCACGATTGTATGATTTTTCTTGTTGACCCTTAAAGAAATAATCATTGGATTTTGAATAAAGTAGAATAATATCGTGTTTTCGGCTAAATCGTGATGTTGGACTTGCACCGCCGGATTTATAAGCCCATATTATTTCATTGACTAACCTTTCATGGCCAAAAATTTTATCGAGTTCCACTTTAATATAATGGCTAGCGTGCCAATCGCAATGTACACATAGACTTCCTGTTCTCTTCAACAATCGCTTCATCTCATATATTCGCGCATTTAACCACACTAAATAACCGGGTAACCCTCCCTCCCAGATATCATTAAAGGAACGAAGTTCATTTTGATCACCAAATATCACATTATACTGTCTGCCAGAAAAGAAAGGCGGATCGATATAGATCAGATCTATGCTCTCGGACGGTAGCTGACGCATAATATGCAGATTATCGCCCCAGAACAAACGGTTTGGGTCTAACTCTGGATGGCCAAAACTGATACGTTCAACTACTTGGGTAGGTAGCATTACCAAAGGGTAGAACTTGCGGAAACCCCGGCGACTATCCCAACCAAGTGGTTCCTTTTCTACAGGGATTGAACCGAAACGAACAGGCGCGCGCCAGAACTCTTCCTGCTTAGGAAGGGCATCCTCAGCTTCATCTACATCCGGGATTGAAGGTGGTGCTACAAACTGGCCTTTTAACGGACCCTGCGAATCGCGTGCTTCACCCATACGAGTACCAAAAAAGCTCGTCGCCTAAACCCTTCTGCGCATCTTCTGACAGGCGGTTATGAGAGTTTGGGTTCTCAAATTCCGTACTCATGGCTGCCCTCCAGTTTTTCAAAGAAATTGGGACTACATTTAGTTCACCTGGTATATAAGCATTATACATTTACAAATAGATCACAACAATTGGCAGAATAGGAATGTGGTACCATCTTTTGCAGAGGTGACATATGAAAGACACATGGTATGCAGATAATAGGGATCTAATAAAATGGGGTGGTATTGTTCATTTGTGCAACACAACTGGCATAAATCATGTTATACAGGTAGCATATTTCAGAAATTCCTCTTGGGGCCTGTTAGATTTCGATGGGAAAAACGTGCCTATACCCAAAGACGTGATTACACACTTCAGAAATATAAGTGATATAAATCGCTTAGGTAAAAAGGCAGGAATAACTATTGATATAGTAATGAATGAATTCATTCACAGTGACCGAGAGGCATATACAAACTCTATTTGTCAACGAATTCGGAAACTAACGCAGCGTCAGATTATCTTCCTCGACCCAGATAAAGGATTAGCTCCGCAGAAGGCCATGGAGGAACATGTGAAATCTGAAGAAATATCGTCAATATGGCAATGTTTGAGAGGTGGAGATTATCTAGTGTTATATCAGCATAGCCCTCACATTACAAACTGGAAAAATATTCGCAAGAAAGAATTCGCGAGAGCTTGTAAACTTGTCCCAAGCCAGATAAGGATATGGGAGGCCAGGGAAAGGGTAAAGGATGTTGTGTTCTTTTTCTGTGAGAAATAAGAGGTTCTCATTGGAAATCAGATGTATTTGCAGAATATTCGGGTATTTTGAGTAAAATAGGCATATTTGAATATCCCTATTTTACTCCGGTTTACCCAAAAATAACTGTTTAATTCCCAGAAAATAGTGATCTCTCAATTGTTAAATGGTTTCCATGTTACAATTTTCTCTCATTTTAGTGAATAAAAAATACGTATAATTGTAGAATATTCTGTATGTAAGGGTAACAATTTTCCGTTATTTAGCTTCAAATACCCTCAGTTTGCCCTGAAATGTTTCGAAAAAATCAATTCATTTTCATCACAGGATTGTTAGTTTCTCACTCGGTGTAACCGTTATCTGGCTTTAGATACCCTCAGTTTGCCCTGAAATGTTTCGAAAAAACCAATTCATTTTCATCATAGAATTGTTAGTTTCTCACTCGGTGTAACATTTTTCTTGAAAAGTATATCTCCCGTTGCTACAAAAACTCACCAATTTTTGGCGCTTCTGTTAGTCTAAAAGGCAACCAGGATTGATACCATATTTCTGATTGAGATTCAGATAGTGCTTTTTTATACTGGCAAACCACGAAATAATTGCCATCAGGTTGGTGTAAATTTGGCCGCCAAACAATCTTATCGCCAATCGACTTCATCACTAATCACGTGGGCAGTATTTACAGCAGCCAGCAACATATTCCTTGTTTAGCAGACTTTCTTCAACCGCCTTGGACAGGTCTTTCTCTAGTTTACGCAGGGCCCTGATTTGACCGACCACTTTTCTAACACCCTCATCCTTGGAATATTTTCTAACAAGCCTTTTGTGCGATCGCCGACAGCGAATCCTAACCTCTTCATTACCTCTCGCGATTCCCTTGGCCAGAGCAAAATCTCTTAAATGACTCATATACAGCCAACCTGTATTTCTGTCCGATTGATAATATGCCCGTGAATTGCCGTCTACTCGGCTGATGGCAAACCAAATGACCATTTTGCTGAATTCCTTATTGGCCTCTTTGGGGGCTTCATCGGCTACTCGCTGTTGAAGCTTGTTTTTGCCTGCCTGGTATTTGTTGCGCTCTTCGCAAAAAGCTAGATATCTTTGCTTGATTGACGGGTAATGCGATAAGACCGCTTCAAACAGCGGGGCTGTTTCTTCGTCACAATCAAAGTTGATTCGATGCGGAAGATATTTAACGTCAAGAAGTAGAGAATCATTCCAGCTTTCCAGGAGTTGCACTATAGCATCACGATGCTTTCGTTTAGCATCCACAACTAAAACATCCTGAGTCGCAGCAGCTTGCCCCTCGCTATCCGAAGTCTGTAACTCTGTCTTTTTCCCTTTCCAATGTCGCACCGTTTTTACATCGGGCAGTTTGTCTTTTAGTTCCTGCCAGTCAGCCTCATCAAATTGAACGGATAACTCCTTTGCCATCCTCTTTAGACTGTCATACCCGCTTTCAGAACCTTGGGCTACAAGTTTTTCAAGGAACGTCACTGCCTGCTCTGCTGACCGTTTCAGACACAGCTTGCGTAGCAGACTTACATTGTTTTCGGAATAGCTCATATCAACCTCTAACTAAGAAAATGTCCGATTTTTTCCTATTTTTGGGCTATTTATGTCCCTGCCTAATGTTCAATGATATACGTATACACAAGTAGAAAGTCAAGATGAATTTAACGAAAAGAACGACTATTAGCGCCGCTGGTGTTAATGGCAGCACGGTTCCCATCCTGGGAGCAGGAGCGGGTTCGATTCCCAGCGCGGCGCTCCATGATCTTCGCGTCTCTCTTATTTCACCATTAATTGCAAAGATGTTATTGGAGAAAGAGCACTACCTGCACTCCATGCCCGGTGGCACCATGCTCAACTTAGGGGTATTCCACAAGGGCAGGCTTATGGGGGCTCTGACATTTGGGGCCGGGCCTTCGCTTGCCTACCGCTTGGTGGAAGGCGCAAGGCGCGATGATTGCCTCGCTTTAACGCGCCTATGGCTTTCCGATGAGCTGCCAACAAACAGCGAGTCTAGGGTGCTGGGGATCGTGCTGCGTTCCCTGCGTCAGCACACCAAGGTGAAGTTCCTCGTCTCCTACGCCGATCCGACCCAAGGGCACATTGGCACCATATATCAGGCCACCGGATGGGTATACAGCGGCCTGTCCTCTGCCATACCTCTGTATGACCTGGGAGACGGTGTTGCGCGACATTCCAGGTCGCTGTCGCACACTTATGGCAGCCACTCGCTGCGTTACTTTGCGAGTCACGGTGTTGATATAAAACCCATACCTCAGGCGGCCAAGCATCGCTATATCTATTTTCTGGATGCTTCCCTGAAAAGCCGTCTAAAAGCGCCAATACTGCCGTATCCCAAGAAGGAGAATGACCATGAAGATTGTTGAGCTGCCCATAAAGAATTTGCGAGAAGCGCCCTGGAACGCCAACCGCATGAATGAAGAGATGATGGCGCACCTCAAGGAAAGTATCAGGCGCTACGGCCTGGTCACGAACCTTGTGGCTAGAAAGCTGGCGGATAATAGCTATGAAGTATTATCCGGCAACCAGCGTTTAAAGCTCCTTGTCGAGATGGGCTTTAAGGCAGCGCCTTGCGTGGTGGTAAAGCTTGACGATGCCCATGCCCGCCTTCTCTCTCAGGCTCTAAACCACCTTCAGGGTGTAGATGATATAGGTCTGCGGATAGAGCTGCTGCGTGAGGTGCTCAAGGCTATCCCTGAAGAAGAGGTAGCTGCAATTCTGCCGGATACGGCAAGCAGTCTGAGAACTATCACCAGTATGAATGAGGAGACCATCGCTAGTTGCCTCCAGAACTTTGAGAAGGCCAGGCAAGCTAAATTAAGGCACCTTCAGTTCCAGCTTACCGATGACCAGCTTGAGATCATACAAGAGGCCCTGACAAGGCTAATGCCTGAAGCCAAAGAGAAAGGCGATAACCCGAACGTCAGGGGCAATGCCCTCTATCTACTAAGCAAATTTTATCTGGAGAATAATGCCGATGAATAACGATATGCCCTTATGCCCTATCTGCAAGAATAAGCTTGTAATAACGCTGGCCAGGGGGCGCAAGTCCAATAAGCCCTTCGTCATGCTGAAGTGCGCCAAGGACGGACGCCATTTCCGAGCATTTATCACTGACAAGCCATACGTCGAGAAGGTACTGGAGAGCCTTGAACACAAGCAATAAGTCAGAAACCATAGGTCTAACGCATGAAGCGTTGACAAGTATACGCGCATGTATACACTGTACAGGCACGGATGAGAGCGAATCGGATAAGATCATGGTTAGACAATTTCTGGATGCTTTAGCTGAGGTAGCCTTAGCCGTAGCCTCGAGGCAGGTGGGGTAAGTGCGAGCGGTTGCCTATCTCAGGGTATCCTCAGCCTCACAGGTAGACGGTCATTCCCTGGATGCCCAGGAGAGGCTATTCCGTGAACTATGCAAGAACCGAGGGTGGGAGCTTGTCAGGATATACAGGGAGGAAGGCAAATCTGCCCACGTTGAAGCAATCGCGCGAAGGCCACTATTCAAACAACTGCTTGAGGATGCCGCAAAG
This sequence comes from Dehalococcoidia bacterium, assembly GCA_003142375.1. GTDB lineage: Bacteria > Chloroflexota > Dehalococcoidia > GIF9 > UBA5629 > UBA1162. Next base: position 40,046 of record PLME01000017.1, on the reverse strand, counting down.
CACGAGTTCGATGTGGTCGTTGTCCATACGCTGGATAGATGGTCGCGCAATCTGAAGATCACGCTGGAATCACTGACTATTCTGGGCAAGCTTAATATCGGCCTGGTCTCCATTACAGAGAACATAGACTATTCAAGGCCGGAGGGGATGCTTTTCACCCAGATGTTAGGGGCTTTTGCTCAGTATTACAGCGAAGCATTGGGTAACCATGTCAGTAAAGGCTTAAGCCAGAGAGCCTATGAAGGCAAGCATAACGGCGGCATACCTTTCGGCTACGAGTCTTGCTGGGCCGATAATGATAAAGGCGGCAGGGTGAGGCTATGCGAATCTGAGCACCCAGGTGGAGTGCATATTCACGAGAGGGAAGGGGCGGCTGTTTTTAAGATGTTTGAGCGATATGCTTCAGGTATGACCACCCTGGGACAGTTAGCTATCTGGCTTAACGAGCAGGGCTTGAGGACGAGGAACCGCCATAGCCTTCCCGATGCTGAGGGTATCTTGGTATCAGGGCCAAGGCTTTTCACCACCGCCTCGGTAAGGGGCATACTGCACAATCCTTTCTACGCGGGCAAGATACAGTACCAAGGGAAGCTGCTGCCCGGAGCGCATGAGGCGCTGGTCAGCCAGGAGGTCTTCAATCTGGTGCAGGCCACTCTTAAGAAGAACAATGGGCGCTCCGAGACCTTGCATCCCCATCCGGAAAGGCAATATCTCCTCAAGGGCTTGATACGCTGTGCCTATTGCGGAATGCCTATGTGGTCGCAGACTTATAAGAACGGGCACACGTACTACCGAGAGGATAATAATTCAAGGAGCCACGGTGTATGCCCAGCATCGGGCGGCTCCATACCCTGTCATGTTATTGATGAGCAGCTAGGTAAGATCATTATGGCAATAGAGCTTGGCCCTCAGTGGCTGGAAGAAGTATTAGCTATTATCAGCCTTAAGGATGAGATAGAAAGGGTGAAGATAGAGCGTCAGCAGGTAGAAGAAAAGCTACGCCGGATGACCAAGGTTTATATAGATGGCCTCTTCCCCGATGACGAGTATCATAGGCAAAAGAAGCTACTGGAGATGCAGCTTGAGTCGCTGGTCGTGCCCGAAGCCAGCGCTGCCGAAGAAGCTGGAAAGATGATAGAAAGGTTAGCGATGCTGTGGAAAGATGCCAATCTAGAAGAGAGACGGAAGCTTCTGCTTACGATGCTGGATGCAGTCTACGTGGATGCTAAGAAGACCAGGTCGATAGTGACCATTAAACCAAAACCACCGTTTATACCCGTTTTTCAGGTGGCGGTTTCCAAAGAAGGGGCAAATATTCAATTATATAAATCAACATATCCACTCTCAAGAGCAGATATAAATCGTGTTTCTGGTGGAGGCGAGGGAGGGTCGAACTCCCCGTCCAGAAAAAAGTTGCCAGCACTTCTACAGGCTTAGTCTGCACTTTAATGTCGCCCGTTTAACCTCTGCAGGCGGAGTTTAACCGGGCCAGTTGATTAAGTCTTAGCCAGTCCTCATCAACATCGGGACCGTTGCATCCCGGCATTTCGTCGCCCAATCCCATCCCACCGGGACGAGGAAGGGTTGGACGAGCGGCCTAGTTAGGCTGCTACTGGAACTGCTTCTTCTGCAGTTGTGTTTTGCCACCTGATTAACGAGGTAGATGGCGCCTCGGCCTGCCGTACTGTGGGCTCTTCCCTGTCGAAGCCACGCGCCCCCACGATTATTAGGTTTTTAATGTACTTTCTTGGACCGTGTTTTCATGGCCCTTTCTACTTCACGCTCGGTCTCACGCCGGGCGATGGCATCACGCTTGTCGTACATTTTTTTACCCCTGCCAAGACCCAGCTCCAGTTTCGCGATACCACCTTTAATATATAACCGCAAGGGTATTACGGTCAAACCTTTCTGACCGGCTTTCTCATCCAGCATAGCTATCTGGTTGCGATGCATCAACAGTTTGCGTTTACGATCCGGCTCATGCGTGTCGAAGCCTCCTGCCTGATAAGCGGAGATATGCGAGTTATGCAGCCATAATTCGCCCTTCTCAACCTTGGCATAGGCATCCTTGATGTTCACCCGGCCCATCCTGATGGACTTGATCTCCGAGCCTTTCAGGGCCAAGCCGGCTTCGTAGCTCTCCACGATATGATAATCGTGGTACGCCTTCCTGTTTACAGTAATCGTTTTGATATTGTCCATATGTGTTAAAATTCTATCACTGCGTACATTATAAATATAGAGAGGGGGCAGGAAATGTCGGGATTACGTGAAAAAATGTGGCTTATTATAACAGTATTCCTGGTAGTAAGCCTGGCCGCCGGTATCATTTTCCTTTCGATAAGATTAGCACATCTGCAACCGGTGGAGATTACGCTATATGATCCCAAGACGCTCAATTCCTCTGAAAACATCTCCATAGGTGGCGCTGTAGTCCGGCCCGGCATTTACGAGGCCAAACCCGGCGATACACTGACATCTATTATATCGTCCGCCGGCATATCCGATAATGCCGATACACGCAATATAAGCATTTATATCCCGGCTAAAACCGAATTCTCACAACCGCAAAAGGTTAATTTAAACCGCGCCGATGTGTGGCTGCTGCAAGCTTTGCCCGGCATAGGAGAAGGCCGGGCCAGGCTGATCGTCGGCTATCGCGATAAGAACGGCCCCTTCCGCAATATTGATGACCTTCTGAAAATAGAAGGTTTCGGCACATCGGTCGTGGATAAAATTCGGGATTACGTCACTGTAGTGGATTAAATTTTTATCATGCCCCTCTTCTATATAAGCCTGGCATGGCTGATAGGAACTGTCCTCGGTTCCCAATTTGTCATTCCCGTCTGGCTACTGGCAGTTCCTTTGCTGCTTATTATCCCGGCTCTGATCTTTCGAAATTACAGGAGACTGCTGATAGTCATATACCTGTGCCTGATTGCATTGGCAGGCGGAGCACTGAGGTACCAGTCGTCAATACAGCCAAAGGATGGCACGCAGCTTCAGTTTTATAACGGCACCGGCGATATCAAAATTGAGGGCACAATTTCCGCAGCCCCCGAAATTCAAAATACGTCTGCTGCTTTCAGGTTCTCCGCCCGTAAATTGATCAGGGAAAATGACGTTGCTGCGATACAGGGCGATGCCCTGGTAAGGTTGCCTTTCTACCGGGAATTTCACTACGGTGATACCTTATTGATAAGGGGCAAACCGGAAACCCCCCTCACAGTTTGATGATTTCGATTACCGGGATTACCTGGCACATCAGGGCATATATTCGGTGATAAACTATCCGTCGGTAACCGTGCTCTCCACCGGCGGCGGTTTCATACCCCTGTCATGGATCTATAATTTGCGCGACAGGCTGGCAGAAAGCCTTTCGCAATGTCTGCCGGAGCCTCAATGCTCGCTTGCGCAGGCCATCCTGCTGGGATTACGAGGCAACCTGCCACCGCCGCTAACTCAGTCGTTTTATGCCACAGGCACAACGCATCTCATAGCTATTTCGGGGCAGAACCTGACCATCATCCTCGGCATGATACTCTCAGCCTCGGTCTGGCTGTTCGGGAGGAAAAACAGGTTATATATCTGGACCTCGCTTGCCTTCCTATGGCTTTATACCATCCTGACGGGCATGCCGGCCACCATGATACGGGCGGCTATTATGGGAAGCGTATTCCTGGTTGCCGAGCTGCTGGGCAGGCAGCGCAATGGTCTGGCAGCGCTTTGCCTTGCCGCTGCACTCATGGCAGCCGTACAGCCCGAGGTCATATGGGATACGAGCTTCCAACTCAGCTTCTTTTCCATGCTGGGACTGGTCTTCATTGCGCCCTATTTAATCAAATTTATAAGCCCTCAAGAGGAACCGGGACGCCACAGGTATGCTCAATCATTAAAAAATATCGCCATTATTGGCTTCGGCACTACTATGGCCGCCATAATCGCCACATGGCCGGTGACGGCCAGGGATTTCCATTCCTTTTCCCTGGTCGGTGCACCAGCCACCTTTTTTCTTATGCCTTCATTTCCGGCAATCATGGTTGCATCGATTTTTACGTCACTGGCAGGCCTTGTCTGGCAACCCTTCGGTATTGTCCTCGGCTGGATTGACTGGCTATTTTTAAGCTACTTTATACTTGTCGTCCGTATTTTCAGTGCCATTCCGATCTCATACATTCAGAACTTCAAGCTCGAAACCTGGCAAGTATTACTATATTATGTAATCCTGGTTGGTATATTACTGAGCATAAAGTACAGGCAGCAGGTAATCAGCATCATTCAGTCATTTTATCCTCGCTTCATAGGCGGACTCAATAATATCGGGAAAATTGTATCCAGGCCCTATCTTTACTGGATGCTGTCTTTTTTACTCTTAGCTAATATATTGGTTTGGACTGCGTTCAGTATGCTTCCCGACGGTAAACTGCATGTTTTTGTATTTGACGTGGGCCAGGGAGAATCGATACTGATCAGGACACCGGAGGGGCAGAACATACTGGTCGACTCGGGTCCCGACCCCCTATCAGCCTGCACGCAGCTGGGCAATAATCTGCCCTTCTGGGACAGGCATATTGACTTACTGATACAGACCCAGCTGCAATCCGACCATTGCACCGGCGCGCTGGAGCTTTTCAGCCGGTACAATGTAAGCGGATTGGCCTTTACCGCTTATAACAATGATTCGGCACTTTCCCGGGAACTAATGGGTGTCGCTATGCAGAAATCTATTAGACCGTGGGTACTGCACGCGGGCCAGAAGTTAAAGCTTGGGGAGAATATCTGGCTGGATGTCCTCAACCCGCCGCAGCCTTTGCATGCAGGTACGTCCGACGATGCCAACAATAACTCCCTTGTGCTCCGCCTGACATGCAATAAAGTCAGTTTCCTTCTGACATCCGATATAGGAATGGAGGCAGAGCGGTATTTAATGGAGAACAGGGCCGATTTGCGTTGCGCTGTCCTTAAGATCGCCCACCACGGCAGTAGGGGATCGACTTCCGATCAATTCCTGGCAATAGCCAATCCAGCGGCGGCCGCTATATCGGCAGGCGCCGTCAACAGGTTCGGACACCCCAGCAGCGAGGTCCTCAACAAGCTCACCGCGCAGATAGGGAGTGAGCGAATATTCATAACGGCAAAACAGGGCAATATCGAATTTATTACCGATGGTGATAAGCTGTGGTACAAGATCGAAAAGCCTCTGCAAAATCAATAAAACAAAAAACAGTTAGACAATTAATCAAGTATAATAGCTCTAGCAATGTATTTCATTTACAATAATCAGCCGGGTTGCCTGATATCGGGCAACTTGATGGGGAGGTAATAATGCACGACCGGGTTGCTATATTTATTGATGGTAGCAATCTTTACCATTCTTTAAAAAACAATTTCAAACGCGTCGATCTTAATTTTGCTGAATTCACCAAGAAACTGTGCGGCTCCCGACGCCTTATCCGGACCTACTATTACAACGTCCTTCAGGACGCCAACCTGAGGGTGGAGGGACAAAGGGAACAACAGGACTTCCTGGAGACCCTGCGAAAAACCCCTTACCTGGAGCTGCGATTGGGAACAACCAAGCTGTCGCAAGGTATACCAGTGGAAAGGGGAATAGACGTGATGCTGGCCACGGACCTGCTATATTTTGCAGCCAACAACTCATATGATATAGCTATACTGGTCAGCGGTGATTCCGATTTCGGCTACACACTGCAGGTGGTCAAAGATATGGGCAAACACATTGAAGTGGCCTATTTTGAAAACGCCGCCTCCAGAGATCTGCTGAATTCAGCCGATTACCTGCACGAATTAGATAGAAAATTCTTCACCGGTTTATGGACGACCGGCCAGCGCCAGTATCCACCCAGGAGAAGGCGACCGCCGCACTTCAGGCCATCCACCACCACAGCAATTATCGCCAGCCCTTCACAAGAAAACCACGCTCCGGTGCAGGAACAGCTCACAATTCAGGAACAGGTCATTGCTCAGGATCAGACATAAGGTCCGGGTATTCCGCTTTTAAAGCTTCGAAGCTAATCTCCTCACCGGTGATCCTGTAGGCACGTTTGGATTGCTCATATTCTACAATGAGCAAGACAGGTTCCTTAGTAGCATGATAGGTGACAAAGCCCTTGAGGTCCAGGGATACTATTGATCTCTTGACCAGAGGGATTACCCGCACGTTACCCAATTCGAGGGGTGGTTCACTGCTTACATTTATAGTTTCCATGGGATTTAAAATAGTATCTTCCTCACTTGTCGCACCGATGGGGAGCAGAGGAAAGCCAGGCAAGGTATGATGACCTCTACTGGACGGACACCGATGCTGCTTTTAAGGTAACCTTCCATTACCAGGTCCTCCTCAAAGGCTGGCACCATCCTTATATCGGCTCCAAAACGCTGATTTAATATCAAGGCCAGTGGTATGGTCAAACCAGCCAGCATACCTGTGTAGTAATCATCGCCCAGGCTGATCTTAAAATCGGATTCGATGTGCCGTATTTTTACATGTCCCGAGAGACGTTTTAGTAGAAGCTGGATCTGCTCCCAGATACCTCTGGTTTGAACTGCTTCGTAGATATTTGAAAAAACCGCAAGATCGTCTTTGCCTTCGGGCTGGATCACTGGTTCAGAATCAGGACCTCTGGCCTTATTGAGCTTCCACGATATGAGGCCGTAAATTAATTTCAGCCTCACCCTGAGATCAGCATGACCGTGAACCAGCGCCAGGACTTCAATTTCCAGGGGGAGCGCCAGCAGAAATATAATAACGATCAGGATAACCAGACCGGTAATGATGAGTGTCAAAGGTGACTACTCCTTTTTCCGTTCTCCCCACTTATCAGCTATCTTCTCCACCACACCCGGAACTTTTTCACTCAATTTCTCTATGGCGGCCGCCACACTGCTCTTGATGGGTTCGATGCGGACACCATCTTTATCAATTATGATTATGGCGATGGGACGCATACCGCCGGCCCCGCCGGTACCACCCTTCACACCTTCATTTGGCTGTTTTGAGTCGCCGGTTCCGGCGCCTCCGGCTGCGCCAAATCCGAAACCAACGCTGAGCAAGGGAATCAACGTTGTATCGCCCACGGTGATCGGTTCGCCGACGACCGTTTTACTGCTCAATACCTTTTCAATCTGGCTAATGGTAGTCTTAACCATATTTTCGACATCTTCCATTGAATTACCCCCTGTTCGGAAAACTTAGATTAATGTGATCATTTTCAATTATATCGTTTTCTATGGGAATACCCTAGTACTGTACAGGTGTATTCAAACGACGGCTTATTTCGTCGAATTATAGAGCTCAAGATTGCCGATATCTATCCACGTCTCTTTAAAGGGGAAGGCGAAAACCTGGTCCCTTTCTGTAAGATAAGTTATAAAGTTACCCAGGTTGTCCCTTTTGGATTCAAGACAGAACTCCGTTACAAACGGGAAAACCCTTGATGGGATAATCCAGCAGGCCGTCGATACCAGGCTCGATTTGGGGTAGGCCGGTTTTTCCTCCAGTTCAATTACCCTGCTTCCTTGAAGCATTACAACTCCATATCTGGTAGCTTTGGAAAGATCGCCGACATCGTAAACTGCTATGAGCATATTATTACCGTTATACGCCCCTATGAACCGGGATACATCGAATTCGAAATAGTTGTCGCTTCCAAAGAGCAGCAAGTCTTCATCGATGTTCTTTTCCTTTATCCAATGAGCAAGCGATCCAATGGCGCCCAGCTTTCCTTCATCGGAATACACTTCTTCTACGCAAATTGTGATTTCCCCGACCTGCAGTTTCCGCCACTGATAAAAATCGGCTTCGAATTTTTTATTCACGTTTACCAGGATTTCGATGCCGGGGGGAATTTTATCTACAATGTGGTTGATCATAGGTTTGCCCTTGTACGGCAGAAGGGCTTTGGCATGGTTGAGCGTTAACGGGTGCATCCGTGTACCGAACCCGCTGGCCAGAATCAGACACTTCACTGAACTTCAATTCTCCACATGTTTTTCCTCTGCTAACCGATATAGAAGTTTACCCCTTCATCATCCTCTTATCAATAAGGGGGCTATTTGTATGTCGTGTTAGATGAAAATACAATATATGCGTGAAGCCCAAAAACAGGCGACCCCTAACTATAATCGGCCAACAAGAAGTGAAACTTCAAAACCGTATAGTCAGCTACACTCTCAAACAAAGTGCCCGCATTCGGGGAATACGGCTGGAAATACGCAATGAATCAGGCCTGACCGTAGTGGTGCCGAAGAGATATAGCCGTCAACAGGTACTGGATATCCTGGTGAAGAAGTCCAACTGGATATTGCGCCATCTCCCTGGGACCAAACCACTGCAGATGCCCCTTTTCAAAAAAGAAGTCGACCACGGCGAAAAAATACCATTCATGGGCAGGACACTCGAACTGGCAATAACAGGGGAAAATGGCACAGACGCATCACCAGTTCTTAGAGGTAAGACGCTGTACATTCCACATAGTTCAGGAGTAAAAAGCAGAACCGAGATACTCGAAGGCTGGTACCGCCAGCAGGCAGCACTTATTTTTAAAGAAAAGGCCGATAGGTTTCAGAAGGTAATGGGAGTCCGTTATAGCCGAATTACCATACGCAGCCAGAGAAAACGCTGGGCCAGCGCCTCGCCGCTGGGAAATCTTTCGATTAACTGGAAATTGCTGCTGGCTCCGGAAACGATTATTGATTACGTGATCATACATGAGCTGGCCCATTTCAAACATATGGACCATTCCAGGAAGTTCTGGGAATATCTCGCCAGGCATTGCCCAAAATGGCGGGAATATCGAAAATGGCTTATCGACCATGAGGACGATTTAAAGTCCCAGTCTGCCTTTGGCCGCTAAGCCAGTATAAGATCTATCATTTATGCAGATGAATGATTAATCAATCAATCTATTTGACATACGGACAAGGCGGAGTTAACATATATTTTCGTTGTCCATCGCGTACCCCTGAGAGAGAAAATATCTAATGGCGCACAAGTCTTCCTTAAACAACAGGCCGCTTGAGATCCGATGGCACGGACGGGGAGGACAGGGAGCGATAACAGCAGCCAAAATTATTGCGGCCGCAGCCTATGCCAAAGGTTACCGGGGCGTTACCGCTGCACCATCGTTCGGCGCTGAAAGGCGCGGAGCCCCTGTCAGCGCTTCCACCAGGATAGCCAGTGAGCCCATCATGGTAGTCTCGCAGGTGGAAAACCCCGATATAGTGGTGGTACTCGACCATACGCTGCTGTCGTATCCGGATGTCACGCAGGGGCTGGGCAAGAATGGTTGGATGATTGTAAATTCACCGCTCTCACCTAAAGAGCTGGGCATCAAGTGTGAATGCAACATTGCCACGGCCGACGCCACCAAAGTCTGCGAAAAATTGGGGTTGGTAGTGGCCGGACTTGTTATAGTCAATACCGCAATACTGGGCGCACTGGTGCGTGCCACGAAAATAGTCGACCTGCCAACCCTGGAGGCAATTATACGTGAAAGGTTCTCCACCAACACGGTAGATATCAACCTGGCAGCCGTCAACAAAACATATGAAATCACAAGGCTGGCCAAATAGGACCTGAAAACATGGGAACCAGAGATTGTAACCACATTTGCGATGAGTCATCACCGGGCATAGGCGAAGCCGGCCGGACCGGTGAATGGCGCACGCTGATGCCTGTAATCGACGATAAAAAGTGCACTACTTCGAGGCTGAACAAGCCCACCTGTTTTCTGTGCTGGCTATATTGTCCCGAAGCTGTAATAACTAAAGGCATTCCACCTTTGATAAACCTGGAATACTGCAAGGGATGCGGTATTTGCTCGCAGGTTTGCCCAGTGCAGGCTATTGTCATGGTTCACGAAGAGAAAACGGCAGGCTGAAATAATGGCGATACAGAGAAAGGCCAACATACATATACTGGACGGAAATCAGGCGGCTGCGATAGCTGCCATGATGAGCCGTGTGCAGGTTATCGCCGCCTACCCTATCACCCCACAGACCCCTCTTACAGAGCAGCTATCGCAATACGTGGAGGAGGGTGAACTCCAGGCAGAATACGTAGCTGTAGAAAGCGAACACAGCGCCATGGCCGTATGCACATCCGCTTCGCTGGTGGGAGCACGCACTTTCACCGCCACCAGTTCTCACGGCTTAGCCTATATGCACGAGATGCTGCATTGGGCCGCCGGAGCACGCCTGCCGATAGTCCTGGCCTGCGTAAACCGCGCCATCGGTGCACCCTGGAATGTATTGAATGACCAGCAGGATTCCATTTCTCAGCGTGATACCGGATGGATCCAGATATATTGCCGCAACAATCAGGAGATCCTGGATACCATAATCCAGGCCTACCGGATAGCGGAGCAGGTCTTTGTCCCGGTCATGGTCTGCTATGACGGCTATATACTTTCACACACCGAAATGCCGGTTGATGTTCCCACTCAGGAAGAGGTGGACAAGTATCTTCCACACTACAAACCGCATACGGTGCTTGATCCGGCCAAGCCCAAAAACTATAACCTGGTAACCCTGGCCAATCCCCGGGTGGGAGTGGACGGCAAGCTGTGCCACGGATATATGGAGCTACGGTACCTTCTCCAGGAAGCTCTGCAAAATTCCAAGGAAGTTATCGTGAAAGCAGGCAAAGAATTCAACCAGGTCTTCGGCCGTGACTATGCCAATGTATTCTGGGAGGACCGCAACGAGGATGCCGAGATAACCATAGTAGCCATGGGCAGTCTGGCTATGGAAGCTATCGTGGCCGCGGATATGCTGCGAGAGCAGGGCATTAAGGTTGGTGTGCTCGGATTACGGGTTTTCCGTCCTTTCCCCAAATCGGAAGTGGTGCAGGCCCTGCGCAAGTCTAAACTTATCGTGGTTTTCGATAAGAATATCAGCTATGGGTCCGAAGGCGCCACCTGCTCGGAGATCAAATCCGCACTTTACGGAACGTATATCAACGCTGCCGTCAGGAACTTCATAGTCGGCCTGGGCGGACGGGATGTAAAGGCCCGGGAGCTGGTTGAGGCTACTAAAAAGGCCATAGCATCACTCAAGGAAACGGTTGTCAATCCCGACTACCCCGAATGGATTTGCGAGATTTAGGGAGATACAGATTTGAAAGCCAACGCTGTTAATTTAATTGAGCAAGAGTGGATTTTACCGGGCAACCGGACTTGCCCCGGATGCGCCCTGTCACTGGCCTACCGTCATATACTGAAAGCGCTGGAGGGTCAGTGCATCGTCACTGTGCCGGCAAGCTGCGCTACAGTGCTTCATGGCATGTATCCCATTACAGCGGTCAACGTACCCTGTGTAAACACACCGTTCGCTTCTACTGGCGCATCGGCAACCGGACTGGTAGCAGGTTTAAAGGCGCTGGGCAAAAAGGGCATAACCGTGCTGGCCTTCGCCGGCGACGGCGGAACACATGACATTGGCATTCAATCCCTGAGCGGGGCTGCCGAGAGGCAGATGGATTTCATCTACATTTGCTACGACAACGAGGGCTACATGAACACGGGCAATCAGCGTTCGGGCTCTACCCCGCTGGGCGCCGTATCGGGCACTACCCCTGTCCTGGGCAAGCAACAGTACCAGAAAGATATGACCGCCATAATGGAGGCTCATGGGATACCTTATGTAGCAACCTGCTCGGCGTCTTATCCCCTTGATTTATACGAGAAAGTTAAAAAGGCCCGGACAATTGAAGGTACGCGTTTTTTGCATGTACATACACCATGCCCGCCGGGCTGGCTTTTCCCCTTCAGCGACACGATAAAAATCGGTGAGATGGCTGTAGAGACCGGCCTGGTAGTTCTTTATGAAATAGAAGACGGTATTTTCAGGTTGACATCGCATAGTGAATCGATGGCCCGCAGGGGAGGAAACCTTCAACCTGTCCGCGAGTATTTCATCTCACAGGGCAGATTCAAGACCATTACTGAAGAACAGATAGATGAGCTCCAGGACTGGGTCAATGCCCGCTGGAAGCAGTGCCTGCACAGGGCTACCAATTTATAATCGATTATCTCTTATTTACGCAAGAACACTTTTCCGGCGCGTTTCATCCTGATATCTGTACACAAATTGATAAGCGGGTTGGTTGCTATGGTTGCTGAGACTCGCCCAACTCCCGGATTACGCGCTCGAACACTGCCATATCCCTGGCTGAAAAACGTTTCCGGAAATTTTCGTCCAGTTCGTCAGCGAATTTGATGATCTCAGGTCCCACTTCTCTCGCCCGGGGAGTAAGATAAACTTGAAGCGACCGTCGGTCCTCGGCGTTGGGCCGGCGTTCCACATAGCCATTTTTCTCCATGCGGTCAAGTATGCCGGTGATCGTGGAACCATCTAAGGAGACACGTTGTCCGAGCTCTCCAATAGTTATACCGTCCTCCATCCAGAGAGCGTGGAAGATCATGTATTGCGGCGTAGTAAGATTAAACGGAGCAAGACGCGCCTCGTAATGCTCGTAGACCCTGCGCATTACCAGCCCTATATTGAAGCAGATATAATCCCTGCAATCGTGCATAATATACTAATTTTAAGACAAATATTTTGCACACAATATATTGAGTTTAGGGGTTTTTGTCAATTCAAACACAAGCAAATCAGCCCCCTTGACAAGGTGTCTCATTATTGTTAGACTGCACACAAATATATTGTACACAAATTAGTTACTTAAGTATATTAATCGAGGTGGAAAATGGCCAAAGCTATTTATGACAAACTCGCAGGAGCACTGAATGCACGGAGTATGGCTGTACCTGCTGTACCGTGCGCCGAATATTACGCGCTGGTTGAATTCCTCTTTTCCGAGGATGAGGCAGCTATAGTTTGTGCTATGCCCATCGAATATGCCAGGGTTGAAGAGATCGCCGCTAACCTGGGAACCAAAGACCTCAAAAAACTGGCCGCCCAACTCGAATCTATGGGAGACAAGGGCACAATACATATTAAAGAGGAAAACGGCGTGAAGCTTTATGAGGGCCTCCCCTTCGTGCCGGGCTTGATCGAATTCCAACTTATGACCGGTATCGTCGATGAACGGCACAAGAAAATGGCCTTCCTGCTCAGGGATTACTCCAAGGCAGTGAAAAGGGAATTTATGTCGGCTACCCCGCCCAAGCTGCAGAGATCGGCACCCGGCAGGCAAATTCCAGTGGATAAAGAGATTAGACAGGTAACGACTGTAATACCCTATAAAGAGGTAAAAGAGCTGATTCAAAACACGGAATATATTGCTGCCGGCACGTGTGTCTGCCGACATCAGGGCAACCTTATAGGAAAGCCCAGCTCTGAACCCCTTAACAACTGTATGGTCTTCGGCGAATCCGCTAAATTTGCAGTTCAGCGCGGCTTCACCAAACGCTTGACCCGGGAGGAAGCACTGGCCAGGATTGACGAAGCAGAAAAAGCTGGGCTGGTGCATAACTACGCCAACAGTCCGCAGCAATTTACCAACCTCCTGTGCAACTGCTGCGGTTGCCATTGCTGGATCATCAAAGGGGCTAAAAACTCCCCGGCTCCCAGCCTGATGGTAAACGCCAGGTATCTGGTGCATATTAATGAGAAGGAATGCACAGCCTGTGAAGCTTGTATTGAAAGGTGCTGGATGCAGGCGTTGAAGATGGTGGATGGCAAGCTAATGCGCGATGAACAACGCTGCATAGGATGCGGTATCTGCATGTGGGCCTGCCCGACCGAAGCGCTTTATCTCGAACCCAGGGAAGCGGGCAAGGTACCCCTTAAAATTTGCTAGTCCCGTAATTTAATCCGGCTCTTTCTCTTTGTTGGCTACGCGGTCCCGCGCCCAGCGATGGATCTCATCCAAGGCGGGCGGCGCCACGCTGAAGACATCGACGTCTTTAGGGAATTGCACCAGGTGCCCTTCCCGGATAAAAAGCAGGGCTACGTCACCATCCTTGAGCGTTTCGTCTATGGCCTTGCTGATATACTGGTACCTCTTGCGTGAGGCTTCGCCGAAAAATTCATAAACTTTGGTGGCAACTTTATCGCTCAGGAATCCCATCATAAGGCAGCGCTCCCAATCCATCACCTCTTCCAGCAGCTTTGTATCCTCAATACATTTCAGATTTTTGCCGTCTTTGCAGCGGCCGCATACCAGTTCATAGCTCTTTGGGTTAAGCCCCTCCAACAATTTAAGCCCTTCCTCCCCATCTGTATTGACTGTCTCATGGTAAATTACGGTTACACTGCCCAGGCTGTTCTCGAGCTTGTTAACAATTTCATTAACCTGCTGCCAGTATTTTTCGAACAGCTCCACATAATCTGGAGGAGAATCCTTGCCCGCATAGACAAGCGGCACTTGAAGGATTTTCCTGTTATGTTTGTAGCTGCTGACTTCCGGTTTTTCTACTTTGCCTAATTCCTGCGACATACCTTATACTCCCCATTTGCCGATAAAATGCTTATCTTATTTTAAATTCTCGCACGATTGTCGGCAAATAGTATCACATGGCAGGCGGTTAATGGTTATTTTGTCGATAAAGAGGGCTGCTATTACCTACCAGCCACCGCCGGCACCACCACCACCCGACATACCGCCTCCAAAGCCGCCGAAGCCCCCACCACCACCGGACCCGCCGCCGAAACCGCCGGGACCCCAGAATCCACCTCCGGTCTTATGCCAGTCCGTCGACTTTCCCGAAGCCTTCAGGGCCTGGTAGTTCTTGGATAGCAAGAAGTCAAGACCAAGGCCGAGAGCAGCCATTAACAATGGTGTGACTATAAGCGCCACGACCCCACCAATACACAGACCCAGGATAACGCCTCCGATCACACCCCAGATGCCGCCTAACCAGATACTTTTGCTGCGTGCCATAAAGCCCAGGAGATATACGGTGATAAAGCCTAATATAATCATGACCGTGAACCAGTTGCCGAACATAGACCTGACGGGGTTATCCTCAAGGGGAGCCGGAGGAGAATTTTTTCTTATGTAGTCCTCAATGGAGTTGACGCCGGCTGTGATTCCACCCTCGTAGTCACTTTCCTTGAACTTGGGTATGACATCGTTATCGCGAATCCGCCCAGCCCGCCCATCAGTGATGATCGGCTCCAACCCATAGCCGACCTCGATCCTCATCAGGTGATCATCAACAGCAACCAGGAAGAGCACGCCGTTATCTTTGCCTTTTTTCCCGATGCCCCATTTTTCAAAAAGCCTGCTGGCATAGTCCTCGATGCTATCGCCTTCAAGGCTCTTTATGGTAACGACAGCAACTTCGGCCGTAGTATCTTTATCAAGCTGAGTAAGCTGCGCCTCGAGTTTGGCCTTGACCCCAGGTGAAAGCAGACCCGCATAGTCGTTTACAAAGCCCTGATAATCAGGGAGGTTTTGCGCCGATACCAGTGCCGTGCCCACAGGAATCAATATCAGGGCACAGGCACAGGCCAAAGCTAATAAAACTGGGAAGCGATGCACTAAAACTCTACCTTGGGTGCCTGATCAGCTCCTGTGACAGACTGGAAATATTGCTTGGGAGTAAATCCAAACATACCGGCTAACATATTGGTTGGAAAGGTTTTAATCTGTGTGTTGTAATCCTGGACCAGATCGTTGTAGCGCCGGCGTTCTACACTGATACGGTTTTCCGTCCCAGCCAGCTCGTCCATAAGGTTTATCACGGTCTGGCTGGACTTCAAATCGGGATAGTTTTCCATCACGGCAATCAGCCTTCCAAGTGATGTTTCCACCTGTCCCGCGGCCTCGGCCTTGGCATCCACTGTGGTGGCACTGCCGTATTTGGCCCTGGCATCGTCAATCGCCTGGAATACCGTCTGCTCCTGTTTCATCATGCCTTTGACAGCACTGACCAGGTTGGGAATCAGGTCGTAGCGCCGCTGATACTGAGTCTCAACCTGCGCCCATTGCGCGTCTATGGCCGTCGACTTGGATACCAGCGAATTATATACGCCCATCAGGGAAACGGCGATTATGATTACTACAAGGACGACGGCGCCTGCCGCCGCTAATAAACATCCCCAGGTAGATTTCATATTTATACCCTCCTAGAAACCAAGCAATATGACTCGGCCGGTTAGCAATTCTACACCAGAGCCAATTCTGCGACAAATATCACCCGTATAGCTAAAGGCTTACCTCAAAATAACCTTCCAGCCTGATATCCCGGGAAGACGCTCCGATCATCACCTTGAAAACCCCAGGCTCTACCGCCGGTTTCATAGATTTATCGTAAAAAGCCAACTCTCCGCCTTCGATTTGAAATTCCACCGTTCTGGTCTCGCCCGCCTTTATATATATGCGTTCAAAACCTTTCAATTCCTTGACTGGCCTGGTTATACTGGCTACCACATCGTTTATATAAAGCTGCACCACCTCAGCGCCATGCTTCTTTCCGGTGTTGGTGATATCGGCCAGTATCTTCACTTTTCCGGTTCGAGGTATTCTATGCGGAATTATGCGGAGATTACGATATAGATATTGGGTATAGCTGAGCCCAAAGCCGAATTCAAAAAGTGGACCGGCGCAGGAGTCGACATATTCGCCCCAGAATTGCGATTTGCCGCCGGTGGGTTTGAGTCCATAATAGACGGGTAGTTGGCCGGTGTTACGTGGAAAGGATATCGGAAGTTTTCCGGCCGGGTTATAATCTCCAAAAAGTATGTCGGCGATTGCGTTGCCACCTTCTTCGCCGGGAAGCCAGGCTTCAATAATAGCAGGCACCTCTTCAGCCATCCAGTCAAAGGCCACAGGCCTGCCGTCAACTATGACCAGTGCAACAGGCTTGCCTGCTTCTAAGACGGCGCGTACCAGGTTTTGTTGCACCTGGGGCAGTCCCAAGGTTGCCCTGTCCCTCATTTCACCGCAAGTGCATTCGGGCGTTAGCCCTGATTTCCCACCCATGACCATGACTACGGCATCAGCAGACCGGGCGGCCTCGACGGCCCGGGCAAAACCTTCCGTTGAATCGTTCTCGAATTCACACCCGCTGGCATAAGTTACCTCGCACAATGAAGGGAGTTTCTTCCGTATGCCCTCCAGTATGCTGACGACTGGCACGGTCATCTTATCCGGCTTCAGCTCATCGGGCGGCAGTGTGCACTCCAGAGTGAAGGCGGTCATGCCCATCACTTGAACATGGGCCGGATATGTATAATCGCCCAGCTGGCTTCTGGGATTATCAGCATTGGGCCCTATCACCGCCAGCCTTCTTATGCCTTTATCCAGAGGCAAAATATTCCCATTATTTTTTAGAAGCACGATCGATTCACGTGCGGCTTCCAGGGCAAGTTTACGATGCTCAGGTATATCAAATATTTTGCCCGTATCCTTCCGCTCCAAATAAGGCTCTTCAAACAGCCCCAGCATAAATTTTATTTTGAGCACACGTCTCACAGAGCGATCGATCAATTCGACCGGGAACTTGCCCGACTTTATTTCATCCTTGAAGGCCTCATTCATACAATCCTGGTTCGGCAACTCCTGGTCTATTCCAGATGCAAGCGCCAGCTTCGCTGCATCTTCCTTCGTCTCGGCAATAACGTGATTCTGGCGCAGCATAATAACGGCATAATAGTCCGAAACAACTATTCCCTCGAATCCCCATTCATCGCGTAGAATCCGTGTTAATAACTCCTCGGAAGCAGCGCAGGGGATACCGTCGATCTCGTTATACGCATTCATAATCGATAGCGCATTTGCTTCTTTGATCACCCTTCTAAAGGGGTATAAATACACATCCCTCAACATCCTGGGCGGTATATCCGCCGGTGCATGGTTCAGGCCGCCCTCGGATTTGCCATAGCCGATGAAGTGCTTTAATGTAGCAATAACCCCCTGTTTGATATCCGGCCCCTGCAATGCCTTGACATAGGCAATCCCCATTTCGGCCGTCAGATAAGGGTCCTCCCCGAAGGTTTCTTCAATGCGTCCCCATCTGGGATCACGCGCAATATCAAGGACAGGCGAGAGACCCTGTCGAATACCTGCGGCCATCATCTGCTTTCTAATAATAGTGGCCATCTCCCCGATCAATGCCGGGTTCCATGTGCTCGCCATGCCTATTATCTGGGGAAATATGGTTGCCTCTTTAGAGTTTAATCCGTTAAGACACTCCTCATGCACAATGGCAGGGATGCCCAACCTGGTATTTTCCATGAGAAAATGCTGCAGATCGTTAACATAGTCTACGATTTTCTCAGGAGAGAGCGTGGTACCGACACCTGCCCTGCAGATCTGCCCTATGCCGTTATTAATGAGTTTTCTTGCCTGGTTGGCAGAAAACTTACCGTTTTGCAGCAATTGCATAGCCCATACACCGCCGAGTTGGGCGACTTTTTCATCAATACTCATACGGGAGAGCAGATCTTCTGCTCTCTCTTCGACGGTATGGGCTGGATCTCTATATATCTGCACCACTTGAGACTCACAAACCGTTAAATGGGGGGAGTATGTTGCCGCCAGGGATGAGCTTTTTCAAAGGCGGCGGATGCACGCAATACAAGTGCCTCCTCGAACCTCCGTCCTACAATCTGCAGACCCACGGGCAATCCCTCTGAATTGAACCCGCATGGAATTGAGGCAGCCGGTTGGCCGGTGAAATTGAACGGGTATGTAAAGCTAACCCATGCGCTGGGGCTGCCGTCTTTATCGGCAATTTTGGCGGGCCCAAGAGGTCCCATTTCTCCTGCTTCGAAGGCAGCTACAGCAGTAGTAGGTGTGAGAAGCAGGTCATATTTCTCAAAGAACCGGGCAGCCTGTTCACAAAGAGTGTATCTTTGGTACTGTGCCCTGATGACGTCACGACAGGTAAAAACAGCAGCAACTTCCATGAATGGAAGGTAAGGAGGGAAGGCTACGCTCTTGTATTTTTCGGGGTCGCCTTCATTGGCCGTAAGAGTTTCGGCTAACTCAATAGTTATAAAAGCCGTTTCCATATTTATCCAACCTGGTTTCACTTCCTCCACCTGACAACCTAAATCTGCAAAGGCGAAGGCGGCCTTTCTGGTTATCTCCAGCACCTCGTTATCCACAGGAAAACCACCTCCCAGATCCGAGCTAAAAGCTATGCGGAGTCCTTTAATATCCCCTTTCATATCCTGAAGAAATTTACCGGGATATTGGGGAAGTGTGGTCTGATCATAAGGCGAAGGGCCGGCCATAACGTCCAGCATGAGAGCAGCATCTTCCACAGTACGAGCTATGGGTCCCTCATGATTCAGAGTCTCCCAGCCCGGAAAATGCGGGTAATATGGCACCCTGCCAAAAGTGGGCTTGAGTCCATATAAGCCGCACAAACTTGAGGGTATCCTTATGGACCCACCGCCGTCATTGCCCTGTGCAATGGGGCAGAGGCCTGCCGCCACAGCGGCGGCTGATCCGCCGCTCGAGCCACCGCTGGTCCTGCTGGTATTCCACGGGTTTACTGTCTTGCCGAACAAGACATTATCGGTTATACCCAGCAAGCCGAATTCCGGTAAATTCGTCTTACCGAGGATACCTGCGCCCGCATCCTTCAGCCTTCCCACCAGTACAGCATCCTTATCAGGAATGTAGCTTTCAAACAATTTTGAACCATCAGTGGTTTTAATACCTTTGGTGAATGTGTTGTCCTTTATAGCAACGGGGATGCCATCCAGCATTCCCGCCTTTCCTTTCTGATATCTTTTCTCTGATTCCAGTGCTGATGCAAGCGCAAGCTCCGGTACCAGTGTTACAAACGCATTTAGCTTAGGATTAATCTTCTCAATCCTAGCAAGCAGGTATTTGGTAACCTCTACGGGTGAGAGTTTCTTTTTCTTAAATGCATTGATGAGTTCAGTAGCGGACATCCAGCATATTTCCGACATCTCCTGTTACCCCCTCTTTTAAATATTGATAGGATAAACCTGTCATAACATAGTGTCAATCTCTTTTTTAAGGCTAAACTTCAACCGATTGTTTGGAGAGATTACTTTGCCGCTGTGATATAATTCTGAAGTTGCCATGACTAAATTCAGCTTGATGCCACGGGATGACAAGTTTTTTGACCTCTTCGAGGCCGGGGTAACCAATATGGAAAGGGCGGCAGAAAGTCTGAAAGAACTGATATGCAGTTGGGAGAGCATAGAGGACAAGGTTGAAGAGCTGATCAAAATCGAGCACCAGGGCGATACCATAACCCATGAGATCATGTTCCAATTGAACCGCTCTTTCATCACACCGTTCGACAGGGAAGATATCGGCCTGCTGGCACATTCACTCGACGACGTCACCGACCTTATCCAGGCAGCTGCGGACAGCATGCTGCTTTATAAAGTCAAAAGACCGGGGAAGCGCGCCCAGGAACTGGCCGATACACTGGTCCAAATTACATCCGAGGTGTTAAAGGTGATGCCCCTCTTGAGAAAACACAATGCCAATCTGGAAAAAATACTGACCAGTTGCGTCGAAATAAACCGCCTTGAAAATCTGGCAGATACGATTTATCGCGCGGCTCTATCGGAATTGTTTGTTGATGCCACCGAGATCGCCGATGTCATCAAGTGGCGTGAGATATATGAGCACATGGAAGGCGCTATCGATATGTGTGAAGATGTGGCCAATGTCCTTGAAAGCGTAGCGCTTAAACACGCCTGATCTCTATAAAATCCATGTGCCTTCGTGATAGATTTCAGAGCCGTAATTTCCGGAACCTTGTCCTATGAAATGGAGGAAGATGCCATGAGCCTGAAGGACCTCGTTTTGAAAAACCGCAGCTATCGCCGCTATCACCAGGAAGCAGCTGTTGAACTTGACACCCTGAAAGAATTAGTCGACCTGGCCAGGAACTCTGCCTCCGGGCTAAATATGCAGCCGCTTAAATACATTCTTTCCAACGAACCCGGGCGGAATGCATTGATATTCCCTCAACTTGGCTGGGCACGCCTTATAGCCAACTGGCCGGGGCCGGCCGATGGGGAAAGGCCATCGGCTTATATAGTCATACTTGGCGACACCAGGATCAGCGTAAATTTCGGCACCGATTGCGGCATAGCTGCACAAAGCATTTTACTGGGAGCAACCGAGAAGGGACTGGGCGGATGCATGATCGTTACCATCCGCAAAAAGGAGCTGGCGCAGGCGCTGAACATAGACCCTCAATATGAGATAGTGCTGGTAATAGCCATCGGAAAGCCCAGGGAAAAAGTTGTGATCGAACCGCTTGGAAAGGACGGCGATACCAAATACTGGAGAGATGAACAGGGAATTCACCATGTGCCAAAACGTGCGCTCAAGGATATCATTCTAAGCTAGCCGACGATCATCGCAATCAATCGCTGATGCATCGCATTGCTATCATAATTAGCCTGTAAATCAGTTTGCAGAATACAAGCTGGAGGTGCCCGCCATGGATTTAAAATCTGGCCAGGAAGAGATGAAAAGACGCCGCGACCGGGCTTTGAAGATGGGCGGCCCTGCGAAAATAGCCAGACAACATAAACTGGGAAGGCTGACAGCCAGGGAGAGGGTAACTAAGCTGCTTGACCCCGGCACCTTTATGGAGATGGGCATCTTGAACCTTTCGGACATACCGGGTATGGAAGAGCAGACGCCGGCGGACGGCAATGTGGTAGGCTTCGGGAAGATCGACGGCCGTGACGTACTGGTTAGCGCGGCGGATAAAACCGTGTGTGCCGGCGCGGAAGGAAGGGTCGGCGCCTTTGCAAAAGAGCACCGGGCAGGCCAACTTGCAGCCGAAAAAAGAATCCCCGTTATCACGCTGGGAGATGCCGGCGGAGCCCGCATACCCGATATCATGGGCTCGGACGGCCTCAGCTCCATGACATTCCCCATCGACGCACTCAAATACCCCCGAAGGTCGCCTTATATTGCTACGATCATGGGAGACTGTTTCGGAGGCCCGTCCTGGATGGCTGCCAAGGCGGACTTCGTCGTAATGGTTAAAGGCAGTTGCATGGCCGTATCCGGACCCAGGGTGCTCGAAATAGCCACCGGAGAAAAGGTGACCAACGAAGAGCTTGGCGGTTGGAAGCTGCACGCAGAGGTCACAGGGCAAGTTGATGCATTCGCCGAGAATGAGGAAGATTGTCTGAGGATTGTAAGGGAATTCCTGAGCTATATGCCATCAAACTGCGACGAGGAACCGCCCAAACTCCCTAATGCTGACCCTGTCGACCGCAAACTGGACGAAATAGCAGGCATCCTGCCGGAGGCGCTGAACCGCGCTTACGATATGTTCAAAATCATTAAATCGATAGTTGACGATGGCAAATACATGGTGCTCAAACCCTTTTACGATCCCTCTCTGATTACCTGTCTGGCTAGAATGAATGGGAGGGTAGTGGGAATAATCGCAAATCAACCCATCCATAATGCCGGCGCCGGCGGACCGGGGTCCTGCGAAAAAGCCAGCAGCTTTATCGTATTATGCGATTCTTATAACATCCCCCTGATCTTTTTACACGATACACCGGGCTTCTTCGTCGGACTGGATGCAGAAAAGAAAAAAATGCCGGGCAGGATTATGGTCTGGTTTGAAGCTCTGGCGCTGTCAACGGTCCCTAAAATATCCATTATTATACGAAAAAGCTACGGCATGGCCTATGGCAATATGGCCGGTACTAATTGCGGGTCCGACATTTTGGTGGCCTGGCCTACCGCAGATATAAGCTTTATGTCTGCACAAGCAGGCGTAAATGTAGTCTTTAAACCTCTTATTGATGCGGCCGCAGACCCAGCCCTGGAGAAGGAGAAGCTGATCAAACAATGGGAATATCAGAGCGCTCCCTGGAAAGCGGCGGAAAGGCATTTTATCGATGATGTTATAGAACCACGAAATACCAGGGAATATATTAATAAATGTCTGGACCTGTTGAGGGGCTCTGACGGCAAGGGTTTTATCAGCAAAAAACACCTGCAGTCGTGGCCCACTGTGATATAAACAGGGTCGATGGTTTAGCAGCCGCTATATCCAAGAACAGATTGACTAATCTAATAAAAATTGCATAGAGTTAGAGTGCACAAATTAGATATTGGTATATTAAATCATGCAGCTTAAGTACAGGATAATTATTTTAGCGCTTCTGCTTCTACCTATGCTCTCCTGTGTAAAGCCGGGGATGGCCGCCTTCCGCTATGGTGACCTGGCGCGCAACAGCAAGTCCTGGGATGAGGCTTTAATCCAGTATGACACGTCTATCGAACTTGATCCCACCTATGCCCCGGCTTATTACAGCCGGGGCCTGGTTTATTATCATAAGCTGGAATACACCAATGCCATAGCGGATTTCTCCAAAGCGATAGTACTGGATACCAAACAGCAAACATATTATTTCAGCCGGGGTAAAGCATATGCTTTAACCAAAGATTACCCCAAGGCAATTGCGGATTTCACCAGCGCGATTAAGCTTGACCCTAAATTCGCTGATGGTTACTTCGAACGCGGCAACGCTTACTATGATATGGGTGACTACTATGCCGCAATTCAGGATTACAATCAGACTGCTTACCTGGATCCCCAATATAAAGACGTTTATTACAGCAGGGGTAACGCCTATACGGCCCTCGGGGAGTATGACCTGGCCTTAGCCGATTACCGTAAAGAGCTTGGACGGGACCCCGAAAACCGGGACGTACACAGAAAGCTGGGATGGATGTATACACGTCAGGGTGACTATACCAGGGCGCTGGCCAGCTATAGCAACGCCATACAGATGGATCCCAAGGACCCTGTGAGCTACAGGACACGCGGCGGAGCTTACTTCACGATGGGGCAGTACGATAATGCTATTGCGGATTACAACAAGGCTATAGAACTGGATCCCAACTATGCAGACGCATATATAGCACGGGGCACGGCATATCTAAAAACCCTGGCGTACGATAAAGCGCTGGCTGATTTCAACAGGGCTATACAGATCAACGCCGACAACTATGAAGCCTATGCCGGCCGCAGTAAAACATATTCAGCCAAGGGTGAAACCGGCAAGGCCCTGGCCGATATCGGTCAGGCCATTAAAATAAATCCGAGCTATGCGCCTGCCTATAATGCAAGAGGTAAAATCTATCAGAGCAACGAGAATTATATGGACGCTATTGCAGATTACACCAAGGCCGTAGAGATAGACCCCAACTATGGTGAAGCTTTCTTTAACAGGGGAAACTCCTACTATAGTATGGGAGATACGGATTTGGCACTGGCTGATTTTAACAGGGCAATACTGTTAAATACCGGTGAGGACAGGTACTATCAAAAAGAGGGCTGGGTTTATTATAAAAAGGCCGATTACGACCGTTCTGTAGTTGACTATACGAACTACATTAATATGAACCCCGATAACGCTTATGCCTATTTTGGCCGGGGTAGTGCATATTACTATATTAAGAGGTATGACCTGGCACTCTCAGATTTTAACGCTGCCATCGAGCTGGATAATAATTTTGCCAATGCGTACTACGGGAGAGGCAATCTATACGTGACAACCGGACAATTAGATCTTGCCATGTCCGATTACAACAAGGCCATTTCCATAAACCCGCTGGTTTACGCATATTATGACAGAAGGGGCATACTGCTGCGCACATTGGACCGTTATCCCGAAGCACTGGCCGATTTCACTCAAGCGATCAAGCTAGATCCCTTAAATGCCTGGTCGTACAACAACAGAGCCTGGACATATTTTAACAGCGCCGACTATAAAAGTGCCCTGGTTGACTTTAATAAAGCAGTGCAGCTTGACCCCACGTTACAGGATGCGATTAACGGACAGGGGCAAACTGTGCGAGTAATTCCCCTAATGTATTAAAGCCCCTTTTAACGCCTTCCGCCGTCTAATAAGCCCGTATCAGGATAATATATTACTCGTCCGACTTTCTGGACATCATGATCAGCGCCAGCAACGATACGGGTACAGCTACGATAATGGCTATTACCAGCCACATGTAACCCGGGTTATCCTTCTGCTCTTGTTGCTTCTGTTTTTCAGCTTTGGTTGGCTCGGGTGGGGGAGCGCTGACCGTCCTGAAGGTGAAGGTGCCGCTCCAATCGCTTGTATTCGGCTGGCCCTGTATCTCAGTGGAACGTACCTTCCAGAAGTATACCTTCGAATACTCCAGGGCATCGTCATATTTATAAGCCGTACTGGTAGTGAAAGCTTTTTTGACCATCTGAGTGAAGTCCGAATCCTTGGCCAGCCATACCTCATATTTGGTGGCGTCCTGATAGGGCGTCCATGATAAAGACGTAGGTTGAATGGGCCATCCCGTACCATTATCCTTAGGGCTTAACAGTTGTAAGCCCAGAACAGGTGTTTTAGTGACAAAGCCCGGCTTAAGTGCAAAGCTCCATAGCTGGGACCAGGGGCTCGTGGCAATCTGGCCTGTTGCCGACCTGGTTACCCTGATCCTCCAATAGTAGGGCTCTCCAGCTTCAGGCAACGCTCCAGGGGCGATCCAGACGGTGGGTGCGGTAACATTCACATTATCAAGCTCGATAGAAATCGCACCGATCACCGACGTAATATTAGGCCCGCCGGCGCCCGCCCCGGTGATAGCCGGGTTGACCTTCATGGTAAGCCCCCGGTCTTTATATATTTCCAGATCATATCTAACAGCCAGGCAGAGCTGCTCCCATGACATATCGATCTGAGTATTACGCCCGGTGACAGGGTCGCTGCTGACAAATCCGCCGTCACTTGGAGCCAAAAGTACGGGACCCTTCTTCGCCAGGCAGTCGGTATATGCCCAGAGCATTCCTACATTGACCGTAGGGTCATACCCGTTCACCAGGAATGTGCCTCCCGACCTATCATCAATGGCAAATAAGGTAGTATAGCTGTCCAGAGTGCAACAGCCGCAGGCCTTTAAGGAGGATGGCTCAAGTGTAAATTTAATGTTCTCCGTTTGAGATGGTGTAAATATATCCAGGCAGTCCCAGGGTATGCCAAGTTTGGGCATAGCCTGCCACGGCTTGATGGTGCGGCAAACCGCGCTGTTATTCCTTCCCTGTGTAGTAGTGATATTATCGTGCGCCGTGTAGACTGCCGGCTGGGGATCACCGGTTTTAGCGGCCACAACACCAAACTGACCGACGGGGTGGGGAGGATCATTTAAGGGGAGCCCCCTCGCGGTAGGCGGCCAGTTTATTTCAGCATGGGCCCCATTGGCGTCGCTCATCATATCGGCATCGGTTAATTTTATATAGGCCGGCACCTGCTCACGGAAGATGCTCCCTGCCAAAGAGCTGTCCTTCAGGCCCAGCAAATCTATTTTATCGTCCGCCAGGTACACGAATTTATTATCGGAGAAATTCGCATCGAAGGCCACATGAACATTGCCCAGCGAAGCCCCGTTGCTAGGAATTTCAATCCACTGGTCACCTCCTGAGGGGGAGAATGATGCAGCATCGGGCCCCTGGCTGGAAGCCCCTACCAGTATTTTGCCGGTGGGGATGGCCGCAATGGTATGTGCGCTCCTCACACGGCTATCATAGCCTCTGTTCTTTGAGCTCCAGGCCGTGCCGGAATAGGTCAGTTTCTCTACATAGCCGATTGGAGATAGGTTGTAAAGGATAGTGCTGGTCTCAAAGGCAAAGTCCTGTATCGGATCAGGTGTTGTGACGGATGCCCAGAAATCTCCATAGTCCCCGGACCAAAGCTGGACATTTGTGAGTTGGGCGGCCCACGCAACCACCTCGCCATCCGGCTTATCGTTGCACCCCAACGGTACACGTAATAAGGGCTTGTCCGTTTGGTTATCATTGCACGTACTGGAGGTAGGATGAGTTAAAACACGCTCCCAGTAATAGCCCATGGTCTGGCTGATGGGCAAAGGTTTGGCTACTTGCTC
Source organism: Dehalococcoidia bacterium (assembly GCA_003142375.1). Taxonomy (GTDB): domain Bacteria; phylum Chloroflexota; class Dehalococcoidia; order GIF9; family UBA5629; genus UBA1162. The sequence continues at coordinate 13,207 of PLME01000017.1, read as the reverse complement.
GTTCATAGTTGTCCGCCAAACGCTATCGAATCCAGAGCAAACTGTGCTGTTATCGGAATTCACCGATGCCAGGTAAATCGTAGAGCAGTCAATCGATGGGGCAACATCATTTAACCAGTCGATGGTGGTATCGATCAGCCCGATCTGGTTCCATGTCTCCCCGTTATTGCGGCTGATGGCAAACGCCGATTCATCATTCTTTAGCAGAGTCGGGCTCTCAAGGTTGACATACCAGGTGGCGCCTGTCAGGTCATCCAGGGACCCGGTGCCGGCAAATGCCAGAATGCCATCTGAATCCCAAGCCACCTTGGCCGCGCCCACACCAACCTTGGCGCTTGAACACCCGCCCTGTGCCGCTGCGCCGGTGGTCGGCTTAAGAGCCGGGTACCAGCAAGGTATGGGGCACGACGTCGGTGAGTCGGTAAACCAGGTGGGTACCGTAGCGGTACAGGGGACACCATGGTGCTCTCCAACAAGCAGCTTTCCCTGGGCATAAGTGCCACTATATGCAATGCTGTAGATGGACTTGTCCGGCGTGAGAGTGGTATCCATTAACATATAGACATGGTTATCATCAATGCGAAAAACTCCGTCCTGGCTGATTGCTAGCGCCTTATTTCCGTCGGCATCCAGGCTGATATAAGCGCGGCGCAGCGATGTGCTCTGACCTTGAAAGTCCTGGGGAAGCTGGAGACCTGTAATCTTCAGTTGACTGAAACCGGGAGAAGCAGCTGTAGTCGCGGCAGAGTCCTTGACCTCCACACCGGGATCACTATATGCATAGTTTAAAGTAGTATTCTGGTTAACGTCCCTTAAACCGATATTGTAATAAGTCGCAGTTGCGGTGGCATATACCAGGGCCACTGAAAAATCGGAGGCATAGCTGGGCGAGAATTTAATACTAAAATAATCCGCTGCGGTGGTGGGCAGTCCGGCGCCTACGGTGCTTTGGTTAACCCATGAGCCCCATTTCCTGGAGCTAATGGTATAGAAGCTGCCTCCCCCTGTGCCGGTAACGGTGGTTATGCCTATATCGTGTGACCCAGTGCCGTCATCAGGCGAGATATCTATACTGCGTATAGTTTCAGCGGGATCAGCAAGCGTGAGATCCGTATCCAGCCAGCTAGTGCCATACTCGTCAGTAAAATAAACAGACGTGGGGCCGGTGGTATTATCGTCCGAAAGCGTCACCGCCCAGATAGCAGGATTATCGGGGGCAATTGCTACGTTGAAGATTTCCTCGGAGCTCAGATCCATTATATTATAGGGACCCTGACTCCATGAGATGCCGTTGTCCTTGCTGAAATATAATGCGTTTTGAATTGGATTTTGAATTGGTGTAGTGTTTTCTGTGGAGCGCACTACAGCTAGAATTGCACCGCTTTTACCAACGGCATAATCGATAATATCTCCGGGGCTCAAAATGTCGAACCGTTGCGGGTATGCCCCGGGAGTGTTGACCACACTCCACGCCATTACGGCGGCCTCGGCAGGCATCACACCGACAGTATAGGGCGGGATCAATATTGCAAGCGATATAATTACAGAAAACAAAAATCCCGCCACTCGCGGGATGTTCAATGTGAACCTAAATAGCTTGCTGCAATTCTTCAACTTATTTTGTTTACGGAACATTTTAAATATGGAGTTTCTTCCGCCTGAATCGCACAATTTTTCAGCTTTATGAGACGGCATCTTTTTCGATTTCTACATATTCCAAACTTTCTACCTTCCAATTGCCTTCATTATATCATAAATACTATAGTACAAAAGTGCCTTTTGCACTTTGTACACTACAGATTTATACTTCGTTTAATAACTGTTAGTAAAAGCTTAAAAACAACGCCCCTTTTTGGAAGTTCTAATTTGACTAAACGTACGGTATTTCTAATTGCGGCGGGATGCGTAATTATTATCATAGCCTTGCTAATATACTTTTCAATGATGAACACAACCGGTCCAAAACAAATTATTAACAGCATTAGTGACACCGCTCCGCTGCCTTGGATGCTCAAAGGCGTCGTGCTGGATCTGGGAAACCACGGGGATTACGACGATAAATCAATTGAATCACCCATTGTTGTTAAAATGGGACCGGGTTCTTTTGTTATGTGGTACAGGGGACAGACCTTCTCCGACCAAATCGGACGCGTTATGAGGGCCACTTCCAAGGACGGGTTGAACTGGACTAAAACCAGCGTAGTCATGCTGCCCACGGAAACCTACGAGGGCAATAAGGTGGATCCTATGTCCGTAATATTCGAGAATGGGACTTATAAAATGTGGTATGGCGGAGACGCTTACGGCGGCTGCGCCTGCTATGCTACTTCACCCGATGGCATAAACTGGACCAAATATTCTGGAAACCCGGTGCTCAGAAAGACACCCGGCAATTGGGACAATGAAGGCGCCGGTGGTCAACATACCGTTATCAAGGTCGGGGATAAATATTATATGTACTATAAGGGCTACGGGGGCGATGCTCCGGGATGGACATTCTATGGGCTGGCGGAATCAACGGACGGCATACACTGGGATAAGAAGGGCAAAGTTCTTTCGCCCCAACCTCAAATCGGGGAAACAACAACTTACAGAAACCTGAGGGCTGTAATGGTTGATAACTACTACTGTCTTGCTTATTCGATGGTGGAGAATCTGCAAATATCCCTGGCCAGCAGCAAAGACGGTAAAACATTTATTAAAAACGGCTTTATTTTCATTCACGGCCGGGTGCCCGGTGGATACGATGTAAAGTGGTCTACCTCGCCCTGTATCATGGTCGACGGAAACACCGTGAGGATGTGGTACGAAGGAGGCGATGCCAATGGCAGGGTCCGTACGCTGTACGCGGAGATACAGAAAAACTTCTTTAGCAGGGCTGTCACGGACATTGTTACTCCGCCGATAAAATAATGCGGGAATCCACGCTCAGAAAACAAATGCCCTTATTTAGCTATCAATAGGAATCAGATTCATCATCTGCGAGCGCAGTTACCAGTGCCAGCAGCGGGAAGCTGAATACAACCAGCAAAATGGCGGCGCTGGTAGCCGTATATGATGAGAAACCTTTCTTCTTTTTCTCTTTACCACGTGTTAACCACCTGGTATCCCTGGCTGTTAACATCGCATAGAGCTTATAAGGTGCGAGGATAAAAGGAGAGATGAAGGCATAAGCCGGGAGAAAAAAAAGCGCTTTAGGTTGATCCACCAAGTAGGGTATACCTCTGAGGGCTCTGATAATTATCACGCCGGCAATAAAAATGGCAGGACGGAATATATGCCAGGCCGGGTCAAACCAGGAAGCAGCAACCACGCCGACGTCATGGCCTACAAAAAACCTGATAGCCGCCAGAACTATAACAATGATCCAAAAGGGTAATTTCAAGAGCGAAATATAATGCTGAAATGGGTACATAAAACCACGTTGGTAGGCCCATCCCTGCGTTAAAACCATGAGGCATCTTCTGGTAGAGTTCCTGTTCCAGCGCAGCTGCTGTCTGAGAAATGCGCCGAAATTTGTAGGAGGGACAGTATAGGCTATGGCTGTGGACTGATACACAGTTTTAAACTCGTGCTTAATCAATAGAGTAGTCATCCACCCGTCATCTCCGGAGTCGCAGATTTTTCCCAAAAATTTCTGGTTCAAGAATTCTTCCTGGTAGAGCACAGCCAACTCTCTTCGTACGGCAAAACACTCACCGTTAAGCACATGTACAGCGGAACTCCGGCTCATAGCCGGGTAAATCATCTTGTTACGCAGAACCATGGCCCATTCATAGCATTTGGCGCCAATACCTCTATCAGTAGTCGTTATCACCTGCCCTGTTACTCCTCCCACCTTGGGATCAATAAACGGCTTGATCAGTTCGGTAACGGTGTCTTTATTAAACTGCGTATCGCTGCCCGTAATGATAACGATGGGACTAGTGGCTGCGTTAAAGCCCGCAACCAGCGCAGGCCTCTTGCCGGGCGGAGCCACGATCATCTTTAAACGCGGGTGGTGAATTAAAGCTCCCGGCTCCCAGACGGCATCATCACGCACATCTACAAGCGCTAAAATTTCATCGTTGGAAGAAGTATGTTTGATCATAGACCCCAGGCTTTCTGTAAGCACGTCCAATTTTTCATTATAGATGGGGACCAATATGGTTACAGGCAGGTTAAACGGCTGGGCCGTCACAAATGGTTTATATGTGGCTGATCTGACTACCCTCAATATCCATATGAACCAGCAGAAGGCACCAAAGGCAAAAAATATGTGAAATATATGGTAATAAACGAGGTCGGCAAATTGCAGTAACCAGTAAATCATATGTATTTATAAAGTCTTCAGAACTGGCAGGAGTCTATGTCGTAATAGTAATATGATGTATAACTTATGTCAACGCGTATTTAAGCTATATTCGGCATATCTGGATAACACTACAGGATGCGGTGGACTATACCTGATAACATAGATATACTAAGCGTGTGAATAATAAATCGGTGACAATAGCAAAATCGAGCTTCATATTAAGCTGCCTGGCCGTTATCTTGCTATCATTATGTGCTTCATCTTGTGTGATTTTCGATACCGCTACCGAGCACTACAAAAAAGGCAACGAATATTATGCCAACAAGCAGTACGATCAGGCCATTCTGGAATATACCACCGCTATCAGCCGCGATTCGCATCAGGCCATAATCTATGCGAACCGTGCCCTTTCCTATAATCAGGTGGGGGAGTATGACAAGGCCATCGAGGATTGCAATAAGGCTCTAGAAATAAATTCCAACCTATCTCTGGCCTATGTAACACGTGCCTCCGCCTATAACGAAAAAGGCTGGTACGATCTTGCCATACAGGATTGTACCAGGGCTATTCAACTGGGCCCCAGGTCGGCGCTGCCCTACATTAACCGGGCCTGGGCATTGAATGAAAAAGGGGATTACCAGGGGGCCGTCGCCGACTGCAACCGTGCTATCGATATAGAGCCGGGCCGGGCGATAGCTTATATGAACCGTGGGTGGGCCTATAATGAAATGGGCAAATACGATGAGGCCCTGGCGGATTCCAACAAAGCCATCGAGCTGGACCCCACACTGGCGCTAGCCTATGTGCAGCGGGCTTCGGTCTATAATCAGACAGGAGGCTATGATCTGGCCATTGCGGACTGCGACAAGGCCATTGAGATTGAGCCCAATACGGCCACAGCATACGTCAACCGGGCGTGGGCAAATACGATGAAAGGAAAACACGATCCGGCTATTGAAGACTGCAATAAGGCCATTGAACTGAATCCCAACCTGCCATTCGCCTATACCACGCGTGCCTGGGTGTATTTCGAAAAAGTAGCTTACGACCATACCAAAGACTGGCTGACTATGGGTATAGACGACTGTAACAAGGCCATCGACTTAAACCCGAATTTTGCCCTGGCCTATAATATGCGCGCCTGGGGATATATTCTGCAACAAATATACCAGCTGGCTATCGTCGATACCACCAAGGCCATTGAATTGAATCCTGAGTTTGCCCTGGCCTACAACACACGCGCCTGGGCTTACATAAATCTATTTCAATGGGACTATGCCATAAGCGACTGCGACAAGGCCATTTCTCTCAACCCCAAGCTAGCCCAGGCTTATGACAGGCGCGCCTGGTGCTACAATGCCAAAGGGATGTATGAGAGGGCACTACAGGACAGCAATGATGCCATCAGGATTGACTATGAGATGCCCATCGCCTATTACACACGCGGCATTATTTATAAAAACCTGGGCAATTTCACCAAAGCCAGGGAAGATCTGCAGAAATGCATCGATATCACGGATGATCCGGCATTGAAGAGCTCGGCCAGGACTGCACTGGGGCTCTTTTGATTGACGTTATTCAGCAGGTTATTGGGGCCGGGATCCCTATAGATTTACTTTAATAACCGCCCAAAGGTCAGCCCCGGTTTTAGGCAGGTACCAGTCGGACATCGGGTCCCACTTATTGTCCGGCCCCCAATCGAAAAATGAAATCGCATCCAATTGGGGAATCTGTTTTGCATATTTTAGGTCCCTGCTTAGAGTTGCCGGCGTTGGCCTCTGGAATTGATCGTGATATTCGAACACCGCAATTGAAAGCCAGATCCTGGTTTCAGGTGCTATTTTTTTTATGCTGCTGACGAAATACGGGCCGCCTTCTTCTATTATGTCAGGCCATTGAAGCTTGCCGTTCTCCATATAATTTGAGTAGAGGTTAAGCGATATAATATCGGCGGTCTTGTCTTCTAGCACCGATTTTACCTGCCGCGGCATTTTGCCTATATCCCATTCGTACATACGCACCTGTATTGGCCTGGTAGAGTCGGCTTCCAGAACATCCGCTCTGGCCTGTTTTATCTGATTCGCTGTTATCATTCCTTTAGGCCAATCCGATCCCTTTATATCTGCGCCGCTGGGCAGGTTTTCACCGAATTCGTTACATATATCCCAGGCATATATAGCGGGATGGTATTTGAGGGCTTTTACCCAACTTTGCACACGGTCCTTTTGCCAAACCGGGTGTTTACCCCTGGGCAACTTGTCCCAATCGTCGTCAGTAAATCCCCAGGCAGTATAGCTAAAACCGCCGTCCATAATAACTTTTAAACCGGCGGCCTGCGCCTGGTCAAGGAAGGCCTTCACTTCATTTATATCCTGTTCCATACCCCACTCTGTAGCCAGCACATCGATCCCCGCAGCCTTCATTTCGGCGAAGTCCGATTGCGGCAACCGGATGCCCACTCCTTTCATGCCGTAAATCAACTTAGTGCGATTATCAGAGGAAGGTCCGGGGTTGGGATGGGTTGCTGCAGCCGGTGGGGACTGGGGCTCAGTGGCCGGTTGAGTTTGGGGCAGGGGTTCCGTTGGGGTTCCGGGAGCTGACGGGGGCACCGGTTGAATACACGCCGGCCACATGAGAATGGAAATAATGAGTGCAATACTTAAAAAGCGCATGCCTGCAAATTTCAAACTGACCTATTTACCTGAAAAGTATACAACATTTATCACAAGCTTCCCGCTTTGACTCTAGCTGTATTTAGGCTTTAATATTAGAACATGCTCTTTACCCACTCAAAGCAGATCGGCAATTTGCTTCTTGCAATGGTTCTCTTTTTTTCTGCAAGCTGTTTACCTGTGCCGACCAAACCAAATCCCGAGGTGACGCCGCCTGTACCAGCTGCAGTGTCACATGTAAGGCAGCTTCAGACAACTCCGTATGTAGGGGACAAGAGCGCCATCATCTTCACACTGGATCAAATAGATACCGACAATGCATCCGGCACAGTTAACGGCATAATAAGGTTGTTTGCAGATAACAGTGCGCCGCTTGACGTAGCCGTGGCTCCTTCGTTAATAGCACCCGGCTTTGCCGGGTTGAGTTACCTGCGGGGCTACGTGGATGCCGGCATTATCGACATCAGTTTCGACGGCAGTGATATCCATTGGTTTGAGGAGGATACAGCGAGAGACAACGCCGCCTATAAAGAGCTGGAATCCAGTCTGCAGAACGATAGGGAGCAATTAAAATCATATTTTGGCGACCCTCCTGTCGCCTGCCTCCTGCATTTTGGAAACTATCTGGAAGCCAATTATTCACTCATTCAAGACTCCGGTTTTCGGATACTTTCAACAGAATACTCCGGCGATTTCAATAGTTCCAAGCAACCGCTTTCCTGGTTCGGAGAAATAGATCAACAGGGTTTGTACCGATTGCCGATAGTAGAAAACCTTGAATATACATCAACCGCCACCAACAGGCTTGCTATCTCAGCACGGTCCGGCGAAGAAAAAAATCTTCTGGCCGCCATTGACCAGAGTATTAACAAATTCGGCACTGCCGTAATCGAAATACAGGCGGCCTCCTTTATGGGGAAGGATATGAAGCCGGATGCCTCCAAATTAGCACTTCTATCCAATCTCATTAAATCCTGCCATCAGCATGGTGAGCTAACCACTTTTGAAAGCTGGTCCCGCTACATGTCCAGATGGGCCTCTAGTAGTTCGGCCCGGCAGAGAATAGTTCCCACCTATAACGGCGGTAAAGCAATTATCTTCAGGATCGACGACGTTGCCAAAGGGTGGCATGAAGACGTTGTCGAGGAAATTATCAAATTATTCCAGGCCAACGGCGTTCCGCTGGATGTGGGTGTCGTTTCCAACGTCGACGGCACCGACTCTTTTGAAATGCCCTGGCTGCAGAAATATATCGATCAGGGGAATATAGGGATCAGTGTGCATGGTTACGACTGGACATACTATCAGTGTGACTGTACATTATCGGGGTTGACTTACGATTTTATCAAATTTAAATTTGTCAAAGCCCGTGACCAGTATTTGCAGTATTTTGGATTTGCTCCCGTGGCCTTTACCGTCCCAACCGACTATTTTGACGAATCCGGCTATAGAGCAGTTCAGGCAGCCGGTTTTAAGGTATTCGGCACCCAGGTTGCCTCTGAGCCGCATCCGGCAACGCGCGTGCCGGTCGACTATTATGGAAAGCCCGCTGCCAACGGCATGTACAGGGTGCCTACTGCTGAGGATGTGTGCGTTTGGGACAACGTTACCGGTACCTTTGGTGATATTGTCGATATCAGCAAGCTGGAGACCATTAGCAACTATTGTTCATACTACGATGCCTGGGATGAAATCATAGATAACGATCTCGGCAGTATGTTGTGCGGAACTTTGGCGGAATTAGGAGTAGCCGCCGTCAGCATACATCCCGACTCCTTTAAAGATAAAGACGGCAAACCCGATCAGGCAAAGCTTGCCAGGCTGGGGGAGATCGTAAAATGGTGCAAGACTCAAGCCACAATTACCACTTACGAAGCCTGGTACAACTATACTTCAGCTAGCAAATAGCTGACGGCTTAACTACTTGCTACCGCGATACCAATCTACGTATTTTTTAATCCCTTCATCCAGGGATGTGGACGGCCTGTATCCAAGCAATTTGACGGCCCTGTCTATGTTTGCCAGCCGGCTGAAAACCTCTATCTCCCTGGACCTTCTTTTGTCATAGTCTACAAAGGATATTTTTACCTTATCCTTTAAACCGAGCATAGTCAGAACCATTTCGGCTAAATCAATGATAGATTCAGCTTTGCCTGTGCCAATATTCAGCACCTGGCCTGCCCCCTCTTTGATAATGGCAGCCAGCAGCGTCATATAAATCGTATCTTCGACATAAGTGAAATCACGAGTTTGTTTGCCGTCCCCGTATACGTATAACTCTTTTCCGTCCAGGGCCCTGTTAACAAAGCGTGAAAGCACAAAGCGTTCGTCCTGACGGGGCCCATATGAATTGAAATATCTCAGAGCGGTGTATTCGAGGCCAAACTTCTGATAGTAGGCGGCACAATAATGCTCTCCCACCAGCTTGGTAAGAGCATAGGTAGACTTGGGATTGTAGGGGCCCTCCTCCACCATTGGTCGCAGCGAGTCACCGTAAACTTCCGAAGATGATGCGAAGATAAATCTTTTAACTTTGTTCTCCGCGGACAGGGCGATTACCTTGGACGTACCGACTACCTCAACATTTAAAAGGTTTACGGGCTCATCCTGTGTCTCTTCCACGCCAACAACGGCAGCCAGATGAAAGACCATATCCTTGCCTTTAAATAAAGGCTTCATTGAGGGCACATCGTTGACATCCACTTCATGGACGGAAAGGTTTTTGCGTCCGTCCAAATGTGCACTCTTGTTGCCGCAAAGCATAGTATCGATAACCGTGACTTCGGCTCCGAGGTCCAGGAGTTTCTCCACCAGATGCGAACCGATAAACCCGGCTCCCCCGGTAACCAACACTTTGCAGCCCGAGTATTTCTGCAATACATCTTTCATATCCATTCCTTCTTCTACCTACGTATTCTTATCGGACAGACGTATGGCTTTTTGCCTCTTTAGAGGCTTTCTGTGCAGTGTCAAGCAAACCACTGGCGACAGCAGGTCTCTGCGAATATGTTGTCGTTACGTCTCCTATCCTTGTAACCCTTTCCCTTCGCAGGTAAGTGCCGCCACTCAAGATGATGTCGATCAGTGCTTTGAGCATGGTGAAATCCAGAAACTGCTTATAACCTATTATAAAGAGCGGCGAGAAAACAACAAGCTTCATATCATCATCAGCAATGAGTATCCCCAGCACGCACAGCAACGTCTGTAATATTGTAAAAAGGCAGAAGGCAAGCACCAGCGTCAGCCATTCGCCGTTAAGCAACATAATAATCGACGTGACTATGACAACCAAACTGGCCAGAGGAACCAGCGTCATAGATATCAGCATGTAAGGGAAGGTCAGTTTATGCATGATTCCAAACCTGGGATTAAAAAAGGTATCCCGATGCTTCCAGAAATTCTGGAAATCGCCGCGAAACCAACTCAGCCGCTGCTTGTATACATCCCTCAGTGTTTCAGGCGCCTCGGTGTAGCAGACGGCCTCATTATTGCCGTGCAAAATCATATGTGATTTTAAGAGCTTGATGGTTATATCGAAGTCTTCGAGCAGGTAGTCCGGATCATACCATCCCGCTTCTTCCAGGGCTGTCTTGCGAAATGCGCTGAAGGCGCCCGAGGCCACGGTTAATGACCCGAAATTTTCAAAAGCCCTTCTCACAATCTGAATCTGGACGACATATTCGAGCGCCTGTAGTTTAGTGATTAATTTGTTCCTGTTAAATACCTTAAGATTACCGGCAACACCTGCCACTTCCGGATCTTCAAAACCACGCACTAACTGTGCAATGGAAGCTCGAGCAATCAGGCTGTCGGCATCCACCGTGACGATGATCTCCCCCGTGGAAACAGCAATGCCTGTATTTAAGGCCGCGAACTTACCGCCGTTCGGTCGCCGTATTATCTTAAGGCCGCGCCGGGCATATCTTGAAGCAACCTCGTAGGTGTTGTCCTTCGATCCGTCATCGACTATTATTATTTCCTTGTCGGGATAGTCGGCTTCTATTAACGTTTCAATGGTCCTGGCCACGACCTTCTCCTCATTATATGCCGGTACGATAATGCTTACCCTGGGTGTGTAAGTACTGGGTTGGGAATCCTCTTCCTTCTGCCTTAGCTTGTGGAAAATGGCCAGCGGCACGGTCAGGAAATTTATCATCATGGTAAATATCAGCGAGACCAGCAGAACATGAATCAAAACCGAAGACACCGCGTCACGTAGAACTATAACAAAAAGAACAAAAATTACCAGGAAAATAACCAGAAGCGAACTAAGGTTTTGCCATTGGCTGGGGCTGGCCGGCCTGGTCTGCTTCCCCAGTATAAGCCTGGATATAAAGTGATACAGGACGATGGCTGCCAGCATCCCGCCGGCTATCCAGATAGATTCTACGGGCATGAAGTAAAATATGCCCAGCAAGCCGACTAAAAATATAGCAGCTACAGCAAATATTGCAATATTTTTCATTTACATATACCGGAGGCAGACTGCAATTCGCCCATTATTAATAAGTAACCCGGAAGCTAAAGTTACAGCAATTTCCCGAGGTCATTCTGCTCAATGATATCGATTTTCTGCTGCTTGGCGAATTGCCTGGCCTGGACGCTGATTTGTGGGATAGCTATAAATACTTTATTACGAATTCCGGAATCGAAAGCGGCAGCATCGAACCTCGATATCTCATCCAGCTCGACAGGCCGGCCCGTACTTCCGGCGATGCCGATGGCCATGGAGGGCACGATAATCCTGTCATCTCTGCGGGCAAAGATATCAAATACATGTTCAATGCCGGATTTACCTGCAATCAAGGCCTGCTCAAATACCTCGTAACCCCTGTTCCTAAGGAACCGGCTAATTGTGGTCTTAACGTTGGCAGACACAGCCGCAAGCGAGGTTTCAGCCTGGTAACCGGCATCCACATTGCTCTGAAGTGACATCCTGGAACGTGGAATACTTGTAATATCAGAAACTACCGCCGCCATTGTCTTGGCTTCAAATGCCCTGATCATTTGTCTGTTGGCAAAATTAATTCCTTCAGCGCCGAGCCTGGGTATGGCAATTACTACTTTGTAATTGATTCCTATATCATAAGCGCGGCTATCAAATCTAAACAATGCTTCCAGGCCAACTTCCGATTCACCAGATCCTGCTACCAGTATGCCGACACCCAGTATTATCTTGGTCAAGATGTCGTCACGTATGGCCAGGATATCAACAGTGTGGATCGCTCCCGATTTACCGGTCAACTGTGCCAGTTCCTGCACCTGATAACCCTGAACCCTCAGAAAATCCACCAGTTGCGTCTTGGGCTTGAGTTGAAACTCCAACCACCCCTTCTTATCCGGGCTAAATCGATAAGAATATACCTCCATCTCCTTCAATTCTTCCTGGTTCCACTCTTTGCGCGTCCTCAAATTACGCCATTTGATAACGGGAGTCGTGAAAATTTCGCCGTCGTCCTGACATCTGTAGTGTATACCTATGTTACGGTAATCGGTTCCTATAAGTCGCAAGTCTTTGTGACATTTCGGACAGACGTAGCGGCTGTCCTGTTTAAAATCCTTATCCAGACCTACGTAGCCGCAGGAAAAATGTTCAATCAGCTGTCCCTTGATCAGGTTTGATGAATCGTCCCGGGGACAATGTTCAGTGGGCACAAGCTGGAATTGGCCGTCCGGATCAATATTGAACTTCTCAAACGGCTGTTTTATTAAGATTCCATTCTGTGCAAGCGTCTCGAGTATGTTCACTGTTTCCATATCAGACGTATCCAGGAGGCTGTCCACGGATGGATAGGCATAGCCGTATTTATAGCTGAAATCCACAGTAGGAGTAATATCTCCCAGCTTTCCGTTGACCAATCCATCAATTAACTTGACTATGCGCGGGTCTTCAAAAACGTTGACGCCGGTCTCTATAGGTACCGGTGTAATCGGTGTAGCTGCCGGCTGTTGTACCACCACCATGGCAGGCTTATCTATCGGCGGCTTTGTCATTCCGTTTTCAAGAGGCGGGACGAGTACGGGTTCTTTATTGGGCGGTGGAGGGGGCATGCTGCCCTGGGGCGACATTTGCTGTATTGAGGGCTGCTGATACTGCGGCTGCCAGGGGACTTGAGAGGGCCGGCTGAAAACCTGGGTGCTATCGATAGGCGGCTGTATTGGAGGTGGGACATGTTGCACGGGCTGTTGCACAGGTACTTGCTGGACGGGTTGCTGCATCGGCTGCACGGGCTGTTGCACA
>PLME01000011.1 GCA_003142375.1 Dehalococcoidia bacterium | reverse complement strand
AAAATCAAGGCCTACAAATTGCAGGAGGAAGGGCTGGATACCGTGGAGGCGAATATAGCGCTGGGCTTTGACGCCGACCTGAGGGACTACGGTATCGGCGCGCAAATACTGGCAGACCTGGGTTTGCATGATATACGGCTGCTGACCAATAATCCCAAGAAAATAGTGGGCCTGGAAAGCTATGGTCTGAACATTGTTGAAAGCCTCAGGCTGATTTCCGTGCCCACCAAGCATAACAAGGGCTATCTCAAGACCAAGCAGGAAAAGCTGGAACATTTGCTAACCATAGAGGACTAGCTGGCGTAACCGAACGATAGGAGGGTTAAAATGTCCAAGATTTATCAGGGAATGCTTGCCGGGAAAGGTTTAAAGTTTGGCATCGTGATATCCCGCTTTAATGAAGTGATCACTGGACGGCTACTGGAAGGAGCAAAGGATTCCCTCCTGCGTCACGGCGTCGCCGAACTGGATATCGATATTGCCTGGACTCCGGGATGCCTGGAGATACCCGTTGTGGCCAAAAAGATGCTGGAGATCGGCAAATATAACGCTATCCTGTGTTTGGGCTGCGTGATAAGGGGAGGTACCCCCCATTTTGAATATGTGGCCTCCGAGGTTAATAAAGGCATTGCCAGATTGAGCCTGGATACGGGAATACCGGTGATTCAGGGAATCATCACGGCGGATAACCTTGAGCAGGCTATCGAAAGGGCAGGAGCCAAGGAAGGAAACAGGGGATTCGCCGCAGCTAACAGTGCGATTGAGATGGCCAACCTGCTGAAAAGCTTCGGGACGTAGTATTTATTCAGTTACCTTGAAAACTTTGTCGCCGTGCCGTACTTTATCGGATACCTTGATGCCGACGGCATCGCCTGCTTTAGCTGTCTCCACCATCTGATTATGTATCTGCATCGAACTGACAACCATTTCCATATCCGTAGTATGGCCCTTGATATGAATAGTATCACCAACCTTCAACTCTGCGGTTAGCTCGACGGCGGCAACAACCGGTTTAGCGAAGAAATCAGAAATAGTCCCAACTTCGACCTCTGCCATGGTGACACCTCCCTCTCAAATTGAATGTTTGATGCTTTGTTTTAGTATATTTGTAACAAGCTAATAAATCAAGGCTCTGAGTCTGGAATAAATTGCTAATATTTGACACTAAAATCATATTGAGCTACATTATATTTTCGTTTAACGTATTTGCCAGTTTATCTATCCGTTGAATACACGTATTGCTTTATAATGATGGAGGTATGTTCATGGTCAAAAAGGTCCTTCAGATAGCCGTATTATGCATTCTTACATTTACGATTCTATCGGTAGCTTTTGTTAATAATACCCCTGTGAATGCGGCACAATCCCTTAAATCGTATGAGGCCGCCGGATATACAGGACAAAACGATACAGCACCTGCCGAAAATTTGGAATTAACCTGCCAGTACCCGGTTGTAAGTGGCTATTCAGGGCTGAGCTATTCTTTTACGGTAACCTTAAATTACAAGGGACCGGGATTCAAGACCTTCGATTTGAAAGCCGTGGTGCCGGACGGCTTCGTTTACAAAATCTATCCTGGCTATGGTGAGGGGCAGGAAATAGCTGCCATCCGCCTTGACGGTACCAAGGGGTACGGCGACACGATTAAACTTACGGTAAGCCCATTTACCACCGGTTCCCCGGCGCCCGGTGAATACCCCATCGTTTTCCAGGCCATTTCGGGGGACGTCAAGGCCAGCATCGATCTCAAGGGCATTGTTACCGCCAATTATGACATGAAGATGTCCACACCTGACGGGAGGCTGAATACCGAGGCTACTTCCGGACAGGATAATAATATGACCGTCGACCTGACCAATACCGGATCGGGTGACCTTGAAAACGTTGAAATAACCTGTTTGGCCAAAGACAGGCCCAGCGGCTGGACTGTTACCTGCAAGCCCGATAAGTTGGACGCTTTTAAATCCGGAGACACTAAAGAAATCCAAGTTACGATCCGGCCCCCGGATAAAACCATTTCAGGTGATTATATGGTTACGATACAGGCTCAACCTGAATCAAAATATGCGTTCGCCAATTTGCAGATGAGGGTTACTGTACTTACGCCCACGATCTGGGGCTGGGTTGGAGTCGGCATTGTAATTCTGGTAGTACTGGCCCTGGCTGTCATCTTTATGCGCTTCGGCCGCCGCTAATGGAGATTATGAGCAACAATTTTGTTATTGAAACCCATAATCTAACCAAGGCCTATGGCAAGTTCGTGGCTGTCGACAGCCTGAACCTGCAACTGCCCGAGGGCGAGGTATTCGGATTGCTGGGTCCCAACGGCGCCGGCAAAACAACAACCATTTTGATGCTGATGGGATTTTCGGAGCCCACTTCGGGAACCGTGAGTGTAATCGGCTATAATCCGGCCCGTGAACCCATTAAAGTAAAAAAAGTGGTAGGCTACATGCCGGAAAAAATAGGGTTCTATGACGACCTGACCGCCCGCGAAAACCTGGAGTATACGGGCAGGCTCAACGGGCTGTCAGGGTCATTGCTAAAGGATAAAATCGACGGATTGCTGGAGGTCATCGGTTTAAAAGATAAGGGTGATCAAATGGTGGGCAAGTTCTCCCACGGGATGAAACAGCGCCTTGGCATTGCCGATGTCATGATCAAAGACCCCAGGGTGGCAATTCTTGATGAGCCTACTTCGGGAATCGATCCCGAGGGCACGGACCAGATTTTGAATTTGATAACAGAAATGGCTAAACGGAAGGTCACGGTTCTCATATCCTCGCACCAGCTTCATCAGGTACAAAAAGTATGCACTCAGGTCGGTATTTTTTCCAAGGGTAGGATGTTGGCTTCGGGACCTGTCGACAAGCTGGGCAGGGAGATGCTGCGCGAAGGTCAATTCAATATCATAATGCCTGTAGCCCAACTGGCTGACAAAGTCAGTGAAGAGATCATGAAAATACCGGGGGTTATCAGCGTGGAATGTGTGGGTGACAGCACGGTTGTGAAAGCGGAAGACAACCTGGAAAAAGAGCTGGAGCAGGTCATACTGAAATGCACAGGGCTGAAAATCCAGATGAAGGTTGAAGAATTCGAGCTCGAAGAAGTCTACATGAAATATTTTAGAGAGTCGTAAAAATGACAGGCTTAAAAGAGATATTGTGGAAGGAACTGTCGGACTGCTTCAATAGCAAAAGGTTTGTTGTCCTGTTCTTACTCATATATGTGGCCGGGATAGCCACGGTCTATATCGCATCGCAAAATATCAGGTCCAGCGTGGATGACTCAACCAAATATATATTCCTTAATCTGTTTACAACATCCGGCAGCAGTAATCCGTTCTCCTTCCCGCTTTTCATGTCGATCTTCATACCCATAATCGGCATTGCCCTTGGCTTCGATGCCGTCAACAGCGAGCGGGTAAGTGGTAACCTGAGCCGTCTGCTGGCACAGCCTGTTTATCGTGACGATGTTATAAACGGTAAATTCCTGGCCGGCGTGATTATGATGGCCTTAATGATATTTTCCATGGTCATACTAGTGTCGGGCCTTGGCCTGCGTATGATCGGCGTCCCGCCGCAAGCCGAGGAAATACTGCGCCTGTTCACATTTATAGTCATCAGCATATTATATGGAGCTTTCTGGATGTCACTGGCTATCCTTTTCTCCGTACTATTCAGAAAGACATCAACGTCCGCCCTCACCTCAATCGCAATCTGGATGTTTCTTTTCCTTTTCGGGAGTTTAATTGCGGCCTTAATCGCGGGCGCCGTATTGCATACAAGCACACAAAACGCATCTGTGAGCGATATAATGCAATTCGACAACTTATTCAGGATGATCAGCAGGGTTTCCCCCGGGACCCTGTATTCTGAGAGCATTCAAGCGATATTGCTGCCTTCAATGGGCACCAGCAGCCCTACCATGATGGTAATCGGTATATATTCCGGGCTTACTCCCACCCCTCTCCCACTGACGCAGAGCCTGCTGATCGTCTGGCCGCAAATAGTGGCGCTGGTTGCACTGACCGCGGTGTGCTTTGCCATTGCGTATATCAAGTTTATGCGCGAAGAAATAAGGGCTACTTAGTCCCACCGGCCGGTGGACAGCTGCGCTACGCATAATTAAACTTTAGGTGTTGTCTTTCACGTTGCCCGTAAAATGTGCTAAGCCTGTATATTAAGGAGATTAAGAGATGATATTCGAGGCTCTTACCGTGGGATTTATCGCCACCAATTGCTATATCGTTGCTTCCGATAAGTCTAAAAGAGGGATGATAGTTGACCCGGGAGGGGAGTCGAAGACGATATTGAAAAGGATCGAAAGCCTTGATATCTCCGTAGCCCTGATAGTAGTTACCCATTCCCATTTCGATCATATCGGGGCCGTCAAAGCTCTAAAAGAGGCTACCGGCGCCAAGTTCGCTGTGGGAGCGGGGCCAGAACCCACGACGCCGGGTGCATTCGTAAAGCTGGTCGCCGCCATGTCGGGGGGCTCGACCAGGGTTCCGGAACCGGATCTGATATTAAAGGAAGGCGATAAAATAGATATAGACGACCTCCATTTTGAAGTGCTGTTTACGCCGGGTCACTGTCCCGATGAAATATCTTTATACGGACACGGAATCCTTTTCAGCGGCGATACCCTTTTTAATCAGGGCATAGGGCGCACCGATTTTCCGGGATGCAGCTACAAACAGTTGGAACACAGTATTAAGAGTAAGCTCTATACATTGCCCGACAGCACCATAGTTTACCCGGGGCACGGTCCTGAAACCACCATAGGGGATGAGAAAAGGGGCAATCCCTTTATCAGGTGATTGCCCCTTTTTTATCAGCAGTCTAAGTCTATTTCTAGACGAAGAGCGGGCAGAGTACCAGGGTGATGGTGGCCAGAAGCTTTACCAGCACGTGCAGTGAAGGTCCTGCAGTGTCCTTGAGCGGATCACCGACGGTATCTCCTACCACAGCAGCTTTGTGAGCATCTGAACCTTTGCCAAGGATGTTGCCCTTATCGTCTTTCAGCTGGTCATCTTCAATCATCTTTTTGGCATTATCCCAGGCGCCGCCGCCGTTGTTCATGAAGGAGGCCAGCATGATTCCGGCTATGGTGCCGACCATCAGCACGCCCGCAACGACCTGAGCAGCGTCGAATTTGGGAGAGAGATATTTGAAGAGAAGGCCGATTACGACCGGGGCGAGGACCGGCAGCAAAGCGGGAGCGATCATTTCCCTCAGGCCGGCTTTGGCGGTGATGTCTACGATCTCGCCATAGTCGGGCTTTTCAGTGCCAGCCATGATGCCCGGATGGGCCCTGAACTGTTCACGGACTGCGTTGATGATTTTGCTGGCAGTGCGGCCGACTGCTTTGATGGCCAGTGAACTGAACAGGAAAACGAGCATGGCAGCAAGCAGTGCGCCAACGAAAACCTCGATACGCGCGATATTAACGGAATCGAAGGTTCCTCCCCTGAGGAAGGCTACACGGTCCATGTAGGCCTGGAAGAGCAGGAATGCAGCAAGGCCGGCGGAGACCATGGCATAGCCCTTGGTAAGCGCCTTGGTGGTATTGCCGACGGCGTCGAGCCTGTCGGTAATCTTGCGGATCTCTTTGCCGGCGCCTGCCATCTCGTTAATGCCGTTGGCATTATCGGTGATGGGGCCGAAGGTATCCATCGATAGAACGTAAGGGCAGGTCATGAGCATGCCCATGGTGGCAACTGCAGTACCGAACGCAGCACCACCTAGTACTCCACTCATCTGGCCGAACCAGTAGGCCAGTATTAAGGCTGTGCCGATGACGATGGCAGTAGCAAAAGTAGTTTCGAAACCGACTGCAATACCCATGACGATATTGGTTGCAGGACCGGTCTTGGATGCCTCAGCGATCTCCTGGACCGGCTTGTAGCGTGACTCTGTGTAGTATTGGGTTACATAGATGATGGCAATGCTGGCAATTATACCAACCATGCCGGCGCCAAAGAGCCACCAGTTGTTAAGCATGAAGTATACCGTGATTGCCAGGCCGATAATGGAAAGGCCGATGGCCACGAAGTAACCGCGATTGAGAGCGTTCATGGCATTCTCGCTTTCCTTTGCGCGCACGACCATAATTCCGATCATGCTGGCAATCATGCCAAAGCCACGAACACACAGGGGGAAGAGGACCCATGCTACATTGCCTGTAGCAATATATGCTACGATACCCAGAATCATGGCGCCGATATTCTCGGCTGCCGTTGACTCAAAGAGGTCGGCGCCACGGCCGGCGCAGTCGCCAACGTTGTCGCCGACGAGGTCTGCGATAACGGCGGCATTGCGGGGATCATCTTCAGGGATTCCAGCCTCGACTTTGCCGACGAGGTCGGCGCCCATATCGGCAGCTTTGGTATAGATACCGCCGCCAAGCTGTGCGAACAACGCCACGAAGCTGGCGCCGAAGCCGAAGCCGACGATCAAATGCGGTGAAAGCTCGGGCGTATTAGCACCGCCAAAGGCAAAGAAGATTACGGTTACGCCGATCAGGCTGAGTGCTGTGATGAGGAAACCGGATACGGCACCGCCGCGCAGGGCAACGTTCACTGCCTCTGTAAGATTCTTCTGAGCAGCGGCAGCGCAGCGTACGTTGGATTTAACTGCGATGTACATGCCGATAAACCCGGCTACGCCTGAACAAATGGCGCCGACCAGGAATGCCAGAGCTGTATGCCAGCCGATCGATATGGCATCATAGCCGGCTTTTTGAAGTGCTCCCTCAGCTGGCAGTAGACCTACGATAATGCCGAGAACGATAGCCACGACCACGGAATAAATTGCGATCGTGCTGTACTGCCTCTTAAGGAACGCCCACGCACCCTCGAAAATCATGTCGCCAATTTCTTTCATCTTTGGAGTGCCTGTAGGTTTGCGCATGATACTTACGATCAGCCATGCGGCGAACGCAAGTGTCAGTACACCGGCAACAGGAACGATCCAAAAGATTGGGGGAATTTGTATCATGGTACCTCCTTATTCGATTAATTATGGTCACGCTGCAAAACAGCGCATACCCACCAAATCGGGGATTTTACCAGCGCTGACGATTAAAGTCAAGCTAAATCTAGTCCGCAGAAATACGTAATTTGCGGGTTAAAGTGCCTAATTTTTTCTGAAGACGATTGTTGTGGATCACCAGGGTAAGGTCTCCGCGGGTTTTTTCCACTATGCCCCTGACACTGTCGGTATTGCGCCTGAGTCCGTAAGTGATGGCATCGGGAAAATCCATAGTTACCAGGATTGTATAGATATGGTCCATCACGGCCAGAAGCTCCTCGGAGGCGGAAAAATCGTTGGTTCTCAGGCTATCCAGCAGAAACCTCCTCAGTTCGCCCACCGATTCGGCCAGGCCGTTGAGGTATGCCGGATATGCGATGCGCAGAGAGTCCGGGTCGGGGATGTCTCCCTCAAAGATGATACCGTAGGTTATGCGCGCCTCGGCAAATTCTTTAAAGGCATCATGCACGTAGTTGGCGCTCAACAGGTCGTGATGTGTGACGGACAGTTCGTCCTGGATTTGTCGCACCAGCGAGGCGGCCAAGTTCACCAGCTCAAAAGCGTGTTCCTTTTCCCTTCGGTGTATGGCCCTGATGGAGGTGGAGCTGAGCCGGATGATCTCGCGGCAGCCTTTGAGACATTGTTCACGCGCCGAATCCTTGGCGCCCAGCTTTTTGCGTATCTTGTCTGCGATTTTATCCAGCTTACGGGAGGCTTTTTCCTTTTCTTTCAACTTTTTTCCCATCCTTGTTAGATATTCGTTGATCAGGCAACTTGGTGATTATGGACTTTTCTATGGAATATATGTGGTATCTAGATTCTTTCAGCTTCGTGGAAGATATCACGGATTTCAGGTCGGGTAATTTTGACAGCTCTTCCAGAACCCGTATCCCCTCCTGTGCTCTTTTGGCATTGGCCCTGACCACGGCGGCAAGGTCCTGATGTTCATCGATTAGATCGAATCCTGAGCCAATGTCGCCTTCTACATCCCTTGTTTGGATTAGATGTGTTGCAATGCCGCTCACCAGTTGGTTTACCTGATGCCGGATGGACTTAAGTTGGCGGCTGGTATTCACATCCTCGATTATGTATCTGGATATATCTTCCAGGACGCGCAGCCCTTCGCTTATACGGTTTACATTGGCGTCAATGGTACGTAGAATCCGAGGATGCACCGCTATTCAAATCCTTGACAGACTGGGGAAGATCCCCTCCCCTGGCTGCCTCTAAACAGGCTGACCCTCTGGTTGCAGTTATTGCAGGTATACTTGTAGATTGGCATGATCAACCTTCGTTTCAGGGGACTTCTCCGGAAGTATCCGAATCCGGATTGGAGGGCATGATCCCCCTCTCCATTTGCTCCAGTGTTTCCTGATATTCGGGGGCAATCGGTTCGCCGCCACTCATTTTTTTATTCCATTCCGCCAGTGCCCTGGGGTCATTATGCATCATGCCCCGCATTAGCTGTGAATCCGAAAGAATGTTATCATATACATCTTTATAAGAGGATTGCACCATAAATGTCGAGAACCTGCGCTGCAGCGAATTATTCTGACATTGGGGGCAACAGGGCGGATCGCTCTTGAAAGTAGGAACGAGGATCTCTATCCTGGCTTTACAACTGTTGCACCAGTATTCATAAATAGGCATACTTATCACCCGGATTTGATGATTGTAACACATGTTATTTGACTTGTTAAAAGGCGGTAGCTTGAACCCGGCAAAGCAGATTTAAATTCGTATTGACTAACACACACGTACTTATATAAAATGCTCCGAGGTGAACACCTGTGAACAGTAACGATATCCGCAGTGAATTTTTAAATTTCTTTACTGAAAAGAAGCATAAGGTAATATCCAGTTCATCTCTGATACCGCACGGGGACCCTACCCTGCTGTTAACTACCGCCGGAATGGTACAGGTCAAGCCCTATTTCCTGGGACTGGCAATCCCTCCCAATCCCAGGCTGGCATCCTGCCAGAAATGCTTCAGGACAACGGATGTAGAGTCGGTCGGGGATAACAAGCACCTGACTTTCTTCGAAATGCTGGGCAACTTCAGTGTGGGCGATTATTTTAAAAAAGAAGCCATTAAGTGGGCCTGGGAATTTGTCATCGACCGGCTGCATGTACCTCCCGAAAAGCTGTGGGTAACCATATTTCTGGATGATGACGAGGCTTTTAAAATCTGGAAGGGGATCGGTTTCCCCGAAAATAAGATCGTAAGGCTGGGAGAAAAGGACAATTTCTGGGGGCCAGCGGGCGACAGCGGGCCCTGCGGACCCTGCAGCGAGATACATTACGACTTCGGCGAGAAATACGGCTGCGGCAAGCCCGATTGCGACCCTTCGTGCAGTTGCGGAAGGTTTTCCGAAATCTGGAACCTGGTATTTACAGAATACAATCAGGACCGCGAGGGTAAACGGACTAAACTGCCTAAACCCAATATAGATACCGGGATGGGCCTGGAACGAATTGTCGCCGCCTGCAACGGCAACCCTACTGTTTACGATACCGATCTTTTTGTTCCTCTAATCAAAAAGATCGGGGGTATTACAGGGAAAAAGGGCGGCGTTGACGAGACAATCGACAGATCGTTCAAAGTAATTGCGGAGCACAGCCGGGGCATAACCTTTTTAATTGCCGATGGTGTGCTGCCGTCCAATGAAGGCCGCGGCTATGTTTTGAGGCGAATCTTAAGGCGTGCCTGCTTCCTGGGGAGAAAACTGGGCATCGATAAGCCCTTCTTGGGTGAAATGGCCGGTGTAGTCATTGACAAGATGGGGAATATCTATCCCGAGTTGGTAACCAACCGCAAGCTAATATTTGACATAATCAGAAATGAAGAGGAGAAATTCGAGATTACGCTTGATGCGGGCATCAACCTTTGTGAAAAAGCCATTGGTGAAGCGAAGTCTCAAAACAGAAACTGCCTGTTAAACGAAGAGGTTTTCAAGTTCTGGGACACTTTTGGCTTCCCGTTGGAGCTCAGCGCTGAGATCGCCGAGGAGCACGGTCTGTCGGTTGACAGAGAAGGCTTCGAGCTGGAGATGGGAAAACAGCGTGAAAGGGCCAGGGCATCACATAAGTTTAACACCCAGATTTCCGGCGGAAGCGACATCGATACAAAATCTCTGGAGCCGACGGAATTTGTTGGCTACGAGGAGCTCTCCATAAGCGCCAGGATAGTACAGATAATCGATAATGCTTTAGGCAAACCTGTTTCTGAAGCCGGCAAGGGGAAGAAAATCACCCTCGTTTTAGATAGGACTCCGTTTTACGGTGAAATGGGTGGACAGGTCGGAGATACAGGCAAAATAAAGTCCAAGTCGGGTGAAGTTAACATTGCCAACGCCGTTTCCCATGCCAACACCATCGCTGTCTCCGGTCATGTTGTTTCTGGCACCATTTCTAAAGGGGATGTAGTCAGCGCGGCCGTAGATATAGACCGCAGGTTGGACATAGCCAGGAACCATACCGCCACACATATTTTACAGGCAGTGCTTAGAAAGGTTTTAGGCAGCCACGTAGCTCAGAGGGGGTCACTGGTATCCCCGGAGAGGCTGCGTTTCGATTTTACCCACCTGGCTGCCATCAACAAAGAGCAGTTGAAGGAGGTACAGGCCGGTGTCAACGAGATAATACGTAAAGATCTGCCGGTGGCAACCGATGTGTGTTCATATGACCAGGCGGTCGGTCAGGGTGCAACAGCTATATTTGAAGAGAAATATGGCGATATGGTGAGGGTGGTCAAGATCGGCGATCCGGGCGTCAGCATGGAGCTTTGCGGCGGAACGCATGTCAAACGAACCGGTGAGATAGGCTATTTTCTGATATCCAGTGAAGCCAGCGTAGGCACGGGTTTACGCCGTATCGAGGCGGTGACGGGCAGGGGCGCCGAGGGCCTGATTAACGAGCGTCTGGGCATATTGGAGCAATTGTCCAGCGATTTAAAGACCAGTGTGAATGAAATCCCGAGTAAGGTTCTTGTCCTTCAGGACAATCTGGCCGTGAGCGACAAAGTAACCGCACAGCTAAGGCGGGAAAAATCCCGTTCTGAGGTGGACGAGCTTATCAAAGACCATCTGAAAAACTTTAACGGAGTAAATATTCTTTTTGCCGAGGTTGCGCCCAGATCAATGCCCGATATGATGGAAATGGGAGATATGCTTCGCGATAAAATTAAAAGCGGGGTTATTGTACTGGCCACCGTATTCGAAGAAAAGCCGGGATTTATAGCTACTGCCACGTCAGATATTATCCAGAAGGGTTTTCACAGCGGTAAACTCGTTAAGAAAGTTGCCGCTATCGCGGGAGGAAGTGGTGGGGGCAAGGCGGAGATGGCCCAGGCCGGCGCCAAAAACCAGGAAAAAATCGCTGAAGCGTTGCAATCTGTGCCGAAATTTGTCGAGGAATTGATCAAATAAAGACATGGGCAGAATTATTGGATTGGATATCGGAGATAAAAAAATCGGGGTGGCATTATCGGATCCGTCGCAGGTCCTGGCTTCTCCCTTCAGCACTATCATCAGGGACCAGGACGAGAAGGCCATCAATCAAATAGCTGCCCTGGTAAAAAAATACAGCGCCAGCCAGATAATAATCGGCCTTCCCTACTCTTTAAGCGGTGCCATAGGGAAGCAGGCTGAGAAGGTCTTGGACTTCAAAGGAAAGATAGCTGAGGCAGTAAATGTGGAAATAGTGATGCAGGATGAGCGGCTGTCCTCGGTGTCAGCCAACCAAAAGCTAAGAGAGGCGGGGAAGAAGGGAAATAAGCTAAAAAATGAGATGGACGCCGCTGCGGCCACCGTGATTCTTCAGTCCTTCTTGGATGAGAGGAAAATGAACGGCGATATTTCGGCCTCCAACGACCCTTCTCATTAGTTTTAAATCCTGATAAATAGTAATATTTCTTTTGGCCCTATTATGATATTAACGCTGTGCGTGGAGGTGCCCGGATGAGACCAGTCATAGCATTCATTTTGATAATGATATTAGCTATTTCCATGTTTACCTCATGCAATGCAATTGTGAATAAGATTGCGGTAATATCACTAAACGGCGTAATCCAGATCGAATCTGGCTCATCAGTCTTTAGCGGTGCATCCATTACGCCGGATGCGGTAAGAAACCAGCTTCAGCGTGCTCAGAATGATTTTAATGTCAAAGCTATAGTTATCCAGGTCAATAGCCCCGGCGGAGATGTCAGCGCCTGTCAGGAGATCGTTTATGAGATGCAAAAGGTAAAGAAACCTGTGGTTATCAGCATGAGAAGTATGGCGGCTTCCGGAGGCTACTATATATCCGCCAAAGCTAATAAGATCATTGCTCTGCCTTCCACTCTGACCGGAAGCATAGGTGTGATCTCAGAAGTGCCCAATTTAAAAGGGCTATTCGATAAGATAGGCGTAGATATGGAGATCGTGAAATCCGGCAAATACAAGGATATGTATGCCGGTATGCGGGAGCTGACACCGGAGGAAAGGGCAATCGTACAGAAGACTACGGATGAATTATATGGTGAATTCATCGATATCGTGGCTGAGGGCCGCCACATGGACCCGGGAAAAGTGAAAGAGCTGGCCACCGGGCAGGCTTACACCGGGCTTCAGGCCAAAGACCTGGGACTGGTTGATGAACTTGGTGGATTGGAAACAGCAGTCGACGAAGCAGCGAAATTGGCTTCTATCGAAAATCCTCAGATCGAATACTATCACCCGGAGTCGCCCGGCTTATTCAGAATGTTATTCAGCGGCAACGATAGCATTCTGGGAGACTTCATCGGCGGCAAGTTATTAGGGGCCGAACAAATAGCGGCTTTGAATTTTATCAATAATTCATATCCAAGATTCCTGTATCAATGACTGTTGATCCGGCCATCTTCCAGTCGTGAAAAACCCAACTCGATTTTGATGAAGAGATAAAAACGGTATATCATATTACAGTTATTTTGGTCTTCCATTTCAACTTCAGACCAGGGACCGATCTAAAGTGAGCATTGTATTAAAAGCAGATTATAGTTTTGCTGACTATATATACGTCCTCAAGCCCAGGGAAACCAGCCTGATATTGATAATCGGTGCTTGTTCAGCGCTGGTTGCTGCAGCAACTCTTAGTGGGGTCTTCCCGGTCAAAGATTTTATTCTGACCATAGTGGCCATAGCCCTGGGAAGCGCCGGCGCCAATGGACTAACCAATTATCTGGACCGCAATGTTGATGTCCTCATGAAGAGGACCTGCAACCGGGTATTGCCGGCCAAGCGGATCCAGCCACCCGAAAAGGTGCTGGCGCTGACACTGATTCTCATTATAGCCGGCTTGGTGACGGCCTGGTTTTTGTCCCCCATATGCTTTTTGATCGGGCTGATAGGCGTTTCAGCCTCCGCAATCTGGCGCAAGACCATTTCATGCACTTTCTTCGGCATTGTAGCCGGCAGCGCTCCTATCCTAATAGGTTGGTATGCAATCACCAAACAGACATCCATCGATATTATGCCGGTCCTATTGTTTTGCATGATTGCCTGCTGGACCCCGACGCATGTATGGACGCTGATGATGGCCAACCGGGAGGACTACGAGAGTGCCGGCTTGCATTATTTTCCTTTGAACTTTAAGGATGCTGACGTGATAAAAATGCTGGCAGTGCTTTCGATTGCCCTTTCGGTCTTTGCCGTCCTGGTTTATTTCCTTACGGGGTGGTTCCACTGGCTCTATTTATCGGTTGCGGTCGTTCTAAGTCTGATAATGATAGTTGCCAATTTGAGGCTGCTTTTCAATCCCAATTCCAGGAATGCCTGGGCAGTGTATAAACTATCGGCCTTCCCTTACCTGGGCATTATCTTCACTGTAATGGCAATTGATGCATGGCTCATTTAGAAAGACGGCCCGGATGTGTCCTGGATTATGCGTTTAATCCCTCCAGTGTGGCAGTAGTTGGAGCTTCTGATCAACCTTTTTCATTCGGTTACCATTTTCTTCGGCATCTCCTCGATTACGGGTTTAAGGGACCGATATATCCCGTCAATCCACAGAAGCAATCACTGCAGGGCGTCAAAGCCTATAAAAGCCTCAGCGATGTACCGGGAGACGTAGATCTGGTAATCTGCTGCGTCCCAACAGGCAGGGTACTACCCCTGCTGGAAGAATGCCCTTCTAAAAATGTAAAGGTTATGCACCTGTTTACCGCCCGTTTAAGCGAGACAGGAAGGCCGCAGGCGCTGGAGCTGGAACGTACGATACAGAACAGGGCCCGTGAACTGGGTATCCGCATTATAGGGCCCAATTGCATGGGAATTTACAGCCCGTCGTCGGGCATCGCATTTGGCTATGGGTTCCCACGGGAAACGGGCAATATAGGAGTGATATTCCAGAGCGGTGGCTCGGCGACCACCCTGATTCAGAATGGTATGCTGCAGGGCCTGCGTTTTAGCAAGGTGATCAGCTACGGGAATGCCTTCGATATAGATGAAAGCGATATCTTCGAATATCTTGCCGGGGACCCGAACACTAAAGTAATAGCAGCCTATATCGAAGGAGTAAAGGACGGGCAAAAATTGATGCGCTCGTTAAAAAAGGCGGCTGCCTTAAAACCCGTGGTTGCCATCAAGGGAGGAAGGGGCAAAGCCGGAACGAGGGCGGTTATGTCCCACACCGCCGCACTGGCCGGTTCTCTTGACCTGTGGCATACGGCATTTAACCAGGCCGGTGTTATCGAAGCCGGGGACATAGATGAGATGATTAACCTGCTGGTGCTGTTTAATTGCTTGCCTCCGATAAGGGGAGGTAGAATCGGGGTGATGGGTGGAGGTGGAGGAAAGAACGTTATATCGGCAGATGTTGCGGAAGAAGCGGGTTTAAGCTTACCCCCATTTTCGGATGACATGCGAAGGAAATTGCGGGAGATGGTGCCTGATCTATGGGACTGGGTAGGTAACCCGGTCGATTTCTCTATTTGGGGCGACAGCTTTATGAAGGTTCGTGAAATACCCGGCCTGTTTATCGAAAGCCCTGAGTTCGATTTTCTCGTTATCCAGGTTTCCGATGATAACCCCATGGCCGATGACTGGTGGGTTAACATTATAAAGATGGAGGTCGAGAATATTGTAAGTTATGCGAAGCAGGGGCGAAAACCAATAGTTGCCATTATGAGTACGGCTAAAGCGGGATACAGCGACCTGGAGAATGTGCGCTGGAAAACCATAGCGGAGCAAAGGCCTATACTGGTGGATGCCCGGATACCCGTTTTCGAGAATATGGCCGAAGCTGCTGGAGCCCTGAACAAATACATCCATTATTGGGAAAGGCGCTGACAAGGACGGCAGAGTGATCTGATGCCGGATAAGACATTTAAGCTACAGGCCACTTACCCTACATCGAAGGCCAGGCTTGCCGAATTGAACATGCTGCATGGCAAGGTGCAAACCCCTATATTTTTACCGGTCGGGAGTCAGGCGACGGTAAGGGCCTTGACCCCGCAGGACCTTGAAGAAATAGACATCAAGATGATCCTTTGTAACTCCTATCACCTTTATTTACGCCCAGGCGTCGAGATAATTGAAAAGGCCGGCGGATTGCATAAATTCATGTCATGGAACAAACCTATCCTGACCGACAGCGGGGGTTACCAGATCTTCAGTTTATCCTCATTCCGCAAGATAACTCCGGACGGAGTTGTATTCCGATCGCATATCGACGGCAGCGAGCACCACATCTCTCCTGAAAATGCTGTATATCTGCAGGAAAAGCTGGGCGCCGATATTATCATGGTGTTGGACGTTTGCCCGGAAAGCACGGCGAAGAAAGAGCAGATGGCAAGCGCCGTTGCTTATACAACTGAATGGGCAGGCAGATGCTTCCGGTCGCACGGGGACAACGGCCAGCTTCTATTTGGGATTATACAGGGTGGTCTGATACCCGAACTCAGGAAACTTTCCGCCAAACAAATAACGGCCATAGATTTTCCCGGTTATGCCATAGGCGGCCTCAGTCTGGGAGAATCCAAGTCGTCTATGTGGGAGATTGTAGATCGCACCGTGGAACTAATGCCGGAAGATAAACCGCGCTATTTAATGGGTGTAGGATCCCCCGAAGACATAGTTGATGGTATCGGCAGGGGCATCGATATATTCGACAGCGCTTTGCCTACAAGGGTAGCGCGCAACGGGGCGCTTTACACACGCAACGGAAGGATAAATATCAAGCATGCAGTTTTCGGCGACAAACTTATACCAATTGAAGACTCTTGCGGCTGTTTCACGTGCCGGAATTTTACTCAGGCCTATGTACACCATCTTTTTAAATGCGAGGAATTGCTGGCCTACAGGCTGGCCACAATTCATAACCTGTTTTTTATGAACTCTCTGGTATCGGAAATACGTGAATCAATCAGCGCCGGTCAATTTCCTGCCTTCAAGCAGAAATTTCTGGCGTCCTATCACGTAACCGACGAGGATAAGAGAATCGAGCAGAAGATCAGAAGCGTTGAAGCGAAACGTAAAAAAGGGGATAAAGACTTTTAATAACGCGGCTTTGGTGGTAACATAAAATTTCCAATTCCGGTATTACGTTTATGAATGGGAAAGAAACAGCTTTAAGTATCAAGGACCTTTCACTGTGGTTCGGGGGCGTAAGGGCTCTGACCGATATTAACCTGGAGATCAAAAAGAACGAGGTGCTGGCTATCATTGGGCCCAATGGAGCCGGAAAGACCTGCCTGTTAAATTGCATTAACGGCTTCTATAAGCCCCAGAAAGGTCAGATTCTATTTAATAAAAGGAAGATCAACGGGGTACGTTCCGACAAAATTGCCAGGATGGGAATTGCCAGGACTTTCCAGAATATTGAGCTTTATTCGGGGCTGAGCACGCTGGATAACATTATGGCGGCACGGCATGTCCTGATGAAGCAGAATATTCTAAGTACATTTTTATATTTCGGGCCTGCTCAAAAGGAAGAGTTGGAGCATCGTAAAACTGTGGAAGACATCATTGACTTCCTTGAGATCGAGCATATCAGAAAAAGTATAGTCAGCTCTTTGCCTTACGGACTCAGGAAACGCGTGGAATTGGGCCGGGCGCTGGCCCTGGAGCCCAGGGTCCTTCTTTTGGATGAGCCCATGGCCGGTATGAACCTTGAGGAGAAGGAAGATATCGTCCGCTTTATTTATGATATTTTCGAGGGACAGGGCGAATCTTATCCGGCTACACCCGTGTTGCGAGATGGTGTAGAATCTATCGTGCTTATTGAGCACGATATGGGAGTGGTTATGGACCTAGCCGACAGGATTATTGTACTGGATTTCGGACGCAAAATAGCCGAGGGAACCCCCGAGGAGATATCGGGGAATCCTGAAGTGATTGCCGCATACCTGGGAGAAAAATAGGGAAGCGGACGGCCTTCTAAACTGTCAGAGCCACCTTTTTCGCCGTTTATAGTGCTTGACGTCTTTATAGCTCTTTTTCTCTCCGGAGGCCGAAATACCCATATAGAATTCCTTCACGTCTTCACGGCCTTTCAGGTAATCGGCTGAACCGTCCAAAACTACCCGCCCGTTCTCCATCACATATCCGTAATGTGCGGTGTTCAAGGCAACCCTCACGTTTTGTTCAACCAGCAGAATGGCGGTTTTTCTATCCATGTTGAATCTCTTAATGATGTCGTATATCTGATCAACTACCATGGGCGCCAGGCCCAGCGATGGTTCATCCAGCATCATCAACCGGGGAGCAGCCATCATGGCCCGGCCGATAACCAGCATCTGCTGCTCTCCGCCCGATAGATAACCGGCAATGTTGTGTTTCAGACTTTCCAGGCGGGGGAAATAGGAATAGACCATATTCAAGTCAGCCTTAACATCCTTTAAATTGGAGCGGCTGAAAGCCCCAACCAGAAGATTTTCCTCGGCATTGAGGTGCTCGAAGACCCGCCTGCCCTCCAGCGCCTGCACTATACCCAGTTTGCCGATGTCGACGGCATTTTTCTTATCTATCCGGATTCCGTCCCATTCAATGGTGCCGTCATTGATCTCGCCCTCTTCAATGCGGAGGAGGCCGGAAATCGCCTTTAGAGTAGTCGTCTTTCCGGCCCCGTTAGCTCCGAGAAGGGCAACAACGACACCGTTCTCGACGGTGATCGAAATGCCGTGCAATACTTTCACCACATTGAGGTACGATACCTCAATGTTGTTGAGTTTTAACATATTACCTGGATTTAAACTTACTTACCGAACCAATCGAAGGTCTCATAGGGAATATTGGGCGCATCAACCCAGCCGGAGAGTGAGACCATCAGGCCATTCTGGATCTGGAATATTTTGACGGATTTGGAACCGCGTTTATCAAGAGTACCGGAAAAATCCACCGGACCCTGCAATCCGCCTACATCATACCCTTTGACCTTCATAAAGCCGTTGGTCTCCGCCAGTTGCCATGAAGCAGCGTCTCCTTTAAAAAGATCGTCGACATTGGAATTCTGTATGGCCTGTTTTAAGATTTCCGCATTGACAAGGCTGGATGCCCAGCCTACCAGATAGTCATTGTTTCCCATATATTCCGGATGCTGGGCCTTACAGTACTCTACCATCTTGGCCATGCCCGGCACGTTGTCCCCAAAGTTAACCGTCGGATAGACGCCATAAACGCCTTCGGCCACGGTTTTGCCGGCGGCATCGATAAGGGCTTTGGTAAAACTTGCATGCGCACAGGCCACAGTCATACCGGGGATCATGTTCAGGTCACGCGCATTCTTCAGAATAATGGCTGTAGGAGCAGGTGTACTCGAGATAAAGAGTATGTCGGGATTCTTAGCTTTGATCCTGTTCAGGGCATCTGTTTCAGAGATAGTGGTGGCTGAGTGTTGTTCAGTATCAACAATCTCAACACCGAGCTGGTCTGCCATGGCCCTGGCCGCATTAGCGACTCCGGAACCTGTGGAGTTGTTCAGCAGCTCGAGTGCCATCTTTGGTTTGCCCGGACCCTTCCAGATATTCTGCATATAGTACTTTGTGAATGCGGTCCAATCATCGCCGTAATCCGGAAGCTGAGCGTAGATATGCGCCGGGGGATGGGTGTTTGATGGGGAGCTAAAGCATATCATGCCGGGGAATCCGGCCCTATTGGCTATTACCTGTGATGCACTCATATCCTTGGAAGCCACCACGGTAAAGAACAGGCAACCGTCCGTCATAAGTTTCTTGGCGATGTCGGTAGCTTTCTGTGTATCATAATTCGTGTCGTACCAGTCAGGATCGATTTTATATCCGGCAACTCCGCCCAACTCATCATTGATGTATTTAAAAGCATCGAGTTGACCATGGCCGATGGGGGCGCCTTTTTCGGCTGCAGGGCCCGTCAGGGGAATGCTCAAGCCGAGTTTAAAGGCTTTCTTTTCCGCCGACGGCTGGGTGGTGCACGCCGACATCAGGGTAACCAGGGATGTAAGTAAGAGAACCAATGTGACTACCAAGACTACACGGGACTTCTTCATTTAAACCTCCTCACTTTTTTCGTAAAAGAAGATGCATTATATCAAATTTACATTTGTATTTAAAGCATTTAGTAAGAAAACGGCCACATCCTGTACGAAGATTTGAACAATGCCCATAAATGGGCCAACCCCCTAGGTTCAAAAATCAGGATTAAGATGATAGCCAGGCCGAATAACATTAGATTGAGGCCGGAAGAAAAGCCGGTCGGCATGAAGGTCATGGTATGCTCAAGCCAGGGCGCCACTGTGTTAGTCAACGACTTTTGCAGGGTCTCTATGATAACCGTGCCAAGTATGGGGCCCAGTGAACTTCCGAGGCCACCTATGATGAGCATGCCTATATACAATATCGATTGCTGAAACGTAAAGTCTTCGTAAGTAATATGACCTCTATATTGCGAGTACAGGGATCCGGCGATGCCTGCCAGAAAACAGCCCAGGAAGAAGGCCAGCAGCTTGTAGCTGAAAACATTGATTCCCATTACCTCTGCCGCCAGGTCGTTATCTCTGATGGCAATAAAGGCGCGGCCGATGCGGCTTCTAGCCAGATTCGTGGCAAACAGAATGCTGATTACAGCAATTGTAAATATTAAATAAAATTGTTTGATCTCACTGTCGAATTGCCAATTGAATATTGAGGCCGGCAATACATCAAGGCCGTTGGAGCCGTGAGTAATATCCGTCCAGTTCTGAAGTATCCAGATAATGATGAATTGGGCTGCAATTGTTACGATAGCCAGGTAAAACCCTTTCACGCGCAAGGAAGGGATGCCGAATATAAGGCCGATTATCCCGGCAGACAGACCGGAAATAATAAGCGCCAGCAGGAACGGCATATGCAGGTTGCCGGTCAGCAGAGCAGAAGTAAATGCGCCAACTGCCATAAACCCGGCATGACCCAGTGATAGCTGGCCGCAGTATCCCATCAGGATGTTTAAACCGACCACCGCAATCAGCAGGATACCGATAGAATTAACAGTGTCAAACCAGGATCTAGGCAAATATAACGGCAAAACAAATAGCGCCAGCATGAACAATATGAACAATACCCATTGGGTTTTGGTCCTGATAATGGCTATATCGGTATGATATGAGAAATTACGTATACCGCAGGGCAGACTCATAATTAAATCCTCTCAATCCTCTCTTCGCCGAATAATCCAAAGGGTTTAATCATAATTACTATCACGATGATTATGAACGGTATTACTTCTTTAATGCTTGAGCCGAATTGCGAGCCGCCGAACGTTTCACACAACCCAATTATTGGGCCGGCTACGATGCAGCCCAGGAACGACTCCATTCCTCCCAGGATAACCACCGAAAATGATTTGAAGCCCGTTTCGACTAACCCATAGTTGATAGCTGCGATACTGGATATGAGGACACCGCCGATAGCTGCAACCACACAGGCGAAAATCCACGACATGGAAAATACACGGTTTACCGGAACGGCGCAGGCCTGGACAGCCAGCTGGTCATCGGCTGTGGCCCTCATGGCGATGCCCATCCTGTGATATTTAAAAAAGACCGATAGCAAAATGAATAGAATCAAGGAGATGACGGCTGCCCACAGCAATTCCTGTTGTATCATGGCTGGACCAATCTGAATTGAAGTCTGTGGGAAGACTTTGGGCAGGTTGCCCTGGCCCTGCGGCCAGATAAACGCGGTGAAACCCTCCAGGAAATAGGCCAGCCCCAATGTTATGGCAATAAGTGAAAGTATCGGCTGTCCTATCAGTGGTCGCAATGCCAGTCTCTCAATCAGCCAGCCCAGCAAAATTGCAAAGGCGATGGTCAATATCATTCCCAACCAGAACGGAAATTTGAATTGAACGAGCATGCTGTAAGTAAACCATGAGGATATCAGAACTAATTGTCCCAGCGCCAGGTTAGCAACACGGCTGGACTTCCAGATAAGGGCAAAACCCAGCGCAATCAGGGCATATACCATGCCGGTGGCAACGCCCGTAATGATATTTTGAATTAATATATCCATTTTCTTGTACTTACAGGTCCCATATCCTGATGCCGGTCGATACCACGCCCTTCCGGCCGTCCCTGTAGGTTACCGAAGCTTCGACATTCAAACTGTTTTGCCCGGCATAGATAGCTACGATCAGTGGGTTATACCTCACTTCCATAAACTCGCGACGCAGCTTGCGCGTCCTGGTCAACTCCGCTTCGTCAGGATCGAATTCCTTATGCATAAGCATATATCTCTTTACCCTGGATAATTCCGGCAAATAGCTGTTTACCCTGGAAAGGTCTTTTTTTATCAGGTTGGCTACTTCCTCTTTTTGGGAAAGGTCTACAAATGTGGTATATGTGATGCCCTTCCGCTCGGCCCATTTGCCGACCATGGCGAAGTCGATGTTGATCATGGCAGCCACAAAGGACTTATCCTTGCCGCCAATTACCATGGCATCCTTTATGTAAGGGCTGAACCTCAATCTACCCTCAATATATTGCGGTGCATACCTGGCGCCGGTCACCAGCGTACCCATATGCTCGAGACGGTCAAGAAAGATCAGGTGGCCGTTGTCATTGATGTTTACGGCGTCGCCGGTGTGGCACCAGCCTTTGATCTTCACTGCTCTCGTTTTCTCCGGCTCATTTAAATATTCCTTGAAAAGGCAATCGCTCCTTACCAGCAATTCTCCGTCCCTGGCTATACGTACTTCAACGCCCAGCGCCGGACGGCCTACGCTCTGAAAATCGATCTCTCCCTTGGTGTGAGAGGAGATGAATCCGGCTTCCGTGCTGGCGTAAGTTTGCCTGAGCTCTATCCCGATAGCATGGATTAGTCTAAAGGTATCGAGGCTTAAAACGGAGCTGCCGGTGACTGCGAATCTCACTTTACTCAGGCCGAGCCTGTCTTTTAAAGGCCGCAGCAGCAAGTAATACGCTATGGCATGAAGAGTACTCCAGAATACATCCGGTTTCTTATTTTGAAAGTTCATGTCGGCAATCTTATAGCCGACGGGCAGCAGCATGTGATAGAAAAATCTCTTGAGCGGGTGCGCATCGGTCATCTTGACCTGAATTTCGCTGACCAGGCTCTCCCACTGTCTCGGGCCGTAGATGGCAAAATCAGGTCCCACTTCGCGTGTATCCTCGGCTATTGTTTCAGGTTCTTCGGCAAAATTCAGCCGAGCCCCGGTCAGGATATGGGGGATAGTCGCAAAATAACTGTCGCCCACCCAGGCGGCCGGGAAATTGGAGACCAGGTCATCATCTTTGAATAGGGGATAAACGCTGGTAAAGCCGCGCGCAGTCTGTATCAAAGCTCGATGAGTCAGAATTGCACCTTTGGGCAGCCCGGTTGTGCCGGAAGTATAGTAAATGAAAGCGGTATCATCAGGTTGGCCCTGTGCAATATTTTCCTCAAAACGTCCGGGGTTGGAACGGTCGAATGCTTTGCCCTCTTCTATTACATTCTCGAAGCTTATAAGCATGGGGTGGTCGTAGTTATTCAGCCCTTTGGCATCCCAGTAGACAACCTTCTTAAGTGCTGGAAGCTCAGCGCAGATTTCCAGGAATTTGTCGGCCTGCTCCTGGTCATTTACTATGGCAAAACTTGCTCCGGAATGACCGGCAATATATTTCAGCTCGGAGGGGATAGAATCGACAAAAGAGCCAGTCGCTATGCCGCCGGCGGCCTGCACTGCAAATTCTCCCCAGAACCATTCGGGCTCGTTATCCCCGATGATGCATGCAACATCGCCCCGCTGGAGCCCGATGCTGGTTAAACCCAGAGAAAAGAATTTTACCGTATTAAAATATTCGTTCCAGTTGAACTTATGCCAGATGCCGCGCTTTTTAACGCACATGGCGGTCTGGCTACCCCACTTACGGTAGTTCTCCTGTATCAATTGTGGAATCGTGTGCGCGTTTTTCATGTAGATTACATGAGGAGGGCGATCCGTTGAAATAAACCGCCCAATCTAAAAGAGTTTAAACTGCTCAGCAACCTTTTTAAAGCCGAAGAGCGAGCCTTCGAGGGTTGGCTGGCTGACGCAATATGAGATGCGGAAATAGCCGGGGGTGCCGAATCCACGACCGGGGACGGTCAGGACATTAGATTTCTGCAATTCGTGTACAAACTCTATGTCGTTTTCGATGGGCGTCCGCGGAAACATATAGAAGGCGCCCTGGGGTTTTACAAGCTTGTATCCCATTTCAGTCAGGCTATTATACAAGAAATCGCGCTTTTGTTGATACTCCGGAATTGATACGGTTACATGCTGCAGGTGGCGGATAAGGTTCTGCATGAGGGCGGGGGCATTTACAAATCCCAGTATACGGTTGCAGAAAATGAGGCCGCTGACTATTTCGCCCTTATTCCCTATTTCCGGGTTAATTGCAATATAACCTATACGTTCCCCAGGCAAAGCCAGGTCTTTGGAGTGGGACGTTGCTATCATGCAGCGGTGATATATTCTGAGGGCAGGTACATATTTAAGCCCATCGTAAATCAGGCTGCTGTAGGCTTCGTCGCTGATCATGTAAATAGATGTGCCGTATTGTTTTTCCTTTCTGACAAGGATATCTGCTATCTGTCTTAACAAGTCTTCACTGTAGACAACGCCGGTGGGATTGTTGGGAGAGTTGATGATGACAGCTTTGGTCTTTTCATTGATATTTCTCTCTAAATCGCCAAGGTCCGGCAAGAATTGATCGCTGGTTTTAACTACCCTGGTCACGCCCTGGTGGTTATCTATATAGTTGTCGTACTCCATAAAATACGGTGCGAATACAATGACCTCTTCGCCGGCGTTAAGCGGGGTTTTGAGTATGACGTTGATAGCGCCGGCCGCTCCTACAGTCATGACGATGTCATGACCTCCAAGGTCAAGACCGTTTTCTAGCGAGACCTGCTTGGCTACAGCATCCCTCGTGTCCTGATAACCGGCGTTTTCCATATAACGGTGCCTGCCCGGCAAAGGATTTTCCATGAAATTTTTTAAAGCATGTTTAAATTCCGCCGGAGGTTCAATAATCGGATTCCCCAGGGAGAGATCGAAAACGTTGTGTTCACCATGCTTTTTCTTGAGCACGGCTGCTTCCTCGAACATGCGCCTGGTCCAGGACCCATCTGCCATCCTCCGGCGCACGTTATCCGAGATTGACACTTGAAGCCTCCTCGCGGCCCTTTTGGAAAGCGCGCAAATTTATATCGAGTATCCTGGGGTGTAGTTGTTTTCGCAGACAGCTTTTCCAGGCATCTAAATCGATATCCAATGGCAAGGACACCGACAAAAATCCCAGCATAAAAATATTGAGGGTCCTGGTATCGCCAAGAAGGGCCACTTGTGCGGAACCATCCACAAGATGTACTTTCTTAGTCCTTTGCTTGAATGAATCGATGATCTCCTGATCGCCCGGATATTTTTGCGAGCCAAGCGAAATAGACAGGGGCGGAATGGCGAGATTGTTAATAATGGCCAGTCCGTCCGGTTTCAAGTAGTTTACCCACCTGGCTGCCTCGAGCTTCTCAAAGGCCAGCAGGATGTCTGCTTCCGCAGGGCTGATTAAGGGAGACCATACCTTTTGGCTGATACGCAGGTGGCTGGTGACGCTTCCTCCGCGCTGTGCCATGCCCAGAGTATCTGTCTTTTTAACATCCAGGCCCTTTTCCAGCGCCGCCTCTCCTAAAATATCGCTGGCCAGGATGATGCCCTGTCCGCCCACGCCCACCATTAAAATATCTTGTTTCTTTCGATCCAAATCATCCACCCACCGATTTCCCTGATACCGGTGCAATTGCCTGTTTGGGGCAAAGTTGTTCGCAAATCCTGCACTCGTCTCCCATGCAGGTGGTAGCGTCAATATACAGTTTGTCGTTGCGTTTTTGAATGGCCTGGCAGCCTATCATTACGCATACACCGCAATCGTTGCACTTAGCCAGATCTATCTGCCTGGGGTTTTTTCGGACTCTGTTTATTACGGCGCATTTACCTCTTACAATGACCACCGACAAAGACGGATTATCCAGAGCCGACCTGATAGCAGCTCTGACAGCCTTGACGTCAAATGCATTAACCGCATGGACGTCTTTAACGCCGGCTCCCAGTACCAGCTTCTCGATATCAACCTTCTCGGTGGCTACGCCCTGCGCAGATATACCGGAGCCCGGATGGTCCTGATGACCGGTCATGGCGGTAGTCCCGTTATCCAATATGATCACTGTTATTTTCGCATCGTTATAAACGGCATCTACAATTCCTGTAATACCGGAATGCATGAAGGTCGAATCCCCTATGACGGCAGCGATCTTGCTGCTTACCCCGGCCTTTTCAAGGCCTATGGCCTGTCCAATACTGGCGCCCATGCAGGCCGTGGTATCCATGGCGCGCAAAGGTGGGTAGGTTGCCAAGGTATAACAGCCGATATCACCCGTAATAATCAGCCCGGTCTCTTCCTCCGATCTTCCCTCGGCATCCAGTACTTTGGCCCGCTTACCAATGGTGCTTAAAATAAAAAACGCACCTGAATGGGGACAGCCGGGGCAAAGGAGGGGAGGCCTGCCCGGCAGGTTCTTCACCAGGTTCACTTCGTCGACCGGATTGGCCAGATCTGAAAGACCTGCCTGCACAGCCGCGTGATGAACTGCGGACTTGTTCAGTTCACCGAAGCGCGGGAGGTGCTTCTTGCCTTCAACGTGGACCCCCATTATTTTGATGTTCTCTTCCAGGAAGGGGTCCAATTCCTCAACCACAAAGAGTTTTTTAACCTTGCCGACGAACTTCTGCACCAGATCAGGCGGCAACGGATAAGTCATGCCCAGTTTCAAGAAAGACGCCTGGGGGAACACTTCCCTGGCATACTCATAACTTACACCGCTTGATATGATTCCTATTTTGCTGTCTCCATCGATTATCTGGTTGACCGGCGTGCTTTCAGCATACTTTGTCAGCTCGACGATCCGCCTATGCATGTTAGGCACACGGTTGCGTGCGTTAGTGGGCAGCATCACATATTTGCCTACATCGTGATGGAAATGCTTGGTTCTTTCCTTTCTAATACGCTTTTCATTCAATTCAACGACTGACTTGGAGTGGGCCACGCGGGTAGTTATTCTGAAAAGGACGGGGGTGTCGTATTTTTCGCTCAGATCGTAGGCAATTTCAATGAGATCATAAGCTTCCTGGCTGTCGGACGGCTCCAGCATCGGCACCCGGGCCAGCTTGGCGAAATGACGGTTGTCCTGCTCACCCTGGGAGCTGTGTATTCCGGGATCGTCAGCAGATATGACAACCAGGCCGCCATGTATACCGGTAGTAGCCGCTGCCATGAATGGGTCGGCAGCGACATTTAGACCTACGTGTTTCATGGAAACCAGGGTTCTGACGCCGGCATAGGAGGCGCCCAGCCCGACCTCCATGGCTACCTTTTCATTGGTAGACCATTCGGCATAGATGTCCCTGTATTTTGAGAGATTCTCCAGTATCTCGGTGCTCGGCGTGCCGGGGTAGGCTGTTGCGACGAGTACACCGGCATGGTAGGCGCCAATTGCGATGGCTTCATTTCCGGAAAGCAGTTTGCGGCTTTTATTCATATTACATTGAGTTCATTGTGCGCTCGAACATGAGACACAATTATAATAGGGTTTGATTGATTAATTCAATTGACCGCTACTTAAAATACCTGGGGCTTCTTTTTAAGGGTCTCAATGAGCTTGTCCAGGGGAATCGCAGCCAGGGTCAGGCTCTGCAAACCGCCGGCTGAAAGGTGTATGGCCAGCTCAGCAGCCTTTTCATTTGAAGGGGCTTCTACTATGTTGACGAAGTCATATTGGCCGAGCAGCGCATACTGGGCGAGGATTTTAATACCCATGAATTCGACTTCTTTATTTAATTCCTTTAATTTCTCGGGATATTCCTCTATTGCCTTTCTGCCTTCACCAGTCAGAGTCGAAAGTAAAAGATATATAGCCATAGCCACCTCCTCATAAATGTATAGAGACCATCTTACGATTGATTAGAACCCCGCTTTTGCAATGCCAGTATTAGTATTGTCGATATTTTAACATTAATATCTTTGATGCGTTAACTTGACATAGTTGCAGTATACTGGGGTAATATAATATACTGAAAAAGCTTCAGACTAAATTAATCTTTTACGCAGTATAGATGCACGCAAATAAGTATATCTACCGAAGGTGACTCTAGGCCGGTTACCGCATCCCCACGGTAACTCTGGAGTCACGAATCCTACCTAAAAGTCCCGGCAACACTGATATTTCTAATTTATTACTAACAGTTATATTTATATTAAGAGGAGGTATATCTATGAAAAGGGCGGCCCTGATTCTGACAATGGTTGCGAGCATACTGGCATCTTCGTTCATGGTAGCTTGCAGCCCGGCAGCGACCACACAGCCAGCCGCGGCAACGGAAGTAAAAACTCTCAATGTCGGATGCACACTTCCGTTTGACAACAGCCTGGGCATGGATACAAAAAAGGCTCTGGAAATGATCGTCCCTGCGTTCAATGCAGCGGGTGGGCTGACGGTCAAAGGCCAGAAATACAATATTAACCTGATTATATACGATGACAAATATACTGCTGACGGTGGACGGGCGGCAGTAGAGCGATTGGTCAATCAAGATAAAGTAAAATTCATTATCTGCCAGGTCGGTTCAGCACCGATCGTGGCCGGCCTCGCAGTTACAGAACCTGCCAAAGTGATGGTCCTCTGCGGCGGCGCCTCGTCGAAAATAATCGATCCGGCCAACAAATACGTATTTGGAACTGCAACATGGAGGACCAATCTGGCACCGTTGTTCCCATTGCTGAAGTCTGCCTTCCCCAATGCTAAAACCATGGTAAACCTGTCCCCGGACGATGAAACCGGCAAAGCCCTGGCGAGCGATAACGCCAAAATCGCTACGGCCCTCGGAATCACCGTGCTGGATAACGTCTACTATCCGCGCAGCACACAGGATTTTGCTCCATTTGCTACCAAGATTGCAGCCTTGAAACCCGATATTATGGACTACCCGGGAGCGGTTGCCGGAACCCAGTTCGGCCTGCAATTCAAAGCATTATATGAAGCAGGGTTCAAAGGTGCTCATGTGAGCCCCATGCCCCCCAGCTTGACCGAAGTGCTGGCGGTGGCCCCACCGCAGTCTATGGAGGGGCTCATCTCCATATTGCCATCGACTGAGATTCCAAACCCCAGTGCCTTAGCTACGCAATATAAACAGGACTGGACGGCTAAATACGGCTCATGGTCGACGGTCAGCCTTACCTGGATACCCGCCTTTTACGCCTTCGTCAATGCTGTTCAAAAGGCCGATAGCATTGATCCCGAAGTGGTCAGTGCATATCTTTCAGCCAATGGTCTATCCTGGCAAAGCCCTAATGGCAGTGCCATGCTGGTGAAGCGGCCGGACTTCAAGAACGACAGGTTCTGCGACACCTGTGCGTCATTGGACTTCGGTATTTTCAAGAGTGGTAAATACGAATACCTGGGGACCGTTTCAGCGGATGATGCCTTAAAGGCTAACCAGAGTGCTTTCGGCGGAGTATGGAAGTAGTTCTGCTACAATCACCGAACAGAAAGTCTTATTTCTAAACGAATAATTAGCCAAAACGGTAGAAGTCACTGTAATATTGCAGTGACTTCTACCTCTTGATGTAAAGGGAATAACGTGACTCCGGGTTTATTAGCTCAATTACTTTTAAACGCACTATCTCTAGGCTCGGTTTACGTACTTATGGTGCTCGGCCTGGACATCATTATCAGGGGCACTAAAATACTGAATTTTGCCCACGGCCAGTTCTATATGCTGGGAGCCTACATGCTGCTCCTATTATTCCAAATCATGCATCTGGACTTCGCTCTCTCCCTTATCCTGGCCGGTCTTACCCTCGGCCTGGTCGGAGCGATATGCTACATGAGCATCTTTCATGTTGTGAGGCAGAGGTTCACAGTTACCACGACATTTTCCTACAGGTTGTTATTGAGCGCCATGGCCTCCGTGGGTTTGATGATGATATTGCAGCAAGGCACCCTGCTGCTATTCGGAACCGAAGAAAGGGGTGTGAAAACTCCATTTCCTCAAATGATAGATATCTTCGACGTCAGGATTTCCCTCATGCGGGTAATAGTCATACTGGCGGCCATAATTATTTGCCTCTTGCTGTATTTCCTTATGTACAGGACCACGCTGGGCAAAATATTAAGGGCCATAAGTTACGATCCTGAAGCCGTAACCCTGGCAGGTATCAACACCCTCTGGATACTGGTGTTTTGTTTCGCTCTGGGAAGCGCCCTGGCCGGGATTGCAGGCGGCATCATCGCCCCGCTTTTCTCTGTCACGCCCGCCATGGGAGAAAATGTAATATTCTTATCTCTGCTGGTGCT
The DNA here is from genome assembly GCA_003142375.1 of Dehalococcoidia bacterium. Classification (GTDB taxonomy): domain Bacteria; phylum Chloroflexota; class Dehalococcoidia; order GIF9; family UBA5629; genus UBA1162. Next base: position 116,217 of record PLME01000011.1, on the reverse strand, counting down.
GTTAGTCGGTGGGATAGGCAGCTATAGAGGTACAATTTTGGGAGGCCTGCTGGTCGGCCTTGCTTTGAGCTTTGGTTTTCAATTCCTGGGCGGAATAGCCGAGCTATTCGTATTCCTGCTGGTTATCGCTATACTTAGTTTCAGACCCGGAGGTTTGCTTGGTGAAGCTGCCGACTAGCTGGAAAACAATTCACAAAAAACTGGCGGCGGCGGTGATCCTCATCATCATTCTTGCAGCCCTGCCACTGTTTATTGAAAACGATTATATTAAACACCTGTTGATTATGGCCTGCGTGGGGACCATTCTGGGCATGTCTTTCAGCATGCTCTTCAGCACCGGGCTGATAAGCCTGGGAGCTGGGGCCTTCTATGCAGTTGGGGCATATATTTCGGCTACACTGGCAATGAATTCAGGCATATCTTTCTGGCTGGCCTTTCCGCTCACCATCATCATTGCCAGCATACTGGCACTGGGGGTCGGCGCTATTTTCGTCAGAAACGGCGGAATTGCCTTCGTAATCATCACGCTGCTTTTTGCTAGCGCTGTGGTTATAGCTGCAGGACAGATCGAATTTCTAGGGGGGTGGGGAGGTATCATAGGCATTCCCAAACCGACGCCATTAGGTCCAATTCAATTCGGCAGCAAAACACCATACTACTATCTAATACTGATTATTCTACTGCTGGTCGTGCTAGCTTACTATGCCCTGTACACGTCATATATAGGCCGGGCGTGGAAGGCCATTAAGCTTAGCCCCAACCTGGCCGGGACGCTGGGCATCAACCAGTATAACTACAGATTGCTGGCCTTTACCATCGCTTCCACTACAGCAGCCGCAGCCGGAAGTTTTTATGCGCATTATTTTCAGACCGTTACTCCGGGGGCTTTCAGCGGATGGCTGTCGATCTATATTCAACTTTATGCAGTACTGGGCGGTCTTGAGTTCTATGTAATGGGCCCGGCTGTTGGCTCGATTATAATGACATTTATTCCCGAATATCTGCGGATAATCAAAGAGTACGAGCCGATAGTAACAGGCATATTGTTATTGCTGGTTATCCTATTTTTCCAGGGAGGCATTCTGGGCACGATAATAAATGCTGCAAAATCAAACAACCGAAACAACGGTCAGGCTATTCATTCCATTAAATCCTGGCTGCAGAAAAACAAGAATCCGGGGGCTGGAGAAAGATAGAAATGGCCCTCCTGGAAGTTAGAAATGTTACAAAGATATTTGGCGGACTGGTCGCAGTGCGTGATTTATCGCTGGATATAAGGGAGGGCGAAATCCTCGGGCTTATAGGTCCCAACGGCGCCGGTAAAAGCACTCTTTTCAATATTATCGGCGGTTTTATAGTTCCCAATAAGGGCAAAATTCAATTTAAAGGCGAACTGATTACTGGCTTACGGATTGATGAGATTGCTCAAAAAGGTATCGCCAGGATATTCCAGGAACCTACTTTGTTTATGCAGGAAACGGTCTTCGAGAATGTTTTGAGCGGATTTCACCAGCATTATACTCAACCGCTGTGGAAAGCTTTCCTGCATACACCCGGGGCAAACAGTGAAGAAGCTGATAAGGAAAAGAAAGCCTCTGAGATTATAGAGTTCATGGGGCTATCTTCTTTTAGCGGCGAACTCGCAGCCAATTTACCGCATGGACATCAACGTGCACTTGCCATCGCCATAGCACTAGCGACCGAACCGGACTTGCTGCTGCTCGACGAACCCGTAACCGGTATGAATCCCACTGAAACTATGGAAATGGTGGAAAAAATAAAGAAGATCCGTAATAAAGGGATAACCGTTTTGATAGTGGAGCACGATATGAAGGCTGTTATGAGCCTTTGTGACAGGATAGTTGTACTAAGCTTGGGCGTGAAGATAGCGGAAAATACGCCGGCCGATATTCGAAAAGATGAACAGGTGATCGAAGCCTATTTGGGAAAGCAGGTGATATGACATAATGTCACTACTTGAAGTAAGGAATTTCACTGTCTATTACGGCAAAACGAAGGTATTGACCGATGTTTCCCTGCATGTCGGCGAGAAGGAGATAGTTACAATTATAGGCGCCAACGGGGCGGGCAAGACCACAACGCTGCGGGCCATATCCGGTTTAAAGTCGCTAAGCTCGGGAGAAGCTTATTTTAGGGGTGCTAAAATCACGGGCCTGCCCGCATATAAAATCGTACGCCTCGGTATCTCACATGTACCGGAAGGAAGGAAAATACTGGCTCCCTTATCAGTCATGGAAAACCTGGAATTGGGCGCTTATTTATGGAAGGATAAAAAGGAAATAGCAGGTCAACTCGATGCAATATTCGAGCATTTCCCTATCTTGAAGGAAAGAAAGAACCAGACGGCGGGTAGCCTGAGCGGAGGAGAGCAGCAGATGCTGGCCATTGGGCGTGCCCTTTTAAATAAGCCTACACTTATTATGATGGATGAGCCAAGCATGGGACTGTCGCCTATCATGGTGGGGGAGGTCGGTAGAACGATTAAAGAGATCAATCGCGGTGGTATAAGTATTATCCTTGTGGAACAGAACGCCCGCATGGCCCTGAACCTCGCCAACAGGGCATATGTGCTGGAGACTGGAAAATTGGTGCTTGAAGGACCGGCAGGCGAATTAAACGAAGACGAAAGGGTCAAAAACGCATACCTGGGCGGCTGACCTGTTATATAATAGCGGGGAAATCTTCTGGACGGCATCGGAAAACAAATATGATCACAATACCCGAAATGCTTGCGCGCAACGCCAGAAATTATCCTGACGATTGCGCCCTGGTTGAGATTAAGCCGAGCTTGAACTATCGGCGGGAGATAACCTGGAAGGTATTTGACGAAGAGGCCAACAGAGTCGCCAATATGCTCCTAGCCTCGGGCGTTAATAAGGGCGATAAAGTCATACACTGGATGGTGAATTCCATCGATTGGCTGATAGCCTATTTCGGAATTTTGCGTACCGGGGCCTGGGTGGTTCCGCTAAATTTCAGGTTCACGGAACAGGACTTCAAATACTGTGCCGATATTTCAGGCGCAAAAAACGCCATAATCGGCGAAGAGTTCTTCGGACGAATAGACTCGGTGCACGGCCAGTTACGCCAACTCAAGAAATACATAGGAGTGGGCGGCAAAACACCTGATTATATAAAAGACTTTCACTCAGCCATTGCCCAGTTCCCGGTTACAGCGCCCGCAGTACAGTTGAAAGAAGATGATAACTGCAGCCTGTACTTTACCTCGGGGACCACCGGCACGCCGAAGCCGATCCTTCTCACGCACAGTAATTTGAAATGCGCGGCCATCACCGAGTATGCGCACCATCATCAGACAAGGGATGATAACTTCATATTGATTCCACCACTCTATCACACCGGGTCCAAGATGCACTGGTTCGGCAGCCTGATAGTGGGTGGTAAAGCCACGCTATTGGGTGATGTGAGTCCTAAAAATGTGTTGGAAGTTGTTCACAAGGAAAGGGGGACAATTGTATGGCTGCTGGTCCCCTGGGCTCACGATATACTGGTGGCCCTGGAGAAAGGCGATCTTAAAAAAGAGGACTATGATCTCAACTGCTGGAGATTGATGCATATTGGAGCGCAACCCGTGCCGCCGGCCCTGATAAAACAGTGGAAGCAGGTCTTCCCTGATATGCAATATGATACCAACTACGGGTTGAGCGAATCCTCGGGGCCCGGATGCGTTCACCTGGGTATAGAGAATGAGAGGAAGGTCGGAGCTATTGGGGTTCCAGGTTTTAACTGGGAAGCGAAAATAGTGGATGAAAAAGGAGACACTATGGGGAAGGGAGAGATAGGGGAACTGGCGGTTAAAGGCGACGGCGTAATGAAAGAATATTACCGGAATCCGGAGAAAACTCGAGAGACCTTGAAGGACGGCTGGCTTTATACCGGGGATATGGCAACTATGGACGATGAAGGCTTTATTTATTTAGTAGATAGAAAGAAAGATGTCATCATCACAGGTGGGGAGAATATTTACCCTGTTGAAGTCGAGGATGCTTTACATAATCATACTAAAATATATGATGTTGCGGTCATCGGCATCCCTGATGATAGGTTAGGGGAGATAGCTGTTGCCATTATTGATCTTAAGCAGGGCGAAAACATCACCGAGATCGAGGTCATTGACTTTTGCAAAGATTGCCTCGCAAAACACAAAGTGCCGAGGAAAATTATATTCGATAAGATACCGCGAAACCCCACCGGGAAAATTGAAAAGCCCAGGCTGAGGGATAAATACTCTAAAGGTTCCTAACCTGCCAGGCACCTTTTTAATCCAGGAGTTGTTACATTAAGTACTGCTATCCTCTGACTCCTGTATTCAAATTTTGTGCCGAGTAATCGTATTAAGATATAATTTGATGCCCAGGAGGACTAATTGCTAAAAACTCATAATTGTGGAGAATTGCGCGCCGCCAATACCGGTCAATCGGTCACACTGGCAGGATGGGTTCACCGGCGTCGCGACCACGGCGGCCTGATATTCATTGATCTACGTGACAAAGAAGGGATTACGCAGGTCGTTTTTAACCCCGAGATTTCGGGTGATGCACATTCCATTGCCACGGAACTAAGAAATGAGTACGTCCTTCAGGTTAAAGGAGAGGTCTCAAAAAGGCCGTCTGGCACCGAAAACTCTAAATTGCCTACCGGTGAAATAGAGATTCTTGCAAAAGCCATACAAATTTATAACTCCTCCAAAACTCCGCCTTTTTATATCAATGAAGAGGTGGACGTTGACGAAAACCTTTTGCTGAAATACCGTTATCTCCACCTCAGGCGGTCGGGTATGCGGGACAATATGATACTCAGGCATAAGGTGATTAAATTCATGCGTGATTTCCTTGATGTCAGGGGCTTTGTCGAGGTGGAGACTCCTATATTGATAAAGAGCACACCAGAAGGAGCTCGTGATTACGTGGTCCCCAGCCGCCTACATGCGGGCAAGTTCTATGCTTTGCCTCAATCGCCCCAGCAGCTTAAGCAACTGCTGATGGTGGCCGGCATGGAGAAATACTATCAAATAGCCAGGTGTTTTCGTGATGAGGACCTGCGCGCCGATCGCCAGCCGGAGTTTACCCAGTTAGACCTGGAGATGAGTTTTGTCACTGAAGAGGACATATTGAGTTTGTGTGAAGAGATGTTTACTTCGCTGGTGGAAACCTTGACGCCCGATATCAAACTCATTAAACCATTCCCCAGGCTGTCTTATGCCGATGTTATCAGCCGCTACGGGACGGACAAGCCGGATATCCGCTACGGCTTGGAATTAAAGGACATCTCATCCCTGGTGTCGGACAGCGAGTTTATTGTCTTCAAGTCCGCCATCCAAGCCAAAGGAGTTGTAAAAGGTATTTGCCTGCCGGGATGTGCCAATTACACACACAAGCAAATTGAAGAATTGACTGAAATAGCCAGAGGTTTGGGCGCCAAAGGCCTGATCTCGATGGCATGGTTGCCGGATGGAGATGACGCTGGTGATTTGTCCACACAGGTTAAATCAGTCGCCACCAAACATCTGGGGACCGCAAAGCTGAAAGAGATATTCAAGATATTTGAAGCCCAACGCGGGGACTTAATTCTCATAGCGGCCGGCAGCGAAAACATAGTACATAAGATTCTTGATGAGCTGCGCCGTGAGATGGCCAAACGCCTGCAGCTGTGTCCATCCAATTTAATGGCATTTCTTTTCGTCACGGATTTCCCTCTATTTGAGTGGAACGAAGAAAGAAAAGGCTGGGACTCCATGCACCACATGTTTACAGCGCCCTTTGACGAAGATGTACCACTGCTTGATTCGGACCTCTCCAAGATCCGCGCACGTCACTACGACATCGTTTGCAACGGTTTCGAACTGTCCAGTGGAAGCATCCGCATACACACCAGGGATCTCCAGGAGAAAATATTCAGCATCCTTGGATACTCGAAAGAAGAAATGGAAGACAAGTTCGGGGGTTTTTTGGAGGCTCTGGAATACGGAGCGCCACCCCACGGGGGCATAGCTCCCGGAATTGATAGGTTTATAATGCTGCTGACAGGCAGTAAGACCATCCGGGATGTTATTGCCTTCCCCAAGAATCAGGCTGCGATCGATGTGATGACCGATGCGCCTTCCCATATATCGAATTTACAACTCGATGAGCTGCACCTGCGCATTACGGAGCAGGAGAATCAAGCGTAAACATTTTTGAAGTCGAATTTCCCGATGTTATAATAATTCAAGGTGATACGTTAATATGAAAACAACTTGCGAAAAAATGGATAATTGCCAGCTTGCCCTCAATGTGGAAATGGAAGGCAATGAAATCGATAAATATATGGCCGAGGCCCTGGAGCACCTGGCGAGAAGAGTGACGCTGCCCGGCTTTAGAAAGGGCAAAGCGCCGAGCAGCCTGGTTGAGCAGCACGTAGGCAAACAAGCTATTTTCCAGGAGGCGTTAGAGCACCTTATCCCTGAAGCCTATGAAGAGGCCTTAAAGAAGGAGTCTATTGCGGCCATCGCCGAACCTAAAATTGAGCTTCTGCAAATTGAGCCGGTTACATTCAAGGCCATAGTCCCTCTAAAACCGAATGTTACTCCCGGAAACTACCGTGAACTGAAATTGGAAATGGGGAAGAAGGAGATCGGCGACAGCGACATCAATCAGGTGATCGAGCAATTGCAGATGCAATTCGGCACCCTAGTCCCGGTGGAACGTGGCATCCAATACGGGGATATTATTACCTGCGATATCACGGCTAAAAGGGGTGGCGATCAGATCCTCGACCGCAAAGATGCGGCCTACGAAGTGAACAAGGATTCCAAATACCCTGCGCCCGGTTTCGCTGAGAAACTGGTGGGGCTGGAAAAAGATGCGGATACAGAGTTTACGCTATCTTTCCCGGATGATTACGAGGTAAAAGAAATAGCTGGAAAAGAGTACACCTTCACAGTTAAAGTAAAAGAAATAAAGGAAAAGAGCCTTCCAGAAGTAAATGATGAGTTCGCCAAGAATGCGGGCAGTGAGAATCTGGACGACCTGAAGGGAAAAATCCGTGTGGGCCTGCAATCACGGGCCGACGAAAACCTGAAGAAGGAATTCGAGAACAAACTGGTAACTATGTTAATCGAGCAGAGCACAATAGAGTTTCCGCCGGTGCTGGTTGATAAAGAAATAGACCATATCATCAACGAGGAGGCGAGGAATTTTGCAGACGGTGTGAAGGGGCTTGAGAATTACCTGGGAAATGCTAAGAAAACGCTTGAACAGCATCGCGATGATCTGAGGCCGGCGGCCACTGATAGGGTCAAGGCTTTCCTGGTTACCAGCAAAATAGGCGAGGTGGAAGACATCAAGGTAAGTGAGGATGAATTGGCAGAAGCGATCGAGAACATGATCAAAGGCGATGAAACTAAAGCGGAAAATGTCAGGGCGCTTTTTAGCCTGCCGCAACCGCGTGAATCGCTCAGAGATATGATGATAATTAATAAAACTATGGACTTACTAGCTAAGATAGTAACTGAAAAAGAAGAAAACCCGGAGGAGGGAGAAAAAAATGGACAGGTCACCGCTTAACATAATACCTATGGTAACCGAGAGCAGCGCCAGGGGCGAAAGATCTATGGATATATACTCGCTCTTGCTTAAGGAGAGGATTGTATTCCTCGGGACCCAGGTTGAAGACCAGATCGCCAACCTGATAGTCGCTCAATTGTTGTATCTGGCACGTGAGGACCCTGAGAAGGATATCAGCCTTTATATTCATTCGCCCGGCGGTGTGGTCACCGCTGGCCTAGCAATCTATGACACGATGCAACTGATACAGCCGGACGTCTCAACCATTTGCGTTGGTTCCGCTTACAGCATGGGAACGGTCCTGCTGTGCGCCGGAGCCAAGGGAAAAAGGTACGCACTGCCCAGCTCAACAATCCATATGCACCAGGGCAGGGCCGGAACACAGGGACAGATAACCGACATTAAAATTGCCGCCAAAGAATTTGAAAGGCTTGACGAGCTAATAGCCAAAATTTTGGCCAAACATACCGGGCAATCTTTGGAAAAGATCCGCCAGGATACGGACAGAGATATTTATTTCAACGCCGAGCAGGCGGTACAATACGGGCTGATAGATGATATCCTGGCACCGTCTTCCAACAAACCGAAGACATAAATTTATTTCCAAAGCTGGATAAAACAAAGAGAGGAGACTTCACCAGTCTCCTCTCTTTTATTCTGCTGCCGCTCCTATTGAGGCGCTGACAAGTCCCTATCAATCTCGCTGGTCAAATCATAACCAGGTATTGGCTTGCCTGCGGCATCCAATAACCGTTTCCTGCGGTCTATGGTTATTTTACCTTCACTGAAAGACTTCAAGGTGTGAATAATCAAAGGGGTTTCGCGCATAAATCCGGCCTGCCTGATCTTTTTAAAAAGCTCGTTATTTTCTCCCTGCTGCGCCTTTAAAGTAATAACCGGCACATCCTTTATCTCTGCCCACAAAGTATTAAATTCAGGGCCGCTGATACTGTATTTACAATAAGTGATGACCGGACCCCTATCAAGGTCGGGCGTCACAAGATGCATCATAACACCCGATTCGGTAGCCCTGGTTGAAATCAAATACCAAATAACTTCCTGCCAGGTGCCTTTGGGCCCCGATGGCAGAGCTGGGTGCAGGTTTATCAAATTGTAATGGCCGCACATTTCCGGGCCAACGATAAGCATGTAGCCGGCCAGCACGCAGATATCCGCATTGTATGTTGAAAGCTTCTTCATCACCTGCCGGTCGTATTCAACCCTCCACTCGGGCAGCCTCTTGTTCTTAACACCTATTTCCTGAGAGGACCTCTGTGCAAATTCCTTGACAGATAAACAGATCAGAGGTATGCCGTAACCTTTAACCTGTTCAATGAAGAGGTCCGTCTTCTCGGACTCTCCCGGCTCACGGCTGCAGAAAACAAAATCTATTTGGGCTTTGAGCTCTCCGCTACGGATGCTTGCATAAGCAGTTGACAACAGCTTGCGTGAGCTGTCTCCCCTGGCAGTAGAAAACCAGCCGACTCTAAGCACTTTCAACTACTCCGGTTTATGTCGTTTTCCTAACCTGGCTGTGGTGCTGATAATGTGTATCAACGGGCTCGATTTTTTACAGTGGAACTCGGCCTTGCTTAGCGAAGCAAGGAATTCCTGCTTGGTGTCGAAGTCGGGCATATCTATGGAAACATAGCCGATTTCAATCGGGCTGTGGGCGTCACTGCCGGCGCTGACAACTTTATTGTGCCTCGAAGCCAGCTCTCGGGCCTTCTTGCCTATGCCTGGAAACAGGCTCCTGGAATTAAATACTTCGATTAAATCGGCCTGTTCGGCGACCGATTCCAGCATCTGTTTATTTCGAAAGGCTGAAGGCCTCACTCTATCATAAGGGTGGGGGATATTGATCAACCCGCCCTGCTGGCGTATGTGCTTTAAAGTGTCTTCCACACTGATATTATTGGGTATATCCTCGTTTAAAAACATCCCCATAATCTCACCGTAGGGAGTGAGCACCTCTTCGCAAATAATGACCTTGAAGGGGGCGATCTTACTCAACTCCCGTGCACCCCTGGTGGTCCCGTGATCAGAGACTGCAATGCAATTAATACCTTTTCTCTGACAGGCAGCAATAAGCTGCTCGTAGGACATATTGGAATCCACGGAGTGAAAGGTATGTACGTGGAGATCGGCTTTAACCAAAGGATCAGCTAACCCTTTCCAAATATGTGCCGGTCCTGGTATCCACTTTTATAATATCGCCGGTATTTATAAAGAAAGGGACCTGAATGGTGATCCCGGTCTCCATAGTAGCGGGCTTACTGCCGGCGCTGGCCGTGTTGCCTTTAAAACCGGGGCCCGTCTCAACTATCTTTAACTCGACGGATAATGGGATTTCAACGCCGATGGTAACACCCTTATGTGTAAGCAACTCCAAGTTCATATTCTCTTTAAGGTAATTCAGTGCGTCGCCTATAAGTGACTTATCCACAGCAAACTGTTCGTAGGTTTCGTTATCCATAAAATGGTATATATCGCCGTCGTTATAGAGAAACTGAGCAGGGCGCTTCTGTAAAAAGGCCTTAGCGAATTTTTCGCTGGCCTGGAATGATTTCTCAATGGTATGGCCGCCTTTGACATCGCGCAGTTTTATGCGGATTTGTGCGGAACCCCGGCCCATTTTTATATGCTGGAAATCAAGCACCTGGTAAAGCTGTCCGTCCAGCACTATTGTAATGCCTTTTTTAAGCTCTCCTGCATCAATCATATCTGCTTAACCTCCAAGTATGTGTGCCTCTTTTCCGGCTTTGCTGATCGTTTTTATTTTTCCATCCCTGATAGTTACCGTGTCTTCGATCCTTATACCACCCCACCCAGGTATATAAATCCCGGGCTCGATGGTAAAAACCATGTTCTCCAAGAGTATATCATCACTTAAGGTCCCCAGCCGCGGGGCCTCGTGCGTTTCAAGGCCAATTCCGTGCCCCAAACCGTGTCCGAAATATTCGCCGTAACCCGCCTTATCGATCATTTTGCGTGCAATGGTATCGGCAGTTGAAGCCTGCATACCCGCCTCGACAATTGATAAAGCAGCCAGTTGGGCTCCCAGCACTACATTATAGATTTTATAAAAATCCGTGTCTCCCTTTCCAATCACGAACGTGCGGGTTATATCGCTGCAATAGTCGTTATATCTGGCGCCGAGGTCGATTGTGACAGGCTCACCTTCAACAATTAATTTTTCAGTAGGCCTGGCATGCGGGAGAGCTGCGTTGCAGCCAGAAGCGACAATTATCTCAAACGGCAATGGCTCATATTTTTGATCCCGGATGAATTTCTCCAGCTCCCAGGCAAAGTAAATTTCACTTATCCCGGGACGCAGGTTGGTGCTTATGTAGGCCATGGTTTTATCGGCAATTTCGGCAGCCCTGCTGATGTTAGAGATCTCTAATTCAGACTTAACTATACGCAATGATTCGACCATGTTTTTCAAAGGTTGAAGGGAGGTTTCACCATTTTGAAATATGAGGCACAAAGATTCGTAGGTCGAAAGAGTTGTATATTCTGATTCAATACCCAGCCTTTTTATACTCAGCCTGCCTACGACCTCCGGGAGCCATTTGGCCAGATCACCCTGTATATAGATAACTTCGAAAGCGTTGGATTCCTTCCTGGCCTGCTCCACATAGCGGAAGTCTACAGCTAGAACGGCTTCTTTAGCGGAAATAACGATCCAGCCGGCGGACCCTGAAAAACCTGACAGGTATCGGCGGTTCACCGGTGAGCCGACAATCAATCCATCTATATTACTGCCGGCAAATTTGTCCCTTAAATCATTCAGTCTTTGCAAACCAGGTTTCTCTGCAATTTACGTTATTATTTATTCAGACAAGCCACGCGATATTTAGTAAAACCTATTTATCAGCGGCCTGTTTGTCAGCGAGGATTTTTTTCGTGGTCTTGCATTTGGGATAAGCACTGCAAGCCAGGAATTTCCCGAACCTACCAGACCTGATAACCATCGGCTTGCCGCATTTAGGACATTTTTCATCGGTCGTTTCCGGTGTGCTATCACTGCTCTTTTCCTTTCCACCGCCAAAGGGCTTTCTCTGCATAGTCTTTTTCCCACTGCATTTAGGGTAGTCAGGGCAGGCTAAAAATTTTCCGAAACGGCTTTTGCGGACCACCATATTTTTTGAGCAAATAGGACAGGGTTCATTGGATACTTCGGGAGCAGCATTATCAGAAGCCCCGGAAGATCCCCTGAACGAATTTATGGATTTCTTTCCCATGCACTCAGGGTAATTGCTGCAGGCCAAAAATTTACCATACCTGCTCGATTTCATTACCATGGTTTTGCCGCACTCAGGGCAGGTCTCCTTGGATTTGATAACTATCTTCTCCAGTTTCTCCTGCGCATGTAATAAATCTTTCTCGAACGGCGAGTAAAACGACCTGATTACTGAAACCCACTTTAGTTTACCTTTAGCTATCTCATCCAGTTCATCTTCCATTTTGGCAGTAAAGTTGAAGTCCACGATGTTGGGGAAGCTCTTTACCAGCAGATCGTTGACAATAGTGCCTATTTCCTCCGGTTTGAGCTTTCCTGCATCTTTGTATACATAGCCCCTATCAACGATAGTAGAGATAATCGGGGCATACGTGCTCGGTCGGCCGATGCCCTTCTGTTCAAGCGATTTAATTAGGGTAGCCTCGGTGTAACGTGGAGGAGGCTGAGTAAAAAACTGCTCCGGATGGAGCTCAACCAGGCGCAGCAATTCGTCTTCCGATAACTTTGGAATCTTTGTAGTGGTCCCCTCGTCATATTCATCCTTTTCTTCGTCTCTACCCTCGATATAAAGGGCCATAAATCCAGGAAAGCGAAGGGATGAAGCTTTTGTTTGGAGCAAGTATGCTTTTTTCTTTTTACTTAACTGTGCGTGAATATCGACAGTCAATGTATCATAGACGGCGGCTGCCATCTGGCTGGCAATAGCCCTCTTCCAAATCAATTCATATAAAAGGTTTTGCTCCTTATTTAAATAACCTTTGATTTTCTCCGGCGCCCTTTGGGCTTTGGTCGGCCGTATGGCTTCGTGTGCTTCCTGGGCCATTTTCACTTTCTTGGTAAATGCCCGGGCAGTCTTGGGTAAATATTCACGCGAGAAGTTGCCGTGGATGTAGTCCCGTATTTCTTCCACAGCGGTGGCAGCCATGTGTGTAGAATCTGTGCGCATGTAGGTGATTAACCCGGTATCGCCTTCCTCGCCTATGTGCAATCCCTCATACAATTGCTGTGCAATGACCATGGTCTTTTTGGCTGTGAAATGCAGTTTGCGCCATGCTTCCTGTTGCAACGTGCTGGTTATAAAAGGCGGGGCCGGATTACGCGGGACTTCTTTCTTCTGAATTGCTGCTACGGAATATTCGGCTTCCCTCAAGTCCGCAAGGATGTCATCACAGCGGTCCTTGCCGGGGATATCAAGTTTCCTCTCACCCAACAAACCTACGAACGAGGCTTTGAAGCTTTTCTCTCCGGCGCTCTGTTTGGCCAGATCGGCTTCTATGGTCCAATATTCCACTGGATCGAAACTCTGAATTTCTCTTTCCCGTTCAACAATTATCCGGACTGCAACCGATTGAACGCGCCCGGCCGAAAGACCCTTAAGCACTTTTTTCCACAATAGCGGGCTGAGCTTATAGCCTACCAGCCGATCCAGTATCCTCCTGGCCTGCTGTGCTTCCACCATTTTCATATCGATGGCACGGGGATTGTCAAATGCCTGTTCCACAGCTTCCTTGGTTATCTCATGGAAAGTAACCCTCCGCAGGGGTATCTTGTCCTTTTCAAGGTTGGCAGCTTTGATGAGGTGCCAGGAAATCGCTTCACCTTCACGATCCGGGTCAGTTGCCAAATAAATGGCCGAAGCGCTGTTGGCCAGCTCTTTGATACTGGTGATAATAGGTTTGCGCTCCCGTATATTCCTGTATTCGGGTTCAAAGTCCTTGTCTATCTGTATTCCCAGTTTATCCTCGGGTAGATCACGAACATGCCCCATGGAGGCCTTGATAATATAGTTTTTACCAAGTATCTTAGTCAGAGTTTTAGCCTTTGCCGGAGATTCCACAATAACGAGTTTAGTAGCCATAAATTTACTTATTTATCCTTTATTATCTTAAATTATTATTAAGCATGTAGCTCATGCTGCCTATTTGCCGTACCAACCCTTTGAACTCCATTATAGCCAGATTGCTCATAACCGTAGAAGTATTTATTCCGGTTTTCCTGCAGATTTCATCTATATGGGTCGGTTCACCTGTCATACATTTCATTATATGCGATTCAATTTCGTTGGATGCAGTTAGCTCCTCCATCACAAGCTGCTGGGACACTACTGATAGATTCAATTCTTCAATTATATCCAGGTGGTTTCTGACCAGCTTTGCTCCCTCTTGAATGAGTTTATTGGGTCCCCTGCTCATGGGTGATAGAACACTTCCCGGGACTGCAAATACCTCCCTGTTTTGCTCCACTGCAAAATTGGCCGTGATGAGAGCGCCGCCGCTTTCTCCTGATTCCACCACCAGTACACCGCTGCTTAAACCGCTTAATATCCGGTTACGCCGTGGGAAATTATCAGCTTTCGGCTTTATCCCTACAGGATATTCACTAACTAGAACTCCGTGCTCCATTATTTCACGAGCCAGGTTCAAATTCTCCGGCGGGTATACTATGTCCAGCCCGCTGGCAAATACTGCCACTGTCTGACCGCCGGCATCGAGGGCAGCCCTGTGCGCCGCTGTATCAATGCCTTTGGCCAGGCCACTGACAATTGTAATATTATTCATAACGAGGCTCCGGGCCAATTCTTCCGTAACCTGCCTGCCGTAAGCGGTAGCCCGGCGGGTACCCACAACGGCTATGTTGGTTCCGGTTAATGCTTTGAGCATGCCGCGTATATAAATTACAGCCGGATAATCATGGATCTCCTTCAAAAGCGGTGGATAATGCGGAGAGTTGAAAGGGATGACCTTGATATGGTATTTCTCGATGAGCTCCAGCTCTTTTTCAAGAGATATCTTGGTGCGGCAATCAACTAAACCGTCGGCTATTTTATCATCCAGACCGGCGCGGATGAGTTCGGCTTTGCTGGCCTTCCAGGCACCTTCGAGACAACCGAAGTGGTCTTTGAGGGAATTAAGTCTAACCTTCCCGATGCCGGGCGCTCTGCTAAAGCCTATCCAGTATTTTGTTTCGCTGTCCTGCATAAAAATCGAGTTATTTTAACACAGCTATGCAAAAAGCCAACACCGTCGTATGTCTAGATGCGGAGAATGTACTGAAAATTACCGCCAGGATATAAGGAAAATCGAAGGATTTTAATTTTCTTCGGTACCGCTGAGAAGTTTTTGGATTTCCGGGATAACCGCGAGGGCGGCGCTATAGCCGGCTTCAATAGCTTCCGGCCCGCGGTGGAATTCGAAAGCTTCGATATAGCCGATATCCGGCTCGATGATAATATCAGCTTTGAGTATACTGGCCTTGATTATCTGGTATTCCATAATGTAAATGGACTGTATCATGGTATTGAAGCTGCTGGGAGGTTTATCGAACTTTTTTTCTCCAGTAAGCCCGAAATGCCTGCGTTTCTTAACGTCATTTAATACATTTACGGCGATTATAAATGTGGCGCCCATGGACCGAACCACGTTGGCAGGCACCGGGTTAATAGTTCCGCCATCCACCAGATAGGCCGATCCATATTTGACCGGGACAAAGACAAAAGGAATAGAAATGCTGGCCCTGACAGCCTTTAGCAAGGGGCCTTTATTTAAAATCACTTCTTTGCCGGTTCTTATATCAGTAGCTATAGCGGAATATGGTATTTTGCAATCTTCGATTTGCCTGTCACCCATAATGGATTTTAAGAAATTCTCAACCCTTCCCCCGTGCAATATGCCAGCACTCAGCAAGGTGAGTTTCGGATCCAATAGTTGCGCCATCTTACGCAGATTCGACTTTATGGCTATATCTTCTAGAAAAGATATCTGCTTGTCTGCTGCGTAACATGCTCCCACCAGTGCTCCCATACTGGTACCTGCAATCATATGAATGGGAATGCCGGCTTCCGTAAGGGCTTTTATCACGCCGATATGCGCTATCCCGCGTGCTCCGCCGCTACCCAGCGCCAGCCCAATTTTTACGTTAGGATCCTTTATGTCTTTCATTCCGCCAGACCGATGCAATATGGCGGAGAGGGTGGGATTCGAACCCACGGTAGCACGAAGCTACACGCGCTCTCCAGGCGCGCCTGTTAGACCACTCCAGCACCTCTCCATAGGGCATAAAATATGGCGGAGAGGGTGGGATTCGAACCCACGAGGCTCTCGCCCACCGCTTTTCGAGAGCGGCACCATCAGCCACTCGGTCACCTCTCCGCTGTCAGACAATTATATCATCCCGTTTATAAGGGCAAAAGCTGGAACTTCACGGCATGTATTATTTACTCTGTTAAATTAAGAGGTTAACAGATTTGCCAAATAAAAAATAAAATTGATATACTGAATAACCTAGCGTTGGAATTCCATAGGGAATAAAGTGCTAGTTATTCTGTCTGCCCCTGTAGCTCAGGGGATAGAGCGCCGGCCTCCGAAGCCGGGTGCGAGGGTTCAAGTCCCTCCAGGGGCGCATCGAACCCGTTAATTTACTTAACTGCAAGTTATATGAAAAAGGACACTTCGATTGAAATCCGATGGCACGGGCGGGGCGGACAGGGTGCTGTCACGTCCGCCGAACTAATTGCCTTGGCTGCCATACACGAGGGGAAATTTGCCCAGGCTTTTCCCAGCTTTGGCCCGGAAAGGCGCGGAGCTCCTGTACTCGCATTCAACAGGATAGATGCTGAGAACCCGATCCGCATTCGATCCGGTGTAGTTAAGCCAGATATAGTTGTTGTCCTGGATCCCGGGCTCGTTACACTTATAAATGTGACGGACGGTTTAAAGCCCGGAGGCTGTCTGGTGGTTAATAGTACCCGGTCAGTCGAAGATCTCCAGCAGGAATTCAGCGGAGACTGGAAGCTGGCAGTAGTTGATGCTGCATCCATCGCCCGCGAATTGTTAGGTGTCAATATAGTTAATACCACAATGGTGGGAGCCATGGTTAAAGCTGCCGAAGTAGTTAAATTTGAGTCCCTAAAGGCGCCTCTTAATGAAAGGTTTGGCGCCCGCGCCAGTTCCAACTTTGAGGCCTGCATGCGCGCTTACAATAGCACCGTTATAAGTCAGATAACGACCACCGGTACGAAAAAATCCAAATCATTTCCTATGGAAAAAATTCCGGGCTGGCGCGAGTTGCTGGTGGGATGCATAGTTACCGAACCGGGCAATACCAAAAAGTTCGGCACCGGTGATTGGAAATCTCAGCATCCGGTATGGGATGATAAGAAATGTATCAAATGCGGAATATGCTCTCTGTTTTGCCCCGAGGGATGCATTCAACCGAATGAAGAAGGCTATTACCGGGCTAATCTGTTTTATTGTAAAGGATGTGGGATGTGCGCCCATGAATGCTGGACACAGGCAATAAAAATGGTCGAGGGAACATAATCATGACGTCGAAGCGTGTCGGTATTGAATCATCGTTGGCAGTGTCAGAAGCTGTAAGACTGGCCAACGTTGATGTAATCGCGGCTTACCCGATTACCCCTCAGACCCATATCGTTGAAAGCCTTGCAGAAATGGTCGCCAATGGTTACCTTGATGCGGAATACATTCCGGTAGAGTCCGAACATTCCGCCATGAGCGCCTGTCTTGGATCATGCGCTGTTGGAGCAAGGACTTTTACCGCAACCGCCAGCCAGGGCTTAATATTGATGCACGAAGTGCTGCTGGTTGCCGCTTCCCTGCGGCTTCCGATCGTAATGGCAGTTGCCAATCGCGCCCTTTCAGGACCTTTAAACATCTGGGGGGACCATTCCGATGCCATGATAACAAGGGATGCAGGCTGGATACAGATCTTTATTGAAAACGGTCAACAGGCCTTCGACCAGACGCTGTGCGCTTTTCGCATTGCAGAGCATCCCGATGTTCTCCTGCCCACCGTAATTAACATCGATGGTTTCCATGTATCGCATGTCATCGAACCCGTATACATACTGGACCAAAAATCGGTTGATGAATTCCTTCCGCCTTACAAATACCCCCATCCGCTGGACCCGGATGATCCTATAACGATGGGTTGCTTTGCCGCGCCGAATTTATATACCGAGGCTAGAAAGGCGTTGGATGCCTCAGTACGGGCTTCGAAGAAGGTCATCCTCGATACATGGAAGAAATACGGCGACCTCACCGGACGTTATTATAATCCAGTAGAAAAATATAAAGCCGATGGCGCCGAGACAATTCTTGTCACCATGGGTAGCTACAGCGAAAACGCCATGATTGCAATCGATGACCTGCAGGACGAGGGAAAGAAAATCGGTCTTGTCAGGCTGCGTCTCTGGCGGCCGTTCCCTTACGAAGAAGTACAGGAAGCGCTGTCCGCAGCTCAAAACGTTATTGTTCTGGACAGGGCCATATCGCTGGGCGGGCCGGCTCCGGTCTGCTCAGAGATCAGGGCTGCCCTTTATACTCTGGACAAAAAGCCGCAGGTAGCCAGCGTTGTAGGCGGCCTCGGCGGTAGGGATATATCCCCCGATAACTTCAAAACGCTCATTGATCTGGCCATGCAGAAATTGAAGGCCGGGGAAACGCAGGAAATAATCATGTTTGGAGTGAGAGAATAGTGGAAACGCTTGCTATATATGCTCCCAAACTTGTCACAGCGAGTGACTATATTGCCTCGGGTCACCGTGCTTGTTCCGGCTGTGGTGAGGTTCTGGCTGTCCGCTATGTGTGCAAAGCATTGGGCAGAAATACCATAATCTCCAACGCCACAGGTTGCATGGAGATCGTGTCCACTCCGCTGCCCGAGACAGCCTGGGAAGTGCCCTGGATACATACACTCTTTGAAAATGCTTCAGCCGTAGCATCCGGCATCGAGTCAGGCCTTAAGGCTCTGAAGCGCAAGCACGGGTATACCAAGGAAGTTAAGGTGGTGGCCATGGGTGGAGACGGCGGCACGGCGGATATTGGCTTGCAGTCATTGTCTGGTGCATTGGAGCGAGGTCACGATTTTATTTACGTATGTTTTGACAATGAAGCTTATATGAATACCGGCATTCAAAGGTCCAGCGAAACTCCCTTCGGGGCATCTACCACCACCGCTCCTGCCGGCAAGTTAAGCATGGGACAGCATACCCAGAAAAAGAACATGCCCGCCATAGCTGCCGCACATAACATCCGCTACGTGGCGACATCCTGTTCCAGCTATCCCTTCGATATCATGAATAAAATCGAAAAGGCCAAACAGATAAAAGGTCCCTCGTATATTCATATATTATCTGTGTGCCCGACCGGCTGGCGCAGCGCCTCAAACCTTACCATAACGATGGGACGCCTGGCTGTGGAAACCGGTATTTTCCCCATGTATGAAATAGAAGATGGAAAATACACGCTTAACTTTGACTATCCTAAACTCAGGCCTGTGGAGGATTATCTGAAGCTACAGGGCAGATTCCGCCATTTGACCAAAGAGAATACAGCTGAAATTCAGGAGCATGTTCTGACCGAATTTAATAGGATAAGGATGCTCGCCGGGAAAAAGATCAAATGAAAGACGCCGTTACAGCCATAATCAAGAAGTACGGTAATGATAAAAGTCAGCTTGTATCTATATTACAGGACATCCAGTCCGAATATAACTACTTGCCTCGAACAGCCCTTGATAAAGTCAGCAAAAAAATGGGCATCCCTCAGAGTCAGGTATTTGCCCTGGCCACGTTTTTTCGTGCCTTTAGCCTTAAGGAAAGGGGCAAGCACATCGTCAATGTCTGCCTGGGCACCGCCTGCCATGTCAGGGGCGGCGAACTTATCCTCGACTCCTTGCAGCGCCAACTTGGCGTTAACCCGGGCGGGACGACGGCAGACCATAACTTCACCCTGGAAAGCGTTAACTGCATGGGCTGCTGTGCGACAGGGCCCGTGGTCAAGATAGGCGATGAGTATTTTGGCCATATGACGAATGACAAAGTTGAGCCGATGCTGAACAAATATAGGTAGAGAAGAATTATCGATATGCCGGGTAAACTGAAATCTCCTAAAGAACTAGAAGCGCTGAACAAGAAACTGGCCAAAGGGCTGGGGACTGATAAGGCACGGGTTTCGGTCTGCAACGGAACCGCTTGCCGCCCGTATGGCAGCAACCCGGTTGTCGAAGCCTTTAAAGCCGAGATAAATAAAAAAGGCCTGACCGACCAGGTCGAATTTAAGGTAACAGGTTGTCACGGGTTCTGCGAAAGGGGACCCATTGCCATTGTAGAGCCGGGGAATATTTTTTATCAGAAGATAAAGCCGGAAGATGTACCGGAAATTCTGGATAAAACGGTTCTCAACAAGCAGGTCATCAGCCGGCTTTTATTCAAAGACCCGTTAACTAAGGCTGAGATTACAGCCCAGGCTGATTTGCCTTTCTATAAAAACCAGAAACGCATTATCCTGGGCAACAATATCAGAATCGATCCGACTAGCATCGAGGACTACATCTCCATAGGCGGATATTCCGCCCTGGCCAAGGCCCTCTTCGACTATCAGCCCGAGCAAATCATCGATATCATTAAGCAATCCGGGCTGCGCGGCCGCGGAGGTGGTGGGTTTACCACCGGCGCTAAATGGGAAAGCTGCCGGAAGGCGCACGGAGATATCAAGTACGTTATTGTCAATGCTGACGAGGGTGACCCCGGGGCCTATGCCAATGAGGGCCTGTTGACTGGCAACCCTCATAGCGTACTGGAAGGCTTGATTATCGGTGCCTTTGCCATAGGTTCCCATCAGGGCTATATCTACGTGCGAAACGAATACCCGCTAGCCTTGAAGAACATCATAAATGCCATGGAACAGGCCGGGAAATTGGGTTTGCTGGGCAAAAATATCCTGGGTTCGGGATTCGATTTTGAAGTCAGGGTCAATCGTGGTGGCGGCGCCTTTATTTGCGGTGAATCCACTGCTCTGATGGCATCACTGGAAGGCAAAGTCGGCTAGCCGCGGGCCAAATATACGCATACTGTGGAAAAAGGGTTGTGGGACAGGCCCAGCGACCTGAATAACGTGGAGACCTGGGCCAATATTCCCCTCATAATCAATAATGGGGCTGCTTGGTTCAAGAAGATAGGCACACCGACCAACACAGGCACCAAGATCTTCTCTCTAACGGGCAAGGTTAACAATACTGGCCTGGTGGAAGTGCCCATGGGCATACAGCTCCGGGACATTATTTTTAATATAGGCGGAGGCATTCGCGAAGGCAAGAAATTCAAGGCCGTCCAAACCGGCGGTCCTTCCGGAGGTTGCCTGCCGGAGAGTATGCTCGACATGCCTGTTGATTTCGACGCGCTGACCAAGGTCGGCTCAATGATGGGATCAGGCGGCATGATCGTGATGGACGAGAACAACTGCATGGTTGACATAGCCAAGTATTACCTCTCATTCCTTGAGGAAGAATCATGCGGTAAATGCGTACCCTGTCGCGAAGGCATCAAGAGGATGCGACAGATTTTAAATGACATAACGTCCGGTGCGGGCAAGGAAAGCGACCTTCCTCTCCTGGAAGAAGTCGGCCACTGTTTAAGGGATAGTGCGCTATGCCAGTTGGGCGGCTCAGCACCCAACCCGGTACTTACAACCATGCAATATTTCAGGGAGGAATACATAGAGCACATTAAACTCAAGAAATGCAGGGCCGGCGTATGCAAAGACCTGATCACCTTCTCGATAATTGAGGAAAAATGTCCCGATTGCGGCCTGTGTGTCAAAGCCTGTCCGGCCGGGGCTATAACAGCTGTGGGCAAAAGAAAGCCGGTCGTGCTTGATCAGGCTAAATGCATTAAGTGCCGCACCTGTTATGAAGTGTGTAAATTGGGGGCTGTTAAGATTGAGTGAATTAGTTACTCTGACTGTAAACGGCAATAAATATACGGCCGAGAAGGGCCAGTATATATTGCAGGTGGCCAGGGCTCACGGCATCAAAATACCTTCTTTATGCAACCTTGATGCGGTAGAACCCTATGGTGCCTGCCGGTTATGTATCGTTGAGATCACTCGTGGAACCAGGAAACGCATTGTGACCTCATGCCTTTTCCCGGTTGAGGAAGGCCTGGTAGTCGAAACGGATTCCCCCAGGGTAGTCGGCAACCGCAAGATGCTGCTGGACCTGCTGCTTGCAAGGTGTTCGGAAAACAAGGTTATTAAGCAGCTGGCGGCTGAATACGGCATCGAAAAATCATCCTTCGAAAAGGAATACTGGACCAAGGAAAACTGTATTGTCTGCGGCCTCTGCGCCAGGGTTTGTGAGCAGGTAGTGGGTGTCAGTGCTATCAGCCTGGTGAACCGCGGCATAACCAAAGGACCCGCATCTCCCTATCTCGAAAGCGCCAAGGCATGCATCGGCTGCGGCTCATGCTACTACGCCTGCCCGACCGGCGCTATCAAAATGGAAGATAAAAAAGGTTATCGTTATATCTACAACTGGAAAATTAAATACAGGCTGCAAAAATGTAAGGTCTGCGGCATTGAATGGGCGCCCGAAAAGCAGCTTGAGTACATCCGCAAGAAATGGGACCTACCAAAAGGGTTCTTCGACGTCTGCCCCAATTGCCGGTAACCCTGCGATCAACCTGCCGCTAAATACAGCTTTCTTGACTGCATATTAGGTGTAATCTATACTTTTGCCTTGCGGGGTGTAGCGCAGCGGCTAGCGCGCATGGTTTGGGACCATGAAGTCGGTGGTTCGAATCCACTCACCCCGACCAACTAAGACCAGGTGGTCAACGGTCAGTGTTCTGTACCTTATAGTTTCCTCAGATCTTTTTTAAGTATCTTGCCGACAGCGCTCTTGGGCAAAGACTTCTGGAACACAATCCATTTAGGCTGCTTAAAGGTAGGCAGTTGTGGTTTGCAGAAATTGATGAGCTCCTGTTCGGTGGCGCTTTCACCTGGCCTGAGGACCACGAAGGCCTTTATCTCTTCTCCATAGACCTTATCAGGCACCCCTATTACCGCGCACTCCATCACCTTAGTATTCTTATAAAGGACATTTTCAACATCGGAGGGGAACACATTTTCTCCGCCCCTGATTATCAAGTCTTTCTTGCGGCCTGTCAGGAAAAGATAACCTTCCTGATCCAAGTAGCCGAGATCCCCCGTGTAAAGCCAACCGTTCTTGATCGTTCTAGCGGTCTCCTCCGGCAGGTTCCAGTAATACTTCATAACATTGAAGCCTTTGAAGACCACCTCTCCCCATTGGCCGGTAGGGACCTCACGGTCGTTATCGTCCAGTATTTTTATCCGGCTTGCCTTCTGCATCAATTTGCCGACTGATCCGTCTTTAAAAGAGCGCGCAAACATGGAAGTACCATAAGAAGCCAACTCAGACATGCCCCAGCCTTCGCATATCTGGATGCCAAATTTCTGTTTCCAGGCTTTCAGAAGTTCCAAAGGCATAGGGGCGCCTCCGCACGACAAATATCTGGAAGCGCTCATATCGTACTTATCGATATCGGGATGGTTGTAAAGCATGATCCACATGGCAGGAACGCCGTCGAGGCTGGTGACCTTGAATTTTTCCATGCACTTGAATATTTCCACCGGGTCAAATCTCCTCAAGACTATCAGCTTGTCCGCCGTGTAAAACTTCAAGAACATCTGCATCATTCCATAGATATGGCACAGCGGTAGAACAAGGAGGCAGATATTCGATACTTCCATACCTATGATGTCGAAATCCTTTCTGACTACTTTGTCCAGGCTGACATCCTTGGTGAGGGTCACCGACTGAAACCTGGCCGGAATGATCGTCTCGAGTGTCTCGTAAAAACCCAGCAGCGTGTAGTAGAGCCCGAAATGAGTATGCACCACGCCTTTAGGCAAGCCGGTGGTGCCGGCCGTGTATATCATGGCCGCATCGTCATCAGTATCCATGTCTTCGACGGCCAGCCGATCGGAGCAATCAGCTATTAGTTTATCGAAATTGAGAGTGCCGGGGACGCCGTCTTTGTCAATAAATATAACATGTGCCAGTCCGGGCGCCGTCGGTCGTGCTGCATCGATTACCGGAGTGTAGTCGCTGGAAGTTATCAATACCTTAATGCCCGAATCGCGGTATAAGTGTGCTGCCTCTTCCCCCCGGGCGCTGGGATTCATGGGTACAATTATGGCGCCGATTTTCAGGACGGCCTGAAAAGCCATCAACACTTGCGGGCAGTTATATACCTGTGTACCCACCCGGTCGCCCCTTTTTACACCCAATTTTTTCAGTGCGTTGCCCAGGCGGTTGGCAATACGGCTCAGTTCGACATTGGTATACCATCGTCCTTCATAGTGAAGATACTCATATTCTCCGAACTTCGTTATATTATCATCAGCCAATGTCGCCAGATTCATCTCTGGGTCCTCCTTGTTTGAAACGCTTTTTCTGATGCGGCAGAGCCGATTTTGGTGGCGAAAACCAGCTCTGCCCCGCAACCCAAGAGGTCCATAGGTAGGGTAGTAATCACCTTGTAATTGCTTATAGGACTTGCAGTTATTCCGGCCATTCGGTGGGAAGCTGCTTGGTGATGTTGGTTATTTCATTGGCCGCCTTGGTATAGCGCATGATCTTGGCCATGTTTCCGGTGAGTTTGGACTGCTTTGTAATCAGCGCCTGAGTGGAATCCAGTTGTCCTGAAACTATCCTCTTCCAAATAGTGTAATTGGTGGATATAACAAATTCCGGTTTATATTTGCTGGGGTTGTCGACGATCTCCGCCGCACGGCATTTGCCGTGATAAAGGTCAACATAGGCATACATTGTTTCTTTTACCGGGCCGCCCTTCTCACAAATGAAATAGAAATCACCCTCCCATGTTTTGGCGGAATCTTCGTACGTTTTGCTGGCATTGAGTGCATCCTTGTATAAATCCATCCACTCTTGAGTCATATATTTTGCCATGATCACTCCTTTTTCGCTGTTATTTACACAGGAATAATTTTCTCGAATTTTCGATTATTAGCGTGTCGACGAAATTGGTACATTTACCATATTTATCATCGCTTAATGCCATGGCGGCGCCATTAAACCAAATGTTAAACGCCGAGATACGCCTTCCTCACACCTTCGTCCTGCATTAAGTCCGAAGTTTTGCCCTGTAGTACCAGTTGTCCGTTTTCCATAACGTAACCATAGGTAGCTAACATCAGGCCAAGTCTTGCGTTTTGCTCTACGAGAACGATGGTGACGCCTTCACGGCTGACCTCTTTGATTTTCTCAGCGAGTTGCTGGCGCAGCAAGGGGCTCAAGCCGAGGGACGGTTCATCGAACATGAGCAACTCCGGTATTGCCATCAACCCGCGTGCAATGGCAAGCATCTGCTGCTGTCCGCCGCTAAGTTCGCGCGCTTTGCCGCCGAGTTTTTCCTTTAACACCGGAAAGAGGGTCAGGACTTTTTCTAAGGAGTCCCGGACACGTTTGGTATCTTTGCACAAATAGGCGCCCATCTCCAGGTTTTCCATGACGCTCATGAGCGGGAACAATTTTCTGCCTTCGGGAATCTGGATAATCCCTCTAGCAGCTATGGCTCCCGGCTTGAGGCCGTTTATTTTTTGCCCTTTAAAATGTATCTCTCCCCGTTTGATTTTCACCAGTCCGCTGATGGCATTGAGTGTAGAAGACTTGCCGGCGCCGTTGGCGCCCAGGATGGTCACGAAATCGCCTTTATTGACGGTCAGGGTGAGCTTCCTCACCGCCACATTCTTGCCGTACCTGATCCAGACGTTCTTCAATTCCAGCATGATTTACACCGTCTCCGTGCCCAGGTATGCCTCGATGACCTCCGGCTTGCTCATCATTTCGTAGGGGTCGCCGTCGGCGATCTTATTGCCGAAGCTCAGGACGACCACCCTGGTAGCCACACCCAGCAGCACTTTCATATTGTGTTCGATCAGCAATACCGTAATTCCCTGCTGGTTGATCTTTTTAATATTTTCCACCACGAACATGGCTTCTTCGTGGTTCATGCCGGTGGTAGGTTCGTCGAGCATCAGGACGCTGGGATTGGCAGCCAGGGCCGCGGCTATTCCCAGCATGCGCTGGTAGCCGTGTGAGAGGGCCGCTGCCGGCCTGAATGTCTCGTTAAAGATATCCAGCAGCTGCAGCGTTTCAAGCAGGTTGCCGACCACCTTTTCCTGCTCGTCTTTATAGGTCCTGGTATTGAAGAAGGCCTGCCAGTCGCTGGTCTTATACTGCAGCCTGGAACTGATCATCATGCTCTCGATTACTGAAGCACCTTCAAAGAGCACATTCGACTGAAAGGTCCTGACAATGCCCAGCCTGGCTATTTGATCGGGCCTCAGCCCGGATATTTTTCTTCCTTTAAAATATATGTCGCCGCGCGTAGGCTTGTAATAACCTGAAATTAAGTTGATCAGCGTGGTCTTGCCCGAGCCGTTGGGCCCGACAATGCCGAGGATCTCACCTTCCTCTACCTGCAGATCGATATCCTCGACTGCGGCAAGTTTGCCGAAGAGTTTGGTCACGTCGTTTAGTTCTAATAAAGCCATCTCGGTAATAATCCTATTTATTCTTCGTCTTCCTGTGAGAATTCCCCGGGGATTTCATATTCTTCAGGCTCTTTAAACACTTTGCGCCAGAACTTGCCCCAAAGGTCAACCAGTCCGGTTCCTTTGGGGAGAAACAGCAGCACCAGCACAACCACAGCGCCGAACACCAAATACTGAACATTGGCTACTGGCAGTTGGGTCAGGTAGTTACCCAGAGAATACAATACAGTAGATCCTACGATCGCCCCTCCGACTATTAAGGTTGGGCCGCCTACAATGCTCATCATCATTATCTGAACGGACTTCCACAAATCAAAAATAAGCGGATTTATAACCGAAATAAAGGTGACGTAATAGGCGCCGGCAAAGCCGGTGAAGACGCCAGCCATAGTAAATGCAATCACGCGGTACTTCATAAGGTGAATGCCTAAATGCTCTGCAAGTACGGGGTTAGCAGCTACGCTTCGGAATGTTCCGCCTACACGAGATCGGTCTATTTGCCAGAAGAACAACGCCGACGCAATTACCAGAAAGAACATAAAGTAATAGAATGGCACCAGATTCGTAGCGAAGTTTATTTCAAAATTCCCTATGGTTATAGGCGCCGGCGGTTTGGTTAATATTCCGGAGGCCCCCCGGGTGACATCATCCCAATTCAGGGCCACAATCCTCACTATCTCGCCGAAGGCAATTGTTATGATTGAGAAAGATGTGCCCCCCGCACGCAGCACAATCAATCCGATACCTAGAGCTATGATCCCCGAGATAACACCCGCCGCTAAAAAACTTGGCCAGTACGGAAGTCCCAGTCTGACCGTGAGTATGGCTGAGACATAGCCGCCTATAGCCATGAAAGCCGCCTGCCCCATGCTGAACTGGCCGGTCCTCAATATCAGAATAAAGCCCATAACCGCTATTGACCAGATGCCGCTTGATATCAGGGTGGAAAGTGTCACCATACTGGTTGTGAATAGCGGCACAAGAGCAAGCAGGGCAATAACTGCCCCGATCACAATTTTGGGCACCACGCTTTTTTGGTCTATATAGTAGCGCCCTATTATCATTTCGGGGCGGCTCCAAACAGGCCTTGCGGTCTGATCAGCAAGATAACAATCACCAGCAAGAACAGGGCAACTTCGGAGAAATAGGAAATCTTATATGCTATGACGCTGTTAAGGAGACCCAGTATGATGCCTCCCACAATGGCGCCGGTGAGGCTGCCCAGGCCTCCAATGACAATGGCCAGCAGGGACATAATCATGGGAATACGTCCCATGAAAGGATCAACTGACTGGACAGGTCCCATAATGCCCCCGGCCATGGCCGCCAGTGAACAGCCGATGCCCATAACAATCAATGAGACCCATCCCACGTTGACGCCGTATAAGCTCGCCGCATCCGGTTGTTGGGCCGTCGCCCTGATAGCCTTTCCTACCTTGGTGCGGTTGAGCACGATATACATGGCGACCATAATAACCAGGGTAAAAATGATGACGGCAATTTTTTGATAGCTGATACTGAATGAACCCATGTCAAGCACACCTGGGAGCGTGGTGGCCATTCCCTTGGCCATAAGGCCAAAAGCCATGCCGGCCGCACCCTCAAAGAAAAAGATGAGCGCCATGGTGGCTGCGGTTACGGCCAGCAGGCCGTAACCTGGACCTGTGAGGCGCTCGATGACGAGCTTCTCCACCACCATACCCAATGCTCCGACGATTACCCCAGATATCAGTAAGCTCAAGGGGAAAGGTACGCCCGCCGCCGTGACTGCGTAATAGACGACGAAAGCGCCCAGCATGTAGAACTGGCCGTGTGTCCAGTTCAGAATGCCAAGTATGCTGAATACCAGCACCATGCCGAATGCCATGGTCATATAGATGCAACTTTGAACCAGTCCGTCAATCCATATTCCAGCGGGGGGCATACCAATTCTCCTTATTTTAGCTCTGTATCGTTACGGAAGCGGTTCCATTGGATGTTCGGAAAGATATACTTCTTTGCCGTTCTGGATGCTGCATAAGGAAGCAGGGGTTCCGAAAACTATAGGTGAACCATATGTCTGTGCACCGGACATTGTCCATTTACCTGCAGTGGTATCAAAGGTGCCACCGCGGATGGCGTTCATTATGGCATCCGGGTCGCTGACACTGCCGGCCTTCTGCATTGCCTGAGTCAGGATCTCTACGTGAGCGGGCACCCAGGGGAATTCACCGGTATAGTCATACGGGCCGCCCGTCGTTTGCGCCGCAATCTTCAAAGTTTCCTGGCACTGGGCGATTATATTTGGGTTGACTTTGGTCTTCTTGAACGCCCAGGGGGCCTCGTATGATCCGATGGCGCCCTCGAAAGCATCGACGCCGACAACTGATTGGTATATATCCATGCTTACGAATGGGCCGGAACAGGCAATATGCATGTCCTTGTAGCCCAACTCCCACCGCTGTTTAAGCATGGCCATGTATTCACCGACCCATCCGGCGACAAAGACGATATCACAACCTTCCTCATGTAATCTGGTGAGCATGGGAGAAAAGTCTGTAGTGCCAGGCGTGAACCACTCGCTGGCCCACCTGACTCCCTGTTTATCGAGCGCCTTCTGCACGGCAATCCAGCCCGGACCACCTTTGCTCACTGATGAGTCGACCAAACCTATCTTCTTGTAATTGGGGAACGCATCGACAAGCGCGAAGCAGTCAGCAAGGAATTCCTCTTGAGACGGAGTGCCGAAAACAACATAAGGCATGGTCTTGGGGTCATATGCACCGCCACCAGCCCAACTGGCAGGCAAAGCATCAGGAGCGCCGTTCCTGGTGAGAAAGATGACTTTAGCCGGGTTGGTCACAGCTGCAATGGCGGAGAAGTTCCATGACCAGTGCCCGACGAAGAACTTGCAGCCATCATTCTCTATGAGCTCTTTGGCGGCGGCCGAGCCGCCCTCAGGCGTGTTCTCGTCGTCAACCTGAACCATCTTAATGTTGTAAGTCTGGTCACCTACCTTAAAGCCATCCTTATTGAACACCTGGATGAAGCCTTCACGGAGTGGGGTAGGAATCTGGCCCCATGGCGCTGCTGTGCCGCTAAGCGGCATAGGTACACCGACATTGATGGTGATAGGTCCTGTGGGCTGAGGTGGTGCCGGCTTCTGCTGCTCAGCAGCGCAGGCCGTGGCCAGCAGGCTAAGCACCATAACCACCACTACTAGTAGTGAGGAAACCTTGTACCATTTTATCATTGCCTAGTTGAACCTCCTTTTTTTCATTGAGTCTCTATGCCTCAAAATTAATGATTCCCCTAATCGTTTTTGAATGACATTCAGCGCATACCACCTCCTTCATATTTATCCTCAAAGCCTGATCATTCGTTTTGAACTGTGGCGTAAATTATGAATATTTCCCTATCTCAGGGCATTACAATGTGGTCAGTTAGCCTGCTGAGTAGTGCAGCTAGTTGCACTAGTCCAACCGTTTGCTCTATAATTTGTCAAATACTTTATCATCAACTCTAAAATATTGTCAAGAATCGTAAAGGATGCCGCCATGAGTTTTGATTGCTGTCCATCTAGGATCCCTTTATACTTAATCAGCAAAATAATTAAATAAGGATGTCGCCAGTGGCCTCAGATAAACTTGTGAAAGTTCGTAAAAACAAGGCGCCTCGTGAAGATATAACGATGGATGATCTTGATGCTATTATAAGGAGTAAGAAACCCAGCGCCAAATTACTACAAATTGTGATGGCGGCGGCGGACCTGTTTCATAAGAAAGGGTATGGTCCCACTACTACCAGGGATATAGGCGAGGCCTGCAATATCAGTCCCGGACACCTGTATTACTACATCAAATCGAAAGACGATTTCCCGGCAATTTTCAGGACAATCCAAAAAAATAGCATTGATAAGTGGGAAAAGGCAATCCGCAAAGAGATGAAGCGTGTACCTCCGGACGAATTACTGAAGAAAGCTGTAACAGACTATGCATACGTAGTCCATACAGGGCGGAAGATGACGGTTTTCTGGTACCACGCTGCAGTACAAGTTAAAAAGGAAGACAGCGCCGGTATAATGGAAGTCGAAAAGCAGGTAGTAAAGGTATTTCGGGAAATACTCGAGTCCGGATGCAAGCAGGGACAGTTTCACGTCAAAGACCCATTCATAGTTGCAAGTAATATTGTTATGATGTGTCAAACCTGGGCTTTGAAGAGATGGTTATATAAAGACAGCCGTACTGTAGACCAGTATGTGGACCAAATCGTGGCCCTTATTGCCGCTATGGTCAAAGGCAATCCCGCATCCAAGCCCCAGAAGTCTTTCAAAATTACTCGGTAATTCCTCGCACCATGGAAACTGCATTGTTCTCACATATATCTACAAACTGGTCAATTGTATAGAGATCGTGCAGGAACCACCGTTTTAAAATCCATGTATGACATAAAACCTCAATTTGAAAGGCTGTAAGAAAAGGGTCGCTCACCTTGAACTGGCCCTGCTGGACGCCGGTTTGCACTATCTGTTTAAACACGTTTACCACCCGCACTTCGGATTCAATTACGCCCTGCAACTGTTCAGGTTTGAGGGACTTTGCCACCCTGTACCAGAAAAGCATCATCTTGCGCCTTGCGTGTATCAGATGTAAATAGTTTCTGACGGCGAAGCGTAAGGTTGTTTCGGGCGGACTTTTTAACATTTCTCTGCGGACTTCATATTCCCATTTACTTATATTTTTTAAATGTATCTCGCCGAATATCACGGGGAAATCATCCTTGGATTTTATGTAGTAATAGAGATGCCCCATGCTTATATTGCAGGCCTTGGAGATATCCCTGACCGTAGTTTCCGTGAAGCCTTTCTCAAAAAAAAGGGTAGATGCTATCTTCGCAATTCGCTGTAACTTAGCATTGGCTGATTTGGTCCTTTTCTGTTTTTTAGTTGCTTTGTCGTTCATCCACGGTCCTTTAAAACCAGATCAATACAAATCCGGGACGAATTATATTCCATACGGCGGTTATACTCAATTAAATAGAAATCCAACCACGAAAAATCAATTCCAAAGCCGCCTTGACAACATTTTTAATTAGTATTAATATGATCTCAAAAATTAGGGCAAGCGCTCGGATGTTTAACCGGGCAAATCGACGGATCAAAAAGGAGGAATCATGATAGATACGGCGGTCAAGATGTATGACATTATGGCATGCAATGTTTACTGGGATTTCGAAAACTCACCCCTGCAAAAAGAGCAACACAAGTTCTTGGTTTCCTTCTATCCTACGCCCGGCACGCCCACACCGGACTTAATCGAGAAGATAGAAGGTCTGGGCCCCAACGGCTACAAAGTAGAATTTAAAAACCAGATGTTCACGAATTTCAACCTCAACGGCTGGATATACGATCCGACTTTGAATTACTACTGGTATATGATCAATCTTTCCACCGGTTTCATGAAGGAAGGCGAATATGTGGTGCAGGTCACCTGCAAAAATGGCGACGTCATAAAAAAGACCCGTGTGCAAAAAAAAGCCATTTCTGATGCCATGGTATCCGTCTATCTTAAAAACAAGCAGAAAATTTACGATTCGTTCTCCCCATCCAAAACCAAGCTGATGCTGGCCGGGGCATCCTTAAAGGATGTTAAGTGCAGCTGGCTCACACTCAAAGACGTAGGCAATATGGATGCTTTCTACGTTTACCGTATTGCTAAGGGAGGGTCATCCGCCGAAGCCGATACACAGAAGCTGGTCTGGTGGGACAACATCTATATTCAGAGGGTCTACAATAACGATCTGAAAGCCGGGCTCAACAGGGGCCAGGTAATTATCGGCAATGAGCTCAAGCCTAAGACATCTTATGCTTATTTTGTGGAAATCACGGACGGCAATGTGCAGAGTGACGCTAATATCTGCATATTCCAGCCACATCAGGTATTTACAACACCCTGAGCCTGCCGGAAGCAAGCAAATTTTGTTTCAGTGAAATAATAAATAAACAGGCCGGAGCAATCGATAAGATTGTATCCGGCCTGTTTATTTGACTATACTTATATTTAAGATGTATCCGGCAGGCTTCTTATAGATAGGCAGGGTTGTTAAATGGACCTGATAAAAACGGTAAGCACCGCGCTCGGTATAATCTGCACCATAATAGGGGTTTTATTATTGCCGTTGGGCATCTGGCTTTTATCAAATGGGCTGAAAAACAAAGACCGCCCATCAATTGTTATCGCGATATTACTGTTCGCCCTGGCTGCCCTGACATTCTTTGGCGCATATAGTCTTTTTACTCAGGGAATTCTGCAGACCAGCCCCTATTTGCAGCCAGGTCGCTAGTCCCACACTAGGCAATTTTTAGACACAGCTATCAGAAGAAAGTATTAATCTTGTGATTTTTTATAATGGCTGGTTCTGCGCAGGCTAGTTGTCTACGCCGCAAGTGGTAATAAAGCGGTTGTAGAAGTCGGAAAGCTCTTTATCTTTCAACTGTTTTCCGGCCTCTTTGAGGGGCATGTTAATAGCGTTCTTCTCAATTTTGGCTACATCAGGCAGAAGATCTGCAAGGCTGGATTGGTCACCGGTGTTAGCGGTTGTCTTTTCCAGTTCATAAGACTGCACCAGCTTCTGTGTGAAGCTGGCAAGTTCAGGGTCCTTGATTTCGCTGGTAGCCTTATTAAGCGGAGATATAAGCGCCTGTTTATAGGCTTTGGCGATTTCGGACGTCGGCATGGTAGCCGACTGGTTGTTGTCCGCTCTAAGCATTGAAGGCAACGCAAGAGATACGCCCAGCACAATGGTGCCGGCTAAACCAATTGCTGTAATCCAAATAATTTTGCCCTTCATAACCCACACTAAATGAACATCTTCTGTTTTCAGACGTACCTACGTACTGGTACTATAGTACCATTTTGAGCCGCTCCGCTCGAAATGTCAAGCCAGTCGGTTCACCGATTAGGACTATTTGGCTATTGACAAGGTTGGATGGTTGTGAGCTAAAAAAGGGAGCCGAGCAAGAAATTTGAGTGTGTTGAAGAAGCGCGACAGAACTGTTTTCCGGACAATTGGAACTCAGGTTTGAATTGTTTTTTTGATGTTCAGACAGCCAAATATTCGGGCGGCCTGACTTCATGCAATTTGATGGATTCAGTCAGGCAATTAACAGCGCAGCATCCACAGCCGTAACATTTATCGGGATTGACCTTCGCCTTCAATTTCTTCTGGCCCGGTACTTTGGTCATCTCTATGGCGCTGAAAGGGCACTGCTCGACACAGTCCTGACACCCGCTGCACGATTCCTCGTCCACCTTAGCCTCAAACCGGCTCCTGGCAAGGCCTTTATCCAAATTACCATAAGTAAGCCAGGGGTACAGTAAAACACAGCAGTCCGGGCAACAGTTACAAATGTAAGTTCCCGCCTGCGGCACGTTTTCAACAGTGTGGACAAGTCCCGCCTCCGACGCGGTGTGAAGTATCTTTTTAGCATCCTGGATGGACACCTCTTTACCCGACCCGCGTTTTATGGCGTATTCAGCACCTTTATTGAGCTGTAAGCATACCTCAATCGGCCTGTCGCATTTTTGCGCCATTCTTCGGCAGGGGCACTGCACTACAGCGATTCTGGTTGCATGGTCGATTACCGATTCCAGATCCTCGCCCTCAGCCAGATCTGGCTTCCGGGCAAATGATGACATGGCAGGGACAACCCGGGAAAACGGCCTTGGAAAATTTAACACCCACTTGGCCGTATCGCGAAACAACTCGTTTTCAGAGAAGTCCATCCACGCATCCAACAGTTTCCTGCCCCATATTTTGTCTGATCTGCTGTCGCTTCCCGTCGAATCATGCAGCTGAAAAATATGGCGCGCCGGACGGTAACCTTTGGAAGACTCGAAGATGACCCCTTTATTAAAAAGATCGTCAACCATAGGTTTGATAGCTTCCGGAGAAACATTGGTCTTCTGTGCCAGCTCTTCAACTGTGGCGGGCATGAAGTTGATGAGCTTGATCTGTTCCTCATTAATCAAAATCTTCAGTATCTTTTTAAACCTGTCAGAGTCCTTGTAACCGTAGAGTCCGGCAAGTATTGTATAATCGTCGTTCATTTTAACCTCCAATTAACCGCGTACTGAAAATAACAAAATAAGCGAGATAGACGCTGGTAATGAGTAGAATTATACTTCCTTGACCGGTTTTTAGAAATTCTGTGTTCCCGGAAGTCAGGGGAAGATAAGAACAGCCGATATCGAAGAAAATCTCAGCGGCACGTAAGGCTTAGAGGGTCCTAATTACTGCAACCACTTTGCCCTGGACCTCGATATTGGCGGGGTCGGTAAAGATGGGTTTCATCTGAATATTGGCAGGTTGGAGCCTGATCAAGTCCTCTTCACGGAAAAACCTTTTTAATGTAACCTCCTCTTCCTTTTTCAGCCAGGCCGCCACCATGTCACCATTTTCAACAGATTTTACAGGTTCCATTAAAACGATATCGCCATCGGCTATCAGCGCATCGATCATAGAATTACCGCTCACCCTCAAAGCAAATACCTCTTTGCCCTGAGTGATTTCACCGGATAACTCCAGGGTATCGATAGCCTCACTGTGCCAGGCATCGGAACTCATCACAGGAATGGGCAAACCGGCGGCGATCTTTCCCAGGATAGGGACGTGAATGGTATTTTTCCTGTCAGGCAACTGGATGCTGCGGAACACCTTGGAATCACGCTCGATCTGGTGTTCGCTCTCAAGGATTTTTAAATGATGCTGAACTACAGCTGTCGAGCTGAGGTTACAGCCCCTCATAATATCCCGCACGGTAGGGGCATACCCCCTGTCATCGTAAAAATCACGGATGTAATCTATGACTTTCTGCCTGGTAAGATTGACTCCCGGTTTCCTCATATCTTTCTACCTATTCCGAACATTTGTTCTTAATACAAGTGTATAGAAACGTGAGCAACGTTGTCAAGTGGGAGTTCCAGTTATTTAAGATTCTGAAAGCGGTATAGTGAATTGCTGGAGT
The DNA here is from genome assembly GCA_003142375.1 of Dehalococcoidia bacterium. Taxonomy (GTDB): domain Bacteria; phylum Chloroflexota; class Dehalococcoidia; order GIF9; family UBA5629; genus UBA1162. The sequence goes on along the minus strand of PLME01000011.1, from coordinate 80,982 downwards.
CTATAAACTATATAAAGGATGCACCTTGAAGAGACCAGGGGCTGGCAGACTCTATATGGATTGATACCAGTTGGCCCGCATAATTCCGGCTACCCGTAAAAAAAACCAGTTTATCGCTGAAGGTCCTACCGAACCATTTATCGCCTTTTTTACCTTCTACCAGTATTTCCATTCTTTGGCCGACTAATTGCTGGTTAATTTCCGTTAGAATCTCTTTTTGCAGCCCTTCGAGCCTGCGGAGGCGCTGCATCTTAACTTCAGAGAGAACATCGTCGGGGAAATGTTCACTGGCATATGTTTGCGAACGCGTGGAATAGGCAGCAATATGCACGGCATCGAATCGCAGCTCTTCTACAACTTTAAATGTATTTTCAAATTGGTCTTCCGATTCACCAGGAAAACCCACAATTATATCGGTGCTCAACGCAATATCCGGGATCATTTGGCGTATTTGTCGGATAAGGGATCGGTAATCATTACAAGTATACTGGCGATGCATGGCCTTAAGGATAAGGTCATCTCCGGCTTGCAGCGGAACGCAGAAATGGTGGCACACTTTATCAAGTGATGCGACCGATTTAATCAGATCCAGGCTCATATCTTTGGGATGGTTGGTCAGGAACCTGATGCGAAGCAAGCCCTCAATGTGATTAAGTAAGGTCAGCAGGCCGCCCAAACCGGTCCCATTGACCAAATCTTTGCCGTAAGAATTGACGTTTTGACCGAGCAGGATGATTTCCCTGGCTCCTTCTTCTACAGCCCTCTCCGCTTCTTCTACAATATCCTCTGGAGCACGGCTTCGTTCCCGGCCCCTGCGGTAAGGGACAATGCAATATGAACAATAATTGTTGCATCCCTGGATAATTGGAATATAGACGCTGAGCGATGAGGAAGATAGCGGCAACTTTTCCAAGCTACCGTGCAGGCTTCCTATAGACTCGCTTAGCAGCCAGTCATCGAAAGAATGACTCTCGCCCGGCTTGAAAAAATGATTTATATGTGGAAAGGATTTATTCAGAGCCCTCAGATCATCTGTCACAAAACAACCCGTGACAGCTATGCGCATTTCAGGCTTGGCGTGTTTTATACCCTTTAAATAGCCCAGCATACCGTCAACTTTGTCTTCCGCATTCTGTCTGACAACGCAGGTGTTAAGTATTACTATATCCGCCTCTTTGATATCCTTCACGCTTTCCAGTCCCATCGATGCCAGGTGCCTGGCCAGGCCGGTTGATTCCGCCTTATTCATCTGGCAGCCCATAGTCCAAATGTGATATTTCATATTGTAAACCAATACATAGTGATTTTATCGATTTATAGTCGGGCAGAAATACCGGGTTAGCAGAAGGCTGGAATCAAGACTACTGGCGGAGGGAAAGGGATTCGAACCCTTGACCCCGGTTTCCCGAGGCAACCGCTTAGCAGGCGGCCGCACTAGACCACTATGCGATCCCTCCGGCATGTAAATTTCGGCTGAATTGCGACATGCAATATAGCATAGTTTGAATTGGGGTTTCAAGCAAACCACTCGATACATGATTGTATGTGCAATTACCGTTTGTTATGATATTGGCCTGATGAAAAGACGGGGACATCAGATCAACATTCAAATCAAGCGCGGCTTGAAGTTCCCTTTTGCGCGGCGGTGGTTGACAGCAATCTGCAGAACTGTTCTTGATGAGGAAGGGGCTATTCTACCCGTTGAAATTGAGTGTATCCTAACGGACGACCCTACCATGCAAAGACTAAATATGCAGTTCCGCAACATTGATGAGCCGACCGACGTGCTGTCTTTTGCCTTCAAAGATATAAGCATAGATGCGCAGGCGGCCAGCTTCCCTGCAGTGCCGGACAGTCCGGAAATCCTGGGGCAGATAATCGTTTCTTTTCCCATGGCCGTTAAGCAGGCCGCTACACATGGCCACGGTGTAGACCAGGAGCTGATGTTACTGGTCGTACACGGGATGCTCCATTTACTGGGCTATGATCATCAGGTCCCGGCCGATGAGCGGAAAATGAAGCAGCGCGAAAAACATATATTAAAGGTTTTAGGTGAGAGGTCGAGAGCTGTATGAGCGCACCCTTCAGGGTTATCGATAGTATCTACATGGTCGGCAGTTCGGAGATATCGGACTCCATGGACTGCTGTGTTTATCTTGTCGATGCCGGCGAATTGGTGCTCATTGATACAGGTGCAGGCAAGAGTGCTGGCAGGTTGGCCGACAATATCCAGGCGATGGGACTGATGCCCGAGAAATTGAGCACAATTGTCATCACCCACGCTCATATCGACCATATCGGTTCACTCTATGATTTGAAGGCCAAATATAACGCCAGAGTCATCGCTCATGAAGCTGATGCACAGGCAATCGAATCGGGTAAAAAAGTGGGCGCCGAGTATTACGGCGTCAAATATCGGCCCTGCATAGTTGACATAAAGTTACAAGGCGAATCTAGCAATCTGAAAATAGGGTCGTTGGAATTCCAGTTTTTACATATACCCGGCCATACTCCTGGCAGCGTTGCCGTTGTTCTCAATAATATTGAAGGCCAAAAGATACTATTTGGGCAGGATATACACGGGCCGTACCAGCCGATGTGGGGTGGCGAGCCTCAAAAGGCCATAAAATCACTTGAAAAGCTCAGGGAAATAAGGGCGGATATTTTGTGTGAGGGTCATTACGGTGTAATCACGCCCGCCCAAGCGGTAAACGAATTTATCAGCGATTTCATCGATGGATTAAAAAGCAGGTGAATCAGGCAGCCGGGCTCATATATTGATAGTTGGTTTTGTCCTGCGGTATTTATTGATATGACTGTGTACGGTGTTTACCGTCCTGTCCAGGTTATTCCGCATATTTGTTACAGAGTGATCAAATAATTTCCCGCTTTCCATCTCTTCTCTAGCTTTATTGATGCGGACCCTCATCGCCTCATCCGTGTCCGCATTGCGCTTTTTCATCCGCTCGAGCAGATCCTCTATGGAAGGAGGCGCCAGAAAGATGAACAGCGCTCCTGGTATTACCTTTTTTAGTGTAGCAGCACCCTGTACATCAACCTTTAAAATAACATCTTTTCCATCCTGCAGAGCACGTTGTACCTCGGATTTCAGTACCCCATAGTAATTGCCATAAACTTCTGCATATTCCAAAAACTCTTCTGCATCGATTTTTCGTCTAAATTCAGCTTTGGACAGGAAATGATAATCCACGCCATCCACCTCTCCCGGCCGCTTCTGTCTGGTAGTTGCCGTAACTATATGATGGAAATTGCGGCTTTTGCCAATTATGGCGTCTATTACTACGTCCTTCCCCACGCCTGACGGGCCGGATATTACAATTACCAGAGGAACTCTTTTAATATCGGATGGTTTCATATTTCAAAATATTACAGCAAGCCTTTATAACAGTTTAATATGAATGAATCGAAAAATAAATATTGGCATAGTTTAAAACGTATATGTTGAACAAATTCCGGCCATTGGATATACTCAACATTGGTTGGGTCAGACATCTATATGTCGTTTGGTGTATGCTGACCGATTACAGCAGGAGATAATTTCGATGAAAAAGAGTATCCGTGCGGTCGAAGTGACGGGGAAACGAGTTTTGGTAAGGGTTGATTTCAATTTGCCTCTTGACCCGAAGACCAACGAAATCATGGACGACAGCCGTATTATCGCCAGCTTGCCCACTATTTGGTACCTGGTGGAACATAAAGCAAAGATAATCCTCTGCTCGCACCTGGGCAGGCCCGATGGGAAGGTTGTCGAGTCTCTGTGTATGACTCCTATTGCCGAGCGCCTTTCTCAATTGACCAATTTACCCATTTATACGGTCTCAGATTGCGTGGGGCCGAAAGTCAAGAAAGCCGTAGCCAAGTTAAAGAACGGAGACATATTATTACTGGAGAATTTGCGCTTCCATCCTGAGGAAGAGAAGAATAACCCCGATTTTGCCAGGCAGCTTGCTGAACTGGCTGATATCTATGTCGACGATGCTTTCGGTACAGCCCACCGGGCGCATGCCTCCAATTACGGAGTGGCCAAACTGCTGCCTTCATATGCCGGTCTGCTACTTGAGAAGGAACTCAAGGCATTGGGCAACCTTCTTACCAATGCTCAGCATCCGTTTGCAGCCCTGCTGGGGGGCGCCAAGGTGAGCGATAAGATCACGCTCATAAATAACTTGATGGGCAAAGTCGATATCCTTCCCATAGGGGGCGGTATGGCCGCCACCTTTCTCAGCGCACAAAATTACGGTGTCGGACTATCATCGGTGGAAGTGGATAAAAAAGACCTGGCCAACCAGATAATTGCCTCGGCAAAAGCCAGTAACGTGTCCCTGCTCTTGCCCCTGGACGTTATCGTGGCCGATGCCATCAACGACCAGGCCAGGTTCTCTATAGCTCCGGTTTCGATGATACCTGCCAATAAATATATTGTGGATATAGGCCCGCAAACCATCGAGCTATTCACCGAGAACTTGAAAAAGTGCCATACCATCTTTTGGAACGGTCCAATGGGGGTCATCGAAATTCCCCAGTTTGCTCGCGGCACCAGGGCCATGGCAGATCTGCTCGCCAACCTGCACGCAACCACTGTAGTCGGCGGAGGTTCGACTGCAGAAATCGTGGCTGAGATGAACCTGAGTTCCAAGATGACCCACGTATCCACCGGCGGTGGAGCCAGCTTGAACTTTTTGGAAGGGGAAGTCTTGCCCGGTGTTGATGTTTTAAGCGACGAATAATAACGTTGAATCGGAAGATCCCCCGTAAATATCGAATTATGTACCTTTTTAGTGCGGAGTAATTATGCGCAGACCATTAATTGCCGGAAACTGGAAAATGAATACCACCGTTGACGAGGCTGTCATTCTGACGAGGGACATGCTGCCTGGATTGAAGGCTATAAGCAATATTGATCGGGTTATTTGCCCCCCATTCATTTCTCTGCAACGGGTAAGCGAGATAGTCAAGGATACTGCGGTCGCTGTCGGGGCACAGAATATGTATTTCAAGGAAAAGGGCGCTTTCACCGGAGAGATATCGCCGTTGATGCTGAAAAGCCTCTGCAAATACGTTATCCTCGGCCACTCGGAGCGCAGACAGTTTTTCGGCGAAACGGATGATATAGTCAATGAGAAGCTAAAGGCTGCTTTGGCTACCGGCCTGTTGCCCATCTTTTGCATCGGTGAATCGCTGCAGGAAAATGAAGCCGGTAAGACCAGAGAAATTTTGGCAAGGCAGGTAACAGGAGGATTAAAGGCAATATCCGCAAATAAAGATATCGTGGTGGCCTATGAACCGGTATGGGCTATCGGGACCGGGAAAGCCGCGACCGGAGATCAGGCGGGCAGGACCATAGAATTTATCAGGGGTACGCTGGCATCAACATGGAATAGTGAGATCGCTCAATCGGTAAGAATTCTGTACGGAGGAAGCGTTACTGATGCCAATATAGCAGAATTTGTCAGGGAGCCGCATATAGATGGTGCCCTGGTGGGTGGGGCAAGCCTGAAAGCCTCGGATTTCATTGAGATAGTCAGGCAGACTGCGGCACTAAAACAGTAGCCATGAAATGCCTGGTCGCCATTGTCGGACCGACGGCAATAGGCAAGAGTAACCTCAGTATCCAGATAGCACAGGCTTTTAACGGGGAAATTATTAATGCCGATAGCCGGCAAATATACCGGTATATGGATATTGGCACGGCTAAACCCAGCAAGGCAGAGCAAGGTGTGGTCCCTCACCATTTGCTGGACATAATAAATCCTGACGAAGCGTACAGCGTTGCCTTGTATCAGGCATCCGCTTATACGGTAATCGATAGGATCCTGGAAGCTAACAAGATTCCTGTCATGGTTGGCGGTAGCGGGCAATACATATGGTCTGTTATCGAGGGATGGCAAATACCGCAGGTCGAGCCTGACTACGCTTTCAGAGACAGCCTGCAGTCAAAAGCCGAAGAAAATGGTGTATACAGTTTATACCGGGAACTCAGCGAAATAGACCCGGCTGCAGCGAGTAGAATCGATCCAAATAACCTGAGACGCATAATCAGGGCGCTTGAAATCCACCATAAGACCGGCAACAAGCCGTCTAAACTGCAGACCAAAAAGGGTGTGCCTTTTCCGGTGCTCATCATAGGGTTGACTGCCTACAGACACAATTTGTATACAATGATCGACAGACGTACTGACAGGATGGTTGCGGACGGCCTCATCGATGAGGTCAAAAACCTTTTATCAATGGGATACACTGCCGGTTTACCTTCTATGTCCAGTCTTGGATACCGGCAGATATTAACGTACCTGAATGGCGAGATGCACCTGGATGCAGCGATACAGAAGATAAAATTTGAGACGCATCGGTTTGCACGCAGCCAATACGCCTGGTTTCACATCTCTGACAATCGCATCAAGTGGTTAGATATTGGAGATAATATAGAAAATCAAATAAACTATACTATAGAAAATTTTCTTAACAGCATTAGAGGCTAATGAGTAAGAAGCTTGAATTTGTGAAGATGCAGGGCACAGGCAACGATTTCATAATGGTTGATGCGCGGAACATGGATATGGATTGGAGCAAACTCTCCAACGATATTTGCAGAAATCATTTTGGGATAGGTGCTGATGGCCTGATCACCATTGATAATTCCAGTGTTGCCGACCTTAAGATGCGTATATTTAATGCCGACGGGTCCGAGGCGCAAATATGCGGTAACGGCCTGCGTTGTTTTGCCAAATATGCTATTGATAGAAAGTTGGTGAAGGGACCTGATCTCACAATAGAGACGGCGGCTGGCAAAAAGAAGGTCGAAACCGTATCGGAGCATGGCGAGGTGATCCGGGCACGTGTGAATATGGGGAAGCCTATTTTGAAGGGAAAGGAAATTCCAGTTGCTATAAATGGTGATGGCCCTATACTCGATCAACTCGTACAGGTCGACGGCCAGGATATCGAACTTTCCTTCGTCTCCATGGGTAATCCTCACGCTGTCTGTTTTATCAAGGACAGTGTGGATAAATTCCCATTGTTAACAGTCGGTCCCCTGGTCGAGCATCATAGCTTATTTCCGCAGCGGACCAATTTTGAAATCGTTAACATAGTAGACGGCAGAAGCCTGCAGGTGAGAATTTGGGAAAGGGGAGTAGGTGAAACCCTGGCCTGCGGCAGCGGCGCCTGCGCAGTCGCAGTTATAAGCAAGCTTAAGAATATAACAGGAGAAACAGTTGACATAAAGATACCAGGGGGCACACTTATAATCAGCTGGGATGGTAAAGGCGACGTATACTTGGAAGGCCCCGTTGAGGATGTATTTTCGGGAGTTTTTGAACTATGAAACTCGCAAATCGTTTGGATAAGATACCTCCATATTTGTTTGTTGAAATCAGCCGGAAAATAGCTGAAAAAAAGGCACGCGGGGAAGATGTCATTAGTTTTGCTATCGGAGACCCCGATAGCCCGACACCAGAACACATTATTCGCAGCCTTTGTGCCGCTGCACATGACCCCGTCAACCACCGCTATCCGGAAACATTCGGTATGCCGGAGCTGTGCCAGGCTATCGCTGGCTGGTACAGGAGGCGTTTTAATGTTGTCCTGGACCCGGCAAAAGAGGTCTTACCGCTTATCGGCTCCAAAGAAGGCGTCGGGCATATGTCTTTTTGCCTGCTGGACCCCGGAGATGTGGCACTGGTGCCCGACCCGGGCTATCCGGTGTATTCTATCAGCAGTTTGCTGGCCGGCGGCGAGGTTTACTATTTACCACTGGTAGAAAGCAGGGCTTTTCTGCCGGACCTGGAGGTCATACCCGCAGACATTTTGAAAAAGGCCAGGGTCATCTGGCTATGCTACCCCAATAATCCGACCGGCGCTGTAGCGGGCCCAGAATTCTTTGAAAAGGTAGTTGCTTTCGCAAAGAAAAATGATATTGCCGTCTGTCACGATGCTCCTTACACTGAAGTTGCTTTCGATGGCTACAGACCTCACAGCTTTCTCGAGACGCCTGGAGCGAAAGAGGTGGGGGTTGAGTTCCACTCGCTTTCCAAGACCTATAATATGACCGGCTGGAGGATAGGCATGGTAGTCGGCAACCACACAATGGTTGATGCCTTATTCCGTTTTAAGTCGAACCTTGATTCAGGAATACCGCAGGCCATACAGATTGCTGCCATTGAGGCCCTGACAGGCAAGCAGGATGATATACCTATACGGAATCAAAAATATCAACAGCGGCGGGATAAGCTGGTCAAAGCCCTGGAGGAAATCGGCCTGAAGGTCACTAAGCCAATGGCCAGTTTCTACATCTGGGCTAGGATACCGTCAGGGTACACTTCGGCCCAATATACGGCTGAATTGCTGGACAAAGCAGGTGTGGCGGTTACGCCGGGGACCGGCTATGGAAAATCGGGGGAAGGCTACGTAAGGTTATCCATAACCCAGCCTGATGATAGGTTTAATGAAGGCATAAGGCGTCTGCTTACCCTCAGGGCGAAATAGCACGGGATCGATACTCCATATGACCAAAGAAATAATCAGCACGGGTGAAAAGCAAGAACGATCTGTGCTGGTGGGGGTAGGATCCCACGATCTGCGGCACGGATGGGAATTGGACAGTTCCATGGAAGAGCTCGCTCAACTTGCCAAAACGGCGGGTTCAAGGGTAGTGGGCAGGGTCATCCAGAAGCTCGAAAAGCCTTCCTCGACGCATTATATCGGCTCAGGAAGGTTGCAACAGCTAGTGGACTTAAAGTCCACCCTTAACTACGACACTGCTATCTTCAATGATGAATTGCGACCCAGGCAGCAGCGAAACCTGGAAGAAGCCCTGGGCGTTAAAGTGATCGATAGAACCGCGCTTATCCTGGATATATTTGCGCGCAGCGCCAGGACTAAGGAAGGTAAGCTCCAAGTAGAGCTGGCGCAACACGAATATCTGCTGCCCAGGCTGGCAGGACAATGGAGCCACCTTGAAAGGCTGGGCGGGGGCATTGGTACCAGGGGGCCGGGCGAATCTCAGATAGAAACCGATAGACAACTGATAAGGAAGCGCATAAGCAACATAAAGAGACAGATCGAAGCGGTCAGGAAGCACCGTGATCTTTATCGACGGAAAAGGGAAAAGAGCCATACGCCCCTGGTTGCACTGGTCGGGTATACAAACGCAGGTAAGAGCACACTATTAAATGCATTGTGCAAATCTGATGTATTAGTGGAAAACAAACTGTTTTCGACGCTGGACCCGGTAACGCGGAAGTTGCATCTGCCGGACGGTAGAAACATTTTATTGACCGATACCGTAGGATTCATCCATAAATTGCCGCCCTTGATCGTGGCGGCTTTTCATGCCACCCTGGAAGAGCTTGACCAAGCTGATCTATTGCTACACATCGTTGACATAACGAGTCCTGATGCTGTAAGCCAATCACAAACAGTGGAGGAAATTCTTCGGCAGCTCAAGGTGGATACCAAACCAAGGATTACCGTGATCAATAAGATAGACCTGCTGGTAGAAAGTATGGAGGAATCCGCTGATCTAACTATAACAATTAAATCTCCTCCGGAAGCCACCGTAGTTATTTCCGCTCAAAATGGCTGGAATCTGGCCGATCTGCTCGAGAAAGTCCAGAAATTGTTGTAATGGGCTAGAATCGTCTAACTAAAATAACAACGTCGTAAATTGATACTTTTGCGACATTAGCAGCAGTGAATTATAATAATAATATGGCTGATCCAATCAATATCCAAACTCTAAAGTTGCTTGCCGATGATTTCCTTGATTACATGCTCATTGAAAAATCCCTATCCCAGTTAACTATTTTGGAATACAAGCACTATTTATCCCGTTTTATCACCTGGCTTGAAGAAAACTCTTTACCCCTTTCCCCTTCTTCCATCAATTTGGATACAGTCAGAAGATTCCGTATTTATCTAGCTTCTTTCCGGGCCAAGAACGGCAAACAGCTTAATAAAAATACCCAGACCTATCATATTGTTGCTCTACGCTCTTTTCTTCGCTATCTTGGTGTGAAACGCGATATTGACGTCCTGAATCCCGAGAAAATCGACCTTCCGAAGGCGAATCCGCGCATGGTCAATTTTCTTAACAATGAGCAATTGATCCGCTTAATGGCCAGTCCCGAGATATCTGATGACGCTGGGTTAAGAGACAGGACCATACTGGAAACCCTGTTCAGCACCGGTTTGAGGGTATCAGAACTGGTAAAGCTTAACCGCGATCAGATTAATCTGGACAGGAAAGAATTCGGGGTCAGAGGCAAAGGCAATAAAATACGTGTAGTCTTCCTGTCCGATATCGCCGCTGACTGGATTAAACGCTACCTTGACGTGAGAAAAGATAGCTATTTGCCACTATTCATCAGATATGGGGGCCGAAAAATTAACGATAAAGCCGGTGAAAAAATGAGATTAACCGCCCGTTCGGTTGAGCGCATAGTTAAAAAATACTCCAAAAAGGCCGGTCTACCCATCGATGCGCACCCGCATACCCTTAGACATTCCTTTGCCACAGATTTGCTGATTTCGGGCGCAGACCTGCGCTCTGTGCAGGAAATGCTGGGGCATGAAAGCATCCGTACTACGCAAGTCTATACACACGTCACCAATAAGCACTTAAAGGAAGAATACACTAAATACCACGGCCGCCAATAAACACATTATGTCTTGTGTTTTGAAGGAGGGGTAATGAAAGAATATGAAGTGGCTATAATCGGTGGAGGCCCCGCCGGTCTCACAGCCGGTCTGTACGCTTCCAGATATGGACTTAGTACCATCCTTATCGAACGAGGCTTGTTTGGGGGTCAAATTGTGAATGCCGGATATGTCGAAAATTACCCTGGTTTTCCCGAGGGCGTTTCAGGTATGGAGCTGGGCCGGCTGATGTACGAGCAGGCATCCCGTTTCGGGCTAACAAGCACAGTTGGTGAAGTTACCGGATTTAAACATGCCTCAGATAAATTCGAAATTACAATGGATGACGGATTCATTACCGCAATATCGGTCATCATAGCCACCGGGTCAAACTACCGTAAGATTGGCGTTGATGGAGAGACCAGACTGACAGGCCGGGGTGTATCGTACTGCGCTACTTGTGATGGGTTTCTTTTCAAAAATAAAGATGTGGCGGTAGTGGGTGGAGGCGACACGGCTGTTACGGATGCACTGGAGCTTAGCCAGCATGCAGGCAAAGTCTATATTATTCACAGGCGTGATCAGCTCCGGGCTAGCAGTGTTGTCCAGAAGCTTGCCTTTTCTATTCCCAAAATTCAATTTAAATGGGACTCAGTTGTTGAAAGCCTAGAAGGCCAGGATAAGCTCAGCCATATAAATTTGAAAAATGTGAAATCCGGAGAGAAATCTGCCCTTCAAGTCGATGGCCTCTTTGTCGCCATAGGTTTGATACCCAACAGCGCCCTCTTCATGGGTTTAGTTGAGATGGACCAAAATAACAATATTGTTACCGATGAATCAATGCGTACCAGCGTGCCTGGCATATTTAGCGCTGGAGATGTCCGAAGGAACTCCGCCCGTCAGGTTGCCACCGCCGTAGGCGACGGCGCTACATCTGCAAAATCAGCCTTCAGTTTTTTGAAAGAACGCTAATAATTCTATAAGATAAGGGCTTTACTCGAACCTGAACCCTTCTTCGCTGAAAAGCTTTATACAGGCATCTGCTACCTCAGGATCGTATATTTTTCCTGCGTTTTGCCTTATTTCATCCAGAGCCTTATCGATGCCCATTCCCGGCCTGTAAGGACGATGGGAAGCCATAGCTTCGACGACGTCCGCCACAGCCAGTATCCTGGCCTCGAAAATGATATCATCGTCCTTTAGCCCGTGCGGATATCCCGAGCCGTTTAACCTTTCATGATGCTGTAGAATTGCCTGGGCAATTTTACAGGGGAAATCCATGCTTTTTACAATATCGTAGCCGCCCTTGGCATGTGTTTTGATTATTTCAAATTCAAGGTCGGTTAATTTGCCGGGCTTGCTGAGCATGTCCGCCGGAACATATATCTTACCGATATCGTGTATTATTGCCGCCATCCTCAGATCTTCTATACGCTGTTCATCAAACTGCAACTGCTTCGCTATGGCAATGGCCAGGGCGGCTACCCGCTGTTGATGGCCTGCAGTATACGGGTCCCTCATTTCCACGACTTTGACCAGTGTATTGATGGCGTCGTTGAGTGTTTTCCGCACTTTTTCGTAACTTTTGGCGAGCTCAACTTCACCCGATTTACGGCTGGTTATATCTTTAAAAACAACTAGCACTGATTTCGGTTTCTGCTCCTCATCCAGAAGTATGGAAGAGCTAAGCTCCATATAGAACGGCTGCCCGTTTATCTTATAGCTTTCCATCTCCAAGTTTCTAATATTTCCATTCTTAGTAATAAGTTCGGTTTTGTAGAGCATATCTTCGTGATGCCCCGGGATCACCAGATCCATTACATTCTTACCCTTTAAATCCTCAGACAGGTTAATTCCGAACACTTCCAATACCTGTTTGTTGTGCATAATGATATTTGCATTTAAATCCAGCAGGCAGATGGCATCCGGAGAGGTCTCGATGAGTGTACGGTATAATCTTTCACGCTCTTGGATCTCTTTCTCGGCTTTTAAGCGTTCGGTGATATCCAGGCCCTGGGCAATGGTAGATATCACCGTCTCGCCATCTTCGGCATATAACGAAGCAACATTCCATAGAATTGTGCGTGTAGTGCCATCAGCACATAAAACGGGAATTTCCTGTGATTCCCACCTCTCCCCACTCTCCCCGTCAGTGACATGTTTAATGTGCTCCATCAACTCATCGCGTTTATCGGCGGGGAATAATATATCCAGTTTCTTTCCCAGCGCATAGTCAGCACTATACCCGGTGAGAAATTCAAAGGCGCGGTTAAAGCGGGTTATGCGGTATTCAGGGTCCCAGACCATGATGGGTGCATTACCATTATTAATAAGTTTCTCCAGATAGTCATTGGAATGCTTAAGCGCCGTCTCTGTTATTTTTTGCCGGGATATGTTTACAAAAGATTCAAGCAACACATCTTCGTCATCAATCCGCAGCCTGATTACAGTTTTCAGGATTGGTACCTTTTTACCGGTCCTGGTCACCAGTACTCTTTCAGATCTGTCTATCTGTTGACCCAGATCCAGCATTGGGCATTGTCCTTCGGGGTCCATGCACAGCGTCTTGTGACATACCATGTCTGCAAGCTGTTCCATTGATTTATAGCCTGCCATCTCAAGCGCCGTATGATTGGCATGGCGAATTTTGCGGTCTTCTGCATTAATGATGATGATACCGAACGGCAGTGAGTCAACCATCAATTGCAGGTCTTTCTGCGTCCGCTGGACCATTTCCTCGGACCGTTTACGTTGGGTCACATCCCTGCTTATGACGCGTAAACCTGTGATGACACCTTCTTTATTTCTCAGCGGGAAAATGGATTCTTCCACAAAAATCCTGGTGCCGTCCTTTCTTATTTCCTCCATTGGATATGCAAAACGCGGTTTACCTGTGCGAAAAACCTCAGAATGAGTCGCAACTATATCCTTCCAGGACTCCTGTGGCGTATATTTCTTATAATTCATGCCGTCGAGTTCACCCCTGGTGTATCCAAGCAGACGGCACAGCGTATCATTGAAGAATGTTAAGTTGCCCCTGGAATCGAGTTCGTGGTAATCTTCGCCCATTTCCTCCAGTATAGAACGGTACTTTTCCTCGCTTTCGTTCTGCGCCACCTCAGCCTTTTTGCGTTCTATGGCATAGCGCATAGATCTCCATAACAGCTCACCGTCCACCTGGCCTTTTACCAGGTAGTCCTGCGCTCCGGCCTGCAGTGCCGTGACTGCCAGTGCCTGGTCGTCCAAACCTGTAAGCACGATGATAGGCATTTTATCGGTATGGCCATTCAACCCGGTGATCGTATCTAAACCGTGGCTGTCAGGGAGGCTGAGGTCAAGAAGTACTATATCGACCATGTCCTTTTGCAGGCGTTCCTTTGCTTTAGCGAACCGGTCAACATGCGCAAGTTCATATCTACCGCCCCAACCATCTTTTAATAGCTCAAAGATTAGCCGGGCATCGGCTGGGTTATCCTCTACCAGCAAAATATTGATTGGATGATTGTTCATCGGCTCGCTAATATTTACAGTTTATTTACCATCCGCGGGCAATTTCACAATAGTTAACCAGAATTGTTCGATGGAGTGTACTACTGTGATAAACTGATCCAGGTCCAGCGGCTTGGTGACATAGCAGTTGGCATGAAGATCGTAGGACTTTAAAATATCCTCTTCCGCTTTGGATGTTGTGACTATAACCACGGGGATACGCCTTAAATCACTGTCATTCTTTATATCCGCCAGCACCTCCCTGCCGTCCTTCTTCGGCAAATTTAAATCCAGCAAAATCAAATCAGGGCGAGGTTTTGAAGCATATTCCCTCTCGTGTCTTAGAAAAGCCATAGCTTCCACGCCATCTCCGGCCACATGCAGATTAATGGCCAATTTCGCATCTTTCAGCGCTTCACGGGTAAGCCGGACATCCCCCGGGTTGTCTTCCACCAGCAACACATCAACCGGTTTGCCAGCAATATCTGTTGCCATCAGTTCCCTCCTTCTTTTCTCGACGGAATAGTGAAATAAAAAGTGCTGCCTTTGCCGGGCTTTGACTCTACCCATATCTGCCCGCCGTGGCGTTGCACAATCTTTCTTGCAATTGACAGCCCAACGCCTGTTCCGGGGTATTCGTTGCCGTGCAGTCGCTGGAATATCAAAAATATACGATCGAAGAATTTGGGATCTATACCAATGCCATTGTCTATTACCGAAAATACCCAGTTGCCGTTCTTCTTTTCGGCACCTACGAAAATCTCCGGGCTTTTTTCATTATGATATTTTATGGCGTTTCCTATCAGATTTTGCAAGACCTGGATTAGTTGGCCGCTGTCGCCAAACACTGGAGGGAGATTACCACGGCTAACCGATGCCCCGCTTTCTTTTATAGCTATTTTGAGGTTAGTAACAGCAGCATCATATACATCTTGACACTGTGTATTTTCGAAGGGTTTTCCGCGTGTGCCAACCCTTGAATACTGTAGAAGGTCATTTATCAGGCTTTGCATGCGTTTAACGCCGGCAACTGCAAAATTAATGAAATCATGTGCGTCCGCATCCAGACTATCCTTATAGCGTTTTTCCAGAAGCTGTACGTAACTTGAGACCATACGTAAAGGTTCCTGTAGATCATGTGAAGCGATATAGGCGAATTGCTGCAGCTCTTCGTTGGAATATCTCAGTTCGTCCATGGTTATTTGCAGGGCGGCTTCAGCCTTTTTACGGTCGGTAATATCTATGCCCATGCCCAACAAATACGTTTCATCTCCTATGGAGGCACGCTTGCCTGTGATATGGTATGGAATCTTCTCCCCGGTTTTAGTCAGAACATTGATTTCTGCTGTGTCGGCCTCACCATTGAACACTTCCAGCATTTTGGCTGATATCATCTCTCTATCTTCTGGCGCAATTATGTCTAGTACATTCAGATTAGGTGCATCCTCATCTGTGTAACCGGTCACCTTCAAATCATTCTGACTCCAGCGTAAAAATTTGCCGTCCCTGTTGATAATGTAGAACAAGCCCGGCAAGCTATCGATCACAGCGTTGGAGAAATTTTTCTCCTGCAGGATCAATTCCGCTGACTGTTTACGCCTGGTGATGTCCTTAGCTGAAATAACGTACCCTACTATATTGTTGTCTGAATCGTGAACAACTGAAGTCGAGACAAGAACCGGTATAGCTTTGCCGTTTTTAGATAAATATGAAAGTTCATGGTCCATGCTGCTGCCGACCGTGAGTGTTTCCTGAAGCAAATCTCCGGCCGCCTTTTTATCCTTGACCACTGAACTGAAGCTAGCTCCATGTAGATCATCGTCTTTGGACTCAAGCAATGTCGTCGTCGCCCGGTTGGTAAATACGATTTGAGCACTGGCATCCAGTAAGATGATGGAATCGCTGATCGTGCTTAATATGGTTTCAGCGGCCACCGTCGGTGTGAGGCTCATCAGGCCATACTTGGATACAGCATATACAATCCCGATACCCCAGATCATAAAAAAGATATCTGCTACATCCGGGACAGCCCTAATATCAGCAACACGAAAGACAACATCCGTGATTGTTGCCAGCGCCAGGGCGGTGACACCTGTGATGATCAGTAATTTGGCCTGTTTTTTCTGATGATTTGTCTTAGCTTTTCGTCCAAAATCGATTATTAAGTAAATGCAGGCGCCGGACGCTCCGAAATAGTAAATATAAAAGGCATAGGCTGCTATCGATAGTTTCCAGATGCCTGTCCATCCCCAGCCGGCCTGAATACTCTCGGAAATCATGTTTCCTGACCATTGCGCATATATAAAAGCAACTGCAACCAGTGCGGTAGTGGTGATTAAGGCCTTGTTCTTCAATAGGCTGTCTTTATTGGCTAAAGCAAGATAGAACCAAAGACTGGCAACCGGCGTTACGCACCAACCGAAAGAACTGATATTCAGAAGCAGCGTAGCTTCCTCATTGGTACCGGCCATGGTATATAGACCGGAAAACAGGCTCCAGAATGCGAAGGTGGCTATTAAAAAGGCACAAATGCGGTTAAGCAGGGCTCCGGATTTCCTGCTCAGCACTAATGTGATAAGCAATAGATTGGTAATGAAGCTGCTGAAATGTAATACAGAGATTATATTCATTATCTTCGGACTTTATATACTTGCTGTCTTTTAAGGCCCCCAACCTGTAGACATCAATATAAGGATTCAGGACGGATGAGACAATAGTCTGACGGGGCTAATCGCGCGAGCCAAAGGTCTAAACTAAATTGATTAATCAATTAGTCGCGTTGATCGCAGAAAACATGGATATTATGTAGAGTTGGTGGGCTCGGCAGGTTTCGAACCTGCGACCAATCGGTTATGAGCCGACCGCTCTCCCCCTGAGCTACGAGCCCCTGTTTAGAGGTTACCCGACTGGAGTGAGAAACAATCCAATTGACCGGGCAATTTCATAGTATATCACAGCGCATAATAGCTGTGAAGTGATATTGAGCTGCGTTGATGCTTGACTTACCCGACAGATATATTTAAAATAAATAGTTAGCAATCAGACTCTGTGATTGCTAACTATTAAATATAAAACAGATTGACAGCCGAGGGACTAATGCCTATTTATCAATATGTTTGCTCAAAATGCAATACAAAATTCGAGCTCAGGCAGGGCTTTAATGATGACAGCGTCGCTAATTGCCCGAAATGCAAGTGCGAGGCCAGGCGCCTTTTCGTACCTGTTCCGATCATTTTCAAGGGTTCCGGTTTTTATGTGACCGACAGCAAAACTACATCTGAAGCCCAACTTCCTCCTAAAACCGTCGAAACAGCCAAAGAGACCACCACCGTCAAAGAACCTGATTCACCAAAGCAGGCAACCGTATAAAATCGCAGTCAATCCGGCCTGTTGAAGTCGCGTAATTCGCTGTGTTAAACTCCATATGAGTCCCTGTAGCTCAGTGGATAGAGCGGCTGCCTTCTAAGCAGCGGGTCGTGGGTTCGAATCCCCCCAGGGACGCCAGCTAAGCTACAGCGGCCTTTGCCCGCTTCTTATCTCGCTTGAACAGTTTTTCTATTACATAAAGCCCGGCAAAACTTATGGCGATACCCACCAGGTAAATCACTATTATGAAGCCGATCACGGTCAGCCATTCCAGGTTAGTGGGCGAAGATATAGAGGTAACAGTGACGTAAAGTAGTGAGACCACAATCACAGTGGTAAGAGCCAAAACGAAGACGCTGTACGCTGCACTCAGACCCGATTTCATTTTGTACAAACCATTGTACTGTATTCCTTTGTCAGTCGGGGATCTTACAGCCCTATTTCTCTCTACGAAGTTCAAGCTTAACCAGATTCATCTTGTCCATGCACTCTGCGGTCACCACATCCGGGTCACCCCATTCTTTGGGGAAACCGCCGCCAAACTGGAGCATGGCAATGTCAGGGAAGATAGCATGATAGAAAAAGCCGCAAAGGCCGGCGGTATCATGACAGTTTATGCGAAAGGTGTCACCCGCTTCGTGTCCCCAAGAGCAGTTGCCCTTGACCGACTTAACTGTAGCGATTATTTGATGGCCAGGGAAAGTAGTCCGTTTCGGTTTTGCCATTAACCTCGCCCTCCTTTCAATCTTTTATCTCCGGCTGACATCTGACTTAATGACTGGCTTTTCAGGGTATGGAATTGACCGGGTGCTCGGAAAGATATACAGCTCTGTCACCCTGGACAATGCAGATTGCACACGGGCAGCCAAACACAATCGGCGAGCCGTAGGTTTTCTCTCCCGACATAGTAAATGTGCCTGCCGTTGTATCGAAAGTACCGCCTCTGATGGCCTGCATAATGGCATCGGAATCATCCACCGTACCCGCCCTTTGCATAGCCTGGGCAACGATAAGAAGGTGTGACGGCAGCCAGCCTATCCAGTCATTATATGTATACGCCTTATCCTGTTTTTGAGAAAGGGTTCTCATCACCTCCTGACACATGGCTACATATTTAGGATTGACTATTGTTTCCTTAAAATCCCAAATGCCGAAATAGCCACCGATCAGGCCCTGCACTGCGTCGGAGCCGCAAGCCGCTGTGTATATCCCAAGGTCGGCCAGACCTCCCGCCTGGGCAACCGGCCACTTGTAACCCGCCTCCCAGCGCTGTTTTATGAACGAAACCGTTGTATCTAAAGCTGCATCCAGATAGATTAGACTGCAGCCTTCTTGTGCAAACTCATGGATATACGGGCCGAAGTCACTGGTCCCCGCAGGATATATCTCCCAATGGTAGACCATCCCGGCCGGATCAAAGAATTGCTTGCTCATCTCTTGTATTTCAGATTTAGTGAGACCTGTAGCGGGCTCAAGAAAACCGATCTTGCTGCCCGGGAATTTTGCATGTGCCGCCAGCACGTCAGCTACCCATTCTTCCTTTGCGGGAGTGCCGAAAACATTGTATGGTTGAGTGGCTGCGTTATATTCAATGCCTCCGCCGTCTCTGGTTACAAAGATTACCCTGGCAGGATTGGAGATGGCCGATATTGCAGAGTAGCTCCAGCTCCAGTGCCCCGCGAGGAATTTGCAGCCATCACTATAGATGAGTTGTTTCGCTGCTGCCGCACCACCTTCCGGCGAGTCACGGTCATCAGCCGCAACCAATTTGAAGTTATAGGTTTTATTGTTTACCTGGAGACCTTCTCTGTTAAACAGGTCAATCCAGCTTAGATATGGATCCATGTTAGCTTTGCCCCAGGGGGCGGCCGGATCATCCAGGGGTGTAGGTAATCCAACCTTAATGGTGATTGGGCCGGTGGGCACTGGCGTCTGGGCTTTCCCCCCACAGCCTGCGATAAAAATGACCGTCGCAATAACAAAGGCTGTCATAATCGACAGGATATTGTTCCATTTCTTCATAATATTGAGTCACCCCCCTTACATTACCCAGGATACACCTAATGCTGGCCTTTTTACTTTGTTTACCCGTCCTCAGTTTGAATTCACACCGACCACACGTACCATCCAGTTCACTTTTGACTTATCACCGTACCACAGGTCATGGCCCGCCGAGTCCTTTCTCCAGTAGGGCCAGCCGTCAAGTACTATATCGACACTACCGTCTCTGACGGTTAATTCAGAATGGCTGTTTACAGCGCTGTCATCCGCGCCCATGCGGAATTCTCCCCACCGGCCGTCGTCGGAATGGATGTGTACATAGAAAGGACTGGTGACAATTACATCAGGCACACCTAAATCCGTCCAGGCAGTCTCCGGCCGAAATGCCGTTTTGTTATCGTAAGGGTTAACGGGAAATTGAGTGTCGGGATAGCTGTCCTGGTATATGACCTTCTTGTCCTTATCCCAGATCTGCAATTCGATGGACTTATCCTGGTACTGGCGCCAGGCAGCAACCATCCCATTGATACGTATTTTCCTGATGGTGAACTTGTTGGTAGGGGTAACGAATGAAACCAGGTAGCCCGTGAAAGTCGGCGCGCTGACCGGCAAATATTCTCTCAGGGAATTGTTATCATATTTCAGTTCCACCTCAGCGGCAACAGGTTTATTGCAGGATGCAGAAGCAATTAATACTGCCGACATAATGAGAGTTGCCAAGGGCAATAATTTACGCATGATCTTACATAGTCCCCAATTTATACGGGGCTAATATTCATTATACCTCGGTCTTGGTTTAGGTGGGGGAAAAGCAGCATATCCCATTGATCCCAACTGCATTTGTATTATCTATAGCACCATGTAGTTATCCAGACGGATGTCTTATAATATAGAGCTAATTACACAGCCCAATAATATACGCCCGATGATCTCAACATATTATGCAAAAGCATTCAACCCGTATTTGATATCCGCATATACTATAGAATTCTGTCCAGAGCTATTCGGGAATTATAGATGCCGAAGGTAAGCGAGTCCAAGATACTGGCGGTTGCCATATTCGGCACTTTCATGGAGATATTGGACCAGACCGTTATGAATGTGGCATTGCCGCATATAATGGCCGTCTTCAATGCCACAGCCGACCGGGCGCAGCTGATTGTCTCAGCTTACCTGATGGCCAGTGCCATCTCCACACCTGCCGCCGCATTTCTCAGCGACCGGTTCGGCATAAAGAAAGTGTACCTGGCCAGCCAGATCGGATTCCTGCTCGGTTCCGTGTTATGCGGCTTATCGTGGAACTCGGATTCTTTAATCGGCTTCAGGATATTGCAGGGATTATCCGGAGGTGTGCTCAATCCGCTCTCCATGACATTCATCTATATGAATGTTCCTCCGGAAAAGCGTGGCTCAGCCATGGCTATGCTAGGCATCCCCATGATGCTAGCACCTGTATTAGGACCCACACTCGGCGGGTACCTGGTGACATATTGGGACTGGCGACTGGTTTTCTATATCAATGTGCCTATCGTATTAACGGCAATTATGATGGGATTGGCCTGGATCGAGGATACACCGCTGGTCAGTTCAACTTTTGATTATAAGGGTTTTATATTTGCAGCCGCTGGCTTCAGTTCGATTCTATATGCCCTCTCGTACGCTCCCACCTGGCATTGGACAGACTGGCGAATCATCACCCTGCTGATGGTTGGCAGTTTCTGCGTTATGATGTGGATAATAATCGAGCTCACTGAAAAGAAGCCCATGCTGGATCTCCGCATGTTCAAACATAAGGGGTACTCCGTCGGCATCGGTCTCACTTTCATTACGACCATAGGCCTATATGCCATTATTTTCCTGCTGCCGCTTTTTCTCCAACAACTTCGCGGGTTATCGGCTTTCGACAGCGGAGTGATGTTGCTGCCGCAGGTCGTTGGCGCCATGATTGGTATGACCGTATCCGGGCGGCTCTATGACAGGATAGGCCCACGCGTGCCGGCAGTGATCGGACTCCTTATCCTGGGTGTTATGTCGCTTTATATGCAAATACTGGACGTTTCCACGCCGGACGATATTCTCAGGATCATGCTGTTCATCCGCGGAATGGGCATGGGGCTCTCAATGATGCCTATAATGACCTACGCGCTTTCCTCCGTGCCACCCAGGCTGACAGCTCAAGCGTCGTCATTATTGAATGTATCCAGGACTATTTTCGGATCGTTAAGTATTGCTGCCTTCGCCACGCTGCTCGACACCTTCCAAAAGGTCAATCTCGAGAATATCATCCAATCGATGACGCCCAATTCCCTGATGGCTGTAGGATTTTTATCCAGGATACAGGCGCTTCTAATGCAGAGCGGCCTTACTTCTGAAGCTTCGTACAATGAAGCCGTTATCGCGCTATATCAATACGTGAATTTAAGGGCCAGTGTAACTGCCTATGATATGAATTACGTAATCGGTGCCATCGTGGTATTGTTGGGTGTGGTACCCTCGATATTCCTCCTGCCTCATGGCAAAATCGAAAAGGCAGGAGGTTCTGCAGAAATCGCCACCTAGGAAGCGATGCTAATTTGTCTGAGTGAAACCCTTTTTCATGAGAAGCAGCTTGCCGTGCCTGACCAGTAATTCAACGCAGCCCGCGTATGTATTGACTCTGTTATCGTAAGAAACTGTGAAATCGAACCTGAAGTTCTTGCTCCACACGCCAGCCACCTGCTCTTTAGAGGGTACCTGGAGCATGAAATTGATTTCCTTTAGCTCATTTGTGGATAGGGTGCCGAGACTGACATCTTCACTGTCCTGACCCAGAGCGCAGGCGGGCTGGTCAACATTCTGGACGATGAAAAACCCCTGTGGACTGGCCTTATAAAGCAGATGAACATCATTGGCAGGAACATTTCCGTTGTTCCCAACCGTAATTGCTAAATTAAAAATCTGACCGTAAGTAACATTCTCGGGGATAACTGCGTCAACCATGATGTTCGGCTCCATAGCTGCCGTAGAGATCGATGTGTGAGGATAAGATGCGGTTCGATATGGGTCCGTATAAGGTACCCAGGCGATCGATAGGCCGCTGTAAAGAACGAGTACAACTAACAACAAGGCTGCTCCCGGCCCGCTCAGCCGGGCTTTCTTATTGAGCAAATCTGACAACTTGTTTTTATAGTTAATAAGTTTAGTCCGCATTTTATTTGCCCCTAGTTAACACATCTGACCCAGGACTTGAACATGGGCTGGTTGCCCGGAATATTATCCTCGTTATACCACCTGATAGTGGAAGTGATAAGGCACGACACCTCGGTGCCGTCCTTCTTATAGAGTTTCAGCCTGTTGCTGATGACGTATCCCTTCTGGTCAATCTCCTTTTGCAGCCTATCCAGGTCAACGGGATTCACGCAAATATGCTTGATATCCATGCCCATCATCTCATCCATGTCATAACCCAGCAGGTCCAACATCTGTTGGTTGATGTTTACGAACTTACCGTCCCGGGTACTGATATAGATTGCATCCTTACGTTGTTTGGCGGCAGCTCGAATTTTTGTTTTACTCACCGGCAATTTTTCTTCCTGCTGCTTGCGTTCGATTTCCATTTCCTCGTATTCGGAAACATAGCGTCGAAGTGCCGTCAGTCCCTGCTCATGCTGGTTCTCAGTCTTAAATTGTGTGCTCATTTCTTCTCCTCCGTTATTTCAACCACCTTTACAAGGATGGCTCAAAAACTCTATCCGACAATATTCAGACGCATATAGAATAAGGCTGTTCTGAGCGCTTAGCTATCCCCTATTGGTACTTTTTAAGCTAGTACTTTTGTTGCACAGTACTGGGAATATAGGTCAGTTTAGATACTAAAAATGCCGTCGCTGGAGCGACGGCATCGCCGGTGTTTTAATAAAGAGTAAAGAATGATTAAGTTATGTGCTTATCTTATACCCTGCTTTCCACCGTGTGAATCACCTAAGAGTACTGAATTTACTAGGAAATTAGTCATGTATATATTATGTAAACCATTCATCTCGAATATGATCGAATTATATCCATATTGGTCACTCTTTTGATACTAATGGTCATTCAATGATACATATAATTATGTAATACTGTGTCCATTAAGAGGGTTACCCTGGAGGCTAACCCAAAAGAGGTTACTAAAATGCCGTGTGAATGTGCTGAATGCGCCGCCAAGATCGATTGCGACTCCATTATCTGTACCAATTGCCTGCTGGAAATCATTACCAAGGTAAACACTAAAAACCAGGGCCGGGATAAGCTTGAAAAGTCTACCAGCAAGGTTGGGGCAAAGCATGGCTGAAGCACAGCCTGAGAAGCTAAAGATCAATTACCGTCCCGAAGGATGGACCAATCCCTACGGCGACGATTCCTCATGGGAGATGGCAAAGATGATCTTCGAAGCCGGCGCAGACGCCATGCTGGATTTACTTGTAAAAGAAGCACAGGACTATAAGGAAACCGTACATCATTATATGAGACATGACGATTACCTCTGCGATATCCTGGCGCAAGGCCTGAAGCTTCGATAGCTATTTTGTGCTAATCGTCATCCCCGCTTCATTTATAACGCAGAATTCTTATTTACCTGTATAATTCGGCTTTCTTTTCTCCAAAAATGCCTTGGCACCTTCTTTCTGGTCCTCTGTGCCGAAGCAAAGGGCGAAAAGGTCCCGCTCACAGTCCATACCTACCGACAGGGTAGTTTCCAGCGATTTATTGACCGACAGCTTGGCCAGCTTCAATATAACCGGGCTATTTTTTAGGAAGCCTTCTATCATCTTCTCTGTAGCCTCGATTAACTTGTCGCGCGGAACGATCTGATTGATCATTCCCATCTGCAGGGCTTCCGCTGCAGTGATGGGACGCCCGCTGAAAATCAACTCTTTGGCTTTCTTCTCACCTATCAAGCGGGGCAGAATCTGTGTGCCGCCTCCTCCCGGTATAACGCCGATCCGTACCTCCGGCTGCCCGAATTGGGCGTCCTCAACGGCGATCACGCAGTCGCATGCCAGGACAATCTCGCACCCGCCGCCGAAGGCCATGCCGTTGACAGCCGCTACAACCGGTTTGGGCAACTCCCTGATTACCATATAAGGACCCTTTCTGCCCTTCCATTTGATGATATCGGAGGGATATCTCTTGGGAAACTCACTTATATCTGCACCAGCGCTGAAAGCTCTATCGCCAGACCCTGTGATAGCGATTGCATGGATATTGTCGTCGTCCCTGGCTTGCTCCAGGGCCGTTACGACCTCCGCACGCAAAAGATCGTTCTGCGCATTCAGTACCTCGGGCCTGTTCAGAGTAATCCAGGCCACATTGCCTTTCTTCTCGTAAAGTATAGTCTTAAAATCACTGCTCATGATTTTCTCCTAACAGCACATTATGTAATTTTAGACCGACGGCCGGTCCCTTAATACTATTATTTAGAAATCACGTCACGGTAGAAATCATAGATACCCTTTTTACCGGGTCCGCCGGTATAGCCTGCCCTGACCATCATTCTGATCAAAGGATGCAGACGTCCTTTATCCGAGCCCAGTTCTCTTACGGCATCTTCCTCGGAGGAAGCTCTCAGCGCCCAGCCTCCGGTCATATCGGACAACTCCAGGGGGCCCATTGGCAGGTTGTAACCCAGTTTAAGAGCTTTATCTATGTCTTCCGGGGAGGCAACCCTCTCCCAGACCATTTGCACTGCCTCCGTCGAAAGGCCCCGGTAAGCCCTGTTGGCCAGGAACCCATAACTGAAATCCTGGCATATCACCGGCTCTTTGCCCAATTTAAGCGAAAGAGCACGAACCACCTCACAGGTCTCCTGCGCAGTGGTGGCTCCTTTTACAACCTCCACCAGCTTCATCATGGCCACAGGATTGAAAAAGTGCATGCCTACGACCTTGTCGGGCTTCTTGGTGGCCGAAGCCATCTCAGTTATGTTCAAATAAGAGGTGTTGGAAGCCAGTATGGTATGAGGCATGGAGAAGTCATCCAGTTTCTTAAAGATATCTTTCTTCAGGGCCATATTCTCAATGACCGCCTCGATAACGAAGTCGGCATCCTTGACGGCCTCCTCCAGCTTGGCCGTGCCCTTGATACGATCGGTCAATGCCTTCTTCTCGTCCGCCGACATCTTTCCTTTGGCGACAAAAAATTTCTCCAGCCGGCCATCGATAGCCGCAAGGCCTTTATTAACATATTCAATGTTTATATCGACGATATTTACCTTGTAGCCACCTATACGGGCCATGAGCTCCGCAATCTGATTGCCCATTCCGCCAGCTCCAATAACGCCCACGACTTTTATTTTATTTAAGGTCTCTTCAGGATTCAACGCAGTCCTCCTACCATTTATTCAGCGCGATTATACCATTAGCCCGCTAAGGCCGAAAATAGGTCACTTGTTCAAATTTGTCCGTTTGTACTATAATCCTAAACTTGGTTCGGTACTTTAATTGCAGGAGATAAAAAATGGATTTCGATCTTTCTGAAGAACAAAAAATGCTACGGGATGCCATACGCAGCTTCGCATCCAAAGAGGTGGCACCCCTGGTCGACGAAGCTGAAAAAACCTCGACCTTTCCGGTCAAATTATTCCCCATGATGGGAGACCTCGGCTATTTATGCCTTAGCTACTCGCCGGAGTACGGGGCTGCCGGGATGGGCAAGCTGGGTGAGTGCATCGCCGTTGAAGAGGTTGCCTATTATTCGGTGGGATTTGCCGCTGCAACCATGGTGCAAGGCGGAATTGGCACGGCGGCAATATACAAGCATGGCACGGAAGAACAAAAACAGAAATACCTGGTGCCCGCTATAAAGGGCCGTAAGATAGCATCCTTCGGCCTCACTGAACCCAATGCCGGCTCGGATGCTGCATCACTGCAAACCACTGCTATCAAAAAAGACGGAAAATACTATTTGAACGGGACCAAGATATTCATTACCAACGGAAATATCAGCGACTTTACAGTTACAGCCGCCTATACCGACAAAAGCAAAGGGCCGCGCAGTGGCATGAGCCTGTTCATCGTGGAAAAAGGCATGCCCGGCTTTACCCGCTCCAAACTGTACAAGTTCTGCGCCAAATCCGGTGAGATCGCCGAGCTTAGCTTTGAAGACTGCCAAGTGCCAGCAGAAAACCTTATCGGGGAGGAAGGCAAAGGATTTCCCTATGTGATAGAGTCGCTTATGGGGGGAAGGATTTCCCACGCCTCCCGCAGCCTGGGACTGGCTCGGGCAGCCTACGATAATGCACTGGCCTATGGAAATGACCGAAAGCAGTTTGGGCAGACTATCGGCAGCTTCCAGGCCAACGCTTTTAAGTTAGCCCGCATGGCTATGGACATCGAGACCGCCAGGTGGATGATTTACAGGGCTGCCTGGCTATATGACCAGGGCAGGCCGCATATTAGGGAAGCTGCCATGGCTAAACTGCATGCCAGCGAGGCTGCAGTACGCACTACCATGGAAGCATTACAGATATGCGGAGGCTACGGCCTGATGGAGGATTCCATCGCTCAGCGCTATTTCAGGGACGCCCGGCTGGGAACTATTACCGAAGGCACCTCCGAGATTCAACTGCGCGTAATAGCACGCGAGATCGGTGTGAAATAGCTTTAGTTCACGATCTAATCAATGGACTTTGTGTATTTACCGGCGTGCTATAATCCTTGAAAAATGATTTTTAAAACAATAATTTGGAAAATGGGAGGACAACGATGAGCAAAGTAGTCATAACCAGTGCTGCACGTTCAGCCATAGGCAATTTCGGAGGCGCCTTAAAGACCGTGCCGGCCTACGATTTGGCAGCACACATACTTAACGAAGTGGTGAAAAGGTCCAACCTTGAACCGAAGTCGATTGGTGCAGTGATACTGGCACAGAATTACCAGAGCGGAGAATATGTTAATATCGCCCGCATGTCATTGCTCAAAGCGGGATGGCCGGTGGAAGTGGTGGGGTTTACCCACGACAGACGCTGCCCCGGCGGTCTGGACGCCATCACCATAGCCACCATGATGATTCAGACAGGGAATATGGACATCATGGTAGCGGGCGGAGTGGAGAGCATGAGCACTGCAGAGTTCTATTTGAAGGGTGATATCAGATGGTCTCTGGGCGGCACCGGCGATATGCCTAAAGGACATGGCAGTATGTCCACCTGGTCAATCCCGATGTACGATAGGGTGCAAAGGGGCAGGGTGATGTCGCAGCCTGAAGACAGGTTCGGCATACTACAGTCGATGATGACCTGGGCCGAAACCGCCGCCAAGGAACACGGCATCACCCGGGAAGAAGTGGACAGGTGGGCACTCATCAGCAATCAGCGTGCCTGCAGCGCCCAGGAGAGCGGAAAATTCAAAGAGGAAATCGTTCCGGTACCCGTTCCGCAGGGCAAAGGCGAACCGGTTTTATTCAGCGTTGACGAGCGCCCGCGCAAGGATACCAGCATGGAAACGCTGGCCAAACTCAGGCCTGTGCAGGGTGGTGTGTGCACTGCCGCCAACTCCTCGGGCGAAAATGACGGCTCCGCAGCCTGTGTCCTGATGACTGAGGAGAAAGCCAAGAGCCTGAAGTTGAAGCCGTTGGCTGCCGTCAAAGCCTTCGCCTACAGCGGCGCCGATCCCCGAGCAGCCTATAAATCCGCCAGCCTGGCCGTCGAACTGGCCTTGAAAAAAGCCGGCCTGACGATCAACCAGATAGACCTTATTGAGATACATGAGGCATTCAGCGCTCAGATACTGGCCAATATGAAGGAACTTGGTTTAACAGAGAAAGACCATGACAGGATAAACGTCAACGGCTCGTGCGTATCGCTGGGACACCCGCTCGGCGCAACCGGCGCACGCATTATGACTACCCTGACTCACGAAATGAAAAGGCGGGATGCCAAAACCGGTCTGATCGCGATCTGCGGCGGAGGCGGTATGGGCGTCTGCGCAATCGTAGAGAAAGTTTAGCGAACCATTCTGCAAGACAGAATATGGATATTCCCGCGGTATGTCGGCTGCCGCGGGAATTTTTTATCAGATTACTTCCCTGTCCACTAATCAATAAATTGGTCAGTATGCGGATTGCCATGTTAAAATGGCATTAGCGAGTCAATATATTTTCTATTCAGTCGACGGGCTGTCATACTAAAGCATCGCACATCAAGAACTGATAAGAGCATGAAACATTATGACTATATAATTGTCGGCAGCGGAATCGCCGGCCTTTACAGTGCCCTGCTGGCCAAGGACTATGGCAGCGTACTTATCATTACTAAAGGGGGGATAGAGGAGTGTAATACCAGGTATGCTCAAGGGGGTATCGCTGCAGCTTTGGGTAAAAATGATTCGCCCGAACTGCATTATAACGATACTATTAAGGCCGGGGCCGGGCTGTGTAATTCAGAGGCGGTGAAAATCCTGGTCAATGAGGCTCCCGACCGCATATCCGACCTGATCAGATACGGCGTCCCCTTCGATACTTTGGACGGTGAGATTGCTTTAACCAGGGAAGCCGCCCATTGCGTGCCGCGTATTGTGCACGCTGGAGGCGACGCTACGGGGGAGTATATCGAGTCCACCTTAAGCGAACAGGTTTTAATCTCCGGCATAACCGTTCTCGAATACTGCCTGGCCACAGAAATAGTGGTTGATAACGGCTGCGTCGCGGGTATAAAAGCCACCGATTTCCGCAGCGGATTGAGCGAAGAATACGGGTGCCGTTTCATCATCCTGGCTAGCGGCGGTGCAGGCCGACTATATAAATACACCACCAATTCCGATACCGCCACCGGCGACGGCATATCACTGGCTTACCAGGCCGGTGCCGAAATTACCGATATGGAATTCTACCAATTCCATCCCACGGCCCTGCGCCTTCCAGGTGTCTGGCCCTTCCTGATCACGGAGGCAGTCAGAGGCGAGGGCGGTATTCTCAGGAATGTGGATGGCTACCGGTTTATGCCTGACTACGTAGCTGAGGGAGAGCTGGCGCCCAGGGATATTGTAGCCCGAAGCATCGTTTCCGAAATGAGAAAGACGGGCAGCGACAGGGTTTTCCTGGATGTCACACACATCCCTGCCATCAAAGTTACCACAAGGTTCCCCCACATTTACCGCTACTGCCTGGACCACGGACTGGATATTACCAAAGGCCTGATTCCGGTGGCGCCCGCCGCCCACTACTTGATGGGAGGCGTCAAGGTTAACACATGGGGCGAGACCAATATCGGCGGCCTTTTTGCTGCGGGAGAGACAGCCTGCACAGGGGTACACGGCGCGAACAGGCTGGCGTCAAATTCTCTGCTGGAAGTGGTCGTCTTCAGCAAAAGAATTATCGAAAAATCACAGATGCAGTCCAATCGGGCAGTGCCCAATACGGCTGAAGCCGATTGCCACCGCTTGAGCCAGCAGCCGGCTCAAGGCGATATCCCCTTGCTGAACCTCGCCAATCTTCAATCTCTACTATGGGATGAGGTCGGCATAGTGAGATCAGGTGAAGGACTCAACCGAGCCGCCAGTACACTTGCCGCCTGGCAAAAGGTGCTGCCTCAACCGGCGGACCGGGCTTCTTATGAGTTAAACGCCATGATTCTGAACGCCAGATTGGTGACAGAAGCGGCCCTTATGCGGGAGGAAAGCCGGGGCGCACACTTCCGCACCGATTTTTCGCAACCGTCGCCGGCATGGGAGCGGCATACCGTTTTTAAAATCGCCAAATAGCAGTCAACAAATAAAAATGGTGGGGTATTGAGTTGAAAGCTAAAACCAAAGGCGGACAGCCTGACAAACTGAAACGCAAAGACAAAAGATTGAAGCAGATCGTGAAAACGGCCTCAGAGCTTTTTTTCAAAAACGGCTACCGGCAAACTACTACGCGACAGATCGCAGAGGTCTGCGGTATAAGCCAGGGGAATCTTTACTATTATATAAAGTCGAAGGACGACTTTTTCGACTTATTCGTGCAGATGACGACGGATAAAATGAAAGAATATGATCAGGAAATACGCGACCAGATGCCCTTCATCTCCTACAGCGAAGCCCTGACCATGAGGATCAGGGAGGCGCTAGTGACTCTGGATACCATCCAGGATACTTTATTGTTCTGGTACCGTGAATCCAGGAACATGAGCCGGCGTCACCTCAAACAATTAATAAAGCTGGAATATGAAGCCAATGACCTGTTGAGGAATATAATCGAGGCCGGGCGAAAAAAAGGAGAATTTAAAATCAAGGACCCTGAGCTGGCGGCTTATTATATAGTCATGCTGGAACATATGTGGGCTTTGAAGCGCTGGCACCTGCGAAAACGCTATACCCTTGAGGACTATATTCAGAGGTGCCAGGATGCCGCCCTTGGCATCGTCCATTCTACAGGCTCTATAGCTTTACCTAAAAGGAGTTCGCCGGCTAAAACAAAACGCCGAAATGTTGACAAGCAATAATAATCGGTGGTAAATTTAGTCCTGTTTTAGGTCAATCGACCGAATTAGTATCGTTGGACATAATCCATAAAGGTCATTCCTTTGTGGAGCAAATACGAGCTATTGATTTACAAGGATTACAGGAGCATAATATTTTTTGCATTTTCCCCAGTATTTGCCAGTATAACCGCTAATGGAGGATAAATCATGTCAGAGAAACCTACCGTAGAAGAATTGCTGGCCAAGGCGCGTAAACCGGCCGAGGTCGCAAACAAGCTGCATAAGTATTACAAAGGGAAGATGCAAACTATGCCCAGGTGCATTGTTCGCGATTTCAACGACTTTGCCATATGGTATACACCGGGCGTCGCAGAGCCCTGCAGGGCTATACAGGCGGACCGGGATAAAGCCTATGACTACACCAATAAATGGAACACCATCGCGGTAGTCAGCGACGGCACCCGTGTACTGGGCCTGGGCGATATAGGCCCCGAAGCCGGAATGCCCGTGATGGAAGGCAAGGCGCTTCTATTTAAATACCTTGGCGGTGTAGATGCCGTTCCTATTTGCCTGGATACCAAAGACCCTGACGAGATTATACGGACGGTTAAGCTGCTTCAGCCGTCGTTCGGAGGAATTAACCTCGAAGATATCTCCAGCCCCAAATGTTTCTACATACTTGATAAGTTGCGCGCCGAAGCCCGCATCCCCGTATGGCACGATGACCAGCAGGGCACCGCAGCCGTTACCCTGGCCGGCCTCATCAACGCCCTGAAAATCGTGGGTAAGAAAAAAGAGAATGCTACTATGGCGGTCATAGGCAGCGGCGCTGCCAACATTGCCATCCTCAGGTTGCTGTTTGCCGATGGCTTGAAGCCTGCCAATACCATTGTGGTGGACAGCAAATCCACACTTCATCCGGGCAGAAAAGACCTCGAGCAACAGCAGAAAGAGAACCCCTACAAGTGGGCGCTCTGCCAGACCACCAACCCCGAACACAGGACCGGCGGGATCGCGGAGGCGTTAAAAGGCGCGGACGTTTGCATTTCACTGGCTAAATCCGGCCCCGGCGTAATTCTACCTGAGTGGATAAAGGGCATGGCCAAGAATTCTATTGTGTTTGTCTGTGCCAACCCTATCCCTGAGATCTGGCCATGGGATGCCAAGGAAGCGGGGGCCAGGATTGTTGCTACGGGCAGGTCGGACTTCCCCAACCAGGTGAACAACTCTATCGGCTTCCCGGCCATCTTCCGCGGCACGCTGGATGTCAGGGCCAAGACCATCACCGATGAGATGTGCCTGGCTGCAGCCCATGAATTGGCCCAATGTGCCGAGGATAGGGGCATCAGTGAAGACAGCATTGCCCCGACTATGGGAGAATGGGAAGTGTTCATAAGGGAAGCGGTGGCCGTCGGCATGAAGGCACAGGAACAGGGCGTTGCACGAATTAAGGCTACGAG
The DNA here is from genome assembly GCA_003142375.1 of Dehalococcoidia bacterium. Taxonomy (GTDB): domain Bacteria; phylum Chloroflexota; class Dehalococcoidia; order GIF9; family UBA5629; genus UBA1162. Next base: position 48,591 of record PLME01000011.1, on the reverse strand, counting down.
GGAAGAATTGACCAAACAGGCAGAGGCCATGATTAAGAATGCCAGGGAGTCGACAGCCTTGCTGATGAAAGAGGGCTTTATTCCGCCGGCGCCCAAAGATTAATTGCCCGTCATAAATCTCAAGGGAAAAGGATAATTAAATTGAGAGAAATCAGCGTTAAAGAAGTCACTGACTCAGTATCCCGGCTATGCCAGGAAGCAAATTTTTCTCTTCCGGAAGATGTCCTTGATGCCCTACGACAGGCCCTGGCAAGCGAACAATCCCCCATTGGTAAACAAACCCTCGAACAACTCATTGAAAACGCGCGCATGGCTAAAGCCGAACAGATGGCTATTTGCCAGGATTGCGGGGCCACAGTTGTCTATCTGGAAGTGGGCCAGGATGTCCATATTACAGGCGGCAGCCTTTACGATGCTGTAAACGAAGGGGTACGGATGGGCTATCAGGCAGGTTACCTGCGTAAGTCCATGGTAAAGCAGCCCTTCTCCTCCCGTGTCAATACTAAAGACAACACACCGGCCATCATCCACACCGATATTGTGGCGGGCGATAAATTGAAGATTATCATAGTTCCCAAGGGCGGAGGCAGCGAAAACATGAGCCGCCTTTTCATGCTGACGCCGTCCAAAGGGCGCCAGGGTATTGTAGATTCTGTAGTTACGGCGGTTGAAGAAGCAGGCAGTAACCCCTGCCCGCCTATCATCGTGGGTGTGGGCATTGGAGGGACGTCTGAGAAGTCTATGGAGCTGGCCAAGAAGTCACTTCTGCGTAAAGTTGGAGCGCATAATGCAGATCCCGAAGTTGCCGATTTGGAAAAAGACCTGTTCGTACGGATTAACGCTCTGGGGATAGGACCCCAGGGATACGGCGGCACGGTAACGGCCTTGGCTGTAAATGTTGAGACCTTTCCGGCGCACATTGCCAGCATGCCTTTGGCAGTGAATTTGCAATGTCATGCCGCCCGTCATAAAGAGGCGGTGTTATGATAACGCAGCAGCACGATGTAATAGTCCTGGGCGCCGGCCTGGCCGGGCTGCGTGCGGCCGTGGAGATCGCGCGCAAAAACTCCGAGGCTGATATCGCTGTCGTATCCAAGGTGCAGCTCATGCGTGCGCATTCAGTGTGTGCCGAGGGCGGAACCGCGGCGGTTATGCAGCCGGAAAATGGTGACAGCATCGAATTGCACGCATGGGATACCGTGCGCGGCGCTGATTTCCTTTGCGACCAGGATGTCGCTATGCGCTTCGTTACAGAAATACCGGGAGAGATCAATCTGCTGGAACACTGGGGCATCCCCTGGTCACGCCGGCCCGATGGCCGCATCAATCAGCGGCCCTTCGGGGGTCATAGCTTCGACCGCGCTACCTTTGCGGCCGATAAGACCGGCTTCTTCGAAATGCAGACCCTTTACGACACGCTGCAAAAACATGCCAATGTCGTTAGATACGACGAATGCTACGTGCATGCCATATTGATAAAAGACAATGTTTTCCGAGGGGTTATCGTCTGGAACCTGACCAGCGGTGAGTGTTTCGTCCTGAGGGGCAAGGCGCTTATCATCGCCACAGGGGGCGCCTGCCGTATGTACGGGTTCACTACCTATTCCCTGACCGCTACCGGCGACGGCATGGCCATGGCCTACCGGGCAGGACTGCCTCTCAAGGACCTGGAGTTCATCCAGTTTCACCCCACCGGACTTGTGCCATCAGGGATACTTATTACAGAGGCCGCGCGCGGCGAAGGCGGTTACCTTTTTAACAGCCAGGGCGAGCGGTTTATGGAGAAATATGCCGCTTCTAAAATGGAATTGGCCCCACGGGACATTATCTCCAGGGCTGAGATGACCGAAATCGAAAACGGCCGCGGCTATATAGAAGAAAGCGGGCTGGACTACGTTCATCTCGATCTGCGCCATCTCGGGGCCGACAAGATCAACGAACGTCTGCCCTTGATTCGTGAGGTCGCCATGAGGTTCGACTTCATCGATCCGATATTTACGCCTATCCCGGTCCGTCCGGCCGCCCACTACACCATGGGCGGTATCCACACCGATATTGACGGCGCTACGCCGGTGACGGGCATCTGGGCCGCCGGAGAGGCTGCCTGCGTATCCCTTCACGGCGCCAACCGGCTGGGTTCCAACTCGACCGCCGAATGCCTGGTCTGGGGCAAGATCACCGGGCAAAAAGCGGCCCAATATGTTAAAGCACAGAAGGCCTACGCCGATTTACCGTCAGAATCTGTCATCAATGACGCAGAAGCCAGCATTTTCAAGCGTTTCACCAGTTTCGGCGCTGAAAGCTCTTACGTCTTGAAGAACGAGCTCCTCAAAACTATGGATACTAAGGCCGGCGTTTTCAGGACTGCCACAGAGCTTGAGGCTGCATTGAAAACTATACGGGATATTAAACAGAGGCTGCCGCTGGTAAAGGTTATGGACCACGGCCACATATATAACACCGACCTTCTAAATGCGCTTGAGACGGACAATCTCATTGAGTTATCTGAAGTCGTCGTATCAGGCGCGCTGGCCCGCCAGGAGTCACGGGGAGCGCATGCACGGCGTGATTTCAAGACCCGCGATGATGCCAACTGGCTGAAGCATACATTGGCATATCGAACAGCCGACGGACCACGCCTGGAATATATGCCGGTCACCATCACTATGTGGAATCCGGTGGAAAGGAAATATTAGGAGGTCATATATGGCAGATAAAGGGCCTCATCAAAATTATTTAGGAATGCGTGGGTGGATCTGGGCCGGCAACTACAAGCTGGAACGTTACCTCTACCTGCTCCACAGGATTACCGGCCTGGGACTCTTGCTTTTCGGCCTGTTTCACCTGACGGCCACTACCATTTTTCGGGTACAGGGCCAGGCCGTCTGGGCCTCCACTATAGACTTTTTGGACAATCCCCTGTTCAGGGTAGGTGAATTCCTGGTTGTTGCGGCTTTCTCCTATCATGCACTTAATGGCCTGAGATTGATAATTCAGGAACTGGGGTTTGCACTTGGAAAACCGGTCCCGCCCATTTATCCATTTACGGATGCCATCCGCAGAAAGCGGGCCTGGACGCTGGTCACACTGGCAGCCATTATGATCCTGGCTGTGGCCTTCTTCATTGACTTCTCAATCGGAGGTTGGGGATGAAGAATACTTATCTACAGCTGGCACAAATGGTCACGGGCGCCCTGGTGGCTGTGTTACTTGCTATCCATATCACAGTGCAGCAATCGGATGTCGTTCTTGGTTTACTGGGAATCAAGGTTGCCGGTCCCACAACCTGGGGCTCTATGATGGAGAGAGCGCACCAGGGTTCGTGGGTAGGCATATATATTTCCCTGCTGGCATTCGGGTTATTCCACGCCTTAAACGGGTTCCGCAACATACTGCTGGAGACAAATCTATCCGCGTCGGCTATGCGTATTTTAACGGGATGTATTATAGCCTTCGGCGTTATTTTCCTTATCCTTGGCACTTACGCGCCGATAGCCCTGTTCAGCAGTTACAGATAATTATAAGGAGGCATTCATGAGCAGTGACGCTGTTAAAAAAATAACCTTCCGGGTTCAGCGGTTCGACCCGGAAAAAGACCGCAAACCGCATTTCCAGGAATTCATAGTGCCGGTAAAGCGCGGTACAACCGTTCTGGAAGGCCTTTTATATATTAAGGAAAACCTTGACAGCAGCCTGGCATTTCGTACTTCCTGCCGCATGGGAGTTTGCGGTTCCTGCGGCATGCTGATAAATGAATACCCCCATTTAGCCTGCCACACCCAGCTGGAGGAATTCCATGCAGACAGGCTGACCCTCAAGCCGCTGCCGAATATGCCCATCATCAAAGACCTGGTCCCCCGTCTGGAAACCCTGTTTGAACATCATAAGTCCGTTAAGCCTTATATCATCCGGGGCGACAATGCGGAAATGGAAAAGCCCACAGCCGGATATATACAAAAACCGCACGAGCTGGATGAATTCCTGCAGTTTACTTATTGCATAAAATGCGGCCTTTGTATCGCAGCCTGCCCTACCTCAGCCAGCGACCTAGCTTTCCTGGGCCCGCAAGCCCTCGGCCAGGCTTACCGCTACTGCGCCGACAGCAGGGATGAAGGTCAGGACCAGAGGTACCAGATAGTAGAGAAAGACCATGCTGTGTGGAACTGTCATTTCGCAGCCGCCTGCTCAGAGGCCTGCCCTAAAGGTGTAGACCCCGCCCTCGCCATACAATTGCTTCGCAAAGGCGTTGCGGCCAAAGCGCTGAGGGTTAAAAAGACAACCGCTCCCGCCCTACTGGCAACTTCCTTACCACAGGCCAAGCCGAAAATTGACGTCCCCGAATTTACAGTCAAACAAAAATAAACTGTTTATGTAAAGGATTTTGCTATGGAAACTATCAAAATATCGGCGCCCCTCGATGAAAAAACGGTAGAAAAGCTCAAGGCCGGCGACCAGGTTTTAATTACGGGAGTGATTTATACCGCCAGAGATGCGGCCCATAAACGCCTGGTAGAAGCCCTGGACAAGGGTGAAAAGCTGCCACTGGACCTTAAAAACCAGGTTATCTATTATATGGGGCCTTCGCCCGCCAAGCCTGGACATGCCATCGGCTCCGCAGGGCCGACCACCAGCGGCCGAATGGACATTTATGCGCCCCGTCTCATGGCCGAAGGACTCAAAGGCATGATCGGCAAGGGCGACCGCCAGCAACCCGTTAAAGATGCCATGAAAAAATACAAGGCTGTATATTTCGCCGCTATCGGCGGTGCCGGCGCCCTCATATCCAAGACTATAACCAAAGCGGACGTAATAGCCTACGACGATCTCGGAGCTGAAGCCATCCGGCGCCTGGAGGTAAAGGACTTTCCGGCTACGGTTATCAACGATATCTACGGGGGCGACCTCTACGAGGAAGGCAAGGCCAAATACAGGGTCAGCCTTTAGAAAATTGGCTCTAAATTTAGAGAATAACTACATTGTATTTCGATTGAGTAAACATCCCCTTTAGTACTCGCAATAATATATAATTCGCTTGCCAAGCAGTGTACGGCTGGTAAGAGGAGAACAGGATGAAAATACATGAATATCAGGCTAAGGCCTTATTATCCCAGTATGGGGTTCCTGTTCCCGCCGGCGATGTAGCCAGTACCCCGGCAGAGGCAAAGAAGATCGCCGCCGGTCTGGAAGGTAAGGTTGCCGTCAAGGCCCAGGTGTACGCCGGTGGCAGGGGCAAAGCCGGTGGAATTAAGCTGGCTGCAGATGCTGCCGAGGCTGAGAAATCGGCTGCCGGGATAATTGGAGCAAGGCTGATCACACATCAAACGTCCGCCAAAGGAGCGCCCGTCGGCAAAGTCCTGGTGGAAAAGGTTATGGAAGTGCGGCGTGAACTATATCTCAGCATCGTTATCGACAACGCCCGCAAAATGCCGGTCATGATTGCCAGCGAGGCCGGAGGCATGGACATCGAAGAGGTAACCAGGACCAGCCCCGAGAAGATTCTCAAAGTTCACATCGACCCGGCTGCGGGCTGGCAGGATTTCGAAGGCCGTAAGCTGGCCTACGGCATGAATTTAAGTACGGCCCAGGTCAAACCCGCCGTTAAATTGATGGCCAACCTCTACAGGTTATTCCGCGAAAAGGACTGCTCCCTGGCTGAGATAAACCCCCTGGTAATTACCGCAGATGACAAAATTATGGCCCTTGACGCCAAGTTGAATTTTGATGACAGCGCCCTTTTTCGACACGATGATATCCGGCAGCTCCACGATCCAGCGCAGGATGATCCCTTCGAAGCCAGGGCCAGCGAAATGGGCATCAAGAACTATATTAAACTAAACGGCAATATAGGATGCATGGTCAACGGGGCCGGCCTGGCTATGGCAGTGTTAGACCTGATAAATTTCTGTGGCGGCAACGCGGCCAATTTTCTCGATATTGGTACAGTGAACAATACCAACGCTGTTGTCAGCGCCTTTAAAGTCTTCACCGCAGACCCGGATGTTAAGGCCATCCTGGTCAACATCTTCGGCGGGATGGCACGGGCGGATACCATCGCCCGCGGGATAATCGAGGCCTATCAGCAGATAGATATCAAAGTCCCGGTTGTGGTCAGGCTGGCCGGCACCAATGTTACTGAGGGCAAACGCCTCCTTGCTGAATCCAGGATCAACTATATAGAGGCGGCCGATTTCCTGGATGCTGCACGCAAAGCTGTGGCGGCTGCTAAAGGAGGCCGGGATTGAGTATTTTAATCGATGAAAAAACACGCCTGCTGGTTCAGGGCATTACCGGCGGGGAAGGCAGCTTTCATACACAACGCTGCATAGAGTACGGCACCAAGGTCGTAGCTGGGATGACGCCCGGCAAGGGTGGCACCCAGGTTTCCGGAGTGCCTGTTTTTAATACGGTTGAAAGCGCCGTTAAGGAAACGGGCGCCAACGCCAGCATTATTTTTGTCCCCCCAGCCGGGGCGGCCGATTCAATCATGGAAGCGGCGGATGCCGGCATTGCGCTGGTGGTCTGCATCACAGAAGGAATCCCGGTAATGGACATGGTTAACGCTTACAGTTTCCTCAAAGGCAAGCCCGTACGTCTTATCGGTCCCAATTGCCCCGGTTTAATTTCGCCTGGCAAGTGCAAGGTCGGCATCATGGCAGGTGAGATTCACAAGCAGGGCAATGTGGGCGTGGTCTCACGTAGCGGCACGCTTACTTATGAGACAGTGGCTCAATTGACCGGATTCGGTATCGGGCAGTCCACCTGTGTGGGAATAGGCGGCGACCCCCTTTTGGGAACGAACTTTGTGGATATATTGAAACTCTTTCAGGAAGATAAGGACACACATGCTATCGTGCTCATCGGGGAGATCGGAGGCACCATGGAACAGGAAGCAGCCCAATTCATTAAAGAAAGGGTGAGCAAACCTGTGGTTTCCTTCATAGCTGGAGCATCCGCTCCTCCCGGCAGGCGCATGGGGCATGCCGGAGCTATTATCAGCGGTAATACGGGGAAAGCACAGGATAAGATGGCGGCTTTATCCGCCGCCGGGGCTATAATTGCTCCCAATCCTGCAGAGATCGGGATAACGGTTAAGAAGGCCCTTAAATAGGTCAGCAGGCTTTTCGTTTGCTGCCGGAAACCCTTGATAATCTGTTTTCGCCCCTCAGCCGCTCGTAATACTCTATATATTTATTTATAGCCGTCGCGGCACGTTGTATTGAGGGATAGACAGGCAAGCCCAGGTCCACGAATTTCTTCTGCACGTCTTCAACCATCTGCCTCGAACCGGAGTTTGTATCGTAGTGCAGCACTGCAGCCATAGGCTTATCTATTACTTTCGCCAGTACAGCCACCGTTTCGATGAAAGGCCTGAGCGGCAGGCTGCGGCTTACCATGGCCCAGATGTCAAAGGGGCAATGCAAAATCAGCACATCGACCTGGTCGGATTCTGCTATGGCTTTAACCGCCTCCACGTATTTTTCTACGCTCGCCATAGGCGGCGCATCAACCGGGTTCCTGAAGATGCTGCCGGCCTCGGTACCATATATAGCCACCAGCTTTTTCCTGACTTCCAGGGGTAAAATGGGCAGGTCCAGGCCGGCCCCGGTGATATCATCGGAAGCCTGGACGGCGATGCCACCACCGGTGCCGATGACGACCGTATTCCGGCCATTGGGCACCTTCATCTTGAGAAAGGCCACGCCCATATCGACCAGTTCCGAGATGCTTCCAGCCGGGATCGCCCCAACCTGCTTAATAAGATCGTGCCATATGGCAGCCGACCCTGCCAGGGAGCCAGTATGAGAGGCGCAGGCCCTGGCTCCCGTCTCCGTATTGCCGCCTTTATTGATTATCACAGGTTTTTTGCCGGCCAGGTTTTTCAACGCCTGCATGAAACGTTTGCCGTCCCTTACACCCTCGATATACATGGCGATCAATTTGGTTTGAGCATCCTCCGCCATATATTCCAGATAATCCGTTTCATTTAGGTCGGCGGCATTTCCATAGCTTATGGCTTTGCTGAAAAATACGCCCCTACCTGCTGCTTCACGAATAGTGTAAATACAGTTGCCTCCGCTCTGAGAAATCAAACCCAGAGACCCGGATTGGCGCGGGAAACCTATCTGGTCGGGAAAATCTCCGGCGAATGTGAGTCCCGACGACGGGTTGTAGAGTCCCATACAGTTCGGCCCTACCAGGCGCATGCCGCCCTTGCGGGCTATCTTCAATATTTCCCCTTCGAGCTTCTTGCCTATCTCGTCCTCGATCTCCCCATAACCTGAGGTAAAGAGGTGGACAGCCTTTACTCCCTTGGCCACGCAGTCGGTTATCAGTTGCGGTGTGAAACGTGCGGGTATAGCCGATATAACGTAGTCGACCGGGCCGGGTATTTCACGCACATTGGTATATACCTTCGTACCAAATAGCTCACCACCGGATGGGTGAAGAGGGTAAATCTCACCCTTAAAACCAAAGTTTCTGAGTGTACTTACAAATAGTTGCGCCAGGTTGGGCCTGGCTGCATCCGGTGACACGCCGGCAATGGCAATTGAGGTGGGATTAAATAAATAATCGAGCGAAGGTTTGGGCATGTTAATCTCCAGGAATAATATTTGAAGCGCTATTGATTGTATATCTATTCGAACGGTTGTTCAACTTCATTCAACCTGCAATTGATGCATTCAAATCAAATCTTCTATACTTGTGATATGACAGACAGGCTGGAACCCATCGGCTTTATAAAAAGCAGTATCAAAAGCAGGCGCAAAGTTGCTCGCGGCAATTTGAAAGCTCAGGTAATTGTTGACCCGGCTTACGAAAAAGCTCTTGATGGAATCGAGTCTTTCTCCCACCTTATTATTGTCTTCTGGCTGCACAAGGTTAAAAAAAGCGAGCGGCTGATCATGAAAGTACACCCATACCGCAACCCCACTCTGCCTTTAAAAGGGGTCTTCGCCACCAGAAGCCCGGTACGTCCCAACCCGATAGGCCTTACAGTAGTCAAACTGGTCAAAAGAAAAGCCAATCTGCTAACCGTTGTAGGATTGGATGCCATCGACGGCTCGCCTGTACTGGATATTAAGCCGTACCTGCGGGAACCTTTTTTAAATGCCGAAATAGCGACACCAGAATGGGTAAATAAAAAAGGGTGACCGTCTACTTGACATATAGGAGATTTCTAATATAATTCCGTCTGTGCGGGTGTAACTCAGCGGTAGAGTGCTTGCTTCCCAAGCAAGACGTCGAGGGTCCGAATCCCTTCACCCGCTCCACCTTTTATTTGAAGCTTCAGCAACTATTGTCACGCCTTTAATTGTCTCTGCGAATAAGATTGTGATAAACTTTTTAGTCGGTTTCTCCTGAAACCACATCCCGTGAATGGGCCGTTAGCTCAGTTGGTAGAGCAACTGACTTTTAATCAGTGGGTCGCAGGTTCGATTCCTGCACGGCCTACCAAGTACAAACCCACCAGGTCGACTTCATTTTAACAGACGAATCAGTGTGTCAGATCACAGGTCCTGCCGACACACTGATTCTATGGCTTGCACTTATCTGAAACGACTTTGGATGCAGGGTACAACGCATACTATCACGAGATGGTAACGACTCTCCACGCACTCGTGGACTCATGGCCCGCAAAACTAGCATTACGGTTGGTACATAAAAGGGGATGCCCTCACGGGCTCAATCACTTAACTTAAAAAGTGGTACACTTATTGGGAGCAGGTCAAGTACACCACAGAATGTCTGGGCATGGTGGTTAACCGTCGTATCAGCTCACAGAACGTCATTGATCAGTTGTGTACCTTCTTCGTCATCAGAGGCACTCCCCGGCACATCAGATCAGACAATGGCCCTGAGTTCACAGCCAGAGCCGTACGTCAATGGTTGGAACGACTTGGAGTGAGGGCGTTGTTCATAGAACTGGGGAGTCCGTCGGAGAATGGCTACATCGAGTCATTCATCGGGAAACTGAGGGACGAGTTGCTCAATCGAGACATCTTCACAACGCTGCTTGAGGCCAAGGTGCTTGTGGATATGTAGAGAAAGGAATACAACCACACGCGATCTCACAGTGCTCTCGGCTACCGGCCGCCAGTTCCAGAGGTAATTCTCCCTCTTCACACCCTGGCAATTGTGACTTGAGAAGTGGTACAAGGAGACATCAAAAATGAAGATAAGCAGCAAGACCGTTCGCGGGACATTTTCCCGTATGTGGGCGCGCCTCTGCGAAAAAGACCTGGCACAGAAGTATGCCGGCGATGAACTATCCCTTCGATCAGAACTGTTCAGTGACGATCAGATGGAGCAGCATGGGAAGATCCTTGCGGGTGAGCACCAGTTGAAGCCTGGACGCCCTCGGGACCGCCTTCTGGCGCGGCTGGCCGAGAATGAAAGTCTCCTGCTTGAAGTCCACAACCTGCTGACAGAGCACGTCAAGGCAGACCGCCGGATTACACCGGCCGGCGAATGGCTGCTCGACAATTTCTATTTGATTGAGGAACAGATTCGAATGGCTAAGCGATACTTGCCGAAGGGTTATAGCCGTGAGCTGCCGCACTTGCTGAATGGCCCATCGGCTGGGCTTCCGCGGGTGTATGACATCGCTCTGGAGATGATCTCGCACGGCGATGGACGGTTGTACCCGGAAAACCTCAGCAGTTTCGTAGCCGCCTACCAGTCGGTGACCACCCTGAAATTGGGCGAACTTTGGGCTATCCCCATCATGCTGCGCCTGGTCCTGATCGAGAATGTTCGGCGGATTGCCGCCCTGATCGCCGCCCACATGATCTATCGAAACCGTGCCGACTATTGGGCCGACCAGATGACGGAGATCGCCGAGAAGGACTCAAAGAGCCTGATTCTGGCGATCTCCGACATGGCACGGTCGAACCCCCCGATGGTGAGCTCGTTTGTTGCGGAGCTCACACGTCGCTTGCAGGGCCAGGGTCCCGCTCTTGCAGTGCCGCTTACCTGGATTGAACAGAGACTGTCTGAGGTTGGACTGACCATCGAACAGTTGGTGCGCTCGGAGAACCAACAACAAACTGCCGACCAGGTCTCGATGAGCAACAGCATCGGCAGCCTCCGCTTACTGGGCGCGATGGACTGGCGCGAGTTTGTCGAGACGATGAGCATTGTTGAGCAGATCCTGAGTGAGGATCCTGGCGGCGTCTACGGCAAGATGGATTTTGCCACCCGTGATCGCTACCGTCACGTCGTGGAGAAGTCTGCGAAGAGCTGTCCCTACTCCGAGAGCGAGGTGGCGCGCAAAGCGATCAATCTGGCAAATGAGGTAGCGGCACGGAAAGGCGGCGACGAACGCGCAGCGCACGTCGGCTTCTACCTGATCGACGAGGGATTGGCGCAGCTCGAACGAATGACGGAGGTGCGCTTATCGTCTGCTGAGGTTCTGCGCAAAGCCAGCCGCCGGTTTCCTTTCCTGCTGTATAGCGGCACCATCCTTCTGATGACAGCGATCTTAGCCGGGTGCTTCGCGGCGAAGGCGTACGCCGATGGGTTGCAGGGTTGGGCATTGGGGCTGATCGGACTCCTATCGATTCTCTGCGCCAGTCATCTGGCGGTAGCGGTGGTGAACTGGCTGGCGACGTTGCTGGCGACGCCGCAACCGCTGCCGCGCATGGATTTTTCCCAAGGGATCCCGCAGGAATTGCGAACTCTGGTTGTGGTCCCGACGATTCTCACAAGCACTCAAAACATTGAGGACCTGATCGAGGGATTGGAAGTCCGCTTCCTGGCAAATCGGGATGATCACCTCCACTTCGGTTTGCTCACTGATTTTCACGACGCCATCGAAAAAACGCTGCCGGAAGACGAACCGCTGTTGCGGCTGGCCCGGCAGAGAATCGAAGAGCTGAACGAAAAGTACAGGAGTCAAGAAGGCGATACCTTCTTCCTGTTTCATCGCCCTCGCCGATGGAATCCGTGCGACCGGATCTATATGGGTTACGAGCGCAAGCGCGGCAAGCTTGCCGATTTGAATGGGTTTTTGCGCGGAGGATCAAGTGATCGCTTCGCTCTCATCGTCGGTGAAACCACGGTCTTATCGGACGTGAAGTACGTGATCACCCTGGATACCGATACGCAACTTGCACGCGATTCGGCGTGGCAGTTTGTGGGCGCCATGGCGCACCCACTCAATCGTGCACGTTACGACGAAGACCAGCAGCGTGTTGTTGCGGGGTACGGCATTCTTCAGCCACGGGTGGCAGTGAGCCTCCCCGGCACGAACCGATCGCGGTATGCGCGCATGTGCGCCAATGAGCTCGGCATCGATCCGTATACGCGCGCCGTTTCCGATGTTTACCAGGACCTGTTCGGTGAAGGCTCGTTCATCGGCAAGGGCATCTATGATGTTGATGCATTCGAGCGGGTGTTGGGCGGGCGTTTCCCCGATAACCGGATCCTCAGCCACGATCTTCTGGAAGGGTGTTACATCCGGTCCGGGTCATTGAGTGATGTGCCGCTATACGAGGAAAACCCCTCCCTCTACAGTGCGGACGTCAGCCGCCGGCACCGTTGGATTCGCGGGGATTGGCAGATTGCGCAGTGGGTGATGCCTAACGTTCCCGGCCCCGACTCACGCCTGGAGAAAAATCCACTCTCGGGGCTGTCGAGATGGAAGATTTTCGACAACCTGCGGCGTAGCCTCACCCCCACGGCATTGACACTCCTCTTGCTTCTGGGCTGGACCGTGTTACCATCGGCCTGGTTCTGGACATTGGCGGTGATAGGCATCATCCTGATTCCTTCTTTGATAGCCTCGGCCCTGAATGCGCTTCAAAAGCCAGTCGATGTGACTCTGAGACTGCACCTCGCTGCCGCAGTGCGCTCGGCCCGCCGTCACTTCGTTCAGGCTGCATTCACGCTCGTATGCCTGCCATACGAAGCGTTTTTCAGTCTGGATGCCATGGTGCGCACCGCCTGGCGGATGCTGATCACGCATAAGCGACTGCTCCAATGGAATCCGTCGGGCAACTCGGATCGCAATAGCCGCACGGACCTTGTCGGCTCATGTCGGACAATGTGGATCGGCCCGCTCGTTGCCGTTGCTGTGGTGATCACGCTTGCTGCATCCAAACCGGCCGTGTTGGCTGTGGCTGGGCCCATACTGTGCCTCTGGTTTGGCTCCCCCGCTATCGCCTGGTGGATCAGTCGGCCGCTCGCTCGCCGCCGAGCAGGGATGACAGTGGATCAGACCCTCTTTCTACGGAAGCTTGCCCGGAAAACCTGGGCGTTCTTCGAGACCTTCATCGGCCCGCAAGATAATTGGCTGCCGCCTGATAACTATCAGGAGAATCCTGTTGCGGTCATCGCACATCGCACATCGCCTACCAACATGGGCCTTGCGTTGCTGGCGAATTTGTCCGCGTATGACTTCGGCTACCTTTCGGCCCGACAACTCATCGAACGTACAGCGAAGGCACTCTGCACCATGGAAACCCTGGAACGACACCAAGGCCACTTCTACAACTGGTATGATACGCAATCTCTGAAACCACTGCTGCCCCTCTACATTTCGTCGGTGGACAGCGGGAACCTCGCAGGCCATCTGCTGACATTGCGGCCGGGTCTGCTCGGACTTGCCGATCACAAGATCCTGGAAACGCGATTCTTTGAGGGCTTAAGCGACACTCTCAGGATTGTCATAGACGCGGCGGCCGCCGCTCCGGAAGTATACGCCCCGGCCCAACTCGCTCAACTTCAGCAGGATCTGGAGTCCGCGACCCGTTCCCAACTCACCACGCTCATGGCTTCGCGGCTGTGCCTTGATCAGCTGGCAACGTCCGCTGCGGTAGTGGTCACCGACGTGGAAGCTCTCGATGCCGACACCGAGAGCCAATTGAGGTGGTGGGCCCACGCCTTCGCCGAGCAATGTCGAGATGCCCTCGATGAGCTGACGTTTCTCGCTCCATGGACAGTGCTCTTTTCTTCTCCGAATAGCCTCGGAGACTTTCCCGATCTCGACGAGATCCCAACATTGCACGAACTGGCAGCACTGGAGGTGAAGCTCCTGCCGGCGATCGTACATCGGCTCAGCTCTGCCACCACGTCGGCGGAAAGCGCTTGGCTTGGTGAACTTCAACGCCTCATCACGGCAGCCAGCCAGCACGCCAGAACAAGGATTGCGGCTATCAAAGAACTTGCCACGCAATGCGACGCATTCGCCCGGATGAAATATGACTTTCTGTTTGACGAGACGCGTCATCTGCTAGCTATCGGCTATCATGTCGGTGAATGCCAGCGGGACTCCAGTTACTACGATCTCCTGGCTTCGGAAGCGAGGTTTTCCTATTTCGTAGCGATTGCGCAGGGACAACTGACGCAGGAGAGCTGGTTTGCCCTGGGACGTCTGCTGACTACCGCCGGTGGAGAACCGATCCTCCTTTCGTGGAGCGGTTCGATGTTCGAATACCTGATGCCGCTCCTGGTGATGCCGACCTACGAACCCACGCTGCTCGACCAGACCTGTAAGGCGGCGGTGGCCAGGCAGATCGAATATGGGAAAAAACGCGGGGTGCCTTGGGGCATTTCGGAATGTGGTTACAATGCCATCGATGTGCATCTCAACTACCAATACAGCGCCTTTGGTGTCCCCGGCCTGGGGCTCAAACGCGGGCTCGCCGAGGACCTGGTGATTGCGCCTTATGCCTCGGCACTGGCGCTGATGGTGGCGCCCGAGGAGGCGTGCCTGAACCTCGAACGACTCGCTGCTGAAGGCTTTGAAACCCGGTATGGCTTCTACGAGGCGATCGACTACACTCCGTCGCATCTGCCGCGCGGACAATCGAGGGTCGTGGTTCGGTCCTTCATGGCCCATCACCAGGGCATGAGTCTCCTGTCTTTGGCGCATCTGCTCCTGGACCGCCAGATGCAGAAGCGATTCGAGTCGGATCCCTTGTTCCAGGCGACCATGCTGTTGCTGCAGGAGCGAATCCCCAAGGCGACAGCGTTCTATGCGCACACCTCCGAGCTCTCCGAGTATCATACGGCTTCCAGCGCTTCGGAGACGCCGATTCGCGTTTTCACAAGCCCCGACACGCCAAACCCGGAAGTGCAGTTGCTCTCGAATGGCAGGTACCATGTGATGATCACCAGTGCCGGCGGCGGTTACAGCCGCTGGAAGGACCTCGCCGTTACCCGTTGGCGCGAAGACCGCACCTGCGACAACTGGGGCACGTTCTGTTACCTCCGCGACGTGACGAGTGGGGAATTCTGGTCAACGGCCTATCAGCCGGCGCTCAAACGGTCGAAGCATTTTGAGGCGATCTTCTCGGAAGGGCGAGCCGAGTTTCGCTGTCGCGACCACGACTATGAAACCTATACCGAGATCGCTGTTTCGCCCGAGGATGATATCGAACTACGCCGAGTCCGCGTCACCAACCGCGCGCGTACGCGCCGAGCGATCGATGTTACCAGTTATGCGGAAGTGGTTCTGGCACTGCCTGCCGCCGACGCACTGCATCCGGCGTTCAGCAATCTATTTGTCCAGACCGAGATCATCCGCCGGCAGCGAGCGATCCTCTGCACTCGCCGGCCCCGCTCCCAGGGCGAGCAGGCGCCCTGGATGTTTCACCTGATGGTCGTGCATGGAGCGGAGATCGGAGATGTTTCCTATGAGACCGATCGCATGCAGTTCATCGGCCGCGGTAACACCGTCGCCGATCCACAGGCGATGAGCGGGGGCGCTGGTGTTTTTACTGAAGCGCTCTCGGGTAGCGAGGGCTCTGTGCTCGATCCGATTGTAGCCATCCGCTATCGGATAACGCTGGATCCCGAAGAATCGGCAACGATAAACATTGTCACCGGCATCGGTGAAACCCGCGGTGCAGCCTTACGTCTTGTGGGAAAATACCAGGATCGGCGTCTCGCGGACCGCGTCTTTGATTTGGCATGGACACATAGCCATGTGCTGCTGCGCCAGTTCAATGCCTCCGCAGCCGATGCGCAACTCTATGGGCACCTTGCCAGCTCGATCATCTACGCTAATGCTTCGCTGCGAGCCGACCCAAGTGTCCTCATCAAGAACCGCCGGGGGCAATCCGGTCTCTGGAGCTACGACATCTCCGGCGATCTGCCGATTGTGCTGCTGCAGATTGAAAATCCGGCCAATATCGATCTGGTGCGCCAACTCGTGCAGGCCCACGCGTACTGGCATCTCAAAGGACTAGCGGTGGACCTGGTGATCTGGAACGAAGATCACGCAGGTTACCGGCAACTCCTCCACGACCAGGTCATGGGGCTCATTGCCGCAGGCATCGAAGCCAACGTGACCGATCGACCCGGCGGCATTTTCGTAAGACCTGCGGAGCAGATAGCGGAGGAGGATCGCATCCTAATCCAAGCGGTCGCTCGCGCCATCATCAGCGACAGCCGGGGGTCGCTGGTGGACCAGATCAACGGTCGTAGTCAGGTGGAAGTAACCGTGCCCCTCCTTATCCCGACCCGAACCCGCCGCTCCGAACCCCTGGCGGTCGCCTCGTTGCCACGCCACGATCTGACGTTCTACAATGGGCTGGGCGGATTCACCCCGGATGGGCGCGAGTATGTTATTACCACAGCGCACGGGCAGCTGACACCGGCTCCTTGGGTGAATGTGCTGGCCAACCCGCACTTCGGGACCGTCATCTCAGAGAGCGGTCTTGCCTACACCTGGAGCGAGAATGCTCACGAGTTCCGCCTCACTCCCTGGGAGAACGATCCCGTGGGCGATTCGAGAGGAGAGGCATTTTACCTCCGTGATGAAGAGAGCGGCTACTTCTGGTCGCCCACGCCGTTGCCCTGCCGCGGGGCAACGCCTTACGTCACCCGGCACGGATTCGGTTACAGCGTCTTTGAACACACCGAGCGCGGCATCCGCTCCGAGCTATGGGTTTACGTGGCTATGGACGCAGCGATCAAGTTTACGGTGCTCAAAGTATTCAACGAGTCGGGACGATCCCGCCGGCTCTCCGCTACCGGATATGTGGAATGGGTGCTTGGCGACCTGCGACCGAAATCGACCATGCACGTGATCACCGAAATTGACCCGGATAGCGGCGCGCTCTTCGCACACAACCCATACAACACGGAGTTCCCTGACCGGATTGCGTTCTTCGACGTGGACGATACGACTCGCACCATAAGTGGCGATCGGACTGAATTCCTGGGACGCAACGGTACGCTATGCGCTCCTGCCGCTATGACGCGCACGCGCCTTTCCAACAAGGTGGGGGCCGCCCTGGATCCCTGCGCCGCGATCCAGGTGAGCTTCGATCTGGCCGCCGGGCAAGAGCGTGAAATCATCTTCAGACTCGGCCTAGGGCGAGACGTAGACGATGCGAGAAACCTGGTCAACCGTTTTCGAGGATCAAACGCTGCGCGCTGCGCCCTCGATGTGGTATGGCAGCACTGGACACACACCCTCGGTGCGGTAAATGTGGAAACACCCGACCAGTCCATCAACGTGTTGGCCAACGGTTGGCTGCTATACCAAACTCTGGCGTGTCGCCTTTGGGCGCGAAGCGCAACCTACCAGTCGGGGGGCGCCTTCGGTTTCCGCGATCAGTTGCAAGACGTGATGGCCCTAATCCACGCCAGGCCGCATCTCGCGCGCGAGCACCTGCTCCTGTGTGCGTCCCGTCAATTCCTGGAAGGAGATGTTCAGCATTGGTGGCATCCTCCAACGGGTCGGGGTGTGCGTACTCACTGTTCGGACGATTACCTCTGGCTGCCGCTCACGACGTGCCGCTATGTCCTCACCACCGGGGACACCGGCGTGTTGGATGAGCCCGTCCACTTCATCCAGGGCCGCTCGGTAAACGCTGATGAAGACTGTTATTACGATCTGCCCGGGCGCTCTGAAGAGGTAGCGAGTCTTTACGAACACTGTGTCCGAGCCATCCTGAATAGCCTTAAATTCGGTGTACACGGCCTGCCGCTCATCGGCTCCGGTGACTGGAACGACAGCATGAACCTGGTGGGCGAACACGGCAAAGGCGAAAGCGTGTGGTTAGGATTTTTCCTTTATGAAGTACTCACGCAGTTTATGGAGGTTGCCCGTACAAGGGGTGACCTATCTTTCGTCGAACGTTGCCAGAGGGAGGCGGCTCAACTGCGCCAGAATCTCGAGCAGAATGGCTGGGATGGAAAGTGGTACCGCCGCGCTTATTTCGACGACGGCTCGCCGCTTGGATCGTCAGTTAACCCCGAATGCCAAATTGATTCGATAGCGCAGAGCTGGTCTGTTCTTTCAGGTGCGGGAGATCATGAGCGTTCGCGCATGGCCATGGAAGCGGTGGACGAGCGCCTCGTTCGCCGCGAGCATGGGCTGATCCAACTTCTGGATCCGCCCTTCGACAAGTCGGCGCTGAATCCCGGCTACATCAAAGGGTACGTCCCCGGAGTTAGAGAAAACGGCGGGCAGTACACGCATGCGGCCATCTGGGCGGCAATGGCCTTCGCTCGCTTGGGGGACAACCGGCGCGCGTGGGAGCTCTTTACCATGATCAACCCGGTGAACCATGCAAGATCGACCGAGGAGACTGCCACCTACAAAGTGGAACCCTACGTCGTTGCCGCCGACGTCTATGCGGCACCGTCGCATACCGGCCGCGGCGGCTGGACATGGTACACGGGCTCGGCCGCCTGGATGTACCGGCTGATCGTGGAATCACTCCTGGGGCTCACACTTGAAGTGGATAAACTGCGTTTTACGCCGTGCCTCCCTGCGGATTGGGTGGGGTTCAAGATGCACTACCGCTATCGGGAGACGGTCTACCACATCGCGGTCCTGCAAACGCCTGCCGGGAATGGTGAGATGCGCGTGAGCGTGGATGGCGTTGAGCAACACGATAAGACCATCCCTCTTGTTGACGACCATAAGGAACACTGGGTCGAGGTGAGGATGACCCCACCACCGTAATTTAGTCCATGTATAATTAGAATCCTCCGATTATTGAGAGCCTCCCCTTTTCTATACCAGCCGTAATCAGCAAAAGGAACCAGTTATTAAATTACCCTGGCCTCAACTTGAAGTTTTTAATAGCGTTAGCCAAGGTTAGTATAGTTAGCGTTTTTATTATATATTCCGCCTACACATAGCCCGGTTGAAACTTTAGAAAAAATCGGGATGTGTGAAATGATGAATGTGTCTGGCAGACATTACGACGTCGAGTATAGCGCACACTATCACCGGATAGTGGGCATCACGCTATTGACTGCCAGCCTGATAGCCTGCTGGCTATGGCCGTCCTTGACTATTCTATATCTATATTGATAGTCTTATATCCAAAGGAGGCAAGCGGTTACCGCCTTTTAGTGCGCTTGTTTTGGGACCATGAGCTCTCTCATATCATTGAGGTAATGTGTAAGTCTTAGAAAAAGTTCTTGCTTTTATCCTGCACGGCCTACCACTTCAAAGCTTCCCCCCTAACAAATTCCAATTGCGTGACGATAGAAACTATAGAAGGCCTTTGACCATGCTGCCATCAACCTAAAAATGAAAATAATATAGAAAAAAAGATGGGGCACATCATATGATGTGCCCCATCTAAGATTATACTAACAGAAAGTACCCGTTTGCTGAGCCTATTTCCTCCTCCTCGTGAGGAAGTACAGCAGCAGCCCGATGACGGCTATGACGAACAGTGCTACTATCACCCAGAGCAACCAATCAATAGACTGCTGCACTACAACACCGCAAGATGGAACATCCTTCTCTACAATGCCTCCGATATTGACCCTGAGGTTTCCTTTTGCTTGTGCGGCATCTATATACCATGAGGCACAAAGCTCGGCATTTGGCGATAGGTTAAATGTTTTTTGGCCGATGTCGACATTGTTTGATTTCAGTATAACTACCAATGTCTGGGAATAAGCCATGGTGTTTTTCAGACAGAGTGTAACATTGTCAGAATCAACGCATAGCTTAGTAATTACAAAGCTCGGCAGCGCCGCCGGACCACCCTGTGCGCCTGCCCCAGGAATCGCTCTACCAGATGGGGGAAGAGTCGGGGCAACCGTGGAGATCACTGGTGATGTTATACCAGGTCCAGGGGTGGGCACAGGACCCTGGCAGGGAACAACAGTGATTTGGAAACTGGTGCCAGTGAGACCGTTTGCAACATCGATGACTGTCACCGTCTGTATTCCAGCGGTGGATAAAATTACCCCGTTAGTAAAGGTGTGTATACCACCATCACCGGCGACGAAAGTGTAATCCGCCGGCAGCACTGCCGCCGAATCCGTTGAGGTGAAGTGGATGGTGCCACGGTAACTCGGAACGACGTTGTTAGCTCCATCAAAGGCGGTTACCGTCACATCAGTGGCAATGCATCCAATACGCGGGGTGGATATTCCGAGTACTGCCAGTGTGGTGGCCGGTGGCACAAAAACTGCCTTTATAATGGCATTGTGATCAAATGTGATCCCAGTCAGTGCTAACAGCCTGCCATTGATAGATGCAAGACTTTGCATGGCGATGTTCGACCCAGACAAGATGTTACCCTCAAAGTGTGAGCCTGGAAGTAGGGTCGTTGCGCCAGCGACTGCCCAGAATATGTTGGAAGCCTGTACGCCACCGCTCAGGAGTATGCTTTTGTTGGTGGCCATGTCAAGGGTTCCCGCTATCTCAAAGATATAAACGGCATTGGGGCCACCCGACAGAACGAGATCGCCTGTTATTGTCACAGGGGTAGTCCATTTATAGACGCCGGGAACGAGAGTCTGAGGGCCAACAGTACCACCGCCCAGGCCAGTAATATCAGCTGTCCGGCTGTTAGCGTCTGTGTAAGCGGCTAACCTGTTGATCATAGCCGTGTTCAGGTTAACAGGGTCCGTCACAAAACATCCCATGCCAGCAGCATCACTCTGGTAAATAATTCCAGTCACTTGTGTGCATACTAGGCCGATAGCGGCGCCAGTAATGGGGTACGCCCCAACATTTCCAGTGATATGCGTACCAGCCCCTGCATCTGTAATTGCCGCTCCTGCCAGAACCGCAAAATTCCCGGCGCCTAAAAGTGTTACTAAGGCCGGGTTTGCAAATGCCTGCACTGGTGTGGCGTTTGCCAGTCCGAAACTCAACATCACCGCCAGGGCAAGGACTATTCTCCATGTCGAATTAAATACTACTTTCATCTTGAACTTATAACCTCCCTTAGATACCATTGCTTTAATATAATATAAGCGGCAGTATATGTCAATATCCCTTATGAGAGTATTTAGCTGAAATCTCATCGGTAGCCCGCATCCGTCTTTGATTAAAGAAGGCCTTTAACCAGGCCACCATCGACCTGGATAGTAGTGCCGGTCATGTAGGCAGCCCTCTCCGATGCAAGGAATATCGCCAGGTTGGCGACCTCTTCGGGCGTGCCGCAACGCTTGATAGGTATAGTGGCTATCAATTCGGCCAGCACTTTATCATAGGTTTTGCCTCTTTTATCAGCTTCCCGCTTAGCCATCTCTACCAAACGATCTGTAAGTATCCAGCCCGGGCAGATGTTATTTATAAGTATATTGTCCGCCGCCACTTCCTGCGACAGTGTTTTGGCCATGCCGACGATGGCGGCTTTAATGGAGTTGGACAATATCATGTTTTCGAGTGGTTGCTTGGCCGAAATGGAGATCATGTTGACTATCCTTCCCCAGTGTTGTTTTTTCATAAGGGGAATCACCTCACGGCATAGCCTGACGTTGCTGAGCAGATTTTGTAATACTGCGTACTCCCAGTCCTGATCAGTGAATGAGCTGGAAGGCCCGGGGGGCGGATTCCCCGTGTTGGTTATCAGTATGTCCACCCAGCCAAAACGACTGACGGTCTCTCCAACCAGGTTCTTCACCTCGCTGGCTTTGGTCAGATCGGCAATAATAGGCAGGATTTTGACCGAATGTAAGGATTCTATTTCCTGGGCAGTCTTGCGGAGCCCGGCTTCATTGCGGGCGCAAATAGCCATGTTGACGCCCTCTTTAGCCAGCCCTATGGCCACAGCCTTGCCTATACCCCTGCTGGCCGCAGAAACGATCGCCGTTTTCCCCGCAATACCCAGATTCATAGCTTTAAAGGCAAACTGAGATTAATTGGAAGATATTTTCGCATAAATTGAAGGTAAAGTCTAAGATAGTCGACAAGTTACACAGCAGTTATTTATCTACCGAACGCCGCCACACCCCAACAATAAGGATCACCACACCTACAGCGACGATAATTAAAGCCCACCAGTTCACCGCACTGAGGAAGAAAGCCGTCCCGATAATGATCAATACTAAACCGGCAATTACTCTGCCTGCTTGAAAACCGATGCTTCTATCCTGCAAATACCGGATAAAAACATCGATTAATAAAATAACGCCAAGCCCTATGAGAAAGAGCTGCCACCATTTATCCCATGAAATAATCCCCTGGCTGGCCAGGAAAAGCAGTCCCCCCAGCATGATCAGAAACAGCCCGGCAAAAATGGCCGAAAAACCATGGTGCCTGTTTCGTCTGACTCTCCCGTTCTGTTCCTGTGGACTATCCATCTGTTTTTGTTCCAATGTTATCGCTCTTGCTCAAATTATCATCGGTTTAAGGTCAGGGGGTAATCCTTTGCTCAATCACACTGGCATAGTGCTCGATGTCTCCCGTCTGATACTGCTGTAAAAATAGATATACAACCACATTGGCTTTTCTGAATACCAACTCCCTGTTGATGGGAACAGAGTCATTTAAAAAACACTCATCGCCGATGGCCGGATTGGAAACCGTGGCATACTGCGGCTTTTCCTTATCATAGGCGTTGATCGCAACTTGAACGGTGCGATATACCGCCACCGTATTTTGCACGGTCGGTGAAAATGATCCGCCCTGTGAATATTGTGCGTGACACACTGAATTTGTATACAAAATCGACGCGGGCCCCGAGCTTATGCGTACCCATCCTTCCCCACCTAAATCATCTTTGGTCAGCCCCATCAGACAGGCTTCCTTCTTGATCATATCACCTGTACTCGACTGGCTAGCCGGGGGGACATTCAAAGTAGCGGCGGGCTGGGAAGGCGGCGTGGACTGTTGAACCGGGGCCGGCGGCGCCGGGGGCGGCGTAGTAACCGCAGGTGTAGGCTGGGCCGGTGTAGGCGTAGTTGCAGGTTGCGTGTTGGAGTTTACGTTTGAGCCAGCCTCAGGATTATTTTGAGATGAACTGCCGGCAGGCTGCTGACTTGTTGAGGACCCCGTCGTAGGTGTCCCCGTATTCTTATTAAGGTTTGCACAAGCAAACGTGGAGAAGAAAATAATACATGCTATCAGCAGGTAAAAACCAGCGCGAATATTTCCCCCCAAACAATATTTAATAAAGGGCCCCGATTTCCTATGCTCACATACCTCGCTGTAATTCATATCTAATATCCCGCTCTTAAACGATAATAGGATAATCCGGCGTTTTCTGCAAGTTTCATCGGTATCTACCGGCCAATTATAACCCCGGGTTAAGTCCAGACTGCTGTATTTAACCGCGTTTATTAATGCGCAATTCCCTTCTCAAAATTTTGCCTACCGAGCTTTTGGGCAGGGAGTCCATAAACTGGATGGTCTTGGGCCTTTTAAAGGCCGGCAACTGCTCCCGGCAAAAATCTATCAGCTCTTCCTCTGTGGCTGAGCCTTCGGTCTTGAGTACTATAAAAGCCATGATCTCTTCCCCATACGTGCTGTCCGGGATGCCGATAACACCACATTCCATCACCTGCGGATGCCTGTGAAGGACGTTCTCCACCTCTGTGGGATATACGTTTTCCCCGCCGCGGATGATGAGGTCTTTCTTGCGGTCGGTGATATAAATGTAACCGTCTTCATCCTTACGGCCGACATCCCCAGTATGAAGCCAACCATCCCTTATGGCCTCAGCGGTTTCCCGGGGCTTGTTCCAGTAGCCTTTCATAACGCATGGACCCTTGATAACTATCTCACCTATCTCGCCAGCCGGCAGTTCCCTGTCGTCCGGGCCGAATATTGATATGGTATTACATTTTTGATAGCACTTGCCGATCGAACCGTACCTCGGCTCCTTCCCGGCGGCTATATTACCGCAATTGACGGTCGTCGCTTCGCTCAACCCGTAGCCCTCCCATATATCGATGCCATACTTCGCTTTCCATTGCCGGGCGACCTCCAGGGGCATCGGGGCAGAGCCACAGATGCACACCTGCAGTGAGCTTAAATCGTATTTATCGGCGGCGGGGTAATTAAGCAACTGGATGTACATGGTTGGAACGCCGCGGAATTCACTAACCCTGTATTGCTCAATGCATTTCATCGCTTCCTCAGTATCCCAGCGCGAAAGCAGTATCATTCTCCCACCGGTGAGGAACTCCAGATTCATAGCGAATACTCCGTAACCATGGTAAAGAGGCAGCGTAACCAGCGATACGCGGTTACGGGCCACCCCAAACACGGTCGCCTCCCTGCCTTTTACCTCGATACCCCTTCTGTCCAGTAAAACCAGTTCATAATACCCGGTGATGTGCGTAAACCAGTTATAGTGCGTCAGCATTACCCCTTTGGGATTGCCTGTAGTGCCGGCCGTGTAGATGATGACGGCCACGTCGTCGTTGCCCGTTTCCGTTAGAGCAATCTCACCCGGCTCCCGCCCTGTGATTATGTCGTAGGACAGGGCATCTTGGGGAACTTTCTTTTCTATTGTGATCACATATTTCAGGTCGGGAGCCTTCCCTTTAGCTGCCCTGATCTTGTCCATGAAATCAGTGCTGGTGATCAGGGCTGCCAAACCTGCATCCTGGTAAAGATATGCCAATTCCTCCGAACGAAGAGATGGGTTGACCGGCACCAAAATAGCGCCGATTTTGAAAATGGCGAAAAAAGATTCCATTAGCTGCGGACAATTCAACAGTTGAACGCCAACCCTGTCCCCTTTACCAATTCCCAGATTTTTCAGCGCATTTGCCAGCCGGTTGGCAGCCAAGTTTATTGCAACATTGGAATGCCATTTACCTTCGAAGCATACAAAATCATATTCGCCGAACCTCTGTATGTTGTCATCCAGCAAACTTCCAATATTCATGATTTCTTGCCTCTCTGCAGCAATTCAGTTATAGCGGGTAACTCCTAACGAAGAACAGGTATCAAGTGCATTAAAGCGGATCCCAGGTATATCAGTATTATGTATTTTGGAAATTTGCCGATCCAGAGTGCGATGAGGAATTTGCCCAGGGGATATTTGGCCAGCCCGGCCACCAGCCCACCAATTTCCATGGGAATAACCGGCTGGAACGAGAGGAAGGCGATGGCCCACATGCCGTATTTATCGACCCAGGACTTCACAGTCTGGTACCCGATGATATCATCCGGTATGGCAACTTTCTTACTCAGGTATCCAAGATAGTAATAGCTCATTTCCCCCAGGCTGGCTCCCAGGCTCCCGGCCAAAGCCACCAGGATGGGGTTCCAGATAGCGGCCGCAGCAATCATCAGAGAGACCGCGAAGGGCAGCGGGATCAGTGACAGGTTCACCACCAGAGCAACCAGGAAAATCGTCAGGTAGGCCGCAGGCTCATACCTATGGATGGGCAAATGAAAGCTGGTGAAAACTATTTGTGTTGCATAAGCTACAACTGCACTGAAAATCACAAAAAGGACAAAGATGATTCCCAGCTTAAACCAGTTTATCTTTTTCATATTATTATGAGCATATCACGGACGGCCAAAGTTATAAACAGGTTAAGTCAAATTTAGCATCTTCAGGTCAGAATTTTGAACTGAAAAGGCCTTTTATTTATACGTCTTTCCTATATAATGTAACTTGAGGAGGACTTGTCATGGATTATATTTACTCGTTTGGTGGTGCCTGCGAAGATAAGGCGGCATTGGGTAACAAAGGGGCTAACCTCGTGATTATGACCAGGCTGGGTTTGCCGGTCCCACCTGGGTTTGTGGTTTCCGTTGGGGGGTATAACGAATATAAAAAGACCGGACGTCTGGCGGAAAAAGAGATCGCTCAAGCGCTGGCAGAACTGGAAAAACAGGCTCATGCCAAGCTTGGCAAGGGCCTTCAGGTCTCGGTACGGTCATCAGCGCCGATTTCAATGCCGGGCATGATGGACACGGTACTTAATATTAATAGTGCGGCTGACATGAGATCGGCCATAAAACGTATCTTCGATTCATGGGACAATATGCGTGCCGTGGAATACCGGCGGCTTAACCATATTGCCTCCGATATAGGCACCGCGGCTGTCATACAGGCCATGGTTTTCGGCAATAAGGACTCGCGCTCAGGAACCGGCGTTGTCTTCAGCCGTGATCCCAGCACGGGTGAAAGCGGTTTATTCGGTGAATGTATTGAATGTGCACAGGGAGAGGACATCGTATCCGGAGCCAAAACGCCCGTTCCCATCTCCCAGCTCAAGGCCAGCATGCCGGAGGTATATAAGGAACTGGAACAAAAAGTAAGTTTCCTCGAGAAGCATTTCCGCAACATGCAGGATATAGAGTTCACGGTGGAGTCCGGGACTCTCTACATACTCCAAACGCGATCGGCTAAAAGGAGCGGCCAGGCGGCCGTTAGGTCTGCGGTAGATATGGTGCACCAGGGCCTTATCACCCAGGAGGAAGCCATACTCCGATTAAACGTCGATGACCTGAGGGCGCTCTTGCACAAACATATCAAGTCCACTCAAGCGCATGAGCCGTTGACCAAAGGCTTGGCGGCTGCGCCCGGGGCTGTCAGCGGGCAGGTCGTGTTTACTGTGGAAGATGCCATGACACAGGCCAAGAAAAGCATCCCCTCCATCCTTGTCAGGCCGGAGACGAGCCCTGACGATATCCAGGGCATTGCCGCGGCTGACGGCGTATTGACCTCGAGGGGCGGTCTGACATCCCACGCTGCCATCGTGACCAGGGCCATGGGCAAACCGTGCGTCTGCGGCGCCGAAGATATCCTAATCGATCTCGCAAAGAAGCTGTTCACCTGTAAAGGGCAGACTATCTATAAGGGGGACACCATCACCATCGACGGTACCAGCGGCACGGTGTACCTCGGTGTGCTTCCCATGGAAGAGGGCGTAATGATCAAGGAATTCGAGGAACTGCTCACCTGGCTGGACGGTGCCAAACGGCTGGGAGTCAGGGCTAATGCCGACATCCCCGAGATGGTGGCCCAGGCCATTAAGCTGGGCGCCGAAGGCATAGGCCTTTGCCGCACGGAGCGTCAGTTCAGCGGGCCAGAGCGCTTATCTGCCATTAGGGAATACATCCTGGCTGCGACCCCCGCCCAGAAATCAGCTGCGCTCAAACACCTGAGCAAACTTCAAAAAGAGGATTTCATCGCCTTGTTTAAAGAGCTGAAAGGCCTGCCCATTATCATCAGGCTTCTTGATCTGCCTCTGCATGAGTTTCTCCCCTCTGAAAAGGAAGCAGCCGACGAAAAGACCAGGCAGCGTATTGTAGAGCTCAAGGAGATAAATCCCATGCTCGGGCACAGGGGTGTGCGCGTAGCCGTCACCAATCCGGAAATTTATTTAATGCAGGTCCAGGCCATAGAGGCAGCCAAGAAGGAAGCGCCGGCAGACGTCTCGATAATGATACCCCAGGTTATTACCTCCCAGGAGCTGATAATGATAAAAAAGAGCTGCACCGAAGGCTCCACGCTGAAGGTGGGGACCATGATGGAGACCGTGCGTGCCTGCATGAGGGCCGGGAGGCTGGCCGAGGTGGCGGATTTCCTATCCTTCGGCACTAATGACCTGACACAGGCGGTATACTCTTTCAGCCGGGAGGACGCCGAGAAGAAATTCCTCTCAACCTATCTTGAAATCGGCATCCTGGAGAACAACCCATTTGAAATCATAGATATCAAAGGGGTCGGCAGGCTCATGGAAACAGCCATATTCTGGGCCAGAAGGTCCAAACAAGATATCCCGATCGGAGTCTGCGGCGAGCAGGCAGGGGAACCCCACTCCATAAGTTTCTTCCACGCCATTAACGTGGACTACGTGAGCTGCAGCCCATTCCGGGTGCCCATTGCCAAGCTCATTGCCGCGCAGGCCGCCATCAAGCAGAAGAACCAGGCGGAAGTCATTGTCTAGCCAGCAAGATTGGTGATCGGACTTCTAACGAGTATATTACTATAATTAGCGGCCTGAGAGGTTGCTGATTAGGCGGGTTTGTCACCCTCGTCGGTGGGGGCTGACTTCTCTTTTTTTAAAATAGCATTCTGCTTCCTGTGCTTTGCTTCATCCTGAAGGCCGTTGATAATCGTCCAGAAGACCAGTACGAATACAGCCGCAACGAAAACGCAACAGAATATAGCAAAACCAAAAAATGCAAGGGGCATCATGCTTTTCCTTCTTAAGTAATTATGCGGATTAAAGTCTGGCGACTGTTGCCGTCCGCCATTAATGGTACAACTTATCTGATCGGCAGGCCAACCTGTATCAAGTTGCCAGTAATACCCCTAACACGGTATTACTGCCTGCCCCCGCCGAAAGCCGAGATGCCGGTTATATCCTGGCCTATGATAAGGGTGTGGATGTCGTCCGTCCCCTCGTAAGTATAGACGGACTCGATATTGGCCATATGCCGGATGGGTGAATACTCGAGGGAAACGCCGTTGGCCCCCAGTAGCTCGCGAGCCGTGCGGGCACACATGCGCGCCACCCCGACATTGTTCTTTTTAGCCATGGATATCTGGGTTGGCCTGGCCTTCCCGGCATCCATCAGCCTGCCGAGTTGGTAGGAGAGCAACTGCCCTTTGGTGATCTCGATCAACATCGTCACCAGCTTTTCCTGAACCAACTGGAACGATGCTATTGGCGCACCGAACTGCTTCCTCTCGCCGGTGTAATTAAGGGCCGTTTCGTAACAGTCCATGGCGGCTCCCAGAGCGCCCCACGATATGCCGTATCTGGCCATATTCAGGCAGGACAGGGGCGATTTCAGACCACCCGACTTGGGCAGCATGCTGTCCTCAGGGATGCTGACATCGCTCAAGACAAGCTCACCCACATCCCCTGCCCGCATGGAACCCTTCTTGCTCATAAATTTTTGCTCGAACCCGGTCGTACCCCTCTCCACCAGGAAGCCCTTGACACCCTGGCTGGTCTTAGCCCAGACAACGGCGACATCCGCCATGGCAGCCTCGCTTATCCACTGCTTGGCGCCGTTGATAACCCATTTATTGCCCTTTTTCACCGCCACGGTCTCCAGCGACGAAACGTCTGAGCCCACATTCGGTTCCGTCAGCCCGAAGCAGCCGATTTTCTCGCCCTTGGCCATGGCCGGCAGCCATTTCATTTTCTGCTCCTCCGATCCGTATTGCCAGATGGGGAACATCACCAGCCCGGCCGAAACTGCTGCAAAGCTGCGCATCGAGCTGTCCACCCTCTCGATCTCCTGCGAGATCAGGCCGAAGGTTACATAGCTCGACCCGGCAGCCCCGTACTCCCTGGGTATAAAAGGCCCGATAAGCCCCAGCTCCCCCATTTTGGGCGCCAGCGCCCTCATGTCCAGCGGTTCTTCGGTATGGAAGGCATCGACCACCATGGGCTTAATAATATCTTCCATAAAGTCCCTGGTCATCTTACGGGTCATCTTCTCTTCCGCACTCAATAGGTCATCGATGCAATAATAGTCCACTCCCTGGAATTTCATGCTTCGTCTCCTGATTTATATGTTATTTATGTCAAGCCGTGGTCCATGCGGAGTTATTTTAAACACAGGGTATCCTAACCCAGCAGCCCATTAGAGTCAACCGCATCTGCTCTCTGTACATTTTGTAATGGCCGGTTATTATGCTAAAATACTCACATCGACTGAGCGCTCGGTCTGCAATATGAGAAAAGTAAGAACATTCAGCAGCGATACCGAACTGGTTAACGAACGCAGAAACCATATCGTCAAGATAGCCACCGAACTGATCACAAAGAGGGGCTACCACAATATCAGTACCAGGGAACTGGCCTCGGCCCTGGGGATGAGCACAGGCGGGCTGTATCATTACATAGGTTCCAAAGAGGATATACTCTATCTTATCATCAATTTCACTTCGGACCTGACTTGCCAATCGCTCTCCCGCTTTACCAAGGAACAAAAAGGCAAGTCCTGCGAGGAGCGGCTGAAAGACTCTATCAAGAATTATCTGGAGATCGTGGAAAATTACCGTGATTTCCACAACTTCGTCAACCATATAATGCTTTCCCTGCCCCTGCAGGATAGAAAGATCGTCTATAAGGCGGAAAGCCGCGTTATCGATTATTATGAGAAACTCATTGCCGACGGAATTGCCGAGGGGGTTTTCGAAGCACAGGATCCCCGGCTAGCGGCCCATAACATTATTGTTATAGCCAACGCCTGGGCCAACCGCGGCTGGTTTCTCAAGAAGCACTACACACTGGAAGAATATACTGAGGAGCAGACTGGCGCTATCCTGTCACATCTGAAAAGGTCCCCTAAAAAGAACGGCCATAAAAAATTGCAGCCGGTCAAGCAGGTGGCATGAAAGACGTCACAACGATCCATGCCTACCTGTCGTAGGATCAAAAAGTAAATAATTAGCATTGCTATAAGGAGGAAATATGGCAATAGACAGTAAAGCAACAAAAACACCTAAAACATGTCTGGGAACTAAGAAACAATTCACGGAACGCCTGAGCAAGATGCGCCGCAACGTATATTACGACGGCCATCTAATCGACCGGTGCGATGAACAGCAGATGAACACTATCAACACCATCGGGTCGACGTACGATTTCGCCCAGGACCCCAATCTACAGGACCTGATGCTGGCCAAGAGCCACATCACAGGCAATACCATTAACCGTTTCACCCACATCCATCAGAGCAAGGAAGACCTGCACAAGAAGCAGGATATGACACGTGCCCTCTGCCAGCGGGTGGGCGGCTGCATACAGCGCTGCATGGGCATCGACGGCTCCAATGCGCTCAACGCCATATCCTTTGAAGCCGACAAGCAAAACAAAGGCAGCACCGAGTATCACAAGAATTTCCTTAAGTGGCTCGAACGTTTTCAGAACGAAGACCTGGTCGGATGCTGCGCACAAACTGATGTTAAAGGCGACAGAATGAAGAGGCCCAGCGAGCAGATCGACCCGGACCTCTACCTGCACGTAGTTGAGAGGAAAAGCGACGGCATAGTGGTCAGCGGATGCAAGGTCCATAACTCCGAGGCCTCAACAGCCGACGAGATCATCGTTGTTCCCACCCGCGCACTTCTGCCAACTGAAAACGATTGGGCGGTGGCCTTCGCCGTCCCGGCAGACTATGAGGGCATTAAGCAGGTCGTAACCATCCATAACCTGAGGGAGCGCAAGCATTTCAAGAGGGGCTTTATGCCCGGCGCAACCGACTCATATACCATCTTCGACAAATGCTTCATCCCCTGGGAAAGGGTTTTCCTCTGCGGCGAGACCGTTCACGGAGCAGTAGGCGCACTTCTCTTCGCCCTCTTCCATCGCCACAGCTACTCCGGCTGCAAGCCGGCCATCGGCGACATCACCGTTGGCACGGCAGCCCTGGCCGCCGAATATAACGGCGTGCACAAGGCCAGCCACGTGAGAGAAAAGCTGGCAGAGCTCATCATGGTAACCGAGCTCGGCTATGCCGCCGGTTTTACAGCATCCGAGCTGGGCAAACCGGAGGTCTACATGCCGGGTGTGGGCTTTGTCCCCTATGGCCCGGGCAGCTATATTCCAAACTCAATTTACTGCAATGTCGGACGCTGCCTGACCGGCGAAAATGTTTACAGGGAATCAGAGATTCTCTGCGACATCTCCGGCGGCATTCCCGCAACCTTCCCGCATGAGGCCGATTTCCTCAATCCCGATACCAAGGCCCTGCTGGAAAAGTACACCATGCGCAACCCCGCTATAAAAACCGAAAATGCCATCAAATTCTGGATGTATGTCGGCGATGCTCTTTGCTCGGCCACGGGTGGAATACACCAGGTCGGCAGCTACCACGGCGGCGGCTCACCCGTCATGGAACAGATCGCCATAACGACTCAGTACGACATCGAGTCCAAGAAAAACATGGTCAAAAAGATAGCCGGTATCAAAGACTAGTTATTTGGGTCATTGCGAGGAACGAAGTGATTTTATTCACTGGTCATTGCTTCGCTTCGCTCGCAATGACGGGTTTACAATAAAATCCCCCGGACCTCAGCAAAGTCCGGGGGATTTTTTACGTAATTATCCCATGGTAACAAGTACCATGAGCCATCCGGGTCATATATTAAAAGGGGGTGGCAATTTTCTTACTCGATATGAACCTGATTGCAGTTTCCTCAGCCGGCATTTTCTTATTTGCCAATACTTTAGCAACAGATTCATAATCCTTGCCATTGGCTACCACTACGGAATTATAAACTGCGATCCAATTGCCATCAAACGATTGCAACAATTCAACCTTATTGTCATCAATGTAAAACTGGTTTTTCTTAATCTCATTATATTGCCGCTCAAGTTCTTCCCAGCCTCCCGCATGACGCAAGGCTTTTTCCAGAAGGTTGTTATTTATCGCCAATACTATCGCCTCCTTATTTTTGCCTTTATTGTTACTAATAGTGCAGGAATAATAGAATATTTAATAGTACTAAAGTGCCCAAAATATTGGGACGATAGGGTCAGACTCAGCAAGAAAAGTAATAAGATAGATTACCAATCAACCGCTTATCTCGATGGGATAATTACGTTTTCTTATTCCGCGCCTCCCCCTGTGTGCTAGAATAGTACAGGTAACTATAGGGAGGCCAAGGTATGAAAATGCTAATCAAAAGGGTTTACTGCCCTTCCTGTCAAAAACTGGTCAGGGCACGTGAAGAGGCCAGCGGCCGCAATACACTTGTCATGTGCACCCAGTGCGGAAGGCAGTTGTACGATTGGAACGGCATCAGGTTCAAGCCATCCACCGAACCGGTCGGCGTCAAATAGCTCATGCGGCCTGACCGGTCGCAACTATTAAAATCTTTTCTCTTTCCCGAAGGCCTCTTTAATGACGCTGCTGGTGAAGGGCACTATCTTGCTATTGCAGTGCACCTCATCCGCCAGGTAATACTTCTTAATAAAGCCGCTATCATCGGAGGCTATGGACTGAATATCTATATAGGGCACCCTCAACGACTCACAGCGTTCCTTCAGCTTTTGATTAAACTTCCTGGATATCTCGCTCCTCTCACGCGGCTTGCCTGAAAACGGCAGGGCGGTGATGAATTCCTTGCTGGCCGCTGGCGGAATGCCGTGAACGCAGACGGCGAACCCGTCTTCCTTTATCCGTTTGATGACCTCCCCATACGTCTCCACCGTAGCGTCCACCAGGGTGTCGATGCTTAAGGTCCTTCCGCTCTTGCCGTACTGCAGATAGATATGCACCCGGGCGTCGATCTCCCCGAAAACCAGCATGACCACGTCCCTCTTTTTATTTATTTTGGAGAGGAACAGCTTTAAATACTCGCTGGAGCGGGTGAAGCTCTTCTCCTTCCCCAGGTTGTAGGCCGTGGCCTGGGATATATGGTGTATCAGGTAGGGGAAGCGGTAGGTGAAGGGCACTACGTGGCTGTCCCCGATGACATGCACGATGCACGAGTTAGTAAGGTTGGATTTCAGCATCAGGACGGCGTTGAAGGCCAGCAGCGGGGGATATTTAAAGACCATATTCCAGAAGGGGAAATATATCGAGCCGTGCCGCTGAAGCCACCCGATACGGGCAAGGTTATAATGTTTCCAGACGTCTTTCATACGCAGGTCTAATTATTCTCGCAGATAAGAAGCAAAAGATCCCTGAGAATTATTATAAGGCTAAATGAAACGCTCGAACCTATCTTTTTTGGCCTTGCAGATGGGGCATATCTCGGGCGGGCCGTCACGCGCACATAGATACCCGCAGACTTTGCAGCGCCACACCGGCAGCGGAAGTGCACCGATTTTGGCTGCTCCGGCCTCCGCTGCGGCTTTTTTTCTCAGCGCAGGGGGTGGACGCCGCTCCGGGATGGAGGTCGCTTCCCAACTCCAGTCCAGCACTTTCTGCGAAACATATAAGGCGCAGTAACATGCATTGTATTCCATTACATCCTGGTCCCTGTAATCGCAGGGACAGATTATATCCAGGTCTTCTCTCTTTTCACCCGCGGCTAACCGGCAGGGGCAGGACTGATATCCATAGCGCCTTTCGTTGACCAGCAGGCCTGTGATAAGGCCCTTGGCAAAGTCCAGATCGGGGTTTAAATGATATCCCCCGCTTTCAGCATCCTTCTTATACTTTTCGTAGGCCCTGTCTACCTCGGCCTGCGTTACTGAAATCTCCTCGCTCACAGCTTCAACGCCTCTTTAATCTCCTTTTCCTTAAATCCGACGATGCACTGGCTGTCGTTCACCACCAGCGTGGGGAAGGAGCATTCGGGGTTCCATTTGGCCACGATTTTCATGGTCTCGTCCTTTTCCGGGCCCTGCAGCATGTCTACAAATGTGTAATCGTATTCCACTCCCAGGTCTACCAATAATTGCTTGGTCTTCTTGCACCAGATACATGTGCTCAGCGCATATAGCATCAGCTTGCCGGCATTTTTACCTTCCACATGTTCGATTTTCATGGCGCATCCTCCTCGTACATCCGTGTTTATATGTACCAAAGGAATAATATCTTAAAGGAACTCATACTGGCAAGTGGTCTTCTTTGACACCCCGGGCTATTCCTTTTAATATCTCCCTAGACTTATCAAATACGGGAGAACCGCTGATGATTACAGGCCGCAATATAAACGCTCACAACTCGCTGTTCCTGATAATCGATATACAAAAGAACCTTGCGGCAGCCATGGACCAGGACGTTTTTCACAAAGTCGAAAGCAACGTCCGCCTGCTGATTGCTACCTGCAATATCCTCAAGGTCCCCATATTTCTTACCGAGCAGTACCGCAAGGGACTGGGGCCGACGGTCGACCCGATTGTGCAGGACCTGGGACCGTTGTATAAACCTATGGAGAAGGTCATCTTCAGCGCCTGCGGCGAGCCGGCTTTTTGCAGTGATTTTACGCCCTTGGAAAGAAAATACGTTTTCATCGCCGGCATAGAGTCGCACGTCTGCGTCTTGCAGACAGCCCTGGACATGATCGCCAACGGCTTTCATGTACATATCGTCAGGGACGCCATGTGCTCCAGGTACAAAGAGGACTGGAAGAACGCCCTGGAATACATGAGGGACGCCGGCGGCATCATCACCACCACCGAAACAGTGGCTTTCCAGCTGCTGCAGAAGGCCGGGACCCCGGAGTTCAAGGCCGTCTCGCCCCTCTTCAAGAACAAGGAAACCCTCTTCAATAACCCCTAGAGATTGCTTCGCTTCGCTCGCAATGACAGGTGAATAAACTTGTCATTGCGAGGCACACAGTGCCGTGGCAAGGAAAACATGTCATTGCGAGGCACATAGTGCCGTGGAAAGGAAAACACGTCATTGCGATGCACACAGTGCCGTGGAAAGGAAAACATGTCATTGCGAGGCACATAGTGCCGTGGAAAGGAAAACACGTCATTGCGAGGAGCCCGCAGGCGACGTGGCAATCCTTCGATTCGAAGATTGAACCCTCCGATCAAAGGATTGCTTCGCTGCCCTCGCAATGACGTGTTAATAAGACCGGCATCGCAATGACGTACGAAAGGATTGGTAAATCGAAGTCCTCGGCCCCTTCGTACAAAGGGGTAGTTAACGCGTCATTGCGAGGAGCCCGCAGGCGACGTGGCAATCCTTCGATTCGAAGACTGAAACCTTCGTACAAAGGGGTAGTTAACGCGTCATTGCGAGGAGCCCGCAGGCGACGTGGCAATCCTTCGATTCGAAGACTGAAACCTTCGTACAAAGGATTGCTTCGCTGCGCTCGCAATGACCGGTTTACAGTTTGCCCGCCCCATGTTTATTGATTAAACTAAACCTTGCATCCGGTTATTGTGAGCAAGGAGGCGAGAAATGAGCAATTTCAAAGCGTTTTTTCTGAAAAACCGCACCATAATCCTGGTCGTGGCCATACCAATTGTCATTATAGTAATTCTATTCTCGCTGCCCATCCTGTCGATTCCCATGCCCGTCAAGGAGACTTACTGGGATACTGAGATAGTCACGGAGAACTATACTACCCAAGAAACATATACGGACATGGTGCCTTACCAGGCCACCGAGACGCATACAGAGACCGTGATCAACCAGTCCGTCACCTACGGCAACTGGTCACAGAGCTTTAAAGTCGACAACCCGGACACCACCGTCACCGTAAACATCACCAACAGCGGGGTCGGCTATTATACCCCACCCCAGTACTATGTCGGCGATAACTACAGTCCCCCTTATGGCCCCTCCTACGGGCCGTGGTCGCCATGGGGTCCCTGGTACAACGGTGGCTGGGCCGCCTGGCCCGGCTATAACGCCAGCCAGCAGTGGGCCACGGTGACTATAAGCTACCCGGCGCAGGTCACTAAAAATCAGCCGGTTACCAGGACCCGGGACGTCATCAAATACAGGGAAGTCCCCACGCAGGTCCGCAAGGAGCGCACCGTAACGCAAAATGTTAGAATATCCATCTGGGAAATGATGTTCAGGCCAGCCCCTTCAAGCTGAGCGGAAATGACTTAACAGGATGAGATGATATGAAAGAATCCATTATGGAGATAATTGTCTGCCCCGTATGCAAGGGTACGCTGGAGCTGGTAGTCACGGAGCGCAACGAACGCGAGATAACCGCCGGCACGCTCATCTGTCATAAATGCAACCATCCCTACCCCATCAAGGACGGCATACCCAACCTGCTGCCCCCCGACATACACACCTAAAGGGCCCGGCCCGGCTTATAAACTGCGCAGGACTCCGGCGATTCCCAGACCTCTACGCTCCCGATGTGTGTATCACCTGTAAAAAGCGGCTTAAGCTGATCGAAAATGGTTTTGGCCAGGTTCTCCGAGGACGGGTTTATCTTATCGAAGGGCTTCACCTCATTTAAACAGCCGTGGTCGTATTTCGCCAGCACGTCTCCCAGTTGCCTTTTCAGATCCGTGAAATCGTAGGCCAGCCCGATCTTGTTCAGTTTGGACGCCTTCAGGCGAACCACCACCTTGAACCTGTGGCCGTGGAGCTTTTCGCATTTACCTTTATATCCCTTCAGATAATGGGCTGCGTCGAAACTCTTCTCTACCGATAAAAAATACATCTCAGCTTTTCTATNNCTATAAATCGATTGTCAGGTCCGGGCATTTGTTGACCCTGCATGTAGAGTTCAATTCGGCCAACAATTGCCGCATGGATTTGCGCAGCGTAGGGTGAAAGAAGGAGGGTGCGACCTCCGCCATGGGCACCAGCACAAAGACCCTTTCATGCAAACGCGGATGTGGCACTATCAAATCGGGGGTATTTATCGCCTGATTATTATAGAACAGCAGGTCCAGGTCGATAGTTCGGGGCCCGTTGCGGGGAGCAGGCTCCCGTCCAATTCTCTTTTCGATATCTTTTAATATGCCCAGTAACTCAACGGGTCCGGCGCCAACTTCGGCCTTTATCACACAATTCAGAAAATCCGGCTGTTTCTGGCCTTCCGGCTCGGTCTCGTAAAGCGACGATATCTGACAGATGGTAGCGAATTCCGAGAGCATCTGAACGGACTTTGAAATATTAGCCGTTTTATCGCCTAGATTCGAGCCGATGCCGATATAGACCTCCGCTACTTCAACGCCCCGCACGATCGCATCGCTCATTTTAGCGATCATTTTTATCTGCTTCACATCATGTACCCTTACGATATCGGCGCCCTTGCCGATGCCGATGGCGACCGACGCCGCAGTCCCAATCAGCCGGGCCTCTGCCTCATTGCCGACTACATTAAAAATAACGGACTTGCGTGAGGTCCCCAGCAAAATAGGACATTTTACGGCCTTCAACTCATCCAGCCTGTTCAGGAGCTCCAGGTTCTGCTCCTGCGTCTTGCCGAATCCAATGCCCGGGTCGATGATGATATTCTCCCGGGCTATCCCTGCTTCAAGGGCGGCATCAACCAGATTATGTAAAGATGCCAAGACTGCCGGCACTATGTCCTCAACTATCTGGCCGCGCTGATTGCTGGTCAAGGCTATGGGGACCTTGCGTTCAGCAGCCAGGTCCGCCAGCCCCGTCTCCTTCTGCATTCCCCAAACGTCGTTTATCATGGCGGCGCCGGCATCCAGAGCCTGCCGTGCCACCTCCAGCTTATAGGTATCGATACTGACCGGCACCTTCAATACCTTGGCCGCCTTCCGTATGAAGGGCATCACCCGTTTCAGCTCTTCCTCTACCATGACCGGGTCGGCGCCGGGGCGTGTGGACTCCCCGCCGACATCGATTATATCCGCACCCTCCTCGACCATCCGCTGCGCTTTCAGCATAGCATCGTCCACGCTGCGCAGCCCGTCGCCGGAAAATGAATCAGGTGACAAATTTAGTATCCCCATCACATAGGTGCGCGTACCCCAGTGGAATACGCTTTTCCCGCAGCGGGTTATGCCGGGCTTGCTCTCACTGGCCCTTGGTTCTGTCATATGGCTTTCCCCATCTATTCAAGTATAAATGTATTCTACCACATGGCCAAAATCCAAAACACGTCATGGCGAGGGCACTGTAAACCTGTCATTGCGATTTACTTCACACGTCATTGCGAGCGCACTATAAACCCGTCATTGCGAGCGTAGCGAAGCAAGCCTTTGTGCGAAGGTTTCAGCCTTCGAATAGAAGGATTGCCACGTCGCCTGCGGGCTCCTCGCAATGACGCGTTAACTACCCCTTTGTAC
Source organism: Dehalococcoidia bacterium (assembly GCA_003142375.1). Taxonomy (GTDB): domain Bacteria; phylum Chloroflexota; class Dehalococcoidia; order GIF9; family UBA5629; genus UBA1162. The sequence goes on along the minus strand of PLME01000011.1, from coordinate 9,792 downwards.
GAAGGAACGTGTCACAAATCAGGGTATAAATCCCTCCAGAGTGGATTCATGTCTTCGATCAATTCAATTTTCTTCTTGCGTGGACCGGCCTTAATTTGCTTCTCTCGCAGTATAGCCGCTTCGGCGTTACCTGCTATCTCATAGTAAACTAGCTTGTCCAGGTTATATCTTTTGCTAAACCCATCCGCCAACTTGGCCCTATGCTCCGATACACGTTTTACCAGGTCACTGGTCACGCCTGTATACAATGCGCCGTTATTCTTGTTGCAAATTATGTATACGTAGAACTGCTCTTTCACCGCGTTTTATTATGTCATTGGGGGCGTTATACATCAACACTTCACACGTCATTGCGAGCGAAGCGAAGCAAGCCTTTGTGCGAAGGTTTCAGTCTTCGAATCGAAGGATTGCCACGGCCTTCGGCCTCGCAATGACGTATATTTACTACCCCTTCGTACGTCATTGCGAGCGTAGCGAAGCAAGCCTTTGTGCGAAGGTTTCAGTCTTCGAATCGAAGGATTGCCACGTCGCCTGCGGGCTCCTCGCAATGACGTATATTTACTACCCCTTCGTACGTCATTGCGAGCGCAGCGAAGCAAGCCTTTGTGCGAAGGTTTCAGTCTTCGAATCGAAGGATTGCCACGGCCTTCGGCCTCGCAATGACGTATATTTGCTACCCCTTCGTACGTCATTGCGAGCGCAGCGAAGCAATCCTTTGTACGAAGGTTTCAGTCTTCGAATCGAAGGATTGCCACGGCCTTCGGCCTCGCAATGACGGGTTTACAATTATGCTAAAATATTGACTCTATTATGGGCAAGACATTAAGCGAAAAAATACTCAGCGCCAAGTCGGGCACGGACGCTAAAGCCGGCGACATCGTCATTTCTCCCGTGGACCTGGTCTTCGTACAGGATACCACCGGACCGCTCACGGTGCTCCAGTTCAAGGCCGGCAAGAAGCAGACGCTGGCCAATCCATCACGCTCGGCGGTCTTCATCGACCATGCCGCCCCCAGCCCCAACCGTGCCCTCTCCAACGACCATCTCTTCCTGCGGCAGTTCGCCGCCGATACGGGCTGCCTGCTCTTCGATGCCGGCAGCGGGGTCTGCCATCAGCTGGTGGCCGAGAAGCTGGCCAATCCCGGTGACGTCATAGTGGGAGCCGACTCCCACACGGTTACCGCCGGGGCACTGGGCGCCTTCGCTACAGGCATGGGCTCCAGCGATATCGCCGTAGCCTGGTCGCTTGGCAAGACCTGGCTGCGCCTGCCCGAGACCTTCAAGATCAACGTCACGGGCAACTTCCGCAAGGGCGTGGGCGCCAAGGACCTCATACTCCATTTGATCGGACTGATCGGCGCCGACGGCGCCACCTATAAAGCGCTGGAGTTCTCGGGAGATGCCATCGACAAAATGCCCATGAACCAGCGGCTGACCGTCGCCAACATGGCCGTCGAGGCCGGGGCCAAGGTCGGACTCTTCCCCTCCGACAAGATCACCCGGGCCTATTTGAAATCACAGGGCCGGGCGGATAAATTCAAGCCCCTGCAGCCCGACTCCGATGCCGTTTACGAGCGCGTCATCGATATCGACGCCTTCAAACTGGAGCCGACCGTCTCCAAGCCGCACACCGTGGACAATACCGCCGCGGTTAAGGGCTTAAAGGATATTAAGATCAACCAGGCCTTCATCGGCACCTGCACCAACGGCCGCCTGGAGGACATGGCCGAGGCCGCCTCCATCCTCAAAGGCAAGAAGGTGCACGAGGGCGTACGGCTGCTGGTCTGTCCCGCCTCCCGCAAAATTATGCTGGAGGCCAACAGGGCGGGCTACACCAACACCATCATTGAGGCCGGCGGACTCATACTGCCGCCCGGCTGCGCCGCCTGCCTTGGCCTGCACCAGGGCATACTGGGCGATGGCGAGGTCTGCATCTCCACCGCCAACCGCAACTTCAAGGGCCGCATGGGCAATCCCGAGGGCTTCATTTACCTGGCTTCAACCGCCACAGCCGCCGCTTCCGCCATCACCGGCAGGATCACCGATCCGCGAGAGGTTCTCTGATGGAGCACACTATTTTAAAAGGCCGGGCTTTCAAGTTCGGCGATGACATCTCGACCGACCTCATCATCGCCGGCAAATACGCCAGCCTGCGCAGCAACCTGCCCGAACTGGCCAAGCACGTCATGGAGGACGCCAATCCCGAGTTCGCCTCGAAGGTACAGCCGGGAGATTTTATTGTGGGCGGCTCCAACTTCGGCCTGGGCTCCAGCCGCGAACATGCCCCTCTGGTCATCAAGATGGCCGGCGTAAGCGCTGTACTGGCCAAATCCTTCGCCCGCATCTTCTTCCGCAACGCCATCAACCAGGGCCTGCCCGTCCTGATCTGCGACACCGATAAGATTGGCGAGGGAGATATGCTCGAGGTCAGCCTGGACGAGGGCGTCATCCATAACGTCACCAAGAACGAGAAATACAGCTTCACCAGGATACCGCCCGCCATGCTCAGCATCCTCAACGAAGGCGGCCTGATCCCCTATATCAACAAGTACGGCGATTTTAAATGGTGAAAGGAAAACACGTCATTGCGAGCCCCGATGCAATCGGGGCGTGGCAATCCTTCCCTTCGAAGGAGGAAGCCAAGCCCCGAAACCACGTCATTGCGAGCCACTTCACACGTCATTGCGACCCGCGGGCCACTTCACACGTCATTGCGAAGGGCGAAGCCCTGTGGCAATCCTTTGTACGAAGGAACCATTGAGAAACACGTCATTGCGAGCGAAGCGAAGCAATCCTTTGTCTGTAAAAACGTCATTGCGAGGCACAAAGTGCCGTGGCAATCCCTTAATTCGAAGGAACCAATTGAGAGGTAACTAAAATGCCCTATAAAGTGACTCTCCTCCCCGGCGACGGCATCGGTCCCGAGATCACCGAGGCCACCTTGCGCGTGCTCGAGGCCACCAGCGTCAAGTTCGACTGGGACGTTTTCACCGTGGGCGAAGCCGCCATCGCCAAATACGGCACACCCCTGCCCGAAGAGACCATCGAGTCCATCCGCAAGAACAAAGTCGCCTTGAAGGGTCCCGTCACCACGCCCATCGGCACCGGCTTCCGCAGCGTCAATGTGGCCCTGCGCAAGAAGCTCGACCTTTACGCCTGCCTCAGGCCCTGTAAGAGCTACAAAGGCGTGGTCACCACGCCCTACCGGGATGTCGACCTGGTCATCGTCAGGGAGAACACCGAGGACCTTTATATCGGCATCGAGTTCGCCAAAGACAGCGCCGAGGCCGTCCAGCTATATGATTTGATCAAGAAGAGCTTCAAGGACCCCCTGCGCAAGGATGCCGGCTACAGCATTAAGACCATCTCCGAGTTTGGCACCCGCCGCATCGTCAAATACGCCTTCGACTATGCCCGCAAATATAAGCGCAAGAAGGTCACGGCGGTTTCCAAGGCCAATATCATGAAGTTCACCGACGGCCTCTTCCTCTCCGTGGCGCGTGAAGTTGCCAAAGATTATCCCGAGATCGAGTATGACGAGGTGCTGGTGGATGCGCTCTGCATGCGGCTGGTCAGGGACCCGCGGCAATATGACGTGCTGGTTTTGCCCAACCTTTACGGCGATATCATCTCCGACCTCTGTGCCGGGCTGGTGGGCGGCCTGGGACTGGCGCCTGGGGCCAATATAGGCGATGGAGTGGCCCTCTTCGAGCCCACGCACGGCAGTGCCCCCAAGTATACCGGCATGAACAAGGTCAGCCCCATGGCGCAGATGCTCTCCGCTGTGTTGATGCTGCGCTATCTGAACGAAGACAAGGCCGCCGATAAGATGGAGAACGCCATCGCGGCCGTCATCGCCGAAGGCAAGAACGTGACCTACGACCTGCGTCAGGACCGCAACGCGCCCAGCGTTGGCACCTCACAGGTGGCGGATGCGATTATTACAAAGATGAAATAGGGACATTCTTCTATTAATCAGTCACGCCTTTGTTATATGAGTACACTTGTGCTACTTTAATGGATATTGTAAACTAATAGTAGTTTATTTAAAAATATCTATAGGATTTACTAATTTTGGATATGACCAACGAGGAAAAAAGAATTCCGCTTTATGCGACTTCCACGGTTCCAACCATACCAAATACCGTCTCTGCGGAAACACCCCTAGAATCTCTGAATATGAACTGGCGTGAGCGAGATTTGCCAGAGAAAGATCGAACCAAGCATGTTCATAGATTACATCCGTATTTGGGTAAATATATTCCGCAATTGGTAGAAATATTTCTAAGAAAATATTTCAAACCTGAGCAAACGGTTTTGGATCCGTTTTGTGGGTCAGGTACAACTCTGGTTCAAGCTAACGAATTGGGTATTAATGGAATTGGCTATGATATTTCCGCTTTTAATATTATGTTGTGCCATGCCAAGCTATATAAATACAATTTACGTAAAGCCAGAACTGAAGTGCTGGATGTCTTAGATAAGTTGTCGGAATTTGATACTCATTATGGGCAACGAAAGTTACTATTAAATAATCCGCTTTCTTTCAAAATACCTGAAAATGACAACCATTATCTCGAAGAATGGTTTTCACCAAGAGCTTTAAAGGAGCTATTAGCGTATAGGTATTTAATCGAATCCGGTGACTATGAATATAAGGATTTACTTAAAGTTATCTTATCTCGTTCCGCTCGTTCCGCTCGTCTAACCACCCACTTTGATTTGGATTTTCCTAAACGTCCACAGAATGGTCCTTATTGGTGTCATAAGCATTCGCGTACTTGCTGTCCAGTTAATGAAGCAGATAAATTCCTTAAACGGTATAGTATTGACACTCTTAAACGAATTGAGGAATTCTCCAAGCTAAGAACAGATGCTACTGTTGAATTGCATCATGATGATAGTAGAAATTCCCGTTTTCCAGCGATATCAGGTGTTATTACAAGTCCCCCCTATATGGGTCTGATTGATTACCATGAACAACATGCCTATGCCTATCATTTGCTTGGTTTAGAGGATAGGCGTGGCGCTGAGATTGGGGCGGCAAAGAAAGGCGCAAATCGAACTGCTCAGCAACTATATCAAAGCGGTATTGTCGACGTGTTTAAGAATGCTGTTGATAGCATGCCCACCGGTGGCCGTTTAATTGTGGTTGTTCACGATAAATCAAATCTGTATTACGCTATTGCCAAAATGTGCGGCGTTGAAATAGAAGCAGTGGTTGATCGTCATGTTAATCGTAGAACTGGCCGGCGGTTTAGCGAATTTTATGAATCTGTATTTGTTTGGCGGAAGAGCTAAATTCCATTAAATTGTCGTTTGTGAGATAATCTGTGCCGTGCATCCGTGGTCTGGCATTTGGGAGATCGTGAGTTGAAAAAATCACAAAATATGAAATACGCTATCCAGAGTGTGATTACATCACTTATGGATAGCGTCCTGCATAAAGTACTTGTCGATGATCCATTTTTGAAAGACAAATTTAAGGCAACAAAACCTCTTTACGCTGCCTTGGTTCCCGACGAGATATTCAAAGGATCTCACTTCGAGCGGCGATTTGTTACGCCCTTTGGCAGTGTCTGGGAAAATCTGGCTGTTGTGGCCGCTAATGCAGGTCTCGGAAAAGGGGTTACTAACTATAGGATTGACGGCGTTGTTAAGCAAGAGAGGCTAAGGCGGATCACTGAAATTTTGAACAAATTGGAACATGCCCAGTCAGGCAAAAAGAAAACTAAACCTGATTGGAAAAATGAATTGAAGTATATTCTTGCCGGCGGGGGGCCGAATATACCCGTCACTGTCGTTGTTGATATCTATGCTGAAGATGTGAAGAACAATAAGAAATACGTTTTTGAGTTAAAAGCACCGCTCCCGAATAGTGATCAGACAAAGGTAAGTAAAGAAAAATTATTCAAACTATATAGCATGGATCCTATTCAAATTCATGGCGCGTATTATGCATTACCTTATAATCCATATGGTACCAGGGATAATTACAGCTGGCCATTTCCATCTCGCTGGTTCAATATGCGGGAAGATAAGGTTGTGTTAATTGGCGAAGAATTCTGGGAAAAGATCGGCGGATCCGGTACATATAAGTCTTTTATTGATGCTGTCAATGAAATGGGCAAAGAATACAAAGAACGCATTTACCGCGAATATTTATGTATTGAACCGCCCAAGGATTCTTGGGTAAGCGGATTATAATTTTTTAATGGTAATCACGAAAGATTATTTCATATATAGCTGTAATCTACTAGGCAAGTCTTGGCCTGCGTCTACGCAACGATCGTGATCAGCCAAGCATGATTACCATGCGAAGGGAGCCGGCGTATGGGTACTATAGTGCAATTCGGTTGCGACCAATGTTATGCTTCTTATGAACAGGTTATCTTTATTATTTATTATGATATTATAGTGGCCAAATAGTTCAATCAGATCCACAGAATAGATTTGCGTAGCGGGGGGGTCAGTTATGAAGATAGTTGCAACCGTCAATTTCAAGGGTGGTGTTGGTAAAACCACTATAACCTGGCTATTAGCAAAAATGGCAGCGTTAGAAAATAAAAAGGTACTTGTTATAGATGCGGACGCCCAAATGAGCCTGACTACTGCTCTATCTATTGATGAGGGATCAGGTCAGTTAGATAGAACATTTGAGAAATGGTACGAGGAAAAACATAAAAGGACAGGTAGGACATTACTTTATGCAATAGACGCTTATGATAAATGGGCTAAAGGCCAATGTCAGCATTTCGATTTTCCTGTAGATAATAATTTGACGTTCGAAGTATTACCCAACCTGCATTTTATTCCATCCACTGAGGACCTTTATTGGATGGAGCTTCAAATGTTTAATCCGAGTAATGTGAAAGGCTTCATAAGTGCTTTCTCTGGAAAATTGACTATCCGCGGCTATGACATTGTCTTCTTTGACTGCCCACCGTCATTCACACTTTTGTCTTATTCTGTTCTGAGCAACTGCAGCCTCATACTTGTACCAACCAATCCAGATGTTTTCGCGGTTCGCGGATTGAGGATAATGATGGAAGGATTACGTGGTTGGGTTCAGCCTTGGCCTGAACCTAAAATTGCAGTATTTATGAATAGAGCAAGAGGGCGCTATGCCGGTGGTCATTTTAGTGCATTTAATGAAACCGATTATTTTTATAGACAATTGACGACAGAAGCGAATTCACTTTCTAAGCAGAACATTGCTAAAATAGACGTGTTAAAAACTTTGATACCTGAACGCGCCGGGGTCAGACAAGCTATCAGTTTTGGAGGCTTCCCTGTGCAATTCAGACAAGAATTTCAGAGTCTGTGGAATGAAGTAAAGGCGTTGCTATAATTTTAATTAATAATAGGAGTAACTTTTGGATAAGAATGAACTTGCTGAGTTAAAAAAAATATTAGTGACACTTAAACGTGAAATTAAAAGAGCAGAACAAATACTTGAAACTAGCTCTTTAAATTTATATGAAAATAATAAGACACCCAATATATTAAATCTAGTTGACCACCCAAAATCGCGGATAAAAATCACTCAATTAGATGCTGTTCAACAATGGAATAAAGTTGCGGCTGAAATTGATAATATAGATACTATTGAAGGCTTCCAGATATTTCTTCATTCACTCACTTCGAAGGATTTGGCTGTATTTATCAAATTCAACAGACTTCCAATAAATAGCAAAATGAAAAAAGAGCAAATAGTATCCGGCATTATGCAATTACTCAAAGCTGGACAAGCTATACAACAACCTATTAGGGACAACAATCAACATTCCTAATATTTATCCTAATTCCATTCTAATTATTTATACCGTCATCCCCCAAAACTGCAACAATCCCGCCACGCTCTTGGCATCGCATATCTGACCGCTGTCGATCAGGCCTTTGATCTCAGAAACAGGCACCCGTACAATCTCGATCTCATCGGTATCTTCGGCGGTTAAACGTGACGACTTCAAATCCGTCGCCAGGAAAAGGTGCAGGTACTCGGTGCAGTATCCGGGTGCGGAGTAGAAACCGCCCAGCCTGGCCACTTTGCCCGGCAGGTAGCCGATCTCCTCCTGCAGCTCCCTCTTGACCGCCTCCTCGGGCGTCTCGCCCTCCTCGATGCCGCCGGCCGGTATCTCCAGCAGCACCTTGTCCGCCGCCCTCCTGTATTGCTTCTCCAGTATTACATTATTCTTATCATCCAGTACCACCACTGCGATGCAATCGGCATGACAGACGATCTCCCGGGTGGTGACTTCGCCGGACGCCTTCTGGATAGTGTCGATGCGCAGGTCCACGGCCCTGCCCTCATAGACCGTCTCGCTGGATACGAGTTTCTCCTGCATCAATTGGCCGCCGTAACGTCGTAGACCAGCGCTACCTCGTCGCAGTCGGGAAACTTGGGACAGCTATAGCATTCCGCCCAGATCTTGCGCGGCAGTTCCGTCTTCTCCACTTCCTTGAACCCCTGCTTCTTGAAAAACCCGGGCTTGTAGGTCAGGCAGAACATGCGCGGTATGCCCAGTGCCTTCGACTCCACCACGCAGGCCTTCACCAGGGCGGCGCCCATGCCCTTCTTGTGGTTGGCCTTATTCACAGCCAGCGCCTTGACCTCGGCCAGGTCGGACCAGCTAATATGCAGCGCCACGCAGGCAATCATCTTGCCGGCCCGGTTGCGTATCACAAGGTAGTCCCTCAGGTTCTCATAGATCTCGCTCAAAGCCCTGGGCAGCATCTCGCCTTTGCCTGCGAATTTGTTCACAAGCTCGTGGATTTGCTTGACGTCGTCTATACGTGCTTTTTCAACTTTCATTTGTTTTCGTCCTTATTACCTTCGAATCAAAGGATTGCCACGTCGCCTGCGGGCTCCTCGCAATGACGTATTACCTTCTTCGATTATACAGATTGCCACGCTCCGCTCGCAATGACGTGTCACTTTCTTCGATTATAAGGATTGCCACGTCGCCCTGCGGGCTCCTCGCAATGACGGTGTTAATGACGTTGTTTCCTTCGTACAAAGGATTGCCACGCCTCGCTCGCAATGACGTGGTTTCCTTCGTACAAAGGATTGCCACGGCACTTTGTGCCNNCACTTTGTGCCTCGCAATGACGTGTCATAATGATTTCCCTTTCAGTTTGGATACCAGTGTCGAGTAAAATTCGCCCTTGGGCCTCAAACGGATGAACTTGGTCACATTGGGGCTGAGGGACACTTCAATCTCATCTTCCGTATTAAGCGGCTCCTCCACCTGGCCGTCCATGCTGACGACCGCACCGTGGTTGGTGAAGACCTTCAACCTGACGTTTGATGCCGGAGCCAGGACCACCGCCTTATCCATGCTTAAATGGGGGCAAACGGCCTTCAGTATAATGTCCCTCGATTCCGGATGAAGGATCGGGCCGTTGGCGGCCAGAGAATAGCCAGTGCTGCCGGTAGAGGTCGCCACGATGACGGCATCCGCCCTGTACTTCGTGAAAGCCTCCCCATTGATATGAACCTGGATGTTGACCAGCCTGAGGAATTTGCCCCGTCCCACCACCACGTCGTTGAGAGCATGGTATTTATTGCCGGTGCGCTTGACCTCAGCCTGGAGCATAGTCCTTGGCTCGGTCCAGCCTCCCCCATCGATAATGACCAGCAGCTTATCCAGGGCATCTTCAGCACTGAGCTCGGTCATGAAGCCCAGGTTGCCGAAATTTATGCCGACGATGGGTATCTCGAGCGGAAAGATGATCCTGGCCACGCGCAGTATGGTGCCATCGCCACCCACGCTGACAGCCAGGTCGGTC